>NC_014817.1:152500-752500 GCF_000175215.2 Asticcacaulis excentricus CB 48 | reverse complement strand
GACTTTTCAGGTCGCTGAACACCATCATGAACGGTGCCCATGTTTTGATCGTCTGGCCTTTGCGTTCGTAGGTCGTCAGGTCTTTGGGCGTTCCGAAACTGATATGATAAAGTTCATACCTCCCATACTGAACGGGGGCGGTCGGTACATAATAGCCCGTTAAATCGAGAGATTTATCACGGATAAGAGCATTGGTTTGCGCGTGCGCAATTACTGGTATGCTTATGATAAGCAAGGCAAAGAGACGGCAAAATCTGACCTTATTCATAGGGCTTCCCGTTAGGGGGTGCAGGGGCCTGCGGCCCCTGCGTCTTTACGACTTCACCACCATGCAATCGAGACGCTTGGCTTCGATGGCCTTGCAGGCCTTTTGCGCCTCGGCCTTGGTCATGTCAATAAAGCGCGTGCGATAGCGGCCGGCGTCGTTTTCCGACACGTCGGTTTCAAACCCTTTGAGGCTCGGGAAGCGCTTTTTGATGTCCTTGGCCCAGTCGGCGGCTAGCGACTTCTGCTTAAAGGCCCCGACCTGCACCGCCCAGATGGCGTCCGGGTCTTTTTTCTTCTTTTTCGCGGCGGCGGTGGTCGAGGTCTTTTTGGCCACAGCCTTGTCCTCTGCGGCCTTTTCGGCCTTGCTGAGCGCGGCCACCACGGCGGGGGCCTTGGCGGTGCCGGACAGGCGCTGCACCGGGGTGCCGTCTTCGTCGTCCTGCGCGTCAAGGGCGGCCATCAGGGCGTTGGAGTCACCCACCACCTGATATTTGGGGGCCATGGCGCTGCGGAATTCATTTTGCGCCACAACGATCTGCTCACCCTTGTCGCGGCGGGCGAAGACATCAAAGCCGGTGTTCATCAGGCTGGTGACGTGCTCACGGCGCTGCGCCTTGTTCGATCCACCGAGCATCACGGCGATCAGGCGGTGATTGCCCTTGCGCTGAGAGGCGACGAGGTTGTAGCCGGCGGCATTGATAAAGCCCGTCTTCATGCCGTCAACGCCCGGATAGGCCAGCAGCGGATTGTGATTCGAATAGGTGCGGCCGTTGAACTGCACCGACCGCACGTGGAAATATTCGTAATATTGCGGAAAGTCGCGCATGACGGCGCGCGCCAGCACCGCAAAGTCGCGCGCCGAAGACACCTGACGCGAATCGGGCAGGCCCGACGCATTGACGAAGTTCGAGCGCGTCATGCCCAGTTCCTGCGCCTTGACGGTCATCAGGGCGGCGAAACGCTGCTCTGAGCCGCCGATATGCTCACCCAGGGCAGCCGCCAGGTCATTGGCAGAATAGGCGGCGATCAGACGCATGGCCATATCCACCGTGATGGTGTCGCCGGCCCTGAGGCCCGACTTGGTGGGCGGCATGGACGCAGCGTGGGCAGACAGGGTGATCACGTCATCGGGCTTGAGGCGGCCCTGCGCCATTTCCTCGAACGCCATGTACAGCGTCATGATCTTGGTCAGCGAGGCGGGATAGCGCGGTGAGTCGGCGCGCATGGCGTAAAAGACCTCACCGGACTGTGCATCAACGACAATAGCCGCGTAGCGGTCGCTGTCGGCCGGGTCCTGAGCGCGGGCGGGCGATACGGCCAGCACACCGATCAGCGCCAGAGCCGCGGCGGTCGTCGCCAGCATGGCCCTGAGGTTGACCGCTTTCGCCGCGACCCTGACCGTGTGTCGTGTCTGGGCCGTGTGAGACATTTTTTGACGCATTCGCATATCCCGCTTTTACGCTGCTACTGACTGAACGGCGACAAAACGCCGCAAGGGGGAGGTCTTTTGGATGCCCGCGCAACCCCGGCCAAGGACGAAACCGGCCTTAGTCCGGACGCGAAGGTGACATAAGACCATGGAAAGGCAGGCCTGTCAGCCTCAATTCATTCATCCTTAATCAGAACGCCCGATTTCCTTACCAGCGTCTTACAAAAGCGCGTATTTTTGGCCAAAATGCGCCCGGATTCGTCCGCAGGGTGAGGAAAGCGCATCACAATCGCGTTAGGTTTTTGTGCGCTGCACAATATTTATTGACGCCATGCTGCATATGCGTTATGCACAGGGTCATTACGGGCGACGCTTTCACCTCTTAGGTCGTGTTCAGCCCGGTTTGCGGACACCCCGCCTAACCCTGAGTGGAGAGACTGTCATGGTAGATACCGAAACCTACAAGGCGACCGTCGAAAAAATGACCGTTGCGTCCAACCAAGCCTTCAAGGACGGCGTTGAAAAGACGCTCGGCGCCCTGAACGAAGTTAATACCCTGTCGAAGGCCAATGTCGAAGCCGTCGTCGAAAGCCTGACCGCCGCCACTAAGGGCGCGGAAACGGTCGGCGCGCAGGCCGCGGCCTACACCAAGAAGAGCTGGGAAGAGGCTGTTACGGCTGCCAAGACCCTGTCTTCGGCCAAGTCGGTGCAGGAAGTGATCGAGCTTCAGTCGTCCTACGCCAAGTCGGCTCTGGAATCCTACGTGTCGGAAATGAACGCCCTGACCGAGACCCTGTCGGCCTCGTTCAAGGACACCTTCAAGCCGCTGAACGCGCGCATGACGGCGACCGTCGAAAAGTTCCAGTCCTACCGTTAATCAACGGTACGGTCTGAAAAGACAAATCCCCGCAGGCAACTGCGGGGATTTTTTTGTTTGTGTCTTTCGAGATTTTGCGTAAGCGTAAACACGCTCCCATGTTGCGGATCTGAGGGTTTTGTGGATCAGGCGTCAGCTTGATCTGGCTTAAAATTCCATGGCATCAACTCGTCGAGACGAGAGACGGTCCAGCCGTCTGCGATGCGCTGAAGGGTCTGTGTCAGCCAGGCCTGCGGATTGACCCCGTTCATCCTGGCTGTCTGGATAAGCGACGCGATGATAGCCCATGTCCGGCCACCGCCGTCGGAGCCCGCAAACAGGCTGTTCTTCCTCGTAATAGTCTGAGGCCTGATGGCGCGTTCGACGATGTTGGAATCCAGCTCGATACGCCCGTCATAAAGGAACCGCTCCAGCACCTTGCGACGACGCAGCGCATAGTCGATCGCCTTTGCCAGGGATGATTTCTGAGAGATCTGTGACGAGGTCTTTTCCCAGAGCTGGAAGAGCGCCTCGACTATGGCCTTGCCATGCTTCAGGCGGTAGGCAGCCCGCGCTTCAGGCGACTGCCCACGCACCTTGTCTTCGTGGTGCCAGAGTGTCGACATGATCTCAACCGTCTGGGTGGCTACGGGCGAGCTGTTGTTGGCATGCAGGTCGTAAAACTTTCTGCGGACATGCGCCCAGCACCCGGCGAGCTGGATGCCCGCATTGGCATCCGGGGCCTTTTCAAGCTGATTGTAGGCCGCGTACCCATCCACCTGGAGCACGCCGTTGAAGCCGGCGAGATGGCGCTTTGGGCGGTCGCCTGAGCGCCCATCCTCGAACTGGTAGACGACAATCGGCGGATCCCCGCCGCCGAAGGGGCGGTCGTCTTTCACATAGGCCCAGAGATAGTTGTGTAACACCTTCCCGTTTCCGGGAGACAAGGTCGGCAGAACCGTCTCATCGGCGAACAAACGCTCCCCCTTGAGGAGTTGCGCCATCATATAGGCATGCAAGGTGGTCAACTCGAAGCCCACCGCGCCCATCCAGCTGGCCATCACCTGCCGGCTTACCTCGATGTTTTGCCGGGCGAAGATCGCTTCCTGACGATAGAGGGGCAGGCCATCGGCATATTTGGAGACCGCGATATGGGCGAGCAGCGCCTCGGTTGGCAGGCCCGCCTCAACGATATGGTTAGGTGCCTTAGCCTGAAGGACGCCATCGATGGACTTGTCCTTGTAGGCGTAACGGGGGCGCACGGTCACGATGACCCGGTACGTCACAGGTACCACGTCGAGGCGCTCGCTCCGGTCTTCACCGATACGTACCTTTTGCTTACCCGCGTGCTCTTCGGGCTCATCGGGTTCAATGACGACCTCGATGCGCTCAAGGTGCGCCGGCAGGCTCTTGCGGGGTCGGGACGGCGACGACGAGGACTTCGGTCGTCCTTTGCGGATCTCAGCCTCAAGGGCGCCTACGCCCGTCGCGACCTCTTCAAACAGAAGCACGAGTTGTTCGTCATCCTCAGCAGGCGGCGCCTGTAAGGTCTCAGATTTGCGCGAGAAGCGACCACGATTGAAGATCTTGAGGATATCATTGAGCCGATCCAGGCGCTCATTCAACGCGACTTCCCGGCTTTTCAGGGCGCTGACCTCGGCTTCAAGCGCTTCCACCCGAGCGGCCTTTTGGGCCATTTCCAGAGCAAACGCCATCAGCGCGGCTGGATCTTTCGGGAGGATAATCGAGGGGTCCGACATGAACGTTTTATACCATGCAAACCCCTTATCTGCATGGGTTTTTTCAGATTTTCGGACTAAATTTCCTTATCCCGCAAGACGGGGACGCGCCACTTTTTCGGGTCGAACCCGCTTCCAGTCGAGCCCGTCGATTAAGGCCAGTGTCTGCGCCTGGTTTAAGCGGATGCGCGCCTGCCCAACCTTCGGCCAGCAGAAGCCTCCCGTCTCAAGACGCTTCGATACCAGACAAACCCCGGTGCCATCAAACCACACCATCCGAAGCCGGTCGGCCCGCTTAGACCGGAACACATAGACCGTCCCGTTGAACGGATCGTGACCCGCATCACGGACCAGACCCAGAAGACCATCCATGCCTTTTCGGAAGTCGATAGGCTGGGCTGACAGCAACACCTTAACGCCGGCCGGGATCATGCCGCACGAACCGCGCGTATCACCCGAACCAGCGCCTGTTCCTCAACCGGCCCTGTGCATCGCACGACCACGCCGCTGACCTCAATCTCGATCGACCCCTTCTCTTCAGCTCGCCGCGCCGACACATCGCCAACCGTCTCAACCAGCCCATGGTCACGGCAGTATCGCCGCCAGCCAAACAACTGCGACGGTGAGATGCCGATCTCCCGGGCCAGCGCCGACGCGTTCACCCCCGGCACCATCGAACGCGCCGCCATCTCCGCTTTGAAGTCCTCAGGCCAGTCCCGGCGCACCCGCCCGATCCCGCCCCCTGTCACAAGCTCGACAAACTGACTATTTCTAGTCGTACGCATAGGCGTAGCCATAGAAGTTCATACTCCGCGTCTCAAAACACGGCATTTTCGAACTTTTCAGGCCGCCAGAAAACACGGGGCGTGCCTTACGCTTACGATTTTGCGGATGTTTAACTGTCAAGGATCGTGAAGCGCGGAGAACTGAATGTCAGGTGAGATACCCAGCTTTCACGATGCGAAGTTCGTCGGCATTCAGCTATTGGGTGAGAAGGCGCGGCTGACGCTGGTTCGCTACAATGGCGAACCGTGGGAGATTGTTCTGACGGGCCTCGAAGCTCTGCAAATGGATAATTTTCGACAAGGTAACATTGTGACCCACTTCGAACTCATCCAAAAGGTACGTCCAGACAAAGAGTTGTTGGAGCGTCTTTTTCCGAGCCCTCACCCTGCTGCGGCCCAGGTGTATCAGGACGCTTACGCCGAGTTTCTCGACAAGAAGGTCGCTTTGGTGGAGGCTGGCCAAGCCGTTCTGCTCTCAATCGAGCCCGCTTATGGCGCAGACCTTATCGCATTTACAGGCCAGCTATCAGCGAAGAAGCTGACCTCAACCCCTGTCTGACATCAACGGTTTATAATTCAATCTTTGCCCGCCCAGCCCAAGCCTTGCGCCGGACCATCGGTGGGGCGCAGGGGTTTGCTCATGAAAATCACGTCCAGCCAGCGATCGAACTTATAGCCGGCCTTCGGCAGCTTCCCCGTGTGTTCAAAGCCTGCCTGTTCGTGCAGGCGGATCGAACCGGTGTTTTCGGCATCACCGATCACGGCGTACATGGCGTAGAAACCGGCTTCGGTCGAGGCCGCAATCAGAGCCTCCAGCAGCGCCTTGCCTACGCCCTTGCCCTTGTGCGCCGGGTGGACATAGATGCTGTCCTCGACGCCATAGCGATAGGCGATGCGCGCCCGAAACGGCGAGGCATAGGCATAGCCGATGACGCTGCCACCTTCGGTGGCCACCAGATAGGGCAGGTTCATGCTCTGCAATTCCAGCCAGCGCGCCCGCATGGCGTCTTCGCCCGGCGGCTCGGTATCGAATGTGCCGGTGCCGTTCAGCACCCCGTCCTTATAGATGTCGGCTATGGCAGCGAAGTCGGTGACCTGAACCTTACGGATTTCGGGCATGGGAAGCTCTAACAGAACAGTCGGTTTTTCCTCCCTGTGCCGAAGGCATGGGGAGGTGTCAGGACGCGAAGCGGACTGACGGAGGGGGATGACTCAGGCCTTTCCTCAAACGCGATATCTGACGAAATATCTGGTTCAGGGACTGAGTCTGCAACGCCTTCGGAGGTATCCCCCTCCGTCATTTTCGCTGTCGCTCAAATGCCACCTCCCCACGGCAAAGCCGCAGGGAGGAGAGCAGGTTTACGCAGGCTTGGTCCAGCCCTTGTCCAGCGCCCAGATGGCGAAGGCGTAGTTGAGCGCGGTTTCCTTCAGGCGGTCAAAACGCCCCGAAGCCCCGCCGTGCCCGGCTTCCATATTGATCTTGAGCAGGATGGGCGAACCCGATGTGGTATATTCCCGCAGCTTGGAGGCCCACTTCATCGGCTCCCAATAGGTGACGCGCGGGTCGGACAGGCCACCCGTGGCCAGAACCGGCGGATAGGCCTTGGCCGTCACATTGTCATAGGGCGAATAGGAGGCGATGTATTCGTATGCCGCCTTGTCTTCCAACGGGTTACCCCATTCCGGCCATTCCGGCGGCGTCAGCGGCAGGGAAGTGTCGCTCATGGTGTTGAGCACATCGACGAACGGCACCTGACCGATCACCCCGCCCCACAGGTCGGGACGCAGATTGGCAATCGCCCCCATCAGCATACCGCCGGCTGAGCCGCCTTGCGCCACGATGCGGCCTTTGGAACCGTAGCCGTTGGCGATCAGATGCTCCGCCGCGGCAATAAAGTCGGTAAAGGTGTTCTTTTTCTTGAACTTCCGGCCGTCCAGGAACCAGTTATAGCCCTTTTCCGTGCCGCCGCGGATGTGCGCAATGGCGTAGATAAATCCGCGATTGACGAGGCTGAGGGTCGAAACCGAGAAGGTGGGCTCCATCGAAATGCCGTAGGAGCCGTAGCCATAGAGCAGCAACGGCGCCGAACCGTCCAGCCTGGTGTCCTTTTTCATCAGCACCGTCACCGGCACCTCGACCCCGTCCGACGCCTTGGCATAGAGACGTTTGGCGACATAGTCGGCGGGGTTGTGGCCCGACGGCACGACCTGCGTCTTGCGCAACACCCGTTCCTTGGTCGCCATGTCGTAATCATAGGTCTGGGCCGGGGTGGTCGGTGAGGTATATGTGTAGCGCATCACCGTTGTGTCGTATTCCATCGACCCGCCGAGGCCCAGCGCATAGGCCTCTTCCTTGACCGCGATTTCGTGCTCGCTGAGGTCGGCCTTTTTGGTGATGACGATGCGCGAATTGGCGTTTTCGCGCTCGGTACGCACCATGTGGCCCTTGAACAGGCCAAAACCGGTGACATAGATGCCCGGACGGTGGGCGATCCACGGCTTCCATGTTGAGCGCGGCGGGACGGCAGCGGTTGAGGTCATGATCTGGAAATCGACTGCGCCGTCAGCATTGGTCAGGATAACAAAGCGATCATCCCAGTGATCGACGCTGTATTGCACGCCGGTGTGACGCGCTTCGACCACCACAGGGGCGGCGGTCGGCGTTTTGGCCGGTATCAGGCGTGCCTCTGAGGTTTCGTGGTCGTTAATGCTGATCAGGATAAATTGCTCATCCGAGGTCAGGCCAACCCCCATAAAGAAACCCGGATCGGTTTCCTCATAGACCAGCACGTCCTCCCCACCCTTGGCCGGGCGGCGGTACAGCTTGGACGGGCGACCATTATCGTCGCGGAAGGTCCAAAAGATATGTTGCGAATCCGGCGTGAAGACGAAATCACCCGTGGCGCTTTCGACCGGCTTACCCAGCAATTGCCCCGTGGCGAGGTCTTTGACGTAAATTTTATAGACCTCAGAGCCTTGCGTGTCCTCGGCCCAGGCGTAGAGCTTGTGATCGGGGCTGTGGGTCGTGGTGGCCGTGGCGTAATATTCGTGGCCCTTGGCGGCGGCGTCTTCGTCCAGAAGGATCTGCTCATCGGCCGGGATTTTGGCGAAGGGCACGGTTTCGCTGCTGATCTTGTCCTTGCTGCGCGGCTTGCGGGCATTGATCGGGTGCTGACCGCCGATATTGTAGCGCACATAATATTCCCACGCGCCGTCCGGAGCGGGCACCGACGAATCGTCTTCCTTGATGCGGCCCTTGATCTCTTCGAAAATGGTCGTCTGAAGCGCCTCGGTCGGCTTCAGCAGGGCCTTGGTGTAAGCGTTCTCCTCGATCAGTTGCGCCTTGACGTCGGCCTTGATGGCGGCGGGATCACGCAGCACGGCCTGCCAGTTGTCGTCCTTCATCCAGAAATAGTCGTCGGTGCGCTTGAAGCCCAGTTGCTCGATCGTGTGCGGCTTCTTCAGGGGCTTGGGGGCGGGGGTTTTGGACATCAGACTCTCTGCGGCGAAGACGGAGGAAGGGGCACCCAGCGCACCGGCACTCAGGGCGACGGTGGCACCGGCGCTATAATTCAGGAAATTTCGGCGATTGAGGCCACGAACCGGCGGGTTTTTCATGGGAGCACCTTTGACAAATTGCGTTCGGGACGCAAGGATGAATGGGTAAGAGCTTGATACGATCCACCGCCGGACGTCAACTTACGCCTTGTTTATTTGTGGCGGTGTTTTGGGCATGGTTTTGGCCCATTTGGGGGGTAAGACATAGGATATGGATGCTGACCTGACCCTCGACCTGATCGAAGCCACCGTTCAGATTGACCAGCCGGTCAATGATCAGAAGCGCATGGTCGGCACGGGTTTCCTTGTGTCCGTTCCGCGCGAAGGGGCCGCCCCCGAAGTGGTGCTGGTCACTGCTGCCCACGTCTTTGAGCGTATGCCGCAGAACGAGGTGCGTATCGGCTGGCGCGTCAAGGCCGCCAACGGCACCTGGCAATATAGCCCCACCCGCATCCCCATCCGCACCGACGCCGGGCCTCTGTGGACGCAAAACCCCAAGCAGGACATTGCCGTCATCGCCGTTCAGGTGCCGCCCTCCTACAAGGACAAGGCCATTCCTTTGAGCTGGCTGGCCGACGAACGCTCGTTCGATCAGTGGCACGTTTCGCCCGGCGACGAGATGATGACGCTCGGCTATCCGCACGGTTATTCGGCCAATACCATCGGTTTTCCCATCCTGCGCGCCGGGCGGCTGGCCTCCTATCCGGTGGGGCCGGTATCGAGCTTTCCGACCTTTCTGATCGATCTGACGGCTATTCCGGGCAATTCCGGCGGACCTGTGTTCATGACCGAACATACCGAGCGCGCACCGGGGGCTGATGCGCCCAAGGCGACTCTGGTTTCCGGCATCCTGACCAAGCAGGTCGAGGTCAATGCCCAGCGTCTTGAACTGGGCCTTGTCACCCATGCGGTCTTTGTGCGCCAGACCATCGAGCAGTTGTTCGTTGCGCGCGGTCAGGCCCCCGGCGTCAAGGTCGGCGTGACCTCATCAGCCGCGCCGCCGCCGGTGGTGGTTGCGCCGAAAAAGCTCTCCCCCAGAGAGGCCGCCGGTGCGGCGGCTGTGGGGCAGACCAAAAGCAAGCCTTAGAGGCCCTCGGACAGGGCCTCCAGCGATGACGCTCCGTCGGTGATGGCGGTGTGCAGGGCCTGCGCGTGCGACAGGATGTGCGCCGCATAGAGCTTCCACAGTTCGACCTTGGCCTTCAACCACGCCGGATCGCCGTCATTGGCTTTGAGACGCGCTGTCGCTTCAAGCGCGCCGCGCAACAGGACATAGCCGCCGACCACATCGCCGGTCAGTTTCAGATAGGCGGTGGCCCCGGCCTGAACGTCCGCCGGGCAGGCCTTCTTCTGTGCCACAAGCCACAGACTGGCGGCCTCAAACGCCGTCAGGGCGGTGTCAAGCTGTGCAACGGACGCCTTAAGATCGTCGCTTAAATTATTGGTTTGAATATAGGATTGGATATCCGCTTTCAGCTCCAGCGCCGAGGCCGCATCGTCGCCCAGCTTGCGCCCCACAAGGTCGCCGGCCTGAATGCCATTGGTGCCTTCATAGATGGGCGCAATGCGCGCGTCGCGGTAATGCTGGGCCGCGCCGGTCTCTTCGATAAAGCCCATGCCACCGTGCACCTGCACCCCGGCCGAGGCGACTTCGACGCCGATATCGGTCGCCCACGCCTTGGCGACGGGGACAAGAAAGTCCTCACGGCGCTTCACGCGGGCGTCGGCGTTCAGGCGATAATCGTCGGCGGCAATGGCCGTCAGCAGGCAGATGCCGCGCGCCGCTTCGATCTTCGCCTTCGAAACGGCCAGCATCAGGCGCACATCGGGGTGATCGAAGATCGGGGCTTTCTTTTCGCCGGTCAGGACCGAATTGCCCTGACGGCGGTCGCGCGCATAGGCCAGCGCCAGTTGGTAAGCGCGTTCGGCAATGCCCACGCCCTGCACACCAACGGCCAGACGCGCGGCGTTCATCATGGTGAACATGGCCATCAGCCCCTGATGCGGCTGCCCGACCAGTTCGGCCTTCGCGCCTTCAAAGGCCATGACGCAGGTGGGCGAGGCATGGATGCCCAGTTTGTGTTCCAACCCAACAGCGCGCAGAGCATTGCGTTCGCCCAGTGAACCGTCTTCGTTGACGAGGTATTTCGGACACAAAAACAGGGAGATACCGCGCGTTCCTTCAGGTGCGCCGGGAAGTCGCGCCAGCACCAGATGCAGGATATTGTCGCGAGTTTCGTGATCGCCCCAGGTGATGTAGATCTTCTGCCCGGTCAGGCGGTAGGCATCGCCGTCCGGTACGGCCTGACTGGTGAGAAGCGCCAGATCGGACCCGGCCTGCGGCTCGGTCAGGTTCATGGTGCCCGACCATTCGCCACTGGTCAGATACGGCAGATAGAGCGCCTTCTGACGCTCGGTGCCATGGTGGTGCAAAGCCTCGATGGCCGCCTGCGACAGGGTGGGATAGAGAGCAAAGGCCATATTGGCGGCGTGGAACATCTCATAGGCTGCCATTTCCAGCGCCTTGGGCATGGCCTGCCCGCCATGTTCGGCCGGAGCCCCCAGACCGGCCCAGCCACCTTCGGCAAAGGCGGACACGGCCTCCGCAAAGCCGGGCGCAACCGTGACCTTATCATTTTCGAGCTTGGCGCCATGCGTATCGCCGACGCGGTTGAGCGGCGCCAGCACCTCTTCGGACAACTGCCCGGCGGCGTCGAGAATCGCGTCGAGCAGATCGCCGTCGAAATCAGGATAGGCAGAACTCTGGTACAGGCGCTCAATGCCCGTTACCGCCGTCAGGCTGAACTTGAGATCCGCGAGCGGGGCACGGTAGGTCATGGGATTTCCTCAGCTTTTATTCTACTGATTTCCTGATGACGCATGACGTGGCGGCAGGGAAATTCACAGTTCCGTGAACTTCCCTTACGGCATAAGACAAAAGCCGCATGAAAACAGGGCAGGGCTTGATATGTAATTTTGATAGTTACATATAGCCGTTGATTTTGCACGCCGCATCGGCATAGTGTTAAGCAACGCACATTTGAGGAGTCGTCCCATGACGCCCGCCACCTATCACCGCGCCTCGCGCTATCTGCACTGGGCCATGGCCGCCCTGATCTTCTACATGGTCTTTCTGGGCTGGACGCTGGAGGACAAGGACGGGGGCCTGTTCTCGCGCTATCAGATGCACAAGTCCGTGGGCTTCCTGATCCTCTTGCTGACCTTTGTGCGGATCGGCCTGCGTGTGGCCTATAAGGCCCCGCCGGAGATCGAGGGGCCCAAATGGCAGATGGCGGCGGCGAAGGCCGTGCATATCGGCTTCTATGTGCTGATGATCGGCCTGCCCCTGAGCGGCTGGGCGCTGGTGTCAACGGCCAAGGTGCCGGTGCCGACCCTGTGGTTCGGCGTCGTGCCGATTCCGCACCTGCCGCTAGGCCACGACACGCATGAAGTGTTTGAGGCGCTGCACGGCCTGTTTGCCAAGCTGATCTTCTACGTTCTGGTCCCGCTGCACGTCGGCGCGGCGCTTATGCACCATTTCATCCACAAGGACGATACGGTGACGCGTATGTTGCCGGGGCTGGAGCCCAAACCGACCCTCCTGCAAAGCGCGCTGAACCTGCGCTGGCTGGTGCCGGCGGTAGCGGTGGTAGGCGCGTTTGTGCTGGCCACTTTTATGATGCGCGGGGCCAGTGTGCCTGAACCGGCCCCCGTCGCCGCGCCTGAGGTGGTGGAAACGGTGGCCTCAGCCGAACCCGAAGCCGTGGCCAGCGAAGCGGCCTCATCCACAGACTCGGCCTCGTCTTCCACAGAGGCGTCCACAGCCGTGCCCGTATGGACGGTCAGCAAGGCGGCCTCCTATATCCGCTTTGCCACCACCTTTAACGGTGAAGCCATCAAGGGCGGTTTCGGCAGCTATACGGCGGATATCACCTTCGATCCGCAACGTCTTGATCAGTCGAAGGCGACTGTGGTGATTGATCTGGCTTCGGTCAATAGCGGCGACCAGACCCGTGACGACACGCTGAAAAGCGACAGCTTCTTCAACACGGCCGCCACCTCCAAGGCGACCTTCAAGGCGACGACCTTCAGCCAGACGGGGCCGGATAAGTATCTGGCCAAGGGCCGCCTGACCCTGCACGGTCAGACCAAACCCTTCGACCTGCCGTTTACGCTGAAAATCAACGGTAAGCAGGCGGTGATGACCGCTACGGCCAAGCTGAACCGCCTCGACTATGGGGTGGGGTCCGGCGAATGGACGGCCACGGATGCCGTGCCCAATGCCGTGTCGCTCGATCTCAAGGTTACCGCCACGACGAAATAGGGCTTACGCGCGCGCCATGGTGTGATATGGCGCGCCATCCTTTTCTCCGCCCCGTCGCGTAGCGATGGGGAGGGGGACCCTCAAGCGCAGCGCAGAGGGTGGAGGGGGATAGACCTTCTGTTTCAAGGGTTTCGGGCCTTGGCTGGCTATCGGTCATCCCCCCTCCGTCGGCCTCGCTGCGCTCGCCGCCACCTCCCCATGCCTGCGGCACGGGGGGAGAAATGTAGTTATGTCAACTGTTGCTGATGCCATTGCCGCGCTGGGACGCGGCGAACTGATCCACCTGCCGACCGAGACGGTCTATGGGCTGGGGGCGCGTGCCGATGATCCCACGGCAGTAGCGAAGGTGTTCGAAGCCAAGGGCCGGCCCAGGTTTAATCCGCTGATCGTGCATGTGGCGTCGCTGGAGGCGGCCGAAGCCATTGGCGTGTTTGACGATCGCGCGCGGGATCTGGCTCAGGCCTTCTGGCCGGGGCCGCTGACGCTGGTGGTGCCGGTGCGCGACACGCAAAAGGTCTGTGATCTGGCGCGCGCCGGGCTCGACAGCGTGGCGATCCGCGTGCCGTCGCATCCGCTGGCGCGCGCCATTCTCGAAGGCTTTGCAGGCGGTGTGGTGGCCCCTTCGGCCAACCGCTCTGGCCGCCCCAGCCCGACGCGCTTTGCTGATGCGCTCAGCGAAACCGGGGGCTTTGTCGGGGCGTCGGTCGATGGCGGTGATTGTCAGGTCGGGCTGGAATCCTCGGTCGTCAGCCTGCTGGGGGAGGTGCGTTACCTGCGCCCCGGTGCCGTGACGCGGGCCGAGGTCGAGGCCGTGGTCGGGCCGCTGGCCGATGATGCCACCGAAGGGCACCGCTCACCGGGCCGTCTCAGCCTGCATTATGCGCCAGACGCGCCTGTGAATATTAATGTGGAAAATCCGCCCGCCGACTGTGTGTATCTGGCCTTCGGACCGGTGGATAAGGCGGTGGATTTCGCGGGGATAATCCTCAACCTCAGCCCGATGGGCCGCCTGTCGGAGGCCGCCGCCAACCTGTTCGCTTATCTGCGCGAAGCCGATGCCCATAAGCCCGCCCGTATCTGCGTCGCGCCGATCCCGTCGGATGGTCTGGGTGAGGCGATCAATGACCGCCTGAAACGCGCCGCGGGGTTTGTAGGTTAGACGTCGGCGTGCTTACGCGAAAAGGTCCAC
The DNA here is from genome assembly GCF_000175215.2 of Asticcacaulis excentricus CB 48. Taxonomy (NCBI): domain Bacteria; kingdom Pseudomonadati; phylum Pseudomonadota; class Alphaproteobacteria; order Caulobacterales; family Caulobacteraceae; genus Asticcacaulis; species Asticcacaulis excentricus. The sequence goes on along the minus strand of NC_014817.1, from coordinate 738,353 downwards.
ACCGTCTCTGACGACTGTTCCGGCACAAAACGATAGCCCTCGGAGTCGAAGGCCCTGGCCGCTTGCGGATCGGTGATGCGGTGGTCGATGACGTAGCGCGCCATCAGGCCGCGCGCCTTCTTGGCAAAGAAGGAAATCATCGAGGTCTTATCGCCCTTGATCTCCAGGAACTTCACCTCAATGACCTTTAGCTTCAAGGCCTTGGTCAGGGCGGCACGAGCATATTCTTGACTGGCCAGATTGAGCACCGTGTCGCTGCCCGTGGCTTTGGCATCCGCGTCGATTTCTTTGGCGATGCGGTCGCCCCAGAAGGCATAGAGGGTGCTGCCCTTGGTCGTTTCCAGACCGGTGCCCATTTCCAGCCTGTAGGGCCGGATCAGGTCGAGCGGGCGCAGCAGTCCATAGAGCCCCGACAGGATGCGCACATGGTCCTGCGCAAAGGCCAGCCCCTCGGCATCCAGTTCACGCGCCTTTAGACCCGTATAGACGTCGCCATCGAACATCAGGGCGGCGGGCAGGGCGGGCTGATCGGCAAACGCTTTGTAGCGCTGATGGTTCAGTTCCCCCAGCTTGGCCGAAATATCCATCAACCGCTGAAGGTCAGCGGGCTTTTTACCCTTCATCACCTTGAGCAGGCTTTGCGTCTCACCGGTAAAGCGCGGCTCGCTTGCGGGTAGGGGCGGCGAAACCGGCGTTTCGTCTAAGGATTTGGCAGGGGACAGCAGCAGGATCATGCCGCCTGTTTAACGGCGAATCCCTGCGCTGCAAAGAGGGTTGCGGGCAACGGCGGGCTCAGTTCTGCGGTGGTCATATCGATGGAACCTTCGGGGATTGTCCCTTTGGGTATTTCTCAAATAAAGATTTGATAAGGATAAAATAAAAATACGCGTTTTTGGCGAGTTTTGCGGCGGCCTTCATTAGGTAAAATGTTATATTTTTAAATTTTTAAGGAATTTAACTGCAAATTCCGAACCTTGTTCTGTGTTTATTTTAAGCGTTGCGTACCTCACTGTGAGCTAAGGGGCAAAGATGAACGCGGAAAGAGGGCCTTCCGCAACTTACGGCAGCGTGCTTGTGCTCGATTCCGACCGGGATCAGGCGCGTGAGATGGCGCGTCAACTGAGCCGGCAGAACTGGACGTCTGTGCTGTGTTTCAATGAGGTCATGGCGACACGCACACTACAGCATAACCGCTTTCAACTGCTGGTGATGGACGGCTATGTCGATGGCGTGGATATGCTGAAAAAGGTCGGCAGCCTCAAAAGCCTGATGCAGGATACGCCGATTGCCCTGATGTCGTTTGTCTGGAAAGGGGCGGGCGCGACCCAAAAGGTTCGCGAGCAGGCCTTGCAGGCCGGCGCGGATTTCATGCTGCCTAAGCCCGTCGATCCGACTGAACTGAAAATATTGCTGGCCGAGACGCTCAAGTTTCATCGGGCGCGGCAGACGGACTTCCATGTGCTGGTTGTGGATCCGGACGTGCAACTGCGCACCTTTATCGGCATGACCCTGCAACAGGTAGGCTATAAGGTCAGTGTCGCCAACACGATGGAAGACGTGCTGTTTGACCACAATCTGGGGCTGGTCGATGCGGTGATAACCGCAGTGCTCATCCCCGGCATGGGCGGGGTCGAGGGCATCATGCAGTTACGCAAGGACTACCCCCACATCCGCACCCTTGCAATGTCCGAAGGTATCAATGACAAGATCGGCGCCATGCACGTGCTGGCGGCCGCCAAGGATGCCGGTGCAGATGAGCTTTTGCCCAAACCGTTCGTCATTCCCGAACTTATAACGGCTGTGACGCGCATGGCCAAACACCGCATTCAGGCACGCAACGAAGAGGCTAAGGCGGCTCTGGACCCGACAAAGGTCGGCTGAGTCGGATTTGTTTCCGCCTTAGAACAGAACGTGCGGGTTCATTATCCGTTTCGGGTCTAAAGCGAGACGGATCGCCCGCATGGCTGCGACCGCTGTGGGGTCCTTGTACTGTAGCGCCTCTTGCGTCTTCATGCGCCCCAGACCGTGTTCGGCCGAGATCGAGCCTTCATACTGATGCACCAGATCGTGCACCACCTTGGCCCCCTGATCGCGCAGGGCGTTGAATTCGGCGGCATCCATGCCTTCGGGGACGATAACGTTGAAGTGGACATTGCCGTCGCCGACGTGGCCAAAGGTGACCAGACGCGCGCCGGGCAGGAAGGCTTCGACCGCCGCCGCGCCCTTTTCGATATAGTCGGCCATCTGTGACAAGGGCACAGAGACATCATGCTTCCACGCCGCGCCCTCGACCTTTTCGGCGGCGGAGTGTTCTTCGCGCAGACGCCAGAAGGCGGCAGCCTGCGTTTCGTTCTGGGCAATAGCCGCATCAACGATCAGGTCTTCTTCGAACGCGGCCGTCAGAAGCCGCTCCATCGAACCTTCCGCACCGTCGGGATCGCCGGAAGCGACCTCGATCAGGGCATACCAGGGGTATTCCCCTTCCAGCGGTTCGCGCGTGTCGGGGATGTTTTTCAGCACCAGCGACAGGCCATAACGACCCATCAGTTCAAAGGCTTCGACCTGACCGCCGGTTTCCTGCTTGGCACGACCCAGGAGGTCGATGGCCTTTTGCGCCGTCTCAAAGCCGACAATCGCCACGCAGCGTGAATTCATCACCGGGAACAGCTTAAGCGAAGCGGCGGTGATGATGCCCAGCGTGCCTTCGGCGCCAATGAACATCTGCTTGAGGTCGTAGCCGGTATTGTCCTTGCGCAGGCGCTTGAGACCATTGAAAATCTCCCCATTGGGCAGGACGACCTCAAGACCGGAGACCAGATCGCGCGTCACACCGTAACGGAGCACCGCTGTGCCCCCAGCATTGGTGCTGATCACCCCGCCGACGGTGGCCGTGCCCTCAGCCGCCAGCGACAGGGGGAAGAAGCGATTGGCCTTTTCGGCGATCTCCTGCGCCTCAAGGAGCGTGATCCCGGCTTCCAGCACCATGGTGTCATCGGTGGGGGCGACGTCGCGGATGGCGCGCATACGTTCCAGCGAGACAAGGATTTCGCCAAACGGAATTTGACCGCCGACGAGGCCCGTATTGCCGCCCTGCGGCGTGATGGCCACGCCGTGCGCGTTGCAGATTTTGACGACCTGCGACAATTCTTCGGTGGTCTTCGGCAGGACCAGCAGCGGCGTGTGGCCCTTCCACTTGCCGCGCCATTCGGTCAGCTTGGCCGTCACGCGCAGGTCGTCATCGGACCAGCCGGCGTCACCGACCACGGCCTTGATCTCAGCGATCACTTCGGGCGCGACGGGTGGGCATTGGGCGAAATCACTGGCGGCGTCGGACATGCGGCGTATCCCTGCAAACAGGCGTGTTATACATGACGGCGGTTTAGCGGGAGAATCGCCAAGTGCAAGCCCAAATCGAGCGTCCGGTCCCGGCAGTAGGCGTTGTTTGCTGGCGCGACGATGAAGTTCTGCTAATTCGTCGCGGACGCGAACCGCGCAAAGGCCAGTGGTCGATCCCCGGTGGCAAGGTCGAGCGCTTCGAGCCGCTTAGAGATACGGCTTTGCGTGAGCTGCGCGAAGAGACCGGGGTTGAGGCGCGACTGGGGCCGCTGATCGACGTCTATGAGATAATCGAACCGGGCAGCGAGGCCCATCCGCAGGGCTTTCATCTCGTGCTGATCGACTATCTGGCCGAATGGACGGCGGGCGAGCCGGTGGCGGCGGACGATGCCGATGAGGCGCGGTTTGTGGCCTATGAGGAAGCGTTGCGTCTGTTGATCGAGGACGATCTGAAGGACGTAGTAATCCGTTCGCGCGGTTTGCGCGGTTAAATCTTACCCCTTTTCTGCGCTGTAAAATCGGCGGCGTAACTTGCGGTTTTCGTAGCTATTCCTCCCGGTTGCGCTACACTGTGCACATAACCACTGATGGGAGTCTTCATGTTCAGTATCTTTGCCGGCGTTCTGATCGTCGTGACCTTTTTCATCCTGTTTTCGGTCATCAAGATCGTACCGCAGGGCCGCGAATTTACGGTCGAACGCTTTGGCCGTTATACCCGCACGCTCAAGCCCGGTATTTCCTTCCTGACGCCGTTCATCGAAGTGGTTGGTAAGAAGGTCAATATGATGGAGCAGGTGTTCGACGTGCCGCAGCAGGACGTGATCACCAAGGACAATGCCATCGTCAAGGTGGACGGGATCGTCTTCACGCAGGTGATGGATGCCGCCGCGGCCGCCTATCGCGTCGATAATCTCAACAATGCCATCACGCAGCTGGCCATGACCAACCTGCGGACCGTGGTCGGTTCGATGGAACTGGACGAAGTGCTGTCGCAGCGCGACTCGATCAATACGCGCCTCCTGACCGTTATCGACCACGCCACTTCGCCCTGGGGCATCAAGGTGACGCGCATCGAGATCAAGGACCTGCGCCCGCCGCACGACATCACTGATGCCATGGCGCGTCAGATGAAGGCCGAGCGCGAGCGCCGCGCCCTGATCATCGAAGCCGACGGTGAACGTCAGGCCGCCATTGCCCGCGCTGAAGGGGCCAAACAGGCCGCCGTGCTTGAGGCCGAAGGGCGCAAGGAAGCCGCCTTCCGCGACGCCGAAGCGCGCGAACGCGCCGCCGAGGCCGAAGCCAAGGCGACCCAGATGGTGTCGGACGCCATCGCATCTGGCGATACCAAGGCCATCAATTACTTCGTGGCGCAAAAATACGTCGAGGCCTTTGCCGGTTTCGCCAATTCAGCCAACACCAAGACCCTGATTCTGCCCGCCGATCTGGCGTCTTTGTCGGGGTCCGTCGCCGGTGTGGCGGAGTTGTTGAAGACGGTTACGGATCAGGCTCCGGCCAACAGGGGCAAATAATGGGAGGACATTATGCTGGAATTTTTGCTGGCGGAACCGCAGGGGCAGCAACTCTTCTGGGCGTGGTTGATTATTGGTGGGTCGCTACTGGCGATTGAAATTGTCCTCGGCACCCAATGGTTGTTGTGGCCCGCCGCCGTGGCTGTGATCGTCGCCGTGATCACCCTGACCGGGGCTCCGGCGAACCTGCTGGTGCAGATCGTCATTTTTTGCGTCCTGACGCTGATCATGACGCTTCTGTCGCGGCGGTTTCTGAAATCACCCGTCGCGGAAGGGGCCGACATCAACGACCCGCATCATCGTCTGATCGGGCAGGAGGCCACGGTGATTGGTGCCTTCGATGACCTAGAAGGTCAGCGCGTCAATGGCCGCGTCATCTTCGATGGCGTCGAATGGTTGGCCCAGAGCGAACGCAAGGATGCGCCGATTGGCTTATCCGAAAAGGTCCGTATTCTGGCGGTGAGCGAAGGTAAGTTGATCGTAGCAAGGCTCTGATATTTCATATTTAATTACGAAACTGGTTCAATTGGCTTGACTTACGGTACGTCAATCCCCTGTCATCGGCAAAACGATACAGGGAGACGAGCTCATGACCACTGAAACCGCTCTGACGCATCCGCTGATCAGCCCCGCCGAATGGGCCATCCGTAAAGATCTGGCGGCACTTTATCGTCTGGTGGCCATGTTTGGTTGGGACGACAGCATCTTCACCCATATTTCGACCCGCGTCCCGGCGAAGGACTCGCTTGTGGCCGGACCCGATGGGCCGGTGGTGTCTTCGGTCGATCACTTTCTGATCAATCCCTACGGCACTTTTTTCGAAGAGATGACGGCCTCGGCCCTGGTCAAGGTCGATCTCGACGGGCAGGTCGTGGGCGCGACCGACGCCTTTATCAATCCGGCGGGGTTCATCATCCATAGCGCTCTGCACGCGTCGTGCCCGGATGCGCATGTGGTCATCCACCTGCATACGGACGCCATGACCGGCGTATCGGCGCAAAAGGAGGGCCTGCTGCCCCTGACGCAAAACGCTCTGCTGCTGGGGCCGCATCTGGCCTATCACGCCTATGAGGGGGTGGCGCTTGATCACGATGAGCGGCAGCGTATCGTCGCCGATCTGGGGCAAAAGAAAATCATGCTGTTGCGCAACCACGGGGCGCTGGCCTATGGTGCCTCGGCGGCCGAAGCCTTTACCCTGATCTATTTTTTGGAGCAGGCCTGTCGGCAGCAGATTGCCGCTCTGTCGGCCGGACGCGACGGCGTGCTGGAGCCGCCGCAGGACGTCCAGGACAAGGTGGCACCGTTAGGGGCCGGAGTGGGTTTTGTCTCCGGTCTGTTGTGGCCGGGGCTGATACGGCGGCTGGAGCGTCATTATCCCGGCTGGGATCGCTAAAAGGGGGCAGGTTTGCGCAGGTGGGGGCGGTGGATTTTGGCTTTGATGCTGGCCCTGTGGCCGGCGTCCGTCTGCGCCTCCGCCTGGGGGCCGGATACCGGCGCGAGCGAAGTCATCGTCAAGGCTGAGGTGGTCAGCGCCAGCAAGGGCTTCGACGCGTCGGGCGCGGCGGCGATTGATTTGCCGCACTGGGAAGAGAAGCACGTGACGGTCTTTGCCGAACGCGGTGTCCACGACCTGCTGAGTGTGTTTGCCAAGGCAAATATTCAGGATATTCAAACCTCTGTGAACAGTTTCTCAGGTCTGGGTTCTGTGGAAATCGGGCTGAAAACTCCGCTCTATCGCTCGGAAAACAGTGCGCTGAGCGCCAGTGTGTCGCTGGATGGGTTCGGCAAGGGGCGGCGCGATGAGTTCTCGGTGCCCGGTGATGAGGACCCGGATATCGAAGTGCGCCTCTATGGTGGCCATAGTTTTGGGGCGCGCAAGGTGCCGATGTTCGTCGATGCGCAGGTCGCCCGGCGCGCCCGCAATGGGTCAAATGCCGATCAGTGGCGGGTGGATATGACTGTTGGGGCGCGGCCTTCGCCTAAATGGATCGTGATGGCTCAGGTGTTTGCGGGCAAAACGGATCGCCTGAACGGTTTTGAAGCCAAATGGATGCACGTGGAAACCAGCGCCGTGCGCTTTTTCGATGCCAAACAGACGCTGGGCGTGCAGTTTGGCCTGCGTCAGACGGTCAGCGGCGAGAACGTGCCGAAATCCAGCGCCGTAACTATCGGCCTGTGGAAGCGGTTTTGAAGGCCGAAGGGCCACGGCCCTTCCCCGTAACTGGGAGCAAAAGGCACTGTCGGAGTGGGTGCGGACCGTAATGGGTTTGGGGCCAACTGGCCCTAGAGCCTCATGCCGAAAAGTGGACACCACTTTTCGGAAAAAAGCATGAGGCGTTACAAAAAATTAGAGCATCCGGCGGCTCAACGGAGCCGACGAATGCTCTAGACCTTAAAGCGCCTCTGCCAACCGCAAAAAGTCCGCCGGGCTGATGTTTTCAGCACGCAGGGTCGGATCAATCCCAACCTTGGCCAGCAGGGTCTCTCCGCCCAGCGCTTTCAATGAGGCTCGCAGCATCTTTCGGCGCTGGCCAAAGGCGGCCGCCGTGAGGGTTTCCAGATTGTGAATGACGCGCGCGTCGGGGCGCTCGGCTCTGGGGATCAGGCGCACCACGGCACTATCGACCTTGGGCGGCGGCGTGAAGGCGCGCGCCGGCAGGTCCATCAGCTTTTCACAGACGCACAGGACCTGAGAGATAACCCCCAGACGGCCGTAATCGTCGTCACCGACCGGGGCCACGACGCGCAGAGCGACCTCAAGCTGAAACATCAGGGTCAGGGATTTGGGCTGCCACGGGCCGGTCAACCACTTGATCAGCAACGGCGTTCCAACATTATAGGGCAGGTTGGAGACCAGATGCGCCTGCGGCGGCAGGCCGCGTTCCGCCAGCAAGGCAGGTTCATTGACCTTCAGCGCATCGGCTTCGACCACGCCGAAGCGGCCGGGGTAGGCCGTATCCAACTCCGTCAGCAAGTCGATGAAGCGCGCATCCTTTTCCACAGCCAGCACATAGGTGGCCTCGCTTTCCAGCGCCGCACGTGTCAGGCCGCCGGGACCGGGGCCGACCTCGATCACCACCTGACCGTCAAAGCTGTTGCCGCCTTCCTGCCCCAGACGCACGATCTTGCGCGTCACATTGAGGTCGAGCAGGAAGTGCTGACCGAAGCTCTTTTTGGCCATAAGGCCGTGGGCTTCGAGGCTTTCGCGGAGGGAGGGCAGGGTCATTTAGTAGGTTTGTGCTCGGTTCAGGCTGATGTCGTGGGCGGCCCGGATGGCGTTGATCAGGCTGTCGGGGCGGGCTATGCCTTTGCCGACAATGGCAAAACCGGTGCCGTGATCCGGAGACGTCCGCACGAGGGGCAGGCCGAGGGTTATATTGACGCCGCCCCAGAAGTCCAGTGTCTTGAGCGGAATCAAGCCTTGATCGTGATAGAGGCACAGGGCCGCGTCATAGGTGCGGCGGGCTTCGGCGTGAAACAGGGTGTCGGCGGGCAGGGGACCTGAGATGTCCAGTCCTTCGTTGCACAGGGCCGCCACCAGCGGCTGCAACAGATCGACCTCTTCGCGCCCGATGGTGCCGTCTTCACCCGCATGGGGGTTAAGCCCGGCCAGCACCAGCCGCGGTTTGGCCACGCCAAAGTCGCGGATCAGGGCTTCGTGGGTGACGTGGGCAAGGGTGCGAACGGTCTCTGCCGACAGGTGGGCCTTCACCTCGGACAGGGGGGTGTGTATGGTGGCCAGCACAACGCGCAGGGCGCTTTCATTGACGGCATCAGGGGCGGTCAGCATCATCACCGGGCCGCGCGTGCCGGGATAGGGCGCGGCGGCGGTCAGGTCACCCAGATATTCTGTATGGCCGGGAAAGGCGAAACCCGAGGCGTAGAGGACCGACTTGGCGATAGGGGCGGTGATAAGGCCGCGTGCCGCGCCGGACAGGCAAAGTTCGACACCTTCGCGTATCCAGCTCGTAATGTGCGGCGCGTGAACCGGATCGGGGTTACCAGGAAGAGGGGGGGCGCTTAGAGGGCGGTCAAGGACCGGCAGGGCGTCAGGAAAGGCCGCTATGGCATCGGACAGATCAGTGAGTCGCTGAACCGGCCCCAGAGAGGCCAGCAGATCGGCATCGCCCAGAACCGTAAAAGCGTATTGCGTCTGTGACCGCAGAGCCGCCCACGCCTTGTGCACCAGTTCCGGTCCGGTGCCGCAGGGATCACCCAGACTGAGGACCAGTGGTGCTGTAACGGACGGGCGCAACGCCCTTACCGGCTTTCGATGGTGGCACCGTCGCGGATGTCACGCAGGTAGCGACGGCCCAGCATGGCGACCTTTTGCTGCGTCAGGCGTTGTTCGACCTGTTCGCGCGAAGGGACGTCATCACCGGCGGCGGTCTTGTCACAGACATAGACCACATTGATATTCATGGTGTTTTTCATCGGCTCAGTGCTTTGACCGACCTTGAGCGGTTGCAGGGCCGAGGCGTATTCCGGCTTTAAGTCGCTGAGGGCCGTAAAGCCGAGATCGGCGACACTGACCTGACCATTGCCTTTTTCGTTATTGAGGGCATCACAGGTCGGATACTTGGCGCGGAAGCTGGCCAGTGCGCGCATGGCCGAATCCCCGCCGGTCAGCGGCACGGCGGCCTGTTTCAGGCGCACCTTGGCGTCGGCCTTGCCTTCCTTCTTTTCGCGGAGGTAATAGATATAGACGCCTTCGTCGGTGACGATCGGACGCGTCATCTGCCCCGGATTCATGCCCTTGAGCACAGTTTCGATCTTGGGATCGATGGTGCCGGAGACCAGCCAGCCCGCGTCGCCACCATTGGCCGCCGACGGGGCGTTGGAAAATTGCCGTGCCACCGACTGAAACGGCGCGACGCCTTGCGCGATCTGATCGAACAGCTGCTGCGCTCCGGCCTCGGCCTCTTTCTGGCCACCGGCGACTTCCGGATCGATTAGGATTTCGGCCACCAGATACTGCGGCTTCTGGCTGTCTTCGGTCAGCTTGGTCATGAAGGCATCGACCTGATCCTTGCCGACGCGGGCTTTGGGGCGGAAGCGGCCATTGACCAGTTGCCCCCAGGCGATTTCAGCCTTGATCTGATCGCGCAGGGTCTGCGCTTCGATGCCGGCGCGCTTCAGTTCGGCCAGAAGCTGATCCTTCGACAGGCCCGACTGCTGCGCCATGTTGGCGATTTCCTCGTCGATCTCCTCATCGGAGACGTTCAGCTTGAAGTGGTCGGCCTCGGCTAGTTGCAGATGCTCGTCGATCAGAGCGCGCAGGGCCTGCTGCTGGAAAGCCGCGTAGTTCTGCTGCGTGACCTGCACACCCGAGGTGATGATCAGCAACAGCATACGCTGCTTGAGATCGTAGGACGAGATCAGCTTGTCATTGACCAGCGCTACGACCCCTTCGCCCAATGGGCGCGCCTGCGCCGCCGGTTGAGCGGTCGTCTGCGCGACGGCCGGAAGGCCCGACAGGGTGAGGCAGGTGCAAAGCAGCAGCGCGGAACGGCGGAAGGCAACGGAGGTCATGTCGTCGTTTTAATCTTTTCAACAAAGCGGCGCTGCGGCCGGGTCGGGCAATCTATAAACCATACGGCTCTTAGCGTACATTGACAAAATCATCGTCCGATGGCGCCAATGTGGCAAGACTTATCCGAACCGAAATAGACTCGCTGGCCTTGCCGGGGATCTGTTGCAGCAGGGCCGTCTCGTCGCGTTGATAGACCAGTTCAAAGCGCGCGCAGTCATCTTTGTAGATGACGGAGGCTTCGGAACGCAGCCAGCGTTCGCGCAGCAGGTCACGGCTGACCTGCCCCGAGACGCCCCACCGGGAGTTAAAGAAGTGCTGTCCGAACAGTTGCAAGTCGTGGTAGCCCACGGTCGGCACCAGTTCACCATCGACGACGGTGAGATTATAGCTGTTCTTCAGGCCAACCAGAGCCGTGTTGTTGTACTGGTGGCGCAGGGTGAGCTGCGTATTGGCGCTGAAATAGCTCACCCCGGTTTCGCTCCGGCGGATCGTGGCATCGTCGCCGATGCGTTGACGGGTATAAAGGCGCAGGCCCCGGCCCGTATCGACCTCGGCCTGCACAACCCAGTCTGATTTGGTATTGGCCAGACTGGAGGCATCATATTTGTAGGTCTGGTTGCCGACCTTGTAGGTGCGGTAGAAGTTTTCTTCCGGATTTTGACGCAAGGCGCGCCCCAGAAGCGTGGAGATGCGCAGGCCCGAATCATAACTGAACTGGGTCTTTAACCCGAGATTCAGCCGCTTGCCACCTTCATAGAGGTCAAAGCCGGGCGAACGATTCACCTTGAACAGGGTGGTCGCATCCACTTCGAACGCGTTGGAGTCTTCATTGGTCAGGAAGGGCTCGACCTGCGAATCGGGCGACAGGGCCAGTTGCGCGATCGGCTCGATGATCATGGTCAGGCCGTTGAACTTGCGCAGCAGCGGGTAGGAGACGTCGAGGCCGACCGTGCCCAGGCTGCGTGAGACCCGCCGAGTATCCTCTTCGCCGGTTTGCAGGGTATATCCGGTCTTGTAATAGTCCCGCAGATAGTATTCGTCGTGACGTGCGTCGAGGAATGGCGCGACCTTGATGCCGCCGGGGGTGACCATGTCGCGCCGCCACGACAGACCGATATTGGCGCGCGCCGTATCAACGGACCCGCGATTACTCGGATCGGCGATGTCGGGGGCCAGAAAAATATCCGTCGAAGGCGTCGCCTTGCGAATAATCGACACGGCATTGGCCGACAGGGTCAGACGCCCGCCCAGTATCTCCTTATCCGGCGACCAGTAGGCGTCGACCATCGGCGCGACGGCAGGTTGTGTCTGGTCGCGTTCCGCTAGATAGAGAACCGGGCTAGAAGCCAGATCGGAACTCAGGCGGTGCTGACCGGCAATCGCGAGGCTTTGGAAAGAAAACAGCGAGGCGCTGAAGAAGGCCGTATCGGTCTGACGTACAAGATTGATCTGACTGATCAGGCGGCGCGAATTGCTCGAAAAATCGCCGGCATAGGGGAAGCCTTCATCGACCTTATAGCGTTCGTAGAAGTTCGAGATCGGCTGATTCACCGCGATGGGCGTCGAAACCGATGTACCATTGCTGTCATTTGACCACGACACCAGACCGTTGCTCGTCTTGTCCCACACGCGTTGTGCGGTGAAGTTCCAGCGCCAGACTTCGTTGATATCGAACTTGCCGTCGACCAGCATGAAGCCACGGGTGGCGCTATCGCCCCATTTGCGGCCCTTGTTGTCGAAAAAGCGCTCATTGGTGACGCCAAAGCGGCTATGCAGATCGCCGGAATAGAAACGGCGGTTGAGTTCGAGGTACAGAAGCGGATTGAGCTTGCTTGAAAATTCCGGGCTGATGATGATGTCCGTATAGGGCGATACCGCCCACAGGTACGGCAGTTCCAGCGTCGCCCCGCGCCGTCCCGAAAAACCGGGCTTGGGCATCAGGAAGCCGGAGCTGCGCTTGGCCGTCACGTCGGCGTGCCACAGGACAGGCATGTAGAAGACCGGCACGCCCTTGGCCTTGATGACGGCGTTGCGGTAGATCACCACGCGATGCTTCTTGTCCTGCGTGATCGAACTGGCCTGAATATGCCAGGTCGGCTCCTGCGTCACATTGTTCTTCACGCACAGTTGGCAGGGCGTGAAAAGGGCTTCGCTCAGACGGTTGGTCTGTTCGTCCAGACGTTCCACCTTGTTGGCGAACAGCTTGGACTGCTCGGTGTCGATATAGGCGATACGGTCGCCGGTACCGGAGGTATGTTCGTTATCGACCTCAAGCCGGTCGGCGTATTGCACCGAACCATCCGGATTGATCGTCTGCACATTGCCGGTGGCCACCGTCTTGCCCGTCGTCTGATCGTAGCGGACTTCATCAGCGCGAATCAGGCGGCCTTCCCAGCGCATTTCTACCTTGCCGCGGGCGACCATGATGTTTTCTTCGGGCGAAGTGACTTCATCGGCAGTAATAAAGGCCCCCTCTTCGCCCAGTCCATCGTCGGGCAGGGGCGGATCGGCGGGTTTGCTGTCGGCGAGATTGTCCTTGCCATTCAGGCGGTCGCGTTCGGCCTTGAGGAGTTGTTCGTCGCTCAGGCGCGTATTCATGACCATGGGCGCGGGCAGCGGCTGAGCCGTGGCGTCTGTCTGGGCCAGAGTGATGGCAGGCAAGGCCACGCTTTCGGCGGCGGGAGTGCTGGAACGCCGGGGGCGGGTCACCTTGGGCGCTTCGGAAGGGCTGACTGCGACGGTTTCGGCCGTGCCGCGGGCGACGTAGACCGCTGAAGCCGCGCCTTTGGACGGCTTAGAGCGGGGCGCGGGGAGGGGAGAGGACGTCGCCACCACGGGCGCGGGTTTTGCCACCGCTTCCACCGTCGGTGCGGTGAGGTCTGTCTCATCGGCGAAAAAGCGAACGCCTTTGAGCCGCACGTCACCGTTCGCTTCGGCATCCGGGCGCGCAGCGGCTTGACTGCTGACGACGCCAGCGGCCACAAGGGTCAGGACTCCTACGCTCAGTTTGAGCGACGCTTTTCTCATTGTCGGTGTACCTGATGGGATGGAACGCGGGACAAACGCTTCGGCTGATCTGGCTAATTAAAGGTTGTCAGACGGCGGGGACGGCGACGAATATTGACGTTTGGTCTCGGGCGTGTTGCCCGTGAGACGCAAACGTCGCACTCCATGCCCTAACCGTCCTCAGTATAAACAAGCAATGTCATCGCCGTCAAAAACGCGGCGAAGGGGGTAGCCCAGCCGGCGAGAAAGGCAGGGATGACCTCGGCCTTTCCCAGTGAGCCACAGAGCTGGTTAAGAAAAAACACCATAAAGCCCAGCACGATACCCGACAGGGTCAGGCGCGCCAGCCCGCCAATCCGCATTAGGCGCAGGCTGAAGGCGGCCCCCAGCGCAGTCATGGCCGCGAACATCAGCGGGGTGGCCAGCAATTGATTCAGGCGCAGTACGTAACCCGCCGCGGAAAAACCTGAGGATTCGATCTGGGCTATCGTGCCCGGCAATTGCCAGAAGTTGGTGGATTGCGGCGCAGCAAAGCGGTTGAAGGCCCGCTCCGGGCTCAGGTTTGAACCGATCGACAGGGTATTGTAATAAAGCGTTGTCTCGCCCGGTTTGCTGACCCGCGCGCTTTTGAGCTGCCAGGTGCCGGGTCGCAACACCGCTTCCGACGCGTCGATACGTGTCAGGAAACGCGGGATTTCCGCTTCATCAAGCGAGAAGGTCCAGAAGCTGGCGTCGATTAGGCGGCCGTCTTCGCTCTGTTCGCGGGCGTGGATAACAGTCTGCTGTTTGCCGTCACCCTGCCGCAAATAGATTTCGCCCGTCTTCGCACGGGTGTCCGATTGCGACTGCTGAGCGGCAAAGCGGTCATACTGGTCCGCCAGCACCGTGGCCGCCGGGCTTAGAACGGTTACGGTCAGCGCGCCCAAAATCGCCGCCATGCCGGCGGCAGGCAGGACAAAGCGCCAGGCCGACATCCCGGCGGCGCGCATAGCGATCAGCTCGGAACGGCGATTCAGGCCCACAAAAGCCGACAGGGTGCCGAATAGAAAGGCAAAGGGGAGCAGGACCAGAATGATATTGGGCGATTTCAGCATCAAAAGACCGACGATCTGCAAGCTGCTCAGGTCCCCGCGCTGGCCCAGCGACTTCGAAATTTCTACGTAGTCGATCAGGAAGATAATGCTGGAGACCACCACCAGTGCCGTGCCTATGGCCATCAGGCAGCGCGTGATGATGTAGGTCGTCAGGCGCTCACGACGCCACGGATTGACATAGGCCAGCAGGTTCAGGGTAGCGGTGACGGGGTTCATGCCTGACCTCCGATGGGCGTCAGTTCCGTCAGGTTTTGCGTGCGCTTCGATTTGCCGCGTACGCAGGTACGGTCGTTCTTATGAATGATGGACAAACAGACCCAGATTAGGGCCACTGGCACGACATATTGCATGATATTGAGCACTGGCGTGTTGGCACAACCGGCTTCAATGGCGAAGCCAACGATGCGTAACCCCGCGGCGATAAACGACACCGTGGCGATACGCCTCCCATAGCCTTGACGGCTAAACGCGCCGCCCAAAACCCCCACAATCGCCAGAAGGCAAAAGCCCAGATTATACAGCGGGCCGGAAATGCGCGCATGGCCTTCGGCCATTAGCTTCGTCCAGTTACCGTTTTCCCACTCCATGGCGCGGTTCGGGAAGAAGAGTTCGTGCGGGAAGCGATCGGAATCCTTGAAGTGCAGATAGTCTTCCGAGATCACGTACTGCGAGATATCAAAAGAGTATTCGGCAAAAGTGAGGTGGTTCAGAACGCCTTCCGGCGACAATTGCTGTGTCGATCCGTCGCGCAGGATTAGAACCTGTCCGCCTTTGACCGGGGTGATGACGCGGCCTTCACGCGCCAAATAGGTGCGGTCAAGACCATGCGGGCCGGGTGTGCGGATGAAGATTTGCCGCAGCAGGCCGCTTTGATCAATCCGCTGCACGTAGATGGTCATTCCCGACGGCGTTGTCGAGAAATCGCCTTCGCGAACAGCGGCGGCAATTACGTCAGTCTTAATCTTGAACAGTTCTTCCCGCATGGCGCGTGAGGCGGCGGGCTGGATGAATAGCGTCATCAGCAGGCCCATCAGGGTGATATAGACGCCAAAGCGCACCACTGGTGAGGCGATGCGCCACAAGGACATGCCGTTGGCATAGCCGGCCACAATTTCATGGTCATTGTGCATCCGGTTGAGCGCCACCAGCGTGCCCACAAAGATTGCGACCGGAAAGATCAGGCCCGAAAGCTGCGGCAGAGCGAGAAATGTGATTTTCAGGAAGGTGCTCAGGCTCTGGCCTCGCTCAACAATGACGTCAAACTGGGTCAGGGATTGCGACAGAATGGCGATAGCCGTCAGGGCGGCAATCGCCCCGAGAATCGGCGTGCGCATCTGGCGCGAGATGTAACCTTCGATCGTACGCAATTGCCAGCCTGAAAAAGTTTAAAAGGAACAAAGATGGCACTTAGACGTCGGCCTTGCCGACATCATGGCCGCGCACCATCTACTCGGTCTGTTTTGACCGCATACACAGGCAATAGCAAGCCATCTACCGCAGTGCAGTGGAAAAATCGGTTGTTTGTTTGCCCTGAGGGAACTGTGACCGCCTTGCCACGGCTGGGCAAATGGTGCTTAAACGGGCGCAGATTGCGGGCCCCTGCCTTGAAAGACCAAGGGGCATGTGCGTGACCCGCCCCTCTCTCGTTCTACAATAGCCGGATGCGCTCAGCAGGCTCGGCCGTTGGCATTATATGGAGTTTCCATGCAGATCGAACTGTCCGCCACCTTTCCCGCCGATACCGCCCTGGCCGTCGTGGTCGGCGAGGGCCTGAGTCTGAGCGCCGCCGCGAAGGCGCTGGAGACCGCCACCGGCGGCCACTTCACCGGAGCGTTGAAAAAGGCCGGGTTTACCGGCGCGAAAGGCAAGGTGCAAACGGTATCGGCCGCGCCGGATCAGGCCTACGCCGCTCTGGTGGCGCTGGGGGCTGGGCCTTTGAACGAGCTGAAAGGCCAGACGCTCGAATCGGTGGCCGGCAGCCTGT
Organism: Asticcacaulis excentricus CB 48; assembly: GCF_000175215.2. Lineage (NCBI taxonomy): Bacteria > Pseudomonadati > Pseudomonadota > Alphaproteobacteria > Caulobacterales > Caulobacteraceae > Asticcacaulis > Asticcacaulis excentricus. The sequence goes on along the minus strand of NC_014817.1, from coordinate 721,871 downwards.
GGCATGGCCTGAAAGCATCGGGTCTGACCTCGGTGGCGCTCGATCTGTCAGGCTTCGCCGCGCAAGAGGTGGCGACGGTGCGCTTTGCCCTGACGCTCGCGTCCTACCGCTTCGACAAGTATTTTGGTCAGGCCAAGCTAGACAAGCTTCCGGCGCTGAAGACCATCATGCTAGTTACGCCGGATGTGGCGGCTGCTGAAGCGGCGTATCAACCATTGAAGGCGGTCGCTGAGGGGATCATACTGGCTCGCAATCTCGTGTCCGAGCCGCCGAACGTCCTCTATCCCGAATCCTATGCCGAACTCATCAAGGGCTATGAGAAGCTGGGCCTTATCGTCGAAGTGCTGGGCGAGGCCGAGATGAAGGCGCTGGGCATGAATGCGCTTCTAGGTGTGGGGCAGGGCTCGCGTAAGGAATCGAAGCTAGTCGTCATGCAGTGGAACGGCGCGGGAGGTGCGCAGCAGCCGGTGGCCTTTGTGGGTAAGGGGGTGACCTTTGACACCGGCGGTATCTCGATCAAGCCCGCCGAGGGCATGGAAGATATGAAGTGGGACATGGGCGGTTCGGCGGCCGTGGTGGGGGCCATGGTGGCGCTGGCCGGGCGCAAGGCGAAGGTCAATGCGGTGGGTATTGTCGGTCTGGTCGAAAACATGCCCGACGGAAATGCCCAGCGTCCAGGCGATGTGGTGAAGGCCATGTCGGGCACCACGATCGAAGTCATCAATACGGACGCCGAAGGCCGCCTCGTTCTGGCCGATGCCCTGTGGTATTGTCAGGACCGCTTCAAGCCGCAGTTCATGATTGATCTGGCCACCCTGACGGGGGCGATGATTATTTCCCTGGGCATGGACTATGCCGGCGTCTTCTCCAACAATGACGATCTTGCCGATAAACTGGCGAGCGCGTCGAAGTCGGTGTCGGAAAATACGTGGCGTATGCCGCTTCCGCCGCAGTACGAAAAGCAGATCGACTCAAAAATCGCCGACATCCGCAATATCGGCGGCCGTCCGGCGGGCTCAATCACCGCGGCCCTGTTCCTTCAGCGCTTTGTCAATGATGTGCCGTGGGCGCATATCGATATCGCTCCGACGGCGTGGACCAATGAGCAGCGCCTGACCACCGTGCCAGAAGGCGGCACAGGCTTTGGCGTGCGCACGCTGAATGCGCTGGTTGAAACCTATTACGAGCAATAATTCACATCCCCCTTTGACAAGAGAGCAAAAGATACCGTGACTCAGGTCTGGTTCTATCATCTTGAGCGAACGCCGCTGAGGGCAGCCCTGCCGGACCTGCTGGAGAAAACCCTTCAAAAGGGCTGGAAGGCCTATGTGCTGGGTGAGGCGGGTGATATGCTGGTGGGGCTGGATCAGCACCTGTGGGCGTACCGTGATGAGGCCTTCCTGCCGCATGGGTTGGAGAGCGAGCCTGAGGCGGCGCGCCAACCGGTGCTGCTGGGCGACAGCGGGGGCAATGCCAACGCGGCTGATGTTCTGTTCTCGGTCTCCGCCATGAATTTGCCCGAACTGTCGCCGTATCAGAGGTGTCTGATCCTGTTCGAGGGGCAAGACGAAACGCATCTGAACTGGGCGCGCGCCCAATGGAAGGCGCTGAAAGCCCGAAATCTTGATCTGGCCTACTGGAAACAAAACGACGCCGGTCGTTGGGAGAAGGTGCAATGATGAAAAAGATCGCAACCGGTTCGGCTCTGCTGCTACTGGCCGCCTGTTCGACACCAATCCCGGCACCGGTGTCGCCCCCGTCGCCGCCGCCCGTCTCGCGTCCGACACCGCAAAAACCACCGGAATTCAAGCCGGTCGATACAGACAAGTGTGAGGCCAAGGGCCTGCAATATCTGGTGGGCAAGCCGCGCACCCAGATCCCGGTGCCGCTGGAGCCCTCAAAGCGCCGTGTCCTGTGTTCGACCTGCGCGGCGACCATGGATTACCGCGCCGACCGTCAGACGATCATCTTCGATACGGATACGGGGATCATCAAGTCTGTCACCTGCGGTTAGGCAAATTGCGGTCTTTGGGCGCCTAGTTCGTCGCCGCCGCTTTCAGGTACAAGCGTACCTACGGCGCTAGGCTCCTGCTATTCGCCGCAAATCTCGCAATTTGCACGCCTCTCTCCTCCCCATATCATGGGGGGCAGCGAGCGAAGCGAAGCTGACGGAGGGGTATTACCGTCCGTAAGGTACGCCTCCGCCTCGTAAACTCGGCACCTCCCCATAAAATGGCTAGGTGGAAAATCGCAAACGTTAATTCGTCACCAAAGCCTATAGCCCTGCCTCGGTTTTGGCCGTTTCATAGACCTCGGCGGCCTCCATCCAGTCGCCTTCCAGCTTCACCAGATCGTCTTCGAGTTTGGCCTTTTCCTTGCCCAGCTTAACCGCTTCTGTAGCGGCTTTCACATAGATGTCCGGGTCCGAAAGTTTCAGGTCGATCATCTTGATCTTGTTACCCAAAGTCTCAATCTGACGCTCAAGGTCATCGGCCTTTTTCTTCAGCGGCGCGATAGCGTTTCGGGCGGCGGCGGCGGCCTTGCGCGCCTCCTTGGTATTGACGCTGGCCGGCTTGTCTTTGGCTGCCGCTTGTGCCTCTTCGCGGGTGGCCGTCTTGGCGCGTTCGACCACCAGCTTGGCATAGTCGTCCATCGTGCCGGTATAGGTCTTCACCGTCCCGTCATTGACCAGCCACAGCTTGTCCGCCACCAGTTCGACCAGTGAGCGGTCGTGCGTGATGATCAGCACAGCCCCCTCATAATCGTTCAGCGCATCCAGCAGGGCGCGGCGCGAGTCGATATCGAGGTGGTTTGTCGGCTCATCGAGGATCAGCAGGTGCGGGCCGTCCATCGCCACCATGTTGAGCAGCAGGCGCGCGCGCTCACCGCCCGATAGGTCTTTGACCTTGGTCTCGACCTTTTCAACCGTCATACCGAAGCTGCCCAGACGTCCGCGGCGTTTAGACTCCGTGTCATCCGGAAGGGCGCGGCGCATCATTTCCAGCGGCGTGTCCTCCGGGTCCATGGCCTCGATCTGATGCTGATGGAACCAGGCGACGGTCATGCGGCGGTCGCGCCACTGCGTGCCGTGCATCTCGCTCAGCGCCCCGGCCAGCAGCTTGGCAAAGGTCGATTTACCGGCCCCGTTGACCCCCAAAACCCCAATCCGATCATCGGGATCGAGCCGGATGTTGATGTTCCGAAGAATGACCGTATCCCCATAGCCAACACTGGCATCGTCCAGACGCAGGATCGGCGGGGCCAGTTCCTTTTCGGGCGAGGGCAGCCGGAAGGGGGCCACGCGGTCCTGAATATTGGCGGCAATCGGCGGCAGCTTTTCCAGCTTCTTCATGCGCGACTGCGCCTGAGAGGCCTTCGACGCCTTGGCCCTGAACCGATCGACAAAGGCCTGAAGGTGTGCGCGTTCGGCCTCCTGCTTGGCGGCATTGGCGGCATTAAGGCGGGCCTTTTCGGCGCGCATCCGCTCAAAATTATCGTAATTGCCGCTGTAGTAGTCGAGCCTTTGCCCGACCACATGCACGATGGCATCGACCGACTCGTTGAGCAGGTCGCGGTCGTGCGAGATCATCAGGGCGGCATTGGGGTAGCGTTTCAGCTTGGCTTCCAGCCATAATGCCCCTTCGAGGTCGAGATAGTTGGTCGGTTCATCGAGCAGCAGCAGGTCGGGCTCGGCCAGCAGCGCCCCGGCCAGCGCCGCGCGCATCCGCCAGCCACCGGAAAAATCCGAGATGGGGCGCGTCAGGTCAGCATTGGAAAAGCCCAGACCGCTGAGGATTTCGGCGGCGCGTGACGGCGCACGATCCGCGCCAATGGCGTAGAGGTCGTGGTGGATTTCCGCCTGCTGCATCGGATCGGCGGTTTCGAGCGCCTTCAAAAGGTTGGCGCGGCGCGTGTCGATGGCCAGCACCGCGTCGATCAGGTGCTGAGGTGAAGCGGCGATTTCCTGATCGACGCTGGCTACGCGCCAGCCTTTGGGCGTGGTGATTTCGCCGCCGCCGGGCTGTGACTTGCCCAAAATCAGGCCGAACAGGGTCGATTTACCGACGCCATTCAGCCCCACCAGACCGGCCTTGGTTCCCGGCGTCAGGGTCAGGCTGGCGCCATCAAAGAAGCGACGGCCATAAGCGTCGTAGGTCAGGTTGGTGATCTGAAGCATGAGACTGTAAAAAACGTCGTAAAAAAGCGGTTGGCGTAAGCCGTCGGCCTCGCTATAAGCCGCCCCAACCTAAACGCAAGACAAAACGGATTTCCCATGTCCCGCACCTTCTCCATCCTGAAGCCCGACGCCACCCGCCGCAACATCACCGGCGCCGTCAATGCCGTGATCGAGGCCGCCGGCCTGCGCATCGTCGCTCAGAAGCGCGTTCACTTCACCAAGGCTCAGGCCGAGCGCTTCTATGGCGTCCACAAGGAGCGCCCCTTCTTCGGTGAACTGGTTGAGCAAATGACCGCCGCGCCGGTCGTTGTTCAGGTTCTGGAAGGCGAAAACGCCGTCGCCAAGTACCGCGAAGTGCTGGGTGCCACCAACCCGGAACAGGCCGCCGAAGGCACCGTCCGTAAGCTGTTCGCCCTGTCGATCGGTGAAAACACCGCGCACGGTTCGGACTCGGACGAAAACGCCGCCATCGAAATCGCGCAGTTCTTCTCGGAAGCCGAAATCGTCGGCTAATCCGAGGCTTATTGCCGAAACTTAAAAACCCCGCCGGTGCGCCCGGCGGGGTTTTTTATTTAGCCACGAAAAACACGAAAAGCACAAAAAGGCTCCCCCCTTTTTGCCCGAAGGGCCTGCTGTCATTGTGGCAGGACTTCATGCCCAACGCGGCGCGCCAAATGTTGACCGCGTTGTTCGTGATTTTCGTGTTTTTCGTGGCTAAATTCTTCGGCCGCGAATCTAATCCAGTTCGACCACCTCGACGCGGGTGCCGTTGAGCACCAGAGCCAGCTCGCCTTTTTTCAGCTTGATGGCGTCGTCGCCGAACACCTTGCGCCGCCAGCCTTCGAGCGCGGGGACGTTGGCCTTATCGTCCAGCGCGATCTTTTCCAGATCTGCCACAGAGGCGATCAGCTTCGGGGCCACCCCTTCGTCTTCGCAGCGCACGCGCAGCAGCACCTTCAGCAGTTCCACCACGCTGGCCGGAACCTGCACCGGGGGCGGGGCCTTATCGACCTTAGGGGCGTATTTTTCTGGCTCAGCCAGAGCCGTCTGGATTACGTCGCACAGCTCGATGCCGAATTTGGACGCCCCGAAGCCCTTGGGCGTCGAGCGCAGCCGGTCAAAGGCCGCCGCATCGGTGGGCAGTTGGGTGGCGATTTCGTCCACGCCCTCGTCCTTGAGGATACGGCCGCGCGGTTGATCGCGCTCCTGCGCCACGCGCTCGCGCCACGCCGCGACCTCTTTGAACACCGCCATATATTTCAGCGAGGGCTTGCGCGGACGCAGCCGCCGCCAGGCGTCGTCGGGCGAGGTGTTGTAGAGCTTCGGATCGGTCAGGTCGGCCATTTCGGCGGCGACCCATTCGTAGCGGTTCTGCGCCTTGAGCTTTTCGACCAGCTTCGGATAGAGCCTGGCGAGATGCGTCACATCACCCAGCGCGTATTGCAACTGCTGCTCGGACAGAGGCCGGCGCGACCAGTCGGTAAAGCGTGAGCCCTTGTCGATATCGACCTTGATCACCTGACGGACCAGCGAATCATAGGCCACCTGATCGCCGAAGCCCGCCGCCATGGCCGCGACCTGCGTATCGAAGACCGGGGCGGGCATGGCCCCCAGATTGTTGAAGATTTCAACATCCTGACGGCAGGCGTGGAAGACCTTGAGGATGGCCGGATCGGTCAGCAGGTCCAGAAACGGCTTCAGGTCAAGGTCAGGGGACAGGGGGTCGATAATGCCCGCGTGCTCCTCAGACGCCGCCTGTATCAGGCACAGCTTGGGCCAGTAGGTGGTTTCGCGCATAAACTCCGTATCGACGGTGATGAACGGGGCGCTGGCGATTTTGGCGCAGAAGTCGGTGAGGGCGGCGGTCGTGGTGATAGTGGGCATAAATACGACTTTGTGCGTGAAGCGCGACGGGGATGCCCGTCTTTTTCCACGGCGATGAAAAGAGAGGACCGCACGGCGGCTGCCCGGCGCACGATTTGACGATTTTGCGAATAGCTATAGCAAGTTTTTACGGGACGAAAAGCGTCAAGCCCGCTATAGAGCGCGCAAATCACCCTCAAATCGCTTTCCGGCGCGTATACTTAAGGTTAGTTTTATGACCGAGCCCCAATCCAACGGCCTTACCTATGCCCAGTCCGGCGTCGATATCGACGCGGGCGAAGCGCTTGTGGACGCCATCAAACCGCTGGCCAAGGCCACGCGCCGCCCCGGTGCCGAAGCCAGTCTGGGCGGGTTTGGTGCCCTGTTTGACCTCAAGGCCGCGGGCTATGACGACCCGCTGATCGTCACCACGACGGACGGTGTGGGCACCAAGCTGCGCATCGCCATCGACACCAACCGCCACGACACGGTGGGCATCGACCTGGTGGCCATGTGCGTCAACGACCTGCTGGCGCAGGGAGCTGAGCCCCTGATGTTCCTCGACTATTACGCCACGTCGAAGCTGGACGTCGATACGGCGCGCCGCGTGGTGGCCGGGATTGCCGAAGGCTGCAAGCGTGCGGGCTGCGCGCTGGTGGGCGGGGAAACCGCCGAAATGCCCGGCATGTACGAGGGCGAAGACTATGATCTGGCCGGGTTCAGCGTCGGCGCGGTCAACCGTGACAAGGTGCTGCCTAAGCTGGAGGCACAGGCGGCGGGTGACCTGATAATCGCTCTAGGGTCGTCGGGGCCGCACTCCAACGGCTATTCGCTGATCCGCAAGGTAGTCGAGCGGTCGGGCCTGAACTGGGCTGACGATGCGCCGTTTGCCACCGAAAAGTCGCTGGCTCAGGCGCTGCTCGAGCCGACGCGCATCTATATTTCGTCGGTCCTGCCGCTGATGAAGGCGGGTCTGGTGACCGGTGGCGCGCATATCACGGGCGGCGGCCTGATCGAAAACCCCGGCCGCGCCATTGCTGAGGGGCTTAAGGCCGAGTTCGATTTCGACGGCTGGACCTTCCCGCCGGTCTTCCAGTGGCTGATGCAGACGGGCAATATCGACAAACACGAAATGCTGCGCACCTTTAACTGTGGCGTCGGGTTTGTGCTCTATGTGAAGCCGCACAATGCCGACGCCGTGCTGGCGGCGCTGCTCAATGCGGGCGAAGACGCCTTTATCTGCGGCCAGCTGGTCGCGGGGTAATGTCAACCCCCTCTCCCTAAGGGAGAGGGTTGGGGTGAGGGGGCTTTTGACCCCCGGTTCCCCCTCATACGGCGCTGGCGCGCCACCTTCTCCCTTAAGGGAGAAGGGAGGGTTTGAGACTATGAAAACCAGAATCGCCATCTTCATCTCCGGGCGGGGGTCCAATATGATGGCCCTTGTCGAGGCCGCCAAAGCCCCGGACTTTCCGGCCGAATGTGTTGTGGTGGTGTCCAATGACCCTGCCGCTGCCGGGCTTGAGTGGGCGACGTCGCAAGGCATTGAGGCGCTGGCCGTCGATCACAGGCCCTTCGGCAAGGACCGCGAAGCGCATGAGCGCGCCATTGACACTGAGTTGCGGGCGCGCGGCGTCGAATTTATCTGTCTGGCCGGCTATATGCGTATCCTGACCCCTTGGCTGGTGACGCAGTGGGAAGGACGGATGATCAATATTCACCCGTCCTTGCTGCCGAAATACAAGGGCCTGCACACCCACGAACGGGCGATAGACGCGGGCGATGCCGAGGCCGGGTGCAGCATCCACTGGGTGTCCGCCGGGGTGGACGAAGGGGCTTTGATCGCTCAGGCCCGCGTGCCGATCCTTGAGGGCGATACGCCCGATACGTTGGCGGCGCGGGTGCTGACAGAGGAACACCGGCTTTATCCCGCCGCGGTCCGGGATATTCTAACAAAAATGTAATCTGGCCGCCGTTAAGGTTTCTTGCGCAACAAAGGCGCTCATGTAAAGTCCGCAGCCTGTTATAAATTTACACAGGATGCGCTTGTATGTCGCTGAAATCCGTCCTCACATATGGGGCCGCCTTTGCGCTGGCTGCCGTCATGGCTCCTGCCGCGCCGGGCACGGCGCTGGCCGACGAAGGCATGTGGACCTTCGACAACTTCCCGACGGCCAAGGTCAAGGAAACCTATGGCGTCACGCTCGACAAGGCGTGGATGGACAAGGTGCAGGCCGCGGCCGTGCGCCTGTCGGGCTGCTCGGCTTCGGTCGTGTCGCCGGACGGTCTGGTCCTGACCAATGCCCACTGCGTGATTGCCTGTGCGCAGGACCTGTCCACGCCGCAGACCGATTACGTCAATGACGGCTTCCTGACCAAGGCCCGCACCGAGGAAAAGACCTGCCCCGGTCAGACGGCGGAAATCCTTTTGTCGATCACCGATGTGACCAGGGACATCAACGCCGCGACCAAGGGCCTGAGTGGCGCTGACTTCGTCAAGGCGCAGAACGTCAAGTCGGCGGAACTGGAAAAAGCGGGTTGCGGCGACGATAAGACGATCCGCTGTCAGGTGATCAGCTTCTATCAGGGCGGTGAGTACAAGCTCTATAAGTACCGCCGCTATACCGATGTGCGTCTGGTCTTCTATCCGGAATATAAGGCGGGCTTCTTCGGCGGCGACCCCGATAATTTCAACTTCCCGCGCTACAACCTCGATTCCGGCTTCCTGCGTCTGTACGAAAACGGTCAGCCGGTGAAGACGCCGCAGCACCTCAAATTCGCCACTACCGCGCCGAAGGAGAACGAACTGGTTCTGGTGGCCGGCAACCCCGGTTCGACCAGCCGCCTGTTGACCGTCTCTCAGCTTGAGACCCTGCGTGATGTGACCATCCCGACGCAGCAACTGATGCGCTCGGAACTGCGCGGCCGCCTGATCCAGTTTGGTGCCGAGTCCGAAGCCAACAAGAAGATCACGGTCGATACCCTGACCAGCCTCGAGAACGGCTTCAAAGTCTTCTACGGTCAGCAACTGGCGCTTCAGGACCCCAGGGTCATGGAGGCCAAGCGCGCCGAAGAGGCCGCGTTAAAGGCTGGTATGAGCGCAGAAGACAAGGCGCTCTATGGTGATCCGTGGGCCGATCTGGCGGCGGTTCAGGTGACGGCCAAGGACCTCTATCTGCCCTACTATTTCCTCGACTCGTCGCTCAATTCGTCGAGCCTCTTCTCCTATGCCCGCACCCTGGTGCGTGCCGCCAAGGAGCGCGCCAAGCCGTCGGCCGAGCGTTTGCCGGAATTTGCCGATACGCGCCTGCCGCTGGTCGAAAAGCGCCTGCTGGACAAGTCGAACATCATCCCGGCGCATGAGCGCATCTTCCTCGAATTCCGCCTGCTCAAGGCCCGCGAATACCTGACGACGGACAACGCCATCACCAAGCTGATGCTGGGTAAGGAATCGCCCGAAGGCCTGTCGAAGCGCCTGATCGAAGGCACGAAGCTGGGTGATCCGGCGGTCCGCAAGGCCCTGTGGGACGGCGGTCTGGCGGCCATTCAGGCCTCTGACGACCCGATGATCCAGTATGCGCTGCGAATTGATGATCAGGCGCTGGCGCTGCGCAAGGAATACGAGGCCAAGGTTTCGGGCCCGACGCGCATCGCAGCCGAAAAGGTCGCTAAGATCCGCTTTAAGGCCTATGGCAATTCGACCTATCCGGACGCGACCTTTTCGCTTCGCCTGTCCTACGGCAAGGTGACGGGCTGGACCTATCGCGGTCAGACCGTGCCGGCCTTTACACAGTTTGCCGGCCTCTATGACCGTGCGACCGGCAATGACCCCTATGAGCTGTCGCCGAAGTTTGCCGCTGCCAAGGGCAAGATCGACCCGAAGATCGTCTATAACTTCTCCTCGACCAACGACATCATTGGTGGCAATTCCGGCTCACCGGTGATCAATGCCAAGGCGGAAGTCGTGGGCGCGGCCTTTGACGGCAATATCCATAGCTTAGGTGGGGCCTATTATTACGACGGCGCGATCAGTCGCACCGTCACCGTGGCCTCAACCGCCATCCTTGAGGCGCTGGACAAGGTCTATGACCAGAAGGCGCTGGTGAAGGAACTGACCGGTAAGTAGGGTTTGCTCCTCCCCTGTAGCAAAGCGTACGGGGGAGGTGCCGAGCTTGCGAGGCGGAGTGGGCATGACTCTTCCGTTGTTCCGTGCACTGAATATCGAAATTGCAAAAGGCCAGAGGCTTGCGCCTCTGGCCTTTTTCCGTGTCACCCCCCTCCGGTTTTTGTCGCTCCGTGCCCAAAACCCACCCGCACCGGCGGCCCGGTCCCATTGCTGCCCAACAGGGAGGAGAAAAGACCACTAACCTCGCACAACAAAGTTGCCCAGCTTGTTGGGCAACTTTGTTGTGAGGCCTAATAACTTCCCATTTTCAGGTTGAGTTTCAGCGCATTGGCCAGTGCCTTGGCGCGCTTTTTGGTCTGCTCGCCCAAAAGCAGGTCTTCCCAGCCGCTCTTGGCCTCCAGCACCAGATCACGGCCCTGTTGCGTCAGGTGGGCGTGGCTGAGCAGGGCGCCCGACTTGGCCGACAGATCGCAGCCCAACCGCAGGGCCAGACCCAGCCGCGTGGCGCGCTCAAGCCCGTCATCGCCCAGAATGCGGCTGATCAGCACCGGCTCCTTGGTGTAGGCGTCTCCCGAATAACGGGTGAACAGGGTACAGGCCAGAAAGACGCGCTCGGCGTGATTCTGCCCCGGAATAGGCGCACGCAGCACCTGATCACAGACGAGGTCGGCGCGGTGGTCGGGGTGCAGAAGCGCTCCCATATCGGCCAGCTTGGCCGCCGCGCGGATCAGGCGCACATCCGGTATGTCAATGCCGGAGGCCGTATCATAGAAATCGCACACCCACTGGGCCAGAGCCGGCCCCATATCGTTGCTGATGCCCTGACGCGCGCCCAGGGCAGCGCAGCCTTCGATCAGCGGGTCACGCTTTTGCACGTCCTTCGGCAGTTGCTCGAACAGAACGCCTTCGCGCAGACCGTTGGCCGAGAAGTTGATGGTGTCGAAGCCAAAGGTTTCGATCAGGGCCTGAAGCACCAGAGCCGCATAGGCCAGATGCTCCATGCGTCGCTTGGTGACGCCTCGGATGCGCTCCAGCGAGGCGGGCGACTGCGTGGCGATCAGGCGGCAGATATTGAGGGCTTCGCGCGCGGGCAGCTCGAACTGCTGAACGATCTGAAGCGGATAGTTGGCCTTCTGCATCCAGATGATGGCGAGGTTGCGCCACGCACCACCGACCGCATGAAAAGTTGCAAACTGAAAGCGATCTTTGTGCGGCGTCAGAACCTCACGGATGCGCGTCAGAGTCTTGTCGATATCGACCGCCGCCGGAGCCCCCAGAGCGAATGGCCCCAGAGGCAGGGTGATGCCTTTAAAGGCGTTTTCACCTTGCAGATCAATCAGTTCAAGGCTCGATCCACCGAGGTCTCCGACCACGCCAACCGCATCGTCATGGCCGCACAGCACGCCCAGCGCCGAATAATAGGCTTCTTCGGCCCCGCTGAGGACGCGGACCTTAAAGCCGGTTTCGGCCTCGATGCTTTGCACCATGCCCGGGCCGTCCGCGGCCTCGCGGATGGCGGCGGTGGCGACGGTGTGCACCTGAGACAGGGGATAGGAATCGACGATAAAGCGAAAGCGTTTCAGCGCAATCAGCGTGTCGCGGCAACCCGATGGGCTCAGGCGACCGCTGCGCATCAGTTCGCGCCCCAGCCCGGCCAGCACCTTTTCGTTATGCACCGGCCAGATCGAGCGCCCTTCGATGCGATAGATAACCAGACGCACCGAGTTCGACCCGATGTCGATGACGGCCGTGTAGTAGGCGGCGAGCAGGGCCGTCGCGATGGGAAGGGGGGCAAAGCTACTTTCGGGCACCGACATGATCAAACGCTTGGGGGAGATCCTTGACGCCGCGACCTCTACCGGACAGCGACGGGTTTGTCATGAAGTATTCGTGGGTCGAGAAGGGTGCATCGAGGCCGGTCGTGTCAAAGCGCGTGTAGGTGCCATCTGACGACAGGTTCCACGATTGCGCCTCGTCATTGAGGTTGGCGACCATGATCTGATCCAGCACCTGACGGTGCACGGTCGGGTTATCGACGGGGATCAGGGTTTCGACGCGGCGGTCCAGATTGCGGCTCATCCAGTCGGCGGACGAAATGAAGACACGCGCCTGATCTGACGGCAGAGCGTGGCCATTGGCGAAACAGACGATGCGCGTGTGCTCCAGGAAGCGGCCGACGATCGACTTGACGCGGATATTTTCGGAATAGCCCGCCACGCCCGGACGCAGGCAGCAGATGCCGCGGATAACGAGGTCGATCTGCACTCCGGCCTGCGAGGCCTGATAGAGCTTGCGGATGATCACCGGATCGACCAGTGAGTTCATCTTGGCCCAGATTTGCGCGGGCTTGCCGGCGCGGGCATTGGCGATTTCCTGCTCGATCAGATATATCAGCCCCTGTTTCAGCGTCACGGGCGAGAAGTAGAGCTTTTCCATCACGTCCGGGCGGGCATAGCCGGTGATGAAGTTGAAGACGCGCATGGCGTCGCGCCCCAGAGCCGGATCGGCGGTGAACAGGCTCAGGTCCGTATAGACCTTGGCCGTCACCGGGTGATAGTTGCCGGTGCCAAAGTGGCAATAGGTGCGTAAGGCCTCACCTTCGCGGCGCGCCACGACGCTCAGCTTGGCGTGGGTCTTGTACTCCACAAAGCCATAGACGACGTGTACGCCCGCCCGTTCCATAGCCCGGGCCCAACGCAGATTGGCCTCTTCGTCAAAGCGCGCCTTGATTTCGACCAGGGCCGTGACGTTTTTGCCCTGCTCGGCGGCCTCAATGAGGGCGGCGACGATGGGCGAGTCTTTGGAGGTGCGGTAAAGTGTCTGCTTGATAGCGATGACGTTCGGGTCGCGCGCTGCCTGCCGCAGGAACTGCACCACGGCGTCAAAGCTCTCGAACGGGTGGTGGACCAGAATGTCCTTTTCGCGGATGGCCGAGAAGATGTCCCCGGCATTGTCGCGGATACGTTCGGGGAAGCGCGGCGTATAGGGCTTGAATTTCAGGTCGTTACGGTCAGGTGGGATAAGCTGCGACAGCTCGGACATGCCGAGAATGCCATCGACAATAGTCACGTCCTGCGGCTGGGCGTGCAACTGCTCGATGATGAATTCGCGCAGATCTTCGGGCATGGAGGCGCCGAACTTGACACGCACCACCGAACCCAGACGCCGCTGCTTCAGCAGGGCCTCAAATTCGCGCACAAGGTCTTCGGCCTCTTCCTCGATTTCGATGTCCGAGTCGCGGATGATGCGGAAGACGCCCTTCCCCAGAATGTCAAAGCCGGGGAAGATTTGCTGCGCGAACATGACCACCATGCCCTCCAGCGTGACGAATTTTCGCCGCGTGTTCTGACCGCGCGAATTGCCGCCGATCTCCCAGAAGCGGCGCACCCCCGTAGGAATGGGCACAAGGGCGTAGAGCGTCTTGGCATCGGCGCGGCGTTGCAGCTTCAGCGCGATACAGAAGCCTAGATTGGGGATGAAGGGGAAGGGGTGGGCCGGGTCGATGGCCAGCGGCGTCAGTACGGGGAAAAGCTGCTCATGAAAGCGCTTTTCCAGCCAGGCCGCGTCCGTCTTGGTGACCTCCTTGTGGTCCAGAAGGATCAGGCCATTGGCCGATAACTCGGCCTTCAGCTTCGACCAGATGGTCTGCTGCTTGTTCATCAGGGCCTGAGCGACCTTGTTGACCGCCTCAAGCTGTTCGGCCGGCGTGTGGCCGTCTTCGGACAGGATGCGCACGCCTTCGCGCACCTGACCCTGAAGCCCGGCGACGCGCACCATGTAGAATTCATCGAGATTGTTGGCCGAAATCGACAGGAATCGCAGGCGCTCCAGCAGCGGATGGCGGGGGTTTTCGGCCTCTTCGATCACCCGCTTGTTGAAGGCCAGCCACGACAGTTCGCGGTTGATATAGAGCGCATCGCCTAGCGCTTCGTCCGAGGTCAGGTCAATTTGAGACTCTGGCTGAGGCTCAGCCGCCACCGACTCGGTCGGGCGGATAATGTCATTGACAGTTTCGGACGCGGGCATAGCGGTTCAGAATCCTTATTTTCTTATATGTTCCTGACTAAATCTCATCCCAATCATCGAACCAAGTCATATTTTCACTCGTCTCGATAAATTGACGCGCCAGCGACCGGGTAAAGGCGCGGCCATTGGCATATGCCTCAAGACCTGTGACAATTTTTTGGGCGTGCGCCACCGAGCGCTCCATGCGGCGGCTGAGATATTCCAGCACGTCGTCAGACGGCGTGATGACGCGGGCCTCAAACAGCTTTTTCAACACGCTTTTCAGCAAGCTATCGTCCGGTTCCGGCATATCGATGACGCGCATGGCTTTCAGCCGCGACTCGAAATCGGGCACACGGATGCGCCATTGCGCCGGGTGCTGCCGCGACAGCAGCAGCAGGCGGCCATCCGACGCCGTGCGGTTATAGAGGTGGAAAAGGACCTCCTGATCGAAGGTGTCGGCCTCATCGACCACGAACAAGGTGGCGGTGTCCGGCACGGGCGCGCCGGGGTTCAGCCAGTGCGCGCCGTGCGTTTCGGCGAACACATGGCTCGCATGGGTCTTGCCGGAGCCGGCCGGGCCGGTCAGCACCAGATGCGGGTTCAGCCAGTCGGCGGGCTGCCTCAAAAGGTCAAACAGGGCGCGATTGGCGTCGGAGACGACAAAGTTCGCCGCCGCATAGGGGGCGGGCAGGGACAGGTCGAGCGGGTACTGATGCGCCATGCACTTAACTTAGGAAGATGGGACGCAGAAGGCAATCCGTGGACGCCGCATCCGATGGGGTTAGTTCGGTGGGCCGTTCTGGGGAAAAGGGACCGTTCCGCATATGGTTAAACCCAAAAAAGCGCCTCACTTGCAAACAAAAACTAAATCCTATGGCGGCTTTTTGCCGGGAGTCCGGACACAAGTCTTGACAATCAGCCCCTGTCATGTGCCCTAGCCCCCAACCGTTTTTTGAGCCGGATTCAGAGACTCACAATGCATAGTTACCGTACCCATACCTGCGGCGCGCTGCGCGCCACCGACGCCGGCGCCGAGGTGCGCGTGTCGGGCTGGATTCACCGCAAGCGCGACCACGGCGGCCTGCTGTTCATCGACCTGCGCGACCATTACGGCCTGACGCAACTGGTGTTCAATCCGGACAGCGCGGGCTTTGCCAAGGTCGAACGGTTGCGCTCTGAAAGCGTTATTCGCGTCGATGGCAAGGTGGTGGCGCGCGATGAAGCGACCGTCAATCCCAACCTGCCGACCGGTGCGATCGAAGTCGTGGTGTCGGATATCGAAGTGCTGTCCGAAGCCGCCGAACTGCCGCTGCCGGTGTTCGGTGAGCCGGAATATCCCGAAGAAATCCGCCTGAAGAACCGCTTCCTCGATCTGCGCCGCGAAACCCTGCACAAGAACATCGTGCTGCGTTCGCGCGTCATTCAGTCGATCCGTAACCGTATGGTCGCACAGGGCTTTCTGGAATACCAGACCCCCATCCTGACCGCCTCGTCGCCCGAAGGGGCGCGCGATTTCCTGGTGCCGTCGCGTCTGCATGCGGGCAAGTTCTACGCCCTGCCGCAAGCGCCGCAGCAGTTCAAGCAGTTGCTGATGGTGTCGGGTTTCGACCGCTATTTCCAGATCGCGCCGTGCTTCCGTGACGAAGACCTGCGCGCCGACCGTAGCCTGGAATTCTATCAGCTCGATATCGAAATGAGCTTTGTGACGCAGGAAGACGTGTTTGCGGCCATCGAGCCGGTGATGCACGGCCTGTTTACCGAGTTCGGCGAAGGCAAGCGTGTCTCCAGCTATCCGTTCCAGCGTATCCCCTACAAAGAGTCCATCGCCAAGTACGGCTCGGATAAGCCGGACCTGCGCAACCCGATTGAAATGCAGGACGTGTCCGAGCATTTCCGCGGCGGCGGATTTGGCCTGTTTGCGCGTATCCTTGAAAACAGCGCCAATGCCGTGTGGGCCATTCCCGCCCCTAAGGGCGGCTCGCGCGCCTTCTGCGACCGCATGAATTCGTGGGCGCAGGGCGAAGGCCAGCCAGGCCTCGGCTACATCTTCTGGTCTGAGGATCAGGGCGCGTGGGGCGGCCCCATCGCCAAGAACCTCGGCAATGAGGCCACCACGGCGCTCATGACGGCGCTGGGTCTGGGGCAGGGCGACGCCGCCTTCTTCGTGGCCGGCGACCCCAAGATCTTCTATAAGTTCGCGGGGCTGGCGCGCACCAAGGTCGGCACAGATCTCAATCTGGTGGACGAGGATCAGTTCCGCTTCTGCTGGATCGTCGATTTCCCGATGTTCGAGTACAATGAGGACGAGAAGAAGGTCGATTTCTCGCACAACCCGTTCTCAATGCCGCAAGGCGAGATGGAGGCGCTCCTCACCAAGGACCCGCTCGACATTCTGGCCTATCAGTACGACATCGTCTGCAACGGCTATGAGCTGTGCTCCGGTGCGATCCGGAACCACAAGCAGGAGATCATGCTCAAGGCCTTTGAGATCGCGGGCTATGGGGCCGATGTGGTCGAAAGCCAGTTCGGCGGGATGCTCAACGCCTTCAAATACGGCGCGCCGCCGCACGGCGGTCTGGCCCCCGGTATCGACCGCATTGTGATGCTGCTGGCCGGTCAGACGGCGATCCGCGAAGTCATCGCTTTCCCGCTGAACCAGCAGGGGCAGGACGTGATGATGAGCGCGCCGTCGGAGGTGACGGAGAAGCAGTTGAAGGAACTGCATATCCGGACGCAACTGCCGATCAAGGTGAGCTAAATCGGATGGGGTTTGGGGCCTGCTGCCCCAAGTCTTCGTATATTCAAAAGAAAAGCCTGCCGGATTTCCGGCAGGCTTTTCTTTTGAAAATAAAAAGGTTTGTGGGGTCCCAAGATACTTTCTCTGGCCCCAAACCCCATAGGTTTAGCACACCGGAACGCGGATACCCTTCGGCGGCACAGTCGTCTTGTCGCCGCAGGCCTGATCCATCATGCGCTGGGTGATGCCGCGCGCCGACGCCATTTCAGCCCCGGAAAAGTTGACGCCGCTCAGATTGGCGCCCGCAAAATTGGCCCCTTCGAGATAGGCCCCGACGAAATTGGCATTGGTCAGATTGGTGCGCGCGAAATTGGCATGGCCGAACAGCGAGCCAAACCCGTTGAGGTCACGCAGGTCACCACCCGCAAAGCTCGTGCCGTTGAAAACGCCGCTCGACAGGTCCGCCTGACGCAGGCGCGCCTCGGCGAAGTTCTTGCCTTTCAGCGTCTTACCGGAAAAATCGGCCTGAAACAGGTTGCAGCCGGAGCAGGACGCGCCCGAACCGGCACGGCTGATCTGTACAGGGTTTTGCGCCGAAGCGGGAAGGGCAAACAGCGAAAGCGCGGCCACGGCCAGAGCGATGCGTTTCATGATGGTACACCTCTTGTGGTTTCGCTTGTCTTAAGCAAGATCGGGGCCTGCGCCCTCTCCCGATAAACCGGAGAGGTATAAGAGCGGTTTACAAAACCCGTCTTTCCCGGTAGAGCCGCTTTCATGTTCCAAATGACGACCACCAAAGCCACTACCAAGCCGACCCGCTTCGCGGGGCCGGTCCGGTCGTGCTGACGGTGTAAGCCAAGGCATCTGGACGAAGCCCCGCGGAATGCGCGGGGCCGGTTTCACAGAAAACCCAACACCTCGCGCCTCCCGCCAAACCTTTTGACGCAGGAGACGTAACCTATGAACGATCAATCCCATTCCTCGCAGTTCCCCAATGTCGGCATAGTGGGCGCGACCGGCCTTGTCGGCGGCATGATGCTGTCCATACTGGCCGAACGCCGCTTCCCGCTAAACAAGCTGCGCCTGTTTGCCTCGGCCCGCTCGGCCGGCAGTCGCGTGCGCTTCGGGGAGCGTGAAATTGTGGTGGAGGACGCCTCCGCCGCCGACTACAGCGGCCTCGATATCGTGTTCTTCTCGGCGGGCGGTTCGACGTCTAAGGCGCTGGCCGAAAAGGTGGCCGCCGCTGGGGCCATCGTCATCGACAATTCGTCGGCCTGGCGCAGCGATCCGGACGTGCCGCTGGTGGTGGCAGAGGTCAATCCGCACGCCCTGAAGCACACGCCCAAGGGCATTGTTGCCAACCCCAACTGCACGACCATGGCCGCCATGCCGGTCCTGAAGCCGCTGCATGAGGCGGCGGGATTGAAGCGCCTGATCGCCAGCACCTATCAGGCCGTGTCCGGCGGCGGCATGGAAGGCGTCGAGATTTTGCGTGATCAGATCGTGGCGGGGGCCGACGGCTGCGCCGCTTTGGCGCAGGACGGAGCGGCGGTCGATTTGGGACCGGTGCGCAAATGGGCCGTGCCGATCGCCTATAACGTCGTGCCGCTCAACTATGTGCTGGGCGAGGACGGCTATACGGAAGAGGAACTGAAGCTGCGCGACGAAAGCCGCAAGATCCTTGAAATCCCTGACTTATTGGTAGCGGCGACCTGCGTGCGCGTGCCGGTCTTTACGGGCCATTCCCTGTCGATCAATGCTGAGTTCGAGCGCCCGATGACGCCTGAGGCGGCGCTGGCTCTGCTGGCCGAAGCGCCCGGCGTCGAAATCGCCGATGTCCCCAATCCGCTGGCGGTGTCCGGACGCGACCCGGTGCAGGTGGGCCGTATCCGCCGTGACCCGACCGTGGCGCACGGCCTGACCCTGTTCATCAGCGGCGACAACCTGCGCAAAGGGGCGGCTTTGAATGCGGTGCAGATCGCTGAGGAGTGGCTGAAGCAGAAGGCGTGGGCCTGATCTCCACCCCTGCAAAGCGGGGGAGGTGAATCGTCGCGTAAGTGACGAGACGGAGGGGGTGACCAACCGAACGCCCCCTCCGTCTCGACGCGCTTCGCTTGCTCGACACCTCCCCCGTTCGCGCCGCTCACAGGGGAGGAGGCTGGACTATTCCCCCTGCGCTTCGGGCGGCAGGGACGGATCGTCCGTTTTCGGGGTCTTGCGTCCAAAAGGTACGACGACCAGATTGTCCGGCTGTCCGCGCATAAAGCCCTTGGAAATCAGATGCGAGGCGGCAATGCCTTCATTGCCGTCATCGGCCAGCTTCGACAGGCCATGCCCCTGACCCAGACCGTCAGCGTTCAGTTCATCCGGATCGGCGTTCGACAGGTCTTCGCGGTTTAGGTACGAGATCGCCAGTTCCCGGAAGATGTAATCGAGGATCGAAGTCGCCGAGCGGATCGAATCGTTGCCGCTGACCGGGCCCGCCGGTTCAAAGCGCGTAAAGACGAAGGCATCGACAAATTCGTCCAGCGGCACGCCGTATTGCAGGCCGATCGACACGGCGATGGCAAAATTATTCATCAGTGAACGGAAGGCCGCGCCTTCCTTGTGCATGTCGATAAAAATTTCGCCGACCGAACCGTCTTCGTATTCACCGGTGTGCAGATAGACCTTGTGGCCGCCGACGCTGGCCTTCTGGATATAGCCCTTGCGGCGGTCGGGCAGTTTCTGGCGTTCGCGGTCGCGTTCGATGATCTTTTCGATCACCGTCTGGGCCGGGGCTTCGCGCACGGGTTCCGGAGCTGGACGGCGGGCCTCCTCAAATTCCGGAATATCCAGCGTCAGCGATGGGGGTGCCGGCTGACGCTTGAGGCCGATGGCGCGCAGACCACTATCGGCTGCCTGAGCCAGGGCCTTGAGCGCGTCGGGCACGCCCTGATTCCACTCAAGCACAAGGGCCGAAGCCGCAGGCGCGGAGGCAAAGCTTTCGAGTTTTTGCCGCAGGGCCAGTCGCGCTTTCAGGGCGGGAGGGCTGAGACGCTGACGCAGGGCGTCCGGCAGGCCTTCCGTGGTGTCATGGCCGAAGATAAAGGCCTGCGCCTCGGTGATTTCGTCCGCCGGAAAGCCCATCAGGCGCAGCAGGCTGAAACCCGGCGCGTGCAGGTCTTCGTCGCTGATGCCCCAGATATCCTTGATGAAATCGGCATCCAGCACGGCCGGCGACACCACCTCTTCGAGGCTGTGGGCGGTGATCAGGGCGTCTTCGAGGGCCGCGATTTCAAAATCACTCAGCCCTTTGGCTTTCAGGGTCTGAGCATGGATGTGCGGTGCGCCGTCCAGCGTGCGATGCCCCAGCAGATGCGTCCGCACCGTGTCGCGCTCATCGCCGTTCAGCCCTTGCCAGACGGCGGGGTGCAGGCCGCGCACAAAGACGCCGTCGGTGCCTTCCATGGCCACGGTCAGGGCGGTCAGCGGCGCATCCCCCAGCGTCACGCCCAACCGCAACGACAGTTCCGGATCGTCAAACAGGGTGGTCGTCTGCACGTGGCGCAGACCGGTGGGCTTGGCCAGTCTCAGCGCCGTTTGCAGGCGCGTCAGGGCATGCGCCTTAAGGTCAGCGCTCTTAAGGCCCGACAAACGATAGAGTTTCTGGCTCAGCGCCGACACGCGGTCATCGCGTTCGGCGGCGAACCCGGTATAGGGCGTCAGGTGGCGCGACAGCACAGCCGAGGCGTGCACGCTTTCGGCATCGAGCACGGCCATCAGGGCGGCAGCAAAGTCCTGCCCGGCTTCGGTTTGCGCACTCAGGCTCAGCGCCATCAAGGTTTCGCTGAGGCCGGCCACGGTGAGGGCAATGGGGCGATGATAGGCCAGACGCTGAGCGGCTTCGGGCGTGGTGGCAAAGGCCAGATGGCTTTCGATATCGAGCGCCACGGTCCACAGGGCGGCACAGGCGGCAAAGCCTTCGATGTCGAAGCCGGTTGGCTTAAGGAATCCATAGGCGTTGAGCGCGGCGCGCGGTGCGATCAGGGTGTCATCCAGCGCTTCGGCGGCGTCCGGATCGAAGGCGATCCACAGGCGGCCGCTTTCCAGTGCCGCCTGCGCCGCCAGACGCGCCGACGGATCACCGGCAGCGATCAGGTCGCGGCGCGCGGTGACGATGACCGCCGGGGCGGGCCGGTCGGCCTCGACATTTTGCAAAGACCAGTCGGGCAGGGTGCTGTCGCCGGTCAAACCGTCCGTGGACTGAATAACCGACTGGATGAGGGCGTCCGAGGCCCCCAGACGGCGGGCTTTCAGTGCCGCGCGGGCCAGAGCCGGATTGTGTTGCAGGCTGGCGCGCTGTTCGCCCTCGGCGCGCGCAATGGCGGCGGTGATGCCGGACAGGGCGGCGTGAAGCTGATCGCGGGTGGCGCGGGCGACGGCTTCGGAGCGCGCCCCGACCAGCAGGTCGCGCAGGTCACGCACACAGGCATGATCTTCGATGTCGGCGTAGCGGGCCTCTGTTTGCGTGATTTTCGTGCCATCCAGTAACGGCACGCGATGCCCCGTTCGCACACCTGTTGCCGGGGCGGCCAGCCCCAGCCGCAGGGTCGCGGCCAGTTCGGCCGCAAAGGCCTGCGCCTCGTCTTCGCGCAATATGCCATACACGCGCCCCCACGCCGCCAGACGATGAGCATAGAGGTCGAAAGCGCCATCCAGCCCTTCGGCCACCGGCGGAAACGCCCCTTCGGGCAGGTCGCGCGGCAGGGCTTCGACCCAGTCATGCCAGGCTTCGCTTTGCGCCGTGGTCCAGTCGCGCGGGCACAGGATGCTGAAACTGTCGGGGCCGCGTTCGATTTCGCGCCATTCCAGCACAGGCTGGGCCTGTTCGGCACGCGCCGCAAAGGACAGATCAGGCAGGACAGAATCGCCGGACATTATCTTTGCCATTGGCTTCCCCGGATTGGCGCGCAGAATTGGGGATAAAGCCTAAACCGATTTTAACCTTTCAGCAATAAATGTGGGGCCGTGCTGCCGATCCATCCACAATATGTTGCGTGGCTCCCGCATGGGGGATAATTCGCCGGTTGTGGCCTTTAGAAGCGCTTTACGCAGATGCAGCGGCGCTTTATAAGTCAGGAGACGCATAACCGGCGGAGTCTCTCTCTTCGCCAATTAGTGAAATAGGGTAAGACCTTGCTGGATAAAGCCTTCTTGTGGTGGAGCGGTGCGACGCTCGGTACGCTGTTCACCATCGGCCGCACGTCGAAGCTCGTCGGGACCGACGAATTCGGCAACAAATACTATCAGGCCCGCAATACCAAAGAAAGCTACGGCGACAAGCCGCGCCGCTATGTGATCTATAACGGCTATGCCGATGCCTCGAAGATCCCGCCCGACTGGCACGGCTGGATGCACTATATGTACGATGAGCCGCCGACGGTGGCGCCGCTGCCGCGCAAATCGTGGGAAAAACCGCACCTGCCCAACCTGTCGGGGACGCCGTTCGCGCAGTTCCCTAAGGGGTCGCTGAACGCTGAAGGCGAGCGTCAGGCGTCGAAGTCGGGCGATTACGAGGCGTGGAAGCCCTGATGAGAAAGACCGGCGCGATGGTTCGGGCGGTGCTGCTGATGGCCGGCGTGGCCGCCATCGCCTTGCCGCTCTATGCCCAGAACATCCCGCCCGACGAAGAAGCCCCGCGCCGTGAGTCGAACCGTGACCGCCGCGATGCGCGCGACAATGCCGACTATGACCCGGAACCCTATTACATCGACGGCGTAGAGTATAAGCCCTACGACCCGACCGGGAATAAACGCAACGCGCCTCAGCGTGCGGCCAATACGCAAACCGTGAATCGCCCGGCGGCCCCGGTGGCCACCCAGCCGCAGGCCGTTGGGACAGGCACGCCCGCCGCCGTTCCGCCATCCGCCACCGCTCAGTCGTCGGCGGGTACGCCCTATGTCGATTCCGCCGGTCAGGTGGTGGGCAATGCGCCAGTGGCCAGCAGCAGCGCGTCTCAGTCATCAGCCCCTGTGGTCGTGGTGCCGCCCGAAAAGCGCCTGCGCTACAGTGCGGCCATCCTGACCGTGCTCGACAAGGTGACGGGTGAGGCGATCCGCTTTGAGGCCCCGGTCGGCAAGCCCAAGCGCTATCGCGGCATGGTCTATACGGTGAAGGCCTGTGAGACCTCGGCGCAGGACGAGGCGATGAGCGACACCATGACCTATCTTGAGGTGCGCACCTCGCCGCAGCCGGCGGCCAATGGTACGGTGCCCAAGCCCAAGGACGTGTTCAAGGGCTGGACCTACGCCTCGACGCCGGGCGTCAACGGCATGGAACACCCGGTCTATGACGTCTGGGTGGTCAGTTGCAGGACGCCCTTGCCGGTCACGGCGGTCGCCAGCCGGTAGAAGTCGCCTTCGACCGACAGCGCGTCTTTCAGGCGCGCCTTGTAATCCTCACGCGGAATTTCGATGACGCCGAACTGCCGCAGATGGTCGGTGAGAAACTGACAATCGAGCAGGCGATAGCCGCCGGCACGCAGCCGCGCCACCAGATGCACCAGCGCGATTTTTGAGGCATCCGTGGCGCGCGACACCATGCTTTCGCCGAAAAACGCCCCGTTGATGGCGACGCCATAAAGCCCGCCCACCAGCCTTGTGCCGTCCCATACCTCAACGCTGTGGGCCAGACCGCGCGCGAAGAGGGCCTCGTAAAGCTCTTGAATCGAATGAGAAATCCAGGTGCTTTCGCGGTCGGCGGCGCTTTCGGCGCACAATTCGATGACCTGCCGGAAGGCCGTGTCGATCTTCACCGTGAAGGGGGTGTTGCGCACGGTGCGCGCCAGCCGCGACGGCACACGCACGCCTTCCAGCGGCAATATGCCCCGCAGCGGCGGATCGACCAGAAACAGGGTCTCATCATCGCGCGCATCCGACATCGGAAAAATGCCGGTGCGGTAGCATTGGACCAGATCGTCGAGGGTGAATTCCTGCAAAATGTTCAGCTCTCGGTCACGTCATTAGCTACCGTAGAGGCATAAGCCCTTTATAGCAGCGTCATGATCGCTACGCAGAAATTGAAAAGGACCGAAGCCAGAATAGTCCCGATTTGAGCGATGCGGCTGGCGAAACTCCGACCAGACAACCCAAGCATCTTTTTGAGACAGGGTTGCCTGTAGAGGCCAACAACCCGTTTCACCGCACTCGCACGCCAGAAGATTTATCGTCCGTCGAGAGAAATCCAAATCGTTACATCTAATTGGACCATATCCACCTGCGGGGTCGGTGTAGCCGTTTTCCCGCTCATAGGATTCGATCAGGTCGGTAAGTGGCAGGTCATCGACAACGGGCAATACCCACGAATTATGTTCGTCAGCGGTAACCAGAAATGACAACCTGCTCACCATAGCTCGATCAGCTTACGACCTTCGCCTCTTCCTGCGCCTTGATCCACTTTTCCAGCCAGTGGATATTGTAATCCCCTTTCTGGATGTCGGCTTCGTTCAGCAGGTCGAGGAACAGCGGAATCGTGGTGTCGATACCGGCCACTACAGTTTCCTGAAGGGCGCGTTTGAGGCGGGCCAGGGCTTCGGGACGGTCGCGCCCATAGACGATCAGCTTGCCGATCATCGAGTCGTAATAGGGCGGGATGGTGTAGCCGTTATAGACCGCCGAATCCATGCGCACACCGAGGCCACCGGGGGTGTGGAAGTCGGTGACCGTACCGGGTGACGGCACGAAGGTGCGGGCGTTTTCAGCGTTGATCCGCACTTCGATGGCGTGGCCTTTCAGGTCGATATCGGCCTGAGTGAAGGACAGAGGCAGGCCCGCCGCAATGCGGATCTGTTCGCGGACCAGATCGACGCCGGTGACAAATTCGGTGACCGGGTGTTCGACCTGAAGGCGGGTGTTCATCTCGATGAAGAAGAACTCGCCATCCTCGTACAGGAACTCGATGGTGCCGACGCCCAGATAGCCGATCTTGCGGATGGCTTCGACGACGATCATGCCGATCTTGTCGCGCGCTGCTGCGTCGATGACGGGCGATGGGGCTTCTTCCAGCACCTTCTGGTGGCGGCGTTGCAACGAGCAGTCGCGTTCGCCGAGGTGCACGACATTGCCGTGGCTGTCGGCGATCACCTGAATCTCGATATGGCGCGGCTTCTGGAGGTAGCGCTCCATATAGACCGTGCCGTCACCAAAGGCCGCAGCGGCTTCGGTCTGGGCGCTCATCACCTGTTCGGCCAGCACATCGGCATTGGCCGCGACCTTCATGCCGCGACCGCCGCCGCCGGCGGCGGCCTTGATGATCAGCGGGAAGCCGATGGACTTCGACGCTTCGATGGCGTCTTCGACCGTGGCCACGCCGCCGTCAGAGCCCGGAACGACGGGGATGCCGGAGTCCTTGGCGGCCTGCTTGGCGGTGATCTTGTCGCCCATCAGGCGGATGTGGTCCGGCTGAGGCCCGATGAAGGTCATGCCGTGCGCGCCGACGATTTCGGCGAAACGGGCGTTTTCCGACAGGAAACCATAGCCGGGGTGAATCGCCTGAGCGCCGGTGATTTCGGCAGCCGCGATGATGGACGGAATGTTGAGATACGACTTGGCGGCAGCGGGCGGCCCGATGCAGACGCTTTCGTCCGCCAGGTGCACGTGCATGGCGTTGGCGTCGGCGGTCGAATGCACCGCAACGGTGGCAATCCCCATCTCCTTACAGGCGCGGATGACGCGCAGGGCGATTTCGCCACGGTTGGCGATGAGGATCTTGTCGAACAGTTTGGGGGTGTCGGACATGGCGTTAGTCGATTACCACGAGGCCTTCGCCGAATTCGACGGGCTGGGCGTCGGAAACGAGAATTTCCGACACCGTGCCGTCCTTGGGCGCGGGGATCGGGTTCATGGTCTTCATGGCTTCGATGATCAGCAGGGTCTGACCGGCCTTCACCTTGTCACCGACCTTAACGAAGGTAGCAGCACCCGGCTGCGGCGACAGATAGACGGTGCCGACCATGGGCGATTTCAGCGCGTCCTTGGCGGCTTTCGGGGCTTCGGCAGCCACAGGGGCGGCGACCGGAGCCGCAGCCGCGGGAGCAGGAGCTGCCACAGGGGCGGGGGCCGCGACCTGAGCGGCGTAGGTGGCCACCGGCGCGGCGGTGAGGGTGCGCGCGACGCGGATCTTCAGTTCACCCTGCTCGACCTCGATTTCGGTCAGCTCGGTTTCCTTCAGGATGTCCGCCAGCTTGCGAATGAGGCGGGGGTCGATCGGGTCAACCGGTTTTTGCGATGACATGCGCTTACCTTAGTTAGGGGGTGGGGCCGTGCGTAAGAACGGGCCGGTGGGCTATTTTTCGATGAGGCGTAGGGCCGCCTCGATAGCCAGTTCATAGCCAATCGCCCCCATACCGGCAATAACCGCCTTGGCCGCCAGCGACACATAGGAGTGATGGCGGAACGGTTCGCGGGCGTGAGGGTTCGACAGATGGCATTCGATGATCGGCTGGCTGAGGGCCTTCAGCGCGTCCAGCAACGCGACCGAGGTATGGCCATAGCCCGCCGGGTTGAGAATCAGGACCGAAGCGTGTTCGCGTGCCTCCTGCACCCAGTCGATCAGTTCGCCTTCGTGATTCGTCTGGCGAAAGACGACGGGGACATGACGGGCCGCAGCCAGCTCGGTACAACGGGCCTCGATGTCCGAAAGACGTGTATATCCATAAATTTCCGGCTCACGCACCCCCAGAAGGTTGAGATTGGGGCCGTTAAGGACATATATGGGTTTCGACATGCAAAGCCTGATCCTGTGGGATGCGGTCTTGTATCCCCTGTTGCGCTTGCTCACAAGAAAAAGCGGGCTTTTTCGCCCGAAAACGATCCGAAAATGACGAAAATTCTGTTGAATGGCGAAGAAACCGAGGTTTTGGCCGCCAATGTGATGGCCCTGATCGGGCAGATCGGTATCGATCCGCGCAAGGTGGCGGTGGAGCGCAATCTCGAAATCGTGCCCAAATCGGCCTATGTCGCCACGCCGATCGAAGCCGGGGACCGCTTTGAGATCGTCCACTTTGTCGGCGGCGGGGATTAAGATGAGGGCGCTGGCGATCGGATTGATTTTGTCCGTTTTGCTGGCCTTGCCCGTCATGGCGCAGGACAAGGTTTACGACACCGGTTTGCGCCCGACCGGCGATGAGTGCCTCAAACCTGGTGCCTCCGAGGCGGTGGACCTGCCCCAGCTTCTGAAAGACCCTGCAGCTCACAAAGGACGCTGTGTCATCGTCGAAGGGTATGTTCACGCGCGGGCGCTTTTCCTTTCTAAGGGCGACACGAAGATTAAATACGCGGCTTCTTCTAAGGCGTTGCAGGGTCGGCGACTGGGGCTCTATGGCCGCGATAACCTCATGGAAGGGCTACACGGCTTGCCCAAGGGCCGTTACGTCCGTCTGACGGGTAAGGTCTGGGATTGCGAGTCCATGAGGACAAGCGCCACTCTTTTTTTCATGGGTTACTGCCACTACACAAGTGGCCCGATCCTGAGTGTTGTGGCTTACGAAACAGCCCAGCCGCCGCGTTAGTGTAAACTCGCCACGGATAGACACGGATGCCGCCAGCGGCGGCGACACGGATAGCTGAGGCCATCTCTAAACATCCATGCAGAGGCCCGCATGGCGGGCCGAATCCGTGCCTGTCGATGGTTAAGGCCTGCCCGTGAATGGGTTGACGATGCGCACGCCTTCGATGATGGCACCGTCTGGCATATCTTCAGTATAAAGGACGCTGGCCCCGGAGAGGATAGAGGCGGCAATAATCAGGGCATCATAGACCGACAGACGATAGCGTTCCGCCAGACGCCGCCCCAGTCGGTGGGTCTCCTGCGTCATGTCGGTAATCTCGAACAGCCCTTCCAGCGTTTCCAGAAAGCGCAGGGTGTCAGGCCAGTTCAGGTCGGTCTTGCGGCGGATGACATTCAGCAGTTCGTTCAGCACCTGCACGCTGATCGTACCTCCGCCAGCGATGAGGTCGGCGCAGCACTCGCCCTTGTGCCTGTCGTCCTTAAGCAAATAGACCAGCACATTGGTGTCGAAGAAGACGCGCTCAGCGGCCATTTACGTCGTCGCGGTCAAATTTGAAATCGGCTGGCAGACGACCCGCAAAGCCGCGCAGGCGCGCGATCAGGGCGTCCCGGTCAGGCTTGCGCGCAATAGCGAATTGCCGCGCGTCCTGCACGTGGATTTCGATTTCGTCGCCGTCCTTCAGTTCCAGCGCTTCGACCACGGCGGCGGGCAGGCGCACCGCCAGACTGTTGCCCCATTTGGAAACCTGCATGTGGCCCCCTTTTTTGATATACATAATTGAGCAAGTATATCATTTTGCACATCCTTCGGACACAACTTATTTCATGGCGCGTTTGCCGCGCGTGAAGGGGTGGTTTTGCCGGCAGAAAGCCTTATAGAGACGCCAAAGCGTTTCATACGGGACCGATACTCATGACCGAACCGACCGCCGCCCTTTCACCTGATACCTGGACCGTTGCCGGGCGCACCTTTTCCTCGCGCCTGATCGTCGGCACAGGGAAATATAAAGACTATGCCCAGAACGCCGCGGCGGCGCGGGCGTCGGGCGCTGAGATCGTCACCGTAGCGGTGCGTCGTGTCAATCTGACCGATCCGAACCAGCCTATGCTGATGGACTATGTGAAACAGGACGAATTCACCTACCTGCCCAATACGGCGGGCTGTTTCACGGGTGAAGATGCGGTGCGGACGCTGCGTCTGGCGCGCGAAGCGGGCGGCTGGAACCTCGTTAAGCTGGAGGTCCTGTCTGACCCTAAGACGCTTTATCCCGATATGGAAGAAACGCTGCGCTCGCTGAAGCTGCTGGTCAAGGACGGTTTCGACGTCATGGTCTACTGCTCGGACGATCCGGTCTATGCCAAGAAGCTGGAAGAGGCCGGGGCGTGCGCCATCATGCCCCTGGGCGCGCCCATTGGTTCGGGTCTGGGCATCCAGAATCGTGTGACGCTGCGCATCATTATCGAGAACGCCAGGGTGCCGGTTCTGGTCGATGCCGGCGTGGGCACGGCATCGGACGCGGCCGTGGGCATGGAGTTGGGCTGCGACGCCATCCTGATGAACACCGCTATTGCCGAGGCCAAAGACCCGATCCGCATGGCTGTAGCCATGAAGCACGCCGTCATTTCGGGACGCGAAGCCTATCTGGCCGGGCGGATGGCAAAGAAGCTCTATGCCGATCCGTCCTCGCCGCTAGCGGGCCTGATATAGGCGCGGCTCTAATCCGGGGCGGCCCTTTCTCCCTTTTCCAGCCTTTCGAGATGTGCCCGGTGATAGTCAGGGGCGAAGATGGCCGGATGGCGACGCAGTTCGGCGTCCGGCGGTTGCCCCGTCTCGCTCAGGATGCGTTGGTAATACTCACCCCATAGGTTCATTAGCTTTGTGACATCGGCTTCGACATAGCCTTCGTCGCGCCACAGGGCGAGGTGCATCCCCTTGGCAATGGTGACCAGTTTATCAAACATTTCGCCACGGCGGGTTTCGTAGTGACCCTGACGGTTCAGTTCGGCCTCGGCGCGTTCCAGCGCCAGCTTCTGAGCGGCCTCTTCGTCGATGGTGTAGCTTCTGAGACCGTAACGTTGCGGTTTCGCCTCTTCCGCATCGTCAGAAGCGAGGTTGCGGGCCGTGGCCTTGAGGGATTTCGGCTCCGGCGGCGGGGCAAAGAGCTGACACAACATGCTGTCGACCGCCATGACGGCGCGGGCCGTGCGCTCGGCTTCGAGAGCGGTTTCCGGCTTCGACAGCGAAGTCACGTGACCCAGTACCGTGTCGGCAAAGTCGCGCAGGATGGCGCGACGCTCGGCCAGCAGCGCTCTCAGTTCTGCCTTGTTTTCTGCGTGGACATCCATGCGGCCATGATGACACAGGCTGAGCGCGCGGGGATAGATTCGCTATGAAACCCTGATCCGGGGTCTGGGGGCAGTTGCCCCCAGAGTCTTTTCACTTATTTCGTCTTTTCACTTATTTCGCCTTCTGACGCGCCGCCGTCACCAGAGTCTGAAGCTGCGGGATATCGCCGCCATTGACCAGTACGCCATCAACGATGAAGTTGGGGGTCGCTGCGATGCCCAGCTTGTAACCCAGTTGCAGGGTTTCCTCGATCTTGGCCTGAATGGCGGGCGACTGGGCCTTGGCGTGCAATTCGGCAGGGTTGACGCCGGCGGCGGTCAGGGCGACATCGACATCGGCCTGAGAGCTGAGTTCGTGGCTGTAGAGGGCGTTGTGCACGGCGGCGTAGTGGCCGGTGTCGCGGGCGGCGAGGGCCAGGGCGGCCAGAACACGCGAATTGTCCTTGCCGATGATCGGATATTCCTTGACCACCACGCGCACGTCGGGATTGGCCTTGAGGAAGCTCAGCAGGCTGGGGTGGCTGGCGCGGCAGGCCCCGCACAGATAGTCGTGGAACTCAATAATCGTAATGGGGGCAGAGGGGTTGCCAAGGACGGGATCGTCGGCGGCGATGATTGAGCCTTCATTGGCCTTGATGGCGGTTTCGACACTCTTGCGCGTTTCGGCATCCTGCTTTTCGCGCAGGGCCGTCGAGGCATCGACCAGCACTTCGGGCCGCGTCATCAGGCCGCCGCGCACGATCAGGCCCTGAATATTGGGCAGAACATAAGGCGCCAGTGCCAGCACAAAGGCCCCGGTCGCCAGCGCCAGCGCCAGATTGGACTTGCTGAGCAGGGGCTCACGCGGGGCAGGGGCGGCCGTCTCTGTTTTGATTTCGGGTGCAGGCGTCGGCGTTTCGGGGGTATCGGTCACGGGGACTCTTTCCAGCAGCGGTACATTTAACGACGGGTACGGGTTTCTTCCTCCACGGGGTCGATACCCATGAGCGAGGAGGTGGTCAGAACGATGTCGCGGGCACGACGGTATTCGATGGAGTCCTTGGGCAGGTTTTTCTGCGACCACACGGCGAAGGTGCGGGCCTGCGGGATATTGCCCTGATAGAACTCCGCTTCGGCCGAGGCCAGACGCGCCTGACCCGGCATTTTCAGACCATCATAACCCTGCGCCAGCAGGTTCCAGGCAAAGCTGTTGTCAGGTTCGTATTTCAGCGAGGCATTCAGCTTCTCTATGCCTTCGCGCAGATTGTCGTCACCGCCGGCGGCCACCAGAGCCTGCCCCAGATTCACCAGCAGAAGTGGCGCGTCGGGCAGCAGTTCCACCGATTTGCGGTGCGCCGGGATGGACAGTGCGGTTTGACCCGTCTCAAAATAGATTTGCCCCTTCAGCTCCCATAGATAGGGGTTATTGGGCTGCTCGGTCAGAAGCTGATCCAGCTCGGTCAGGGCCTTCTTCACCTCGGTCTGCTTGTACCACGCAATGACGTGGGCATAGCGGGCGGGGTAAGAGCGGTCGCTTTCGGGGTAGCGCATGAACACCTTTTGCGGGTGATCGAGGAAGCCCGACAGCTTGGCCTTGACGATGCTGAATTCGGCGATCAGTTCCGGAGAGTCCACCGCATCCTTGTGCGACTGTTGCTCGACCAGACGGCGGAGCGTGGCGACCCGGTCGCGCGACAGGGGGTGAGTGCGGAAATACTGATAACGCTCGGCGTTGGAAAAGGTCTCGTAATTGCGCAGCTTATCGAAAAATTCGACCAGACCACGGCCGGACATGCCCGCGCGCTCCAGCGCCTTGACGCCGGCGATGTCGGCGGAGGCCTCCTGCGTTTGCATGTAGCGCAGCGCCCCCAGCGTGCCGAAGGTCTGCGATGAGCCCAGAAGGCCCACGCCCGCATCTCCGGCCCCGGCCAGAATGGCAATAATCCCAAGCCCCAGCGAAATGGCCATCGGGGCCTTGGCCGCCTGATAGATTTCGTCCGAGCGCACAGTATGACCCGCCGCCTGGTGACCGGCTTCGTGGGCGATAACGCCGAACAGCTCATTGGGTGTTTCGGCTTCGCCGATCATGCCGGTATTGAGGCCGATAATCTGACGCGAGGTGGCAAAGGCGTTGATCGACTGATCGGCGATCAGCAGGAACTGTACCTGATCGGCATTGAGGCCCGAAGCGGTCAGAATGCCGCGTGTTTCCTTATGCAGAAAACGCTCGATCTCGGTGTCGCGGATGACGGCTTGCGCCTGCGCCTTGGGGGCCAGTCCGGTGATGGCCAGTATCATCAGCGAGGCCGCCGCCAGAGGCTTCAGCCAGCCGGACGCTCTGTTTTTAAGGCCGTTCCACACCATAGGCACGTCTCTGTCACGGATTTCGTTCAGCTTTATATGGAGATTAAGAGTGACAAATCTAAGGCCCTCACACAACCGGAAAAGCCGGATGGGTGGCTGTAAACAAAAGGCCCGCAACGCCAGGGTCGCGGGCCTTTCGGTTTTATTTGCGCCACCAGCCGCGCTTGGGCTTGGCGGGCGGGGTGTTGATTTCCGCCGGGTCGGGCTCAGGCGCGGTGGGGGCGAAGCTGCCGCCCAATGGTTCGCTTTCCAGCACGGGTTCCGGTGCGGGTTCGGCCACGGGTTCCACCATGACTTCGACCGGCGCAGGTTCCACCGCCGGTTCGACGGTCAGTGTGGGTTCTGCGGCGACCTCGGCCACCGGCTCGTCGGTCTTCTTCTTGCGCGAGCGGGACTTGCGCGCGGGTTTGGCAACCTCTTCAGCTGCTGTTTCGGTAACGGCTTCTGGCACGGCATCAGTGACCGGCTCCGGAGCCGTTTCCATCACGGCAGGCTCAGCGATGGTCTCGACCGTTTCGCTCGCTTCGGCTTCGGCCTTGCCACGACGCTTGCGCGGCGGACGCTTGCCCTTGGGGGCCGGCTGATCGCGCAGGTCTTCGGGCACCAGCGAGGTCGGGGCCTGAGTGGCAGCCCCTAATACCGATGCAGACTCTGCACTGGTTTCGATGACGACGGTCTGGTTGGCCTCGGTAGCGACCTCGATCACATCGAAACCATCCGGCGTTTCGCCCGGATTCGGGGCGCGCTTGCCTTGCGATTCGTCGAACGGGTCGATCCACACATATGGTTCTTCCAGCGACGGTGTGCGGGCGCGCACCCAGGCATAGGCCTCACGCGGACGGGCGTCCGGTCCGTTGCGACGACCACCGCGGCGGCCGCGACGGCGGCGACGGTTGCGGCGGAAATCGCCATCTTCGTCGCCATCCTCGTCTTCGCTGTCGGCCTCGGAGTCGCTGGCCTCGGCCTCCGCTGTGTCGGCTTCGACGCGCGGCTCGTTGTCCTGACGGCCCCGGCGACGGCGACGGCGGCGGCCACGACGATCCTCGCGATCCTCACGCGCTTCGGCGCGGTCCGAGGCCTCATCATCGTCCGTGTCTTCGCGTTCGATAGCCTCTTCGTCGATGGCGATGACGTCTTCGTCCTCGTCCTCATCATAGTCCGGGTCCGGACCCAGGTCGATGATCGGATCGGGACGCGGCGGCGGCGTGAACTCCACCTCATCGGCGTGCACGGTGCGCACGATCTCAAATTCGGCGTGGTTCAGGTCGGAGTCGATCTCGACATTGACCTTCAGGCCCCATTCGAGACGCAGCTTGGCCAGATGCACCTGCTTTTCATTAAGGATATACAGGGCCACGGCCTGCGGCAGCTTGATGGTGATGGCGCCGGCGCCATTGGTCATGGCCTCAAGGTCGATGGCGCGCATGGCGGCCAGGGCCGAGGAATCGGTCGAACGGACGCGGCCCATGCCTTCGCAGTGCGGGCAGATAACCGTCGTGCCTTCGAGGAAGCCGGTGCGGCGGCGCTGACGGCTGATTTCCATCAGGCCGAAGCCAGAAATCTTGCCCATCTGGATGCGGGCGCGGTCTTCGCTGAGGGCGTCCTTGAGCTTCTTTTCGACGGCGCGATTGTTCTTCGACTCATCCATGTCGATGAAGTCGATGACCACCAGACCGGCCAGATCGCGCAGACGCATCTGACGCGCGGCCTCTTCGGCAGCCTCAAGATTGGTCTTGAGCGCC
Source organism: Asticcacaulis excentricus CB 48 (assembly GCF_000175215.2). Classification (NCBI taxonomy): domain Bacteria; kingdom Pseudomonadati; phylum Pseudomonadota; class Alphaproteobacteria; order Caulobacterales; family Caulobacteraceae; genus Asticcacaulis; species Asticcacaulis excentricus. Next base: position 687,984 of record NC_014817.1, on the reverse strand, counting down.
GTCGCCTCGATATTACGTTCCTTGGTCGATTTGCCGGAGTTGACGTCGATGGCGACCAGAGCTTCGGTCTGGTTGATGACCAGATAGCCGCCCGAACGCAGCGGCACGACCGGCGAATAGATGCGGTTGAGGATGTCATCTATGCCGTGGCGCGCAAACAGCGGCATCCCACCATTATAAAGCTGTATCTTCTTCGCCTGCGACGGCATGATCATGCGCATGAAGTCCTTGGCGGACTTATAGCCTTCGACGCCCTCGACCTGCACGTGGTCGAAATCCTTGTCGAAGAGGTCGCGGATGGCGCGCTTGACGAGGTCTTCTTCCTCATAGATCAGCGCCGGGGCGTTGGAGCGCAGCGTCGTCTCGCGGATGTTTTCCCACACGCGCAGCAGGTAGTCATAGTCGCGCTTGATCTCGGTCTTGGTGCGCTTGGCCCCGGCCGTGCGCACGATCAGGCCCATGCCCTGCGGCACGTCCAGCGACTGCGCCACGGCCTTCAGCCGCTTGCGGTCAGCCCCATTGGTGATCTTGCGGCTGATGCCGCCGCCGCGCGCCGTATTGGGCATCAGCACGCAGTAGCGCCCGGCCAGCGACAGATAGGTGGTGAGCGCCGCGCCCTTGTTGCCGCGCTCTTCCTTAACGACCTGCACCAGCAGGATCTGACGACGCTTAATGACTTCCTGAATCTTGTAGCGCTTGATCAGGTGGGCGCGCAGGCGGCGCTCCTCGTCCGGCAGGTCGTCGCCGTCGTCTTCGTGATCCTCGTCCTCGGCATCGTCGTGGCCGTTAGCGGCGGCCTGCGCCGCCAGCTCGGCCATCAGTTTTTCGCGGTCGGCGACCGGGATCTGATAATAGTCCGGGTGGATTTCGTTGAAGGCCAGAAAGCCGTGGCGGTTGCCGCCATATTCCACGAAGGCCGCCTGAAGCGAGGGCTCTACGCGGGTGACCTTGGCGAGATAGATATTGCCGCGCAACTGCTTGCGGGCGTGGCTTTCAAAATCGAATTCCTCAACTTTTGAGCCGTTCAGAACGACGACGCGGGTTTCTTCCGCGTGCGTCGCGTCGATTAACATGGTTTTCGACATTAACGCGATCTCCGCAGCGCGCACGCCTTAAAGCCGCGCCGGACAGAGGGCCGGGCGGTGACAGGGGGCGCTGACTGATTTGGGGTGAAAGGCGTGCGCAAAGGCCCGGTCCGGCGCGCAAAGTGCGCGGAGCGGTAGAAATCCGGAGCCTGTTCAAATGAGCAGCACAGCCCATAGGGTGTTTGTTACCTTAGAGCCTCATGCCGAAACGTGGAGTACGCGTTCCGGAAGCACATGAGGCGTTACAAGAAATCAGAGCCATAACGCGGCTCAACTGAGCCGACGAATACCCTGACTACGCTTTGGCCGAAGCGTCCCGGTGCCGATGGAGGCCCCTTTGGCGGACACGCCGGTGAATTTCATTCGGGTGGCGACGGGTCCTGTGACGGACTGTGTCGCCGGAAGAAGGTCTGACCGGTCGCACAGGAACGGAACAGCGCCTCTTCGAGGAGGTGTTTGGTCCGGTGTGGGGCGCGTGCGACCATCAAAATATCGCAGGCCAGACACCGGCAACGGACACGAACGCCTGTCAGAATCGTTTATAAGACAAGGTCTGACGGAGCCGCCGTGCACGGACGAGGCGAATATGCAACAAGGCGGCGCAAAAGAAAAGCACGCAATTATTTTTGTTGTTAACGAGATTGCTACCCGCGTCGTGTATCCATTCTGTCACAATGCAAAAGCAGCGGCACCAGAAAGGTGTCCACGGTGTTTGGTGGAGCGGGTGAATGATCCGACGTGCGTGGCGTTTGGCCGGCAATGGTCAGTTATGGCTGGCTGCCCTGATGGCGGGTGCCATCGTAATTGCGACAGGGGACATCACCCCGGTCGAAGCGGCCTCCAGCGGCGATGTGGTCAATGTACGTCTGGGCGGTGCGCCGAACCAGACACGGCTGGTCATTGATCTGCAAGCCTCGGCGAAGGGGGAGCTCCTTAGCCGCGAGGAAGACCAGCAGCGCGCCGTTCTGGGCCTGTCGGGTATTGATGTGGGTGCGGCGCTGAGCGGGCAGGGGCAGGGGCTTGTTAAGGGCTGGAAGCTGGATACGACGGCCGGCATGACGCGTCTGCGCCTCGATTTCAGCCGCAATGCTCGGATCGCGCGCCGTTTTCTGCTACCGCCCGCCGATGGGATCAGCACCTATCGCTACGTGATCGACGTGGTTGCTGCGGATGCGCCTGCGCCTCAGACCGTCTCTGCGAAGACCGTGGCCGATACCGCGCCCATACCCCCTGCATTGCGCACCGAAGCGGCTGACAAACCGCGCACGGGCAAGAAGATCATCGTGGTCGATGCGGGTCACGGCGGGCATGATCCCGGTGCACGTGGTGCGTCGTCGTGGGAGAAGGACGTCAATCTGGAGGCGGCCAAGGCGCTGAAAGCCAAACTGGAAGCCACAGGTCGTTATAAGGTCATCATGACGCGCGACTCCGACGTCTATGTCGATAAGGTTGCCCGCGTGCGCATCGCCCGCAACGCCAATGCCGATCTGTTCATCTCGCTGCACTCCGACTCTGGCCCCAATACGGCGACCAAGGGGGCGTCCATCTATACCCTCTCGGATTCCGGCACCGAACGGGCGGCGCGCAACGCCATGAACCGCGGTGACTGGGCCTTGCCGACGGGGGCGACGGACAAGACGGTCGGGCGCATCCTGATCGACCTGACCCAGCGTGCCACCAAGAACCGCTCGGCCACCTTTGCCGAACTGATGCTCGACAATATGGACGGCACTGTGCCGCTGCTCAAAGGTAGCCACCGTCAGGCCGGTTTCGTCGTCCTGCTGGCCGCCGATGTCCCCGCCGTGCTGCTGGAGATGGGCTTTATCACCAATGCCGAGGACGAGCGACGTCTGAACGATTCGGGGGATCGCAACCGGATGGCCGGGCAACTGGTGAAGGCGATCGACCAGTATTTCGCCAATGATGTGCGCTACGCCTCGTTCGGGTTTGTCGCTCGCTAATTCTGCAAAACCCTTTGTGTTTAAAGCCCTGCTGTAACGGCAGGGCTTTTTCTATGCGGTAAAGCGTCGCCAATAAGCCGCATTTGCCCGCAATAAGCCGGATATGACCATGATCAGGGCTTTGCGCGGGGGGCGGGCTTTGATACACACAACGCAATATGATGCGGACGCTCTTCGTAACGGAACCGCGTCGCGGTGACGGAGGGTGTTTGTGAAGTCCACTGAGCGTTGGTTCGCCATGGCGGGGGTGGTGCTGATGTCGATGGTGGCCATCGCTGGCTTCGCTATCGCCATCTATGCCGCATGGCTGTTCCACGACCTGCCCGACGGCAATGAAATCGTCGATTATCGCCCGCCTACCTCAACGCGCCTGTTCGCCTGGGACGGGACGCTGATCGGTGAGTTCGCGCAGGAACGCCGTATCTTCATTCCCTATAACCGCATCCCTGAGCGCGTCAGCCGCGCCTTTCTGGCCGCCGAAGACCGCAACTTCTTCAACCATTCCGGCGTCGATGTCGGGGGGCTGTCGCGGGCCATGGTCAAGAATGTCATCAACTTCGTGCAGGGTCGCCGCCTCGAAGGCGGTTCCACCATCACGCAGCAGGTGGCCAAAAACGTCCTCTTGTCGAACGAGCGGACCATCGGGCGCAAGCTGAAGGAGTTTATTCTGGCGCGGCGGCTGGAAACCTCGCTGACCAAGGAACAGATCCTCGAACTCTATCTGAACGACATTTATCTGGGTTATCGTTCGAACGGGATTGGCACGGCGGCCTATAACTATTTCGGCAAGTCGGTGGACCAACTGACTCTGGCCGAGACCGCCTATCTGGCGGCCCTGCCTAAGGGACCGCATAATTACCACCCCATCCGCCGCAAGGATCAGGCCATTGCCCGCCGTAACTGGATTCTGGGCGAAATGGTGTCGGTCGGCTGGGTGACTAACGCCGAGGCCGAGGCCGCCATGCGTGAGGATCTGGTGGTGCAGTCGGCCCCGCAGCGCGCTAAGTATCGTGATGCCGACTTCTTCGTCTCTGAGGTCGAGCGCCGCTCCAAGGCCCTGTTCGGCGAGGATATATACTCCGCCGGCTACTATATGAAGACGACGCTTGACCCTAAGCTCCAGACAGCGGCGCGTATCGCCCTGATGGACGGGCTTGAGCTATATGACCGCCGCCACGGCTGGCGCGGGGCGTGGGGCAACATCGGTAGTATCAATGAAGGCTGGCAGCAGGAGGCCGCAGCCGTAGAGGCCAAGTTGCCGGAGCGCCGTCGCGCGCCGTTTGAGCGCCCCGACTGGCAGGTCGCCGTGGTTGAACGCGCGGGTGGCTCGATCCGCCTGGCTGAGGCCCCGGCGGGCGAAAACCACGGCAATCTTCGCGGCTCGGATGTAGCGTGGGCGCAGGGTGGGGCCGGGCTTAAGGCCGGTGATCTGATCTATGTGGCGCGCGATGCCACGGGGGCCTATGCCCTCAAGCAGGTGCCTGCGGTCAATGGCGCGCTGGTCGCGGTTGACCCGTGGACGGGCCGCGTCGTGGCCATGGTCGGCGGCTATTCCTTCTCGCTGTCGAAGTTCAACCGCGCCACGCAGGCCAAGCGTCAACCGGGTTCGGCTATCAAGCCGTTCATCTACGCTACCGCGCTGGAAGGCGACTTTACGCCGGCCTCCATCGTGGTCGATGGCCCCATCACCTTCAAGGGGGGCAATGGCGAAGCGTGGTCGCCCAAGAACTATTCACGCACCTATTACGGGCCGCAAACCCTGCGCAAGGGGCTTGAACTGTCGCGCAACGCCATGACCGTGCGCCTCGCCGACAAGGTCGGCATGAAGACGGTGGCGGCCAAGGTGGTGCAATATGGCGCGGTCGATAGTATGGAACCCTACCTGTCCAATGCGCTGGGTTCGACCGAAACAACGCCCTATCAGCTCACCGCCGCCTATTCGGCTTTTGTAAATGGCGGGCGGCGCATTAAGCCGCACCTGATCGAGCTGGTGCAGGACTATCAGGGCAAGGTCATCTACCGTGCCGATCAGCGTAAGTGTCCGGCGGGCTGTACGCGGGCCTTCGATGGGACGGAATCGCCGCGCCTGATGCCCGAAGGCCAGCAGGTGATGGACCCCATCGTTGCCTATCAGATCAACTCCTTCCTGCAAGGCGTCGTACAGCGGGGTACGGCGGCACGCGCCAGCGCGCTGGGCATTCCGCTGGGGGGCAAGACCGGCACGACCAATGAATACCGCTCGGCGTGGTTTGTCGGCTTTACGCCCGATCTGGTCGCCGGGGTGTTTGTTGGCTTTGACGACAACCGTTCTCTGGGTGAGTCGGAAACCGGTGGTTCGGCGGCCCTGCCGATCTTTATCGACTTCATGGCGGCGGCGACGAAGAACAAACCGGTCAAGGACTTCCGCAAGCCCAAGGACGCGGTTTACGTGTCCATCCGTGGCCACGAAGAAGCTTTCCGTCCGGGAACCGAGCCGAAGCCGATCGAGCGCACACCTGATGTCGTCGATGGACCCAAGCCCTATACCGAGGTGTGGCGTGACGGTCTGACCGGGCAGCCGTCCAATCAGCCGACGCCGCAGGAACAGCCGAAAAAGAAGAAGTACGTCGATGAAATCGAGGAGGAGGTCCTTTATTAAGGGCCTGTATCCTTAACCCCGGTTTCTCTTGCCATTACCCGGCAACAGGGCTATCCCCCACGGCTATCTTTTTTACCGTAAGGACATTGTAATGCGACTGGATGTTGAGGCTTCGGCCAGGGACATCGAGCAATCCATCGGATTGCTCAGGAGGCGTCTTTGACTGGGACGTCGCTCTAAGACGTCTCGACGAACTGAACGCGCGGGTCGAAGACCCGACGCTGTGGGACAAGCCCGAAGAGGCGCAGTCCGTTATGCGCGAACGCACCAAGCTGAGCGGTGGCGTCGATGCGGTCAACAGCCTGACCAAAGAGCTTCAGGACGCGCTCGACTATGCTGAGCTGGCCGACATGGAGGGCGACGAGGAACTGCTCGAAGAAGCCCGCGCCATGCTGAAAGCCATTAAGGAAAAGGCCGCACGCGCCGAGCTTGAGGCGCTGTTGTCCGGCGAAGCTGACGGCAATGACGCCTATGTCGAAATCAATTCCGGGGCCGGGGGCACGGAGTCGTGCGACTGGGCCGGCATCCTTTTGCGCATGTACACGCGCTGGGCCACCCAGCACGGCATGACGGTATCCATCGAAGAAGAGACGCCCGGCGAACAGGCGGGCATCAAGTCGGCGACCATCATGGTCAAGGGCACCAATGCCTATGGCTGGCTGAAGACCGAGGCCGGGGTGCACCGTCTGGTGCGTATCTCGCCCTTCGATTCCAATGCGCGCCGCCATACCTCATTTGCCTCGGTGTGGGTCTATCCGGTGGTCGATGACACCATCGTTATCGACATCAACCCGGCCGATGTGCGCACCGATACCTACCGCGCGTCGGGGGCCGGCGGTCAGCACGTAAACAAGACCGACTCGGCGGTGCGCCTGACGCACATCCCGACCGGTATCGCCGTGGCTTGTCAGGCCGGACGTTCGCAGCACGCCAACCGCGACGAAGCGTGGAAAATGCTGCGCGCGCGCCTGTATGAACTGGAACTGCAAAAGCGCGAGGCGGCGCAAGCCGCGCTGGAAGACCAGAAGACCGATATCGGCTGGGGGCACCAGATTCGCTCCTACGTGCTTCAGCCCTATCAGATGGTCAAGGACCTGCGCACCGATGTGGAAACCTCGGATTCGCAAGGGGTTCTCGACGGTGATCTGGACGCCTTCATGGGGGCGTCGCTGGCCCAGCGGGTCGGTGCCACCCGCGATGCCGTCGAAGAGTAAAACTGAGAAGCCGGGGTTTGCGCCCCGGCTTTTTTTGTACCCATTGCCGATACACCCATGCCGCCCGACCTTCGCCGCTCGCTGGACCTGATCCGTCGTCTGATGCCGCCCGAACAGCCGTGGTGGCTGATCGGCTCGGCGGCCCTGTCTCTGAGCGGGTTGCCTGTCACGGTGCGCGACGTCGATGTCTATGGCCCCTCTGAGGTCATCGAGGCCGCACGTATCGCCCTGGGCGTGCCAGTAAGTCCCCCGCGCGCCGACGCCCGCTTCCGCTCCAGTCCCTATTTCCAATATCGTCCGCCGGGCGGGCTGGAGATCGACTTTATGGGCGGATTACAAGTGCTTTCGGCGGGCGACTGGCGTGAATTGCGAATCGAAAGCGATGTATGGATCGGCGGGGTGCGGGTGCCGACCCTGAGCGAACAGGCGGCCGTACTGCGCCTGTTCGGCCGGCCGAAAGACAGGGCGCGTCTGGCGCTGATGCCGGACTTGTAATTGGCTGCGGGCCCTGCCTTACTGCGGGGTGATGGAGGCGGCGATGTGGAAATGGATCGGTGTGCTATGGTGTCTGGTCGGGCCAGCGATGGCGGCGGATTACTACGTCAATGGGACGACGGGTAACGATGCTCAGTCGGGCAGCCAGGCGCAACCGTGGCGCAGCCTCAGCCGCGTCAATGCCCAGACACTTGAGCCCGGTGACCGGGTGCTGCTGGCGCGTGGCACCGCCTTTGTCGGTCATCTGAAGATCACTCAGTCCGGCACCGAGGCCAAACCCATCATCATCAGCGCCTATGGCGAGGGGCCCGCGCCGAAACTGATGAATCCGCGCTTTGGGCTGGAATTCGGGCGAGTCGTATCGGTGTACGGCAGCTATGTAACCGTCGAAAACCTATACCTCTATGACGGGGCCACGCCGCCCCCGGATGAGCCGCCCTTGCCGTGGAAGGAAAGCCACCAGCACAAATTGGTGACCGAGATGGCCGGTATCTATACCGATGCGACCACTCACCATCTCACCCTACAAAACAATGAATTCAAAAACATGCCGGTCGGTGTTCGTGTACGCGGCCCGAACTCACTTGTAAAGAGCAATTATTTTCACGACGCCTCGCGCATCACCGAATACTGGGGCGCGATGGCCATTGTCATTGTCGGGCCGCACAATGAGGTGGCGCACAACCGCATCGAAAACTACGGCTTCTACGGTGGCGCCTATGTCAATGACGGAGCGGCGGTCGAACTGGACGGCGAGGACCGTTTCTTTGACGCGCACCACACCTTTGTGCACCACAATCTGTCGCGCAATACCAAGGGCGGCTTTCTGGAAATCGCTGGCAATACCCACGACGTGACCATCGCCCACAATATCAGCGACGACGTTGATAAGTTTGTGGGCACCAATGGCATCCGTAATCTGAAGATCGACGGAAATATCATCATCCGTACAAGGATTCCGGATATTACGGATAAGGACTTCTGGTCGCTGCGCGCGATCTTCTGGTCGATCTGCTGGAATGGTTGCGCCGGAGACCGAGACGCCGGGGTGAGCATCACCAACAACATCTTCTATCTGACGGCCCCGCACCGCATCTATCTGGGGCCGGACAATCCGCACGGCTTCATGTCGGCCACGCACAGCGGCAATCTCTACTGGTCGCCGGACGGGGACGCCGCCGCTATGCTGGCCCAGCCGCTGGGGGCGGGTGAGGCCATTACCGATCCGGGGTTTAAAAACCTGCTCAACGGGGATTACGGGCGCTCGCGCTAAATAGCCCCGTCTCTGATTTCATGGGGAGGTGTAAAGCGGCTGGAGCAATTGAGCGTCTGCTGACCTGCAAAAAATAATCCCCCACACCCTCTCGACAAGCGGGGACAGTTGCGCTATGGCATCCTCCCTTTTAAGGCGTACTGCGTCTTAAACCAAAGCCCGAATGCCGGTCTTCTGCTCTTTCCACCGGCGATGGGGCGTGACTTTCTGTTCAGAAAGTTATTGAAAAACAGCGTCTTTGGCCGCCAATCGGTCATAAAAGAGCGGGCGCATCCAACTGTTTCTCAATGCCCCACCCGGGGTCTCTCGACACATTCACTGCGTCTTAAACGCTTTACAGGAACAACGATGGCCTTATCGTTCACCGAAAAGAAGCGGATTCGGAAGTCTTTTGGCCGAATCCCCGAAGCGATCCGTATGCCGAACCTGATCGAGGTTCAGCGCTCCTCCTACGAACAATTCCTGCAACGTTTCGTCCGCGCTTCGGAGCGCGTTGACGACGGTCTGGAGGCTGTGTTCAAGAGCGTCTTCCCGGTCAAGGATTTCAACGAGCGTGCGACCCTCGAATACGTCTCTTACGAGTTCGAAGAGCCGAAATACGACGTCGAAGAGTGCATTCAGCGCGACATCACCTATGCCGCCCCGCTGAAGGTCAAGCTGCGCCTGATCGTGTTTGAAACGGACGAGGACACGGGTGCCCGTTCGGTAAAGGATATCAAGGAGCAGGACGTTTATATGGGCGATATCCCGCTCATGACGGACAAGGGCACCTTTATCGTCAACGGCACCGAGCGCGTGATCGTGTCGCAGATGCACCGTTCGCCGGGCGTCTTCTTCGACCACGACAAGGGCAAGACCCATTCGTCGGGTAAGCTCCTGTTCGGCGCGCGCATCATTCCGTACCGTGGCTCGTGGCTCGATTTCGAATTCGACGCCAAGGACATCGTCTATGTGCGTATCGACCGTCGCCGCAAGCTGCCCGCCACGACCTTCCTGTCTGCCCTGGGCATGGACGGCGAAGAAATCCTCACCACCTTCTACGACGTTGTGCCCTATGAGAAGCGCGATGCCGGTTGGGTCACGCCGTACAAGTTCGAGCGCTGGCGCGGTGTGAAGCCGGAATTCGACCTGATCGACGCCGATAGCGGTGAAGTGGTCGCGCAGGCCGGGACCAAGATTTCGGCGCGTACCGCCAAAAAGCTGGGCGACACGGTGAAGGCGCTGTTGCTGTCGCCGGACGCCCTGAATGGCAAGTATCTGGCGCGCGATGCGGTCAATTTTGAGACCGGTGAAATCTACGCCGAAGCCGGTGACGAGCTTGATCCTGCCGCCATCAAGGTGCTGGAAGAGCAGGGCTTCACCACCATTGATGTGCTCGATATCGACCATGTGACCGTGGGCGCCTATCTGCGCAACACGCTGCGCGTCGATAAGAACACCTCGCGTGAAGATGCGCTGTTCGACATTTATCGCGTCATGCGTCCGGGCGAGCCGCCCACGATCGAAGCCGCCGAAGCCATGTTCCAGGGCCTGTTCTTCGAACTGGAGCGCTACGACCTGTCGGCCGTGGGTCGCGTCAAAATGAACATGCGTCTTGAGCAGGACGTCGCCGACTCTGAGCGCACCCTGCGCAAGGATGACATTCTGAAGATCCTGCGCATCCTGATCGGTCTGCGCGATGGTCGCGGCGAAATCGACGATATCGACAACCTCGGTAACCGTCGCGTGCGTTCGGTGGGCGAGTTGCTGGAAAACCAGTACCGCGTCGGCCTGCTGCGCATGGAACGCGCCATCAAGGAGCGCATGTCGTCGGTTGATATCGACACCGTCATGCCACACGACCTGATCAACGCCAAGCCGGCTGCGGCCGCGGTGCGTGAATTCTTTGGTTCGTCGCAGCTCTCGCAGTTCATGGACCAGACGAACCCGCTGTCGGAAATCACGCACAAGCGTCGTCTGTCGGCCCTTGGGCCGGGCGGTCTGACGCGCGAACGCGCGGGCTTCGAAGTCCGCGACGTGCACCCGACCCACTATGGCCGTATCTGCCCGATTGAAACGCCGGAAGGCCCGAACATCGGCCTGATCAACTCACTGGCCACCCATGCCCGCGTCAACAAGTACGGCTTCATCGAAAGCCCGTACCGCAAGGTCATCGACGGCAAGCCGCAGGACGAAGTCGTCTATATGTCGGCGATGGAAGAGTCCAAGCACGTCATCGCTCAGGCCAATATCAAGCTGGGTGACGAAGGTATTGTCGAAGACCTCGTGCCGGGCCGCGTCAACGGCGAACCGGGCCTGCAACCGGCCCCGACCGTCGATTACATGGACGTGTCGCCGAAGCAGGTCGTTTCGGTCGCCGCCGCCCTGATCCCGTTCCTCGAAAACGACGACGCCAACCGCGCGCTGATGGGTTCGAACATGCAGCGTCAGGCCGTGCCGCTGGTGAAGGCGGATGCGCCCTTCGTCGGCACCGGCATGGAATCGGTCGTCGCCCGCGACTCCGGGGCTACCATTGCCGCCCGCCGTACCGGCGTGATCGAGCAGGTGGACGCCACCCGTATCGTCGTGCGCGCCACGGATGAACTCGACCCCACCAAGCCGGGCGTCGATATCTATCGTCTGTCGAAGTTCCAGCGTTCCAACCAGAACACCTGTATCAACCAGCGTCCGATCGTGAACGTCGGTGACAAGGTGTCGGCCGGTGACATCATCGCCGACGGTCCGTCTACCGACCTCGGCGATCTGGCTCTGGGCCGCAACGTCCTCGTGGCCTTCATGCCGTGGAACGGCTACAACTTCGAAGACTCGATCCTGATTTCCGAACGCATCGTGCGCGACGACATCTTCACCTCTATCCACCTGGAAGAGTTTGAAGTCATGGCCCGCGATACGAAGCTTGGGCCGGAAGAAATCACCCGCGACATCCCGAACGTCGGCGAAGAAGCCCTGCGAAACCTCGACGAGGCCGGTATCGTGGCTATCGGTGCCGAAGTGCAACCGGGCGACATTCTCGTCGGTAAGGTCACGCCGAAGGGCGAAAGCCCGATGACACCGGAAGAAAAGCTGCTGCGCGCCATCTTCGGTGAAAAGGCGTCAGACGTGCGCGATACGAGCTTGCGTCTGCCCCCCGGCGTCGCCGGTACCATCGTTGAAGTCCGCGTCTTTAACCGTCACGGTGTGGACAAGGACGAACGCGCTATGGCTATCGAGCGCGCCGAAATCGAGCGTCTGGGCAAGGACCGCGACGATGAACTGTCGATCCTTGAGCGCAACATCTATGGCCGCCTGAAGGAAGTCATCCTCGGTCAGACCGCCGTTTCGGGCCCGAAGGGTCTGGGTCGCGGTGAAATCACCGAAGAGAAGCTCTCCGAAATCTCGAAGGGCCTGTGGTGGCAGATCGCCCTCGAAGACGAGAAGCTGATGGGCGAACTGGAGGCCATGAAGCGCCAGTTCGAAGAGGCCCGCAAGCGTCTGGACCGTCGCTTCGAGGACAAGGTCGAAAAGCTGCAACGCGGCGACGAATTGCCGCCGGGCGTCATGAAGATGGTCAAGGTCTTCGTGGCCGTGAAGCGCAAGCTTCAGCCGGGCGACAAGATGGCCGGCCGTCACGGCAACAAGGGGGTTATCTCCAAGATCCTACCCGTCGAAGACATGCCGTTCCTCGCCGATGGTGAGCACGTCGATATCGTGCTGAACCCGCTGGGCGTGCCGTCGCGCATGAACGTCGGTCAGATCTTCGAAACCCACCTCGGCTGGGCCTGCGCCAATATCGGCAAGCAGATCACCAACCTGCTCGAAGAGTGGCAGAACGGCGGTCAGAAGCAGGCGCTTATCGACCACCTGAAGGGTGCCTATGGTGCCGATCAGGAACTGCCGGAAACGGAAGAAGAGCTGATTCAGCTGGCGAAGAACCTCGCGCGCGGCGTGCCGATCGCGACCCCGGTCTTCGACGGTGCGCACATCAACGACATCGAGAACATGCTTGAGTTTGCGGGTCTCGATCGTTCGGGTCAGTCGATCCTGTACGATGGTCTGACGGGTGAGCAGTTCAAGCGTCCGGTCACCGTCGGCATCATCTACATGCTGAAGCTGCACCACCTTGTCGATGATAAGATCCACGCACGCTCCATCGGGCCATACTCGCTCGTCACCCAGCAGCCGCTGGGCGGTAAGGCGCAGTTCGGCGGTCAGCGCTTCGGGGAAATGGAGGTCTGGGCTCTGGAAGCCTATGGTGCCGCCTATACCCTGCAAGAAATGCTGACCGTGAAGTCGGACGACGTGGCCGGCCGGACCAAGGTGTACGAAGCCATCGTCCGCGGCGATGACAGCTTCGAAGCCGGTATCCCGGAAAGCTTCAACGTCCTGATCAAGGAAATGCGTTCGCTGGGTCTGAACGTGGAACTGGAAAACGGGCAGGGATAATCCTGACCTTCGCCTACGCTCCTCCCCTGCGCAGCGGGGGAGGGGGACCACGAAGTGGTGGAGGGGGCCTGCCCCCCGCATCGCTGCCCACTAAGTTCTAATGACGGAAAGCTGGAATTCATATGAACCAGGAAGTCCTCAATATCTTCAATCCGGTCCAGGTCGCCCCGACCTTCGACCAGATCCGCATCACCCTGGCCTCGCCCGAAAAGATCCTGTCGTGGTCGTTCGGTGAGATCAAGAAGCCGGAAACCATCAACTACCGCACGTTCAAGCCGGAACGTGACGGCCTATTCTGCGCCCGTATCTTCGGACCGACCAAGGACTACGAATGCCTGTGCGGCAAGTACAAGCGCATGAAGTACAAGGGCATTATCTGCGAAAAGTGCGGCGTCGAAGTGACCCTGTCGCGCGTTCGCCGTGAACGCATGGGCCATATTGAGCTGGCGTCGCCGGTCGCGCACATCTGGTTCCTGAAGTCGCTGCCGTCGCGCATCGCCATGTTCCTCGATATGGCGCTGAAAGACGTTGAGCGTGTTCTGTACTTTGAAAACTACATCGTCACCGAGCCGGGCCTGACGCCGCTGAAGCTCAACTCGCTGCTCAGCGAAGACGAGTACTATCGCTATCAGGAAGAGTTCGGCGACGACAGCTTCACCGCGGAAATCGGGGCCGAAGCCATCCGTAACATGCTGATGTCGATGGACCTCAACGAGGTCGCCGACAAGCTGCGCGCTGAGCTGGCCGACAATCCGTCGGAAATGAAGGCCAAGAAGGCGTCCAAGCGCCTCAAGCTGATCGAAAACTTCATCGAATCCGGCAACCGTCCGGAATGGATGGTGCTGACGGTCGTGCCGGTCATCCCGCCGGAACTGCGCCCGCTGGTGCCGCTGGACGGTGGCCGTTTTGCCACCTCGGACCTCAACGACCTCTATCGCCGCGTCATCAACCGGAACAACCGTCTGAAGCGCCTGATGGAACTGCGCGCGCCGGACATCATCATCCGCAACGAAAAGCGGATGTTGCAGGAATCGGTCGATGCCCTTTTCGATAACGGCCGTCGCGGTCGCGTCATCACTGGCGCCAACAAGCGTCCGCTGAAGTCGCTGGCCGACATGCTGAAGGGTAAGCAGGGTCGCTTCCGTCAGAACCTGCTCGGCAAGCGCGTGGACTATTCCGGTCGTTCGGTTATCACCGTCGGTCCGGAACTGAAGCTGCACGAATGCGGCCTGCCAAAGAAGATGGCGCTGGAACTGTTCAAGCCCTTCATCTATGCGCGTCTCGACGCCAAGGGCCTTTCGGGCACCGTGAAGCAGTCCAAGCGCATGGTCGAGCGCGAGCAGCCGCAGGTGTGGGATATCCTCGAAGAGGTCATCCGCGAACACCCGGTCCTGCTCAACCGCGCCCCGACGCTGCACCGCCTCGGCATTCAGGCCTTTGAGCCGAAGCTGATCGAAGGCAAGGCGATCCGTCTGCACCCGCTCGTCTGTTCGGCCTTCAACGCCGACTTCGACGGTGACCAGATGGCCGTCCACGTGCCTCTGTCGCTCGAAGCTCAGCTCGAAGCGCGCGTGCTGATGATGTCCACCAACAACATCCTCAGCCCCGCCAACGGCAAGCCGATCATCGTGCCGTCGCAGGACATCGTGCTGGGTCTCTACTACCTGTCGCTGGTCAAGGACGGTGAGCTGGGTGAAGGCATGATCTTCGCCGATCTCAACGAAATCCAGTCCGCGCTCGACGCTGGCGTCGTCTCCATGCACGCCAAGGTCAAGTGCCGCTTCACCGAAGTGGACCCGGACGGTGTTCAGCGTACCCGCGTCATCGACACGACGCCGGGCCGCATGAAAATCGCTGCCCTGCTGCCGCTGCACGCCTCCATCGGCGTCCGCGTTCTGGAAAAGAACCTGACCAAGAAGGAAATTGGCAACCTGATCGATGTGGTCTATCGCCACTGCGGTCAGAAGGCGACGGTGATCTTCGCCGACCAGATGATGGCTCTGGGCTTCAAGGAAGCCGCCCGCGCCGGTATCTCGTTCGGCAAGGACGACATCGTTATCCCCGAAACCAAGCACGGCATCGTCGAAGAGACGCGCAAGCTGGTGGAAGAATACGAGCAGCAATACGCCGACGGTCTGATCACCAAGGGTGAAAAGTACAACAAGGTGGTTGACGCCTGGTCCAAGGCGACCGACCGAGTGTCGGACGAGATGATGAAGGAAATCAGCCGCAAGCTGAAGACCGACGATGGCCGTGAAAAAGAGATCAACTCGATCTACATGATGGCCAACTCCGGTGCCCGTGGTTCGCAGGCCCAGATGAAGCAGCTCGGCGGAATGCGCGGCCTGATGGCCAAGCCGGACGGTTCGATCATCGAAACGCCGATCATCTCGAACTTCAAGGAAGGCCTGACCGTTCTTGAGTACTTCAACTCGACCCACGGTGCCCGTAAGGGTCTGGCCGATACCGCGCTGAAGACCGCCAACTCCGGTTACCTGACCCGTCGTCTCGTTGACGTGGCTCAGGACTGCATCATCATGGAAGAGGACTGCGGCACGACCAAGGGCATCACCATGCGCGCCGTCGTCGAAGGCGGTGACGTGCTGGTGTCTCTGGGCGCGCGCGTCCTCGGTCGGACCACGGCCGAAGACATCAAGGACGTCGCTTCGGGCGAAGTCGTTGTCCCGGCCGACACCTATGTCGATGAAAACGTCGTCGAACAGATCGAAGCCTCCGGCGTTCAGTCGGTCAAGGTGCGCTCGGTCCTCACCTGTGAGGCCGAACAGGGCACCTGCGCCGCCTGCTACGGTCGTGACCTGGCCCGCGGCACCCGCGTCAATATGGGTGAAGCGGTCGGCGTCATCGCTGCGCAGTCGATCGGTGAACCGGGCACCCAGCTCACCATGCGTACCTTCCACATCGGCGGTACGGCTCAGGTGGCCGAGCAGTCCTTCTATGAGACGACTTCGGATGGCGTGATCAAGCTGTCGGCGGCTCCGACCGTCCGCGGCTCGCACGGTGACCTGATCTCCATGTCGCGCAACCTGATCATCACCATCTTCCACGATGGCAAGGATCGCGAAACCTATAAGGTGCCTTACGGCTCGCGTCTGCGCGTCGAAGAAGGCACCGAGGTCAAGAAGGGCCAGCGTCTGGCGGAGTGGGACCCCTATACCACCCCGATCATCACCGAAGTCGGCGGTAAGATCCGCTTCGAAGACCTGACCGAAGGTCAGTCGGTCCGCGAGGAAACCGACGAAGCCACCGGCATCACCAACCGCGTCGTCACCGACTTCCGCGCTTCTTCGCGCGCGGCGGATCTGCGTCCGACCCTGGGTCTGATCGACGATGCCGGCGCTTACAAGCGTCTGTCGAACGGGGCCGAAGCCCGCTACCTGCTGCCGGTCGGGGCCATTCTCTCCGTCGGCAATGGGGACGAGGTCCGTCCGGGTGAAATCATCGCCCGTATCCCGACCGAAGGCGCCAAGACCCGCGACATCACCGGCGGTCTGCCGCGCGTCGCCGAACTGTTCGAAGCCCGCCGTCCGAAGGACTGCGCCGTCATCGCTGAAATGGATGGCCGCGTTGAATTTGGCCGCGATTACAAGAACAAGCGCCGCATCAAGATCACCCCGGAGGACGGTGGCGAACCCGTCGAATTCCTGATCCCGAAGGGCAAGCATATCTCCGTCCACGACGGCGATATCATCCAGAAGGGCGACTACATCATCGACGGCAACCCCGATCCGCACGATCTGCTGCGTATTCAGGGCGTCGAGGCGCTGGCCGAATACCTCGTCAACGAGGTGCAGGAAGTCTATCGCCTGCAAGGCGTGCCGATCAACGACAAGCACATCGAAGTCGTGGTCCGTCAGATGCTGCAAAAGGTCGAAATCCTGGAGCCCGGCGATACCGGCCTCATCAAGGGCGATCAGCTCGACAAGGGCGAAGTGGAAGCCGAGAACCTCAAGGCCGAAAAGCGTGGCGGTCGTCCGGCCCTCACGGCTCCGGTCCTGCTCGGTATCACCAAGGCCTCGCTCAACACCAAGAGCTTCTTCTCGGCCGCTTCGTTCCAGGAAACGACGCGCGTTCTGACCGAAGCCTCGGTGCAAGGCAAGATCGACACGCTCGACGGTCTGAAGGAAAACGTCATCGTTGGCCGTCTGATCCCGGTCGGCACCGGCGCCTACCTGCGTCGTCTGCAACGCATCGCCCTGAAGCGCGACGAGGCTCTGGCCCATCAGCGCGAAGAGACGATGGAACCGCTGCCGGCGGAAGTCCTGCTCGAAGGCCCTGCCGCCGAGTAAGCAGGGGCTTTGCCCCTGCACCCATAACCGGGTGCAGACGGTTCTTGCCATAGCAAAATCGGCCTCCGGGGTTCGCTCCGGAGGCTTTTTTGTGCTATTTTGCAGACGAGTTTTACGAGGAGGGGGACTTGGCTGCGCATATTGAACCTGTCGATAGCGAAGACCTTACGGATGCCGTGGCCCGGATAGAGACGGCTGCAAATTTTCAACTCCCGGCAGATGCGTTTGCCTCTGACCACGAACTTACCCTTGGCGAGGTGTTTGACAGACTTTGGGACGGATTGCCGGAGTCTGAAAAGCGAGGCGGTAAGTGCCCTACGTTTCTGGTCTTTCTGAGAATCAAGCAGTGGTGTGCGGCTCAGGGTTACGCCGTCCGGCCAGATACCCTCTTGAGCGGTTTACAAGACTTCGACTACGGCAAATTTCGCTCGGATTTTCGGCGGGCAGGTTGGGTGACAGGCCCCCACGATGGCGGATTAAGTTTTTACGCTGGCTGTCTGGCTGCTTTTATAGCCGCCTATATTCTGTGGCCGATAAGCGGTCTTGACCTATTCTGGGCCTTGGTGGTCTTCATCGTGAGCGCGTATGCCGTAGGCCAGCTCAATATCACAATCGGTATGCCGAAGGCGTGGACAGTGGCTCAGCTAACGCGACACGTCGCTTATCACAATATCGACCGGCTTCGTCGTGAGGGTGCTTCTTTACATCGGAAGTTCATCTGGGGCTATTTTGATGAGCATTTGGACGCAGGAAAAGGACGCCTGCGGCGCGAGGCGCCTCTCATCTAAAACATCACAGCGCCTGTCCCGCGGCCCAGCCCGAAGACCACGCCCACTGAAAATTATAGCCGCCTAACCAGCCGGTGACATCCAGCGCTTCGCCAATGATGAACAGGCCCGGACAGAGCTGGCTTTCCATGGTTTGCGATGACACTTGGGTGGTATCGACCCCGCCGACCGTGACCTCGGCGGTGCGGTAGCCTTCGGTGCCGTCGGGGATCAGTGCCCACGGCTGCATCAGGGCCGTCAGCGCGCTTAAGCGCTTGTCTGAAAGGTCGGCAATGCGCGTCTCAGGGGCGATGATCGTCACCTCCAGAATGCGCTCGCTGAGGCGTGTGGGCACAAGGTCGGGCAGGACATTGCCGATATGCTGGCGCGGTGTGGATTGGCGGCGCTCTTTCAAAACCGCCAGGGCGTCGGTGCCGGGCAGGAGGTCGATTTCCACCGTCTGACCCGGTGTCCAGAAGGAAGAAATCTGCAACATGGCCGGCCCCGACAGGCCGCGGTGGGTAAACAGGAAGCCATCCTCAAACATCGTTTTGCCGATGCGGGCACGCGCCTGAAGAGAGACGCCGGAAAGCCCTGAAATATAATCAAGTTTCTGCCCGCCGAGTGTAAAGGGCACAAGGCCCGCACGTGGGGTAATAAGCCCGTGCCCAAAGCGCTGCGCCACCTCATAGGCAAAGCCCGTCGCGCCCATCTTGGGGATGGACAGCCCGCCCGTGGCCAGCACCAGCTTCGTCGTCTCGATCACACCATCGGGCAGGGACAGACGAAACCCCTGTGGTGTCTGGTCGAGCCCCTGCACCGGGCTTTGCAGCCACAGTTCGCCGCCGTGGGCGCGCAGATCACCCAGCAGCATGTCGATGATGTCCTTGGCCGAGTTGTCGCAAAACAACTGACCTTCGGTCTTGTGATGATAGGGGATGTGGTGCGCGATCACACGATCAAGAAAATCCCAGGGCCCGAACCGTTTGAGCGCCGATTTGCAGAAGTGCGGGTTTTGCGACAGGTAGTGTTTGGGCGCGGCTTCAAGGTGCGTAAAGTTGCAGCGCCCGCCGCCGGAAATGCGAATCTTCTCTGCCGGGGCGCGCGCATGGTCGATGACGACCACCTTGCGGCCGCGCTTCGCCGCTTCGATGCCGCACATCAATCCGGCGGCACCGGCCCCGATTATGACCGCATCAAAGCTACGCATGGACTTATCCCGAAAAATTTACCGCGACCTGACGCTTGGTCACGCTTGTGTCTGAAAAAATTGCCGTTAAGGTCAAGCCCGATGGCGTCAACTCAAGCGCCTTACACACACTCAGAGGAAATGACCATGTCCGATCTGGCCGCCATTACGCAAAAAATCACCGCCGCCGTGGGCGAAAACTCCGGTCTGGGCAAGATTGTCAAGCTGGACTTCGGTGACGATGGCAAAATCCTGATCAATGCCGCCAATGTGCCGAACGTCGTCTCCAACGAAGACGGCCCCGCCGATACCACGGTTGTCGTCTCCATCGACAACCTGAAGGCGCTGGCGCAGGGTCAACTCGATCCGATGATGGCCTTCATGCAGGGCAAGCTGAAGATCATCGGCGACATGGGCATTGCCCAGAAGCTGGTGCCGCTGCTGAAAGGCTAAACCTTGAAAACCCCGCTTCGGCGGGGTTTTTTGTTACCCCGGCCCCGACCGGTTAGGCTCTGACTGCGCGATCACGCGGTCGCCGACGAAGGGATTGTGCGCGCGTTCGGCTGCGAAACTCGACATCGGGCCATGGCCACAGACGAACTGCACATCCCCCAGCGGCCACAGACGCGTGGTGATGGCATTGATCAGGTCGGTATGGTTTCCGCGCGGAAAGTCGGTGCGTCCGATCGAGCCGCGGAACAGGATGTCTCCCACCTGAGCGAACTGGCTTTCGGGGTGGTAGAAGATGACGTGGCCCGGTGTATGGCCGGGGCAGTGGATCACCTGCCATTCGGTTTCGCCCAAAGTCACTGTGTCACCGTGCGTGAGCCAGCGCGTCGGCTCGAAACTTCGGGCGTCATAAATGCCCCAGCGTTTGGCGTCTTCCGGGATGCGCTCGATCCAGAAGCGGTCGTCTGCGTGCGGGCCTTCGATGGGCGCCCCTGTCGCTTCATGCAGGGCCTGCGTCCCACCCGCGTGGTCGGCATGGCCGTGCGTCACCCAGATTTTCTCAATCGTCAGGCCGCGCCGCTGGATTTCGGCCAGCACCGGCTTGATATCGCCGCCGGGGTCGATCACGGCCGCCTTATGGGTCTTCGTACACCACACCACGGTACAGTTCTGCTGAAGCGGTGTGACGGGGGCGACAAACAGGCGGATAGGGGGTTCGGCGGTCATCGGGTTTCCGGCAATGAAAAGGCTCCGGCCAGATATGACCGGAGCCTTGATAAACTACAAGCCTCAGACGGCCTATTTCACGTCATCGACGCCCTTGCCGAAGGCTTCGGCCGGAGATGCCAGATCGGTGTCTTCGGTAATGTCGATGCCCTTGGCCAGCTTCGACTGCCAGAAACCGTAGAGGGCATAGATCAGCGCGCCGACGATGGCGTAGACCACCAGAATGGTCAGCGGCAGGGTGTTGCCCTTCATGGCGTGATCGACCATCGGCGCAAAGTTCTGCCAGGCGAGGAATAGACAGGCGAGAATGCCGAGGACCGCCGTGAAGATACCACCGGGCACTTTGAACGGACGCTCCATTTCCGGGTGGGTAATGCGCAGGAAGATCACCGAGAAGCAGACGATCGAGAAGGCGACCGCCGTACCCAGCGACACCAGATCACCCAGCAGGCTGATCGGCAGGAAGGCCGCCGCAATGGCGATCATGATGCCCAGAACGATGGTGCCCAGCCACGGCGTGCGGAACTTCGGGTGGATCTTGGCGAAGACGGCGGGGATCAGGCCGTCGCGCGCCATGGTGTAGAAGATGCGGGTCTGACCGAAGCACAGGACCAGCATCACCGATGACAGGCCGGCCACAGCGCCGATTTTGATCAGCAGGCTGATGGCGTTCATGGTGCCGGATTCTGTCCAAGGGGCCGAAAAGTCGGCCCAGGTCAGGGCCATACGGTCGATAGCCACCGCGATTGGGGCGGGGCTGGCCAGTTCCTTGTAAGGAACAACGCCGGTCATGACAGCGGCCACGGCCATGTAGATGAGGGTACAGATGATCAGCGCCCCCAGAATGCCGACGGGCACATCGCGCGACGGGTTTTTGGCTTCGGCGGCGGCGGTGGACACGGCTTCGAAGCCGACATAGGCGAAGAAGATGATGGCCGCGCCACGGAAGATGCCGCTGATGCCAAACTCGCCCGGATTGCCGGTCGGCTCAGGGATGAAGGGGTGCCAGTTGGCCGGATTGATATAGGTGACGCCCACCGCGATGAAGGCCAGAAGCACGATGATCTTCAGGACGACGATGGCGTTGTTGACATTGGCCGATTCCGACACGCCCAGAATCAGCAGGCCCGTCACCAGAGCAATACCGATGGCGGCGATCAGGTTGAAGGTGCCGGTCATCATCATAGTAGTGTGCCCGGAGTCATTGGTCACGGCCTGAACCAGCGGCGTCGCCCACATGGCCGCCGGGTGCGAGGGGTCGCCTCCCGCCAGAGCTGGTAGGTGGACCCCAAAATCTGCCAGAAGACTGACCACATAGCCGGACCATCCGACGGCGACGGTCGATGCGGCGATGCCGTATTCCAGCACCAGCAGCCAGCCCATGATCCACGCGAAGACTTCGCCCATCGTGCCATAGGCATAGGTATAGGCCGAGCCCGATACCGGCATGGTCGAGGACAGTTCGGCATAACAAAGGCCGGCAAGCGCGCAGGCTATACCGGCCACAACGAAGGAAATCATGATCGCCGGACCGGCATTGGCCGAAGCGACCTGTCCGGTCAGGACGAAGATACCGGCGCCGATAATGGCCCCGACGCCCAGAGACATCAGGTTGATCGGGCCGAGCGTGCGCTTGAGCGGGCTCTTGGCCGCTTCCGCCTGAATCTTGGCGATGGACTTTTTCAGGCCCAGCCGAGCAAATATATTGGACATGCGTCCCCCAAATGGTGCGACAGAAGGGGCTGCGCCCTGACGCAAACCCTTAACGAAACCGTGACGCTAACGTCATCTTGTCGCTTTGGCAACGACATATATTTACACATTTCGCGCCTTGCGTCTGCAAACTGTTTGGGATTGCCGACAAAGGACGCTCACACTTTGCCCCAAATCGGAGTAGATGAGGCATATGCTGCCTATCGAAGAGATTTTTGTGCCGCTGAGGGCTTTTCTGGCTGAGCGCACGACCGCCATCCTGATTGCACCGCCGGGGGCGGGGAAGACGACGGGCGTGCCTTTGGCCCTGCTGGATGAGGCGTGGCTGGCCGGGCAAAAGATCGTCATGCTTGAGCCGCGACGGCTGGCGGCGCGGGCGGCGGCCATGCGTATGGCCGAGGTCTTAGGCGAGCCTGTGGGGCAGACGGTCGGCTACCGCGTGCGCGGCGACAGCCGGGTATCGAAACAGACGCGCATCGAAGTCGTCACCGAAGGGGTGTTTTCGCGGCTGATTGTCGATGATCCGGCGCTGGACGGCATTGGCTGCGTCATTTTCGATGAATTTCACGAACGCAGCCTCGAAGCTGATCTGGGGCTGGCCTTCGCCCGCGACAGCCAGAGCGTCCTGCGCGACGATCTGCGCCTGCTTGTCATGTCGGCGACACTGGATGGGGAGCGCGTCCGGGGCGTCCTGCCCGATGCCGAGGTGTTTCATTCGCTGGGCCGCGCCTTTCCGGTGACCACCCACTATACCGGCCGCGATCAGACTCTGCGGCTGGAAGAGGATGTAGCGAAGGTCGTGGCGCGTGTCGCGGCCAAGCTAACACCGGAGCGCGCCGAGACGATGCTGGTCTTCCTGCCGGGGCAGGGTGAAATCCACCGCGTGGCGACGCTGCTGGCCGAAAAGAGCCTGTCTCCGGCCATTGAGGTGCACAAGCTCTATGGCGCGATGGAGGCGAAGGACCAGACGCGCGTGCTGGCCAAAAACGCCCCCGCCACACCGCGCATCGTGCTGGCCACGGCCATTGCCGAAACCTCGCTGACGCTCGACAAGGTGTCGATGGTGGTCGATAGCGGCGTGGCGCGGTTGGGGCGCTTCGATGCGGCGCGCGGTGTGGTGCGCATGGTGACCGAGCGCGTGTCGAAGGCCGCCGCTGATCAGCGGCGCGGACGGGCCGGGCGGACGCAGGCGGGCGACTGCTACCGACTGTGGGACGAAGAAAACGATCGGTCGCTGATCCCCTTTGCGCGACCGGAAATCCTCGATACCGACCTGTCGCGGCTGGTGCTCGACCTGCGCGTGTGGGGCGCAAAATCGACCGAGGGGCTGGCTTTGCTCGACCACCCGCCCAAAGCCGCTTTGCAGGAAGCCGAGAAGGTGTTGCGCGGGCTGGACATTCTTGATGCGAAGGGAGAGGTGACGCCGCACGGGCGGCTGGTCGGGCGGCTTCCAATGTCGCCGCGTCTGGGGCACATGCTGTTGCTGGCGGCGCGCGACGGTCTGAGCGATCAGGGGGCGGCGCTTGCCGTGCTGTTGTCGGAAAACGGTCTGGCGGGCAAGGCGACCGACCTCGATTTGCGGCTGGAGGGCCTGTCGAAGGAGCGTTCGCCCAAGGTGACGCAGGCGCGGCAACTGGCGCAGACCTGGGCGCGGCTGGCCGGGCAACTGGTGCGTGATCTGCCGAAGGATGCAAAATCCGCACAAACCTCCGTCAAATCGGTCCACGCCCTGCTGGCCGAATGTTTCCCGGAGCGTGTGGCCAAGGCGAGGGGGAAGGCCGGAGAATTTGTCATGGCCAACGGGCGCGGCGTCTATGTCGATGAACACGATCCGCTGGCGCGAGCGGCCTATGTGGCGGTGGGTGATCTGGGCGGTGGGGCCGGGCGCGACCGCGTGCTGCTGGGGGCGGCCCTGAGCGAGGCCGAGGTGCTGACCCTGTTTGCCGACCGGCTCGAAAAGCGCACTGTGCTGGAGCGCTTTAATGGCCGCTATCGCGCGCTGGCGCAGGTGCGGTTCGGTGAACTGATCCTGTCGAGCCAGCCTTTACCCTCAGTGCCGCCGGAATTGCTGATTGAAGCTGAGGCTGAGGAAATCCGCACCAAGGGTCTGAAAGTACTAAAGTTTTCCGAAAATGCCGAAAGCTTGCGCGCGCGGGTCAATTTTCTGCACGCACAGGACTCCACCTGGCCCGATATGTCGGATGAGGCTCTCCTGAGCGGTCTGGCCGACTGGCTGGGGCCCTACGCGGCGGGGCGGCCATTGCTGTCGCTAAGTGCCAGCGACGTATCTCAGGCCCTGCTGGGGCGGCTCGATTACGAGCAGCAACGCGCACTCGATGCACTGGCGCCCGAACACTGGCGGATGCCGACAGGGTCGAATATCCGCATCGACTATGGGGCCGAAGGCGGGCCGCGGCTGGAGGTGCGGGTGCAGGAACTATATGGCGTGACGCAGCACCCCGTGGTGGGACCGCAGCGGACGCCGCTGACGCTCGCCCTGTTGTCGCCGGCGCATCGGCCTATCCAGATTACCAAAAACCTGCCCGCCTTCTGGGACGGCTCATGGGCGGAGGTGCGCAGCGATATGAAGGGCCGCTATCCGCGTCACGTCTGGCCGGAAAACCCGCGCGATGCTGACCCCACGACGCGGGCCAAGCCGCGCGGCACGTAAAACCATGATCTCACCCCCCACGTATAAGCCACAGGAGTTGCCATGATCACCGTCCATCACCTGAATAATTCGCGTTCGCAGCGCGTGCTGTGGCTTCTGGAAGAACTGGGTCTCGACTATGAGATCGTGCGTTATCAGCGCGATCCGGACATGTTCGCGCCGCCCGAACTGAAGGCCATCCATCCGCTCGGCAAGTCGCCGGTAATCACGGATAACGGCCTGACCATCGCCGAAACGGGTGCGATTGTGGACTATATTCTGGAAACCTATGGCCAAGGGCGTCTGGTACCCGCAGACCCGAAGGCGCGGCTTCTGATGCGCTACTGGCTGCACTATGCCGAAGGGTCGGCCATGCCGCTATTGCTGCTGAAACTAATCACCAGCCAGCTTCCGGCCAGGGTGCCGGGGCTGATCCGCCCGATAGCCGGGCTGATCGCCAAGGGATTAGAAGCCAAGATGGTCACGCCGGGTCTGAAGACACATCTGGCCTTCTGGGAGGCGTCCCTGAAAGACACCGGCTGGTTTGCGGGCAATGCGTTGAGCGCCGCCGACATCATGATGAGCTTCCCGGTCGAGGCGGCGGTGAGCCGCGCCGGGGCGGGACAGAACGCGCTGTTGCGGGGCTTCGTCGAACGTATCCACGCCCGCGACGCCTATCAACGCGCCCTGTCCCGTGGCGGGCCTTACGACTACGCCTGAGTCTTGGTCGTCGTCGTCTTGGTTTCGTGGTTGTGGATGGGCTTTGACTGATCGTCCTTGACGATGACGACGCAGCCCGACAGGCTGGCGGCGAGGACTGTGAGGGCGGCCACTTTGAGCATAAGCGATTTCATGTCTGATCTTTCTGGGTAAAGGGAGGAAGGAACGGCGGTTTATCCGCGCGTTTTAAGGGTAAGAGCGCTTTTGGGCTGCAAGGCCTGGCTGTCGTCGGCCTTCCCTTCCAGATACATCAGGCATCCGGAAAGCGTCACGGCCAAGGCCGCTACCGCCAGATGTTTCAAGGTCAGTTTCATTGGTGTTGATCCCATTAGTGATACAGGGGACCAAGCACCCAGCCCAAGCCCCACCTAAGACATACTGCCCTGAATCTGAACGCAAACTGAATGACAAATATGTAATGAAACCCGTCGGTTCGATAGACAGGCTCATACCAACTGCGATTGATTTGACTGTGTCGCTGTTGGCAATGGCGACTGCCCGCCCGAGCCTATGCGAGGAGCCATGCGGCGCGTGAGCTGAAAAAATGCTTATACCAGCGGTCATTCTTATGACCGCTGGTATAAGAGGTGGGTTACAGGCCGCAGGCGGCGTAAATCATAATGCCAGTGGCCACCGACAGGTTGAGGCTGTCGGCGCGCCCCCGCATCGGGATCTTGACGTGCAGATCGCAGGTATCGGCAATCTCCGGTGTCAGGCCCGACTGTTCGGTGCCCATCAGTAACAGGGTCGGGCGCTTGTACGGCGCGCTGCGGTGATCGTGTTTGGCGGTCAGTAGCGTGCCGACGACCGAACCCGTCCAGCGGCCGCGATCGGCGATAAATTCTTCGCGCGTGCACTTGACGATGGGCAGAGCGAAGATCGAACCCATGGTGGCGCGCACGGTTTCGACGCTGAACGGATCGACGCAGTCACCGATCAGGATGACGCCGCCAATGGCCGCCGCGTCGGCGGTGCGGATGATGGTCCCCAGATTGCCGGGATCACGCACCTGCTCCAGCGCCACCCAAACCTCATGGCTGTCCGGGTCGATCTCTGACAAACGCCGGATGCGCTGAGCAAAGACCGCCAGCACCATCTGCGGGTTTTCCTTGCGCGAGATTTTTTCGAGGATGTCACGTGTGACCTCCAGCACCTGACCGCGGGCTTTCAGCGTCTCGTCAATGGCGCGCTGAAGCAGCGGGTGATGGTCGGCGTCCTTGCCATAAATCAGGATTTGCGGCGCAATCCCCTGATCCAGCGCGTCGATAATGATCTTCAGACCCTCGGCCAGAAACTGCCTGGTGGCCTCGCGCTCCTTGCGCATGTGCAGGGCTCGGATGTCCTTGATCGTCTGGTTAGTTAGGGAGGTAATCTGCTTTATAGACATGAGCTTAGACCGGGTCCTTTATCCAGCGCGCAAAGAAGGACATGCCGAATTCACGCGGGGCGACCGGGGATGCCTTTGCGCCCTTCGGCGTCTTCGGGTCTTCGCACAGGGTCAGTTCACCATAGTCGATGCGGCCGGGACGCCGGCCAATGGTTTCGGCCATCAGGTGTGCCAGAGCCGGCCCTGAGACGCGCGCCGCATAGGCATTAAGCAGGAAGAAGGCCGCGTCATCTGACAGAAGCTGCGCGCACAATTCGAGCAGTTCGGGCAGGTCTTCGAACAGCCGCCATACCTCGCCGGTTGGGCCGCGCCCATATTTCGGCGGATCGAGAATAATGCCTTCGTATTTCGAGCCACGCTTGACCTCGCGCTGCACGTATTTGCGGGCGTCTTCGACGATCCAGCGTATCGGGGCGTCCGCCATGCCCGACAGGGCGGCATTGTCGCGGGCATAGGCGACGGACTTTTTGGAGGCATCAACGTGGGTGACGCGCGCCCCGGCGGCCGCACAAACCAGACTGGCCACGCCGGTATAGCCAAACAGATTGAGGACGCGCGGCTGATCGTTGCGCGCTTCGATGGCGGTTTTCTGCCACGCCCAGTTGGCGGCCTGTTCCGGGAAGAAGGCAAGGTGACGGAAGGCGGTGAAGCGGCCATAAAATTTGACGCGGTCATAGCCCAAGGCCCATTGCTCGTCCGGGCGGCGGCGGAACGACCAGCGACCACCATCCTCGTCCTCGTTTTCGGCGTCGAAAACCGCGTCGGCCTTGTCCCACAGGTCTGGATATTTCGGCGACCACCAGCATTGCGGCTCTGGCCGGATGACCAGATAGTCGCCATATCGTTCCAGCTTAAGCCCCTTGCCGGAATCAATCAGGGCATAGTCGCGCCACGGTTGGGTGCGCAGGGTCAGGGGTGTCGGGCTGATCTCGGTCATGCGCTGGCCATACCGCCCGCCGCCGTCCGCGTCAAATCCTCCTGTCAAACCTATGAAGGGTTTGTAATCGCGCCCTCGGTTGGCGCGTGTTCCGTCTTGTCCCAGTGGAAGGGATGCGCCATGAGTTGATAGAGGGCAAACAAGGCACCGAAGGATTGCAGGCCCCAATAGACGGGCAGGCTCAGGCGATCCCACAGGCTGAGTTTCAAACCGGCGCGGCTGGCTCCGGTATCGAGCGCGATCTGCGCAAAGCCCCGCCCGCACATGAGAAGGGTCAGATCGGGCAAGCCTACGCCACCGAGATCGGGCTGCCACAGATGCAATAATCCCTGACAGAGCGTCAGAGCCATAAACGGGGCGTAGAACAGAGCCGAGAAGACGTTCAAACCGAGACTGAACATCAGGCCAAGGGCCGTCATGACGGGTAAATCGCTAAGGCTGCGGGTATGCACCAGCAGGGTTTGCATATGGCCCTTAATCCAGCGCGTGCGCTGAGGCAGCCAGGTCCGGGTATCCTCAGGGGGGCTTTCGCGGGTCGGGGCGTCAATCAGGCCGCAGCCATAGCCAAGCCGAACCAGACGATAGGCCAGATCGGCGTCTTCGGTGACATTGTGGGCATCCCAGGCCCCGGCGGCCTTTAGCGCTGGGGCGCGAAAATGATTGCTGGTGCCGCCCAGTGGGAAGGTCAGGCCGAAGTGGTGCAGGGCCGGCAACAGCATGTCGAATTGCACGGCGTATTCGGCGGCGAACTGTCGGGCGATGAAGCCGCGTGATCCGGCAGGCCTCAATGGGGCCTGAAGGCAGGCGATGTGTGCGGGCAGATCGGCAAAAGCGGCGGCCGCTTCGCGCAACTGCGACGGTGCCGGGATGTCCTCGGCATCATAGATGGCCAACAGATCACCACATGCGCGGTACAGCGCAAGGTTCAGGGCGCGCGGCTTGGTGAGGGGTATGCCGCTTTCGACCCGGACAACTCGCATATGGTGACGCCGCGGATGGAGGTCGCGATCCAGAAGGGGCTCAAACGCAATCAGCGTCTCTGCATCGTCGTCTTCGAGAGTAAACAGAATTTCCAGCCGGTGACGCGGAGTCGAGGGCTTCGAGGGCGGTGATCAGTTGCGGCGCGATGGCCGCTTCCGTGTACAGCGCGACAATCACCGTATAAACAGGCAGTTGGCTATCGGGCAGGGGCGGTGCTGTATGCGGTCTGCGGGGGGTAAGAGAGGCGGTCAGTCTGAGGGTCGCGTTTGTCATGAATAGCGCCCAGCACAGCCCATAAAGACATTGCTTCATCGCATCAAACGCCAGCCACAGACCGCTTATCAACGAAAGGCTTAACACCATCAGCGCTGCCCACTGCCAGACGACCGGGGGTGTTTGCGCTGAAAAACGCGGATCAAGCGCCGCTATGCCTCTTGCGGAATCGGAGACGACGTATAGGTTCGGCCGCGCACTGTCGGCGAGGGCCGTCTGTTCGACGGCTATGCGTTTAGGTTCCGGCGGCATGTTTCCCCCCACGGCCTCAGGGGGACAGCTTAAGACCGAAAATGAGCCTGTGGATAACTAATCTAGGGTGGTAAACAGGTTGAGAAATATCGCCTTTAGATTGGTTTTTTGTTGGGTGTGCCTTCTTGCGTGTGCCGCAGAAGCCAAACCCCTGCGTGTCGTGTCTCTGGATATGTGTGCCGATCAGTACGCGCTGGCCCTCCTGCCCTCCGACCATATCCTCAGCCTGTCGCCACGCGCCCGCCATCAGGACAGTTTTTACCGCGCGCGGGTCGGGGCGATCCCGATGCGCCGCCCGACGCTGGAGGCGCTGCTGGCGCTGAAACCCGATGCCCTTGTCCGCACCTGGGGCGGTGATGCCCGACTGATCAAACAGGCACAGGCGCACGGTATAAAAATCATTCAGATCAATGATGTTTCAACCTTCTCTGAGGCGGGTCCTGAAGTCGAAAAGGTCGCCGCGCAACTGGGCGTGGCGCACGCCGGTGCAGGCGAAGCGCAAAGCATGGCGGCGGCTCTGGCGCGGGTGTCGGTACCGCAACATCCGCGAAACGTCCTCTACTACACGCCCTCAGGCTTTTCGGCGGGGGCCTCAACCTGGGTGGGGCAGATCATCGACGCGACCGGGCACAGGCTGGTGGCGTCACAGCCTTATTTTTATTACCTTTCGCCTGAGATGTTTTTGAACGAAAAGGCGGATGTCTATGCGCTCGGCTTCTATGATGATGCCTATGCTATGCGCCGCGCACCGGGGCGGCATCCACTGGTGCGGGGGCGTATCGAGCGGGCGGCGCATGTGACCATCCCCAGCCCGATGCTGGCGTGCAGTGCGTGGTATGTGGCGTTTGGCCTGCCTGAACTGGCGGAGAGAATATCTTGAAAATATGGATTATTCTTACCCTTTTGGCGGCCCTGTTGCTGGTCCTGCTGATGGGCATGGGCGAGGTGACCCTGAGCCCCGCTGACTATGCCCAGGCCTTGCGCGCGCCCGGCAGTCTGGCCGGAGACATCCTGTGGCAGATCCGCCTGCCGCGTAATCTGTGCGCGCTGCTGGTCGGGGCTATGCTGGGGGTGGCCGGCTCGGTGGCGCAGGGCTATTTCCGCAACCCGCTGGCCGAACCCGGTCTGATGGGCGTGTCGGGCGGCGCTGGTCTGGGGGCCGCGGTCGCCATCGTGCTGGGGCAGGGCCTGACGCCCGGCGCAGTTGAAGGGTTTGCCCTGCTATTCGCAGGTGGTGTGTCGCTGATTATTCTGGCCTTTGTCAGCCGCTTCCCCGACCGTCAGGCCCTGATCCTTCTGGGGGTCGGCTTGTCGAGCCTGACCGGCGCGCTGATGGCGCTGGTGTTTAACCTGTCGCCGTCGCCGGTAACGACCGCTGAAATTCTCGGCTGGATGATGGGGTCGGTCGAAAACCGTAGCTGGACCGACGCAGGCATGGCGGCGGGTGGACTTGTTGTCTCGGCGCTGCTGTTGTGGCGGGTCGGGCCGGGCCTGCGGCTCCTGACGCTCGGCGAAGACACGGCGCGCTCTCAGGGCGTCGATCTGCGCCAACTGGCGGCGCTGTCGGTTGTCGCCATCAGCGTGCTGGCCGGGCTGGCCGTCGCCGTGTCGGGGGTGATCGGCTTCGTTGGGCTGGCCGCGCCACATCTGGTGCGCGGTCTGGGTGTGCGCGACCCCTATCGGCTGATCGCGCCCTCCGGACTGGCGGGTGGGGTGATGGTGCTGCTGGCCGATGGTGCGGTGCGCCTGCTGCCGACCTCGACGGATATTCGACTGGGGGTGCTCACCTCGCTCATCGGCGCGCCCCTGTTCGCGCTTCTGGCGTGGAAAAGCGCGAAGGAATGGGTGCAGGGATGATCGAGACACAAAGCCTCAGCGTCCGTCTGGCGCAAACCGAAGCCGTCTCCGACGTGTCTGTGCGCTTCGAGCCGGGGCGCATTTACGGCCTTGTCGGGCCGAACGGGTCGGGCAAGACGACGCTTTTGCGGGCGCTGGCGGGGTTGGTCGCGCCGTCGGAGGGAGTAGTGCGGATCGACGATCACGCCCTGTCGTCCCTGTCCCTGTCTGAGCGCGCGGCCCGGATTGGCTACCTGCCGCAGACGCGCAGCATAAGCTGGGACCTGACGGTGCGCGAGATTGTGCAGCTAGGGGCGCAGCGGTTTCGCGATGCCGAGGTGCGCGCCGAGGCGGCCCTGACTGAGGTCGGTTTAAGCGCAGTGGCGCATCGGCGGGTCTTTTCGCTGTCCGGCGGCCAGGCGGCGCGGGTGTTGCTGGCCCGGCTTCTGGCGACGGACTGTCAGGTTCTGCTGCTCGATGAACCTCTGACGGCGCTCGATCCGGCGTGGCAGCGTCAGGGGTTGGGGGTGCTGAAGGCCGCCGCCGCACGCGGCCATGTGGTGATCGCCAGCCTGCACGATCTGGGGCTGGCGGCCGCCTTCTGCGATTCGGTGTGCGTTATGCACGACGGGCGCATGGCAGGCTCTGGCGCGCCCGAACAGGCCTTCACGCCGGCCTTACTGGCTGAGGTTTTTCACCTGAACGGTGGGTTCCGCGCCAGTGATGACGGCCCCGCCCTGCACCTTGCGGCACATCCGGTCAGTTCCCCGACGTCGCTTTCAGATCATTATAGTTGACCGGGCCGGTCGGCAGGCTGCCCGTATCTTCGCTATCGCCCGTCTGCGGCGTGTAGGCGATGATCATACCGCGTTTCAGGTCGGCCATCGGCGTCAGGGGCGCGGTGCCGCCATTGAGGCGGGCGCGGTAGACGGCGTTGTTTTCCATCACGCGCATCATGTAGTTGCGCGTTTCGGTAAAGGGCGCGCACTCGATAAAGGCGATGGGGTCGGCTGTTTCGCCGCGCGGATCGCCGCAGTCGATGATCCACTGTGGCGGGCGGTTCGGCCCGGCATTGTAGCCAGCGGCGGCCATGACGTAGGACCCGCCGAAGCGATCCACCAGTTCACCCAGGTGATAGGCCCCCAACTGCATATTGTAGTCGGGATCATACAGCATCGAGTCGGAGTAGGTCAGCGACATGCGCCGCGCCACGCCCTTTGCGGTCGGGGGGATAAGCTGCATCATGCCGCGCGCATTGGCACCAGAGCGCACCATCGGATCAAAGCCCGATTCCTGACGCGTGATGGCCAGTACAAAAGACCCTTCGGGTGATTTGACGGCGGGCAGGGCGCGCAGCGGATAGGCGCGTTCGGGAAGGTAGAAGCCGCGTTGCTGAGAGACGCGCGCCACGCGCATGGTCAGATCCTGCGTCCCATAGGTCCCGGCCAGATCGACCAGCAGGGCCTGCTCCTCTGCGGACGGCAAAACGTCGTCCAGCGCCAGAATCAGGGCGTTGAACAGGTCACGTTCGCCCGTTTGCCCCAGAATCTTTGCCGCCTTGACCATGTCACGGTTCTCAAAACGCGCCCGGTCGGCAGCGGTCGGCACGGGGTCTTTGCCTAGGGTGATGGCCTTCACGCCGGCTTTTTCGGCGGCGAGTTGTCCGTAGAAGGCGTAGATGAACTGACCGCCTTCGACGAAATGGGCCCTGGCCTTTTCGGCATCACCGGCTTGCGCGCGGGCCTCATAGGCGCGGCCGAGCCAGTAATGAGCGCGGCTGCGGGTTATGGGCGAGGTGCCGGCTTCGCGCACCTTTTCAAAATGCGGCAGGGCCAGATCGGGGCGGTTCAAGCGGATCAGGGCCGTCCATCCGGCGAAGAACTCGCCCTCGGCCTTCTTTTCGCCGTTGGGGAAGCCGCCGCCATTCATGGCCTCATAGGCGGCCTGATAGTTGCGGGCCTTCAAAGCGGTGCGGAAATAGGACAGGCGCTCAACCCACAGATTGCTCATGGCGGCGTCCGAGGCCGGGGCAGGCGGCAGGTCGGCCAGCAGACCAAAGCCCAGCGTCTCCAGCTTGGCGCGGCGCAGTGAACGCAGGCGCTCATAGGCCAGCACAGGGTTGCGCGGACTTATGGCCAGCGCCTGCTCGTACAGGGTGACACCCGCCGCCGAGCCTGAGCGCAGGGCCATAGCGGCCGTGGCCACCTTTCGGCTGGTCTCATCAACCAGCGGCAGCATGGCATTGGTGGCCGGACCTTGCGTGCCCAGCAACAAGGTGGTGAGGCGCGCCTTGTGGTCCTCTGTCGTCAGGTAGCGTCCGAAGCTGGCCTGAAAGCGCGACTGATCGGTCGCATCAAAGGCCTGATCGCGCCACCATGCGCGCGCCAGTGCTGAGGCTTCGGCTGTCTGACCCACGCGCTCACAGGCGCTGATCAGGGCCATGGCCCCATCGACCGACAGGGGCGGCGCGCCCTTGAACCAGTCGATGGTCTGCTGCGGCGTCAGACTTCCATTCCCGATCTGCTTTTCGGCTGCCAACTGGCGCTTTTGCTCGCGCGGCCAGCCCCACAGATCGCGACGCGCCCCGTCGAGCGCCGCAAAACCATAAATGTCGCCGTCATTATTGATAATGGCCCACTGCACGATCTTGCGCGCCACCGGATCGCTTAAGCTGCCGCGTAGCGACTCAGCCAGAGTGAAATTCTTGCTGCGTGCCGCCTCCAGCGCCTGTTTCAGCGTGGCGCGGTCGGCTTCGGTGATAAGCCCCACCTGATAGGGACGGGGGGCCGATGCCGTATCCTGCGCCAGAACGGGCGAAAGGGCGGTGCCCGCCGTCAACGCAATCAGGGCCGCTCCGCCCATCCAGCGGCACCACGATGTTACCGAGCGCGCATTGAATGTCCGGAAAGCCTTGGTCATCACAAAATCCTTAAGCATAAGCTGGCGGTCATAATGGCCATACATGACGGCACAATTATGTGTCCGGGTTTTTTACCGTGATTTCCGCGGTGCGGTGGTCACGCTTCGATCACAAAAACCGTCAGAGCGAACATAACGGCGTCATGGTGCGGATATTTCCGCCCGACGCAAGTCGCGCCTTATTCCGACGTTTCTTTTTACAAAGTCGTTGCAGCAAATCCATTGTGGTTTTAAGGCTCATCCCCACATTTTGATCTGCTTTATCCGGATGATGACCTCCATGTCGAACCTTGATGCCCTGCCCCTGTTTTCCGGCGTAATTACCGCGCTGGTGACGCCGTTCAAAAACGGTGAGGTGGACTATGCGGCGTTCAAACAGTTGGTTGAGACGCAGATAAAGGCGGGTGTGCATGGTCTGGTGCCTGTGGGCACGACGGGCGAAACCTCGACCCTGTCGATGGAGGAGCACAAGGAAATCGTGCGCCTGTGCATCGAAGTCGCCGCCGGGCGCGTCAAGGTCATTGCCGGAGCCGGGTCGAACAATACGGCCGAAGCGCTGGAGTTGGCGCGTCACGCCAAGACGGTCGGCGCGGATGCCGTGCTGGTCGTCGTGCCTTATTACAACAAGCCGTCTCAGGAAGGTTTGTATCAGCATTTCAAGGCGCTGAACGATTCGGTTGAGATACCGGTGATGCTCTATAATGTGCCCGGCCGCACGGTGATCGACATCACAAATGACACCATTGTGCGCCTGTCGAAGCTGCCCAACATCGTTGGCATCAAGGATGCCACCGGTGATCTGGTGCGCATGAGCCAGTTGCGCATCGCCATCGAACCGGGCTTCTCGTTTATCTCCGGCGATGATCCGACGCTTCTGGGCTATATGGCCCACGGCGGCCACGGGGTGATTTCGGTGACCTCCAACGTCGCGCCAGCCGAGATGGTAGCTCTGTATAATGCCGCGAAGGCAGGCGATTTCGCCACTGCCCGCACCTGGCAGGACAAGCTGATCCAACTGCATAAGGTGCTGTTTGCGGACGCGTCTCCGTCCCCTACCAAATACGCCCTGAGCCGTCTGGGTCAGACGACCGACGAGGTGCGCCTGCCCATCGTGCCCTGCGCCGAGGCGGTGCGGCCGCTGGTCGATGAGGCGATGAAAGCCGCGGGGCTCTGACTTGGCCGAGAAAGAGCAATCCAATTATAAGGTCATCGCCGATAACCGGCGGGCCCGTTTCGACTATTTCCTCGAAAACAACACCGAGGCGGGCATCGTCCTGACCGGCACCGAGGTCAAGTCGCTGCGTCAGGGCCGCGCCAATATCGCCGAATCGTACGTCTCGATCGAGAATGGCGATGAGCTGGTGCTGATCAATGCCGATATTCCGCATTACGGCTTTGCCAACCGCTTCAACCATGAGCCGCGCCGCCATCGCAAATTGTTGATGCACCGGCGTGAGATAGCGCGCTTTATGATTGCCGTGCAGCGCGAAGGCATGACCATCGTGCCGACCAAGCTCTATTTCAACGATAAGGGCAGGGTGAAGGTCGAGATTGCCCTGGCCAAGGGCAAGAAGCTGCATGACAAGCGCGAGACCGAGGCCAAGCGCGACTGGGGCCGCGAAAAGGCCCGCCTGCTCAAGGATCACGGCTAAAAAAGCCCGGCCGTATGAACTGACCCCATAAAGTTGGACGGTTTATGGTGGGGCTTTATTCTATTTTAGTCTTCGAACTCGTCGTGGCGCGTATTGACCTGTTGCTGACGCGGGCGGCCTACGACGCTGGCCAGATCGGCCAGATCGACGAAGGTGTCGGCCTGACGGCGCAGTTCATCCGAGGTCATCGGCGGCTGCGACTTGACGGTAGAGACGACCGTAACGCGACAGCCCTTGCGCTGGACGGCTTCGATCAGGCGGCGGAAGTCGCCATCGCCAGAGAACAGCACCAGATGGTCGGCGTGTTCAGCAATTTCCATCATGTCGCAGGCGATTTCGATATCCATATCGCCGCGCCAGCGCTTGCGCCCTTGTGCATCGGTATATTCTTTGGCGGTCTTTGTAATCAGGGCAAAACCGTTATAGTCCAGCCAGTCTACAAGCGGGCGGATCGGTGAATAGTCGTCGCCTTCGACCAGAGCCGTGTAGTAGTAGGCACGCAGCAGAATACCGCGCTTACGAAACTCATCGAGAAGCTTGCGGTAATCAATATCGAAGTTAAGTGCCTTGGCTGCTGAGTAGAGGTTGGCACCGTCAATAAAGAGAGCAATCTTGTCGGTTGGATAAAAACTCATTTAAATGTCTTTCGTTTAAAAAATCGAAGAAAAAAATGTCTAAAACAGTAGCAGCGTTATCGGCGAATGTGCCTGACATCTACATTGCCTATGGCGCGAATTTGCCTCACGAATATCTCAATCCTTTGCAGGCCTTGGAGAGGGTTGTCAAGCGCTTGTGCCTTGATGACATAAAGGTTACGCAGATTTCATCCCTCTGGTGCTCTCAGGCGTGGCCGGACCCTAACTATCCGCCTTACCATAACGCCGTAATGGCGGTTTGCACGACTCTGAAACCGGACGATTTACTTACGCAGTTACACGCGCTGGAGGCCGAAACCGGTCGCGTGCGAAGCGAAAAAAGCAATCTACCGCGCGTGCTCGATCTCGATCTGATCGCCTATGGCGACAGGGTGCGTGAGGGCGTGCTGGTCCTGCCGCATCCGCGTGCCCATGAGCGGGGTTTTGTTATGGGGCCGCTGGCGGAGATTGCGCCGGACTGGCGGCATCCGGTTTTGGGCGTAAGCGCGCGGGAATTGTACGCGCGGGTGACGGTAGGGACCGATGCCTATCCGGCGGAAGATACGTCCGCCTTGTTAAGCCTCTGAGGTCTTTGTTCCAGCCAAGTGTAGAGCCCGACACCGCCCAGCACCAGCACGGTGCCGAGCAGGTCGATGAGCGAGAGGCTTTCCTTCAGAATCAGGACGCTGAGGCCCATGGTGAAGATGGGATTGATGAAGCCGATGACGGCATTGGCTTGAGAACTGATGCGCGCCAGAGCGAAGCTGACCAGGTAGCCGGGCAGGACGGTCGCGCCGATGGCCAGACCGAGCGCCAGCGTCCACAGGCCGGGATCGGCCGGGATGGCGCTGGCCTGGTGGGTCAGGCCAAAATGGATGAAGGTGGCGATGGCCGCCCCGACCATGCCGACCGATGTAAATAAGGCGGCGCCCATCTGCGCGATCAGCGGTTTGGCCAGCAGCAGATAGAGGGCAAAGGCGACGGAGGAGGCCATAACCCAACCGGCACCTATGGCAACGTCCGGCCCGCCGCTGCCCGCTTCCGACCAGAAGACAAGGGCCAGACCGGCATAAGCAATGACAAAGGCGGGCAGGGCCAGCACTTTCAGTGGCTGTCGGAACAGCCACGCCCCCAGAAGGATGACGAACAAAGGATAGGTGAACAGGATCAGGCGTTCAAACTGCGGCGACAGGTGCACCAGCCCTTCGAAATCGGTATAGCTGGCGAACCAGTAACCCAGCGCGCCAACCGCCAGTGCCTTGAGATACAGGCTGCCCGACAAGGGCGCGGCCTTTCGCTGGCGATAGCGGGTGATCAGGCCGACCACGATAAAGAAGGGCGTGGCGATCAGAAGTCGCAGGGTCAAAAGCGTCGAGGCATCGACCTCATAGGCATAGGCCAGCTTGATGAAGATGCCCTTGGTGGCGAATAGAAACGCGCCGGCCAGAGCCAGAGCATAGCCGCTCCAGCGTGACAGGGCGGATGGGGACGCAACAGGGGAGGACGCAGCGGACATGATGCGCGTCTCTTAGGCGAGGCGGGCAGGCGGTGCAACCGCTGCGCAGCGGCGTGAACGCAAATGACAAGTAATTCTTGTCTTTTACAGCGGCACTGGGTAAAGACGGGGTGAACGAACACGGCTCACGCTGTCGGTCAAGGCGAAATGCGTCTTGGCGGCGGCGTTTTTGTCATTATTTGCAAAGGGTTCTGCATGGCTCGCGTCACCGTCGAAGATTGCGTCGAGAAGGTCGATAACCGTTTCAATCTGGTGCTGCTGGCGGCACATCGCGCCCGCGCCATCTCTTCGGGTGCTTCGATCCTGCTCGACCGCGACAACGACAAAAACCCGGTTGTGGCCCTGCGTGAGATCGCCGAAGACAAGCTGCCGCCGGAAAGCCTGACCGAAAGCCTGATCGCTTCGCTGCAACGCGTTGATGAGCGCACCGAAGCCGAGGAAGAGGCCGAGACCCTGGCCCTGCTGGCCGATCCGCAGCATCAGCAGATGTCGGAAAGCGAGCTGATCCGCGCGCTTCAGTCCGACCGCGATGGTGGTCAGGAAGAGCGCTACTAAGCCTCTGCTATCTTTTGAATATTTGGAACACCGGCCTGTTGCTCAGGCCGGTGTTTTTCTTTGCGCGCGCGCCTGCCCATAACTTTGCGCATAACACCAACGCCCGAAGATGCTGACGCATCCGGTCGGTTAAAAAACGCGAATGTCTCATATGTATCAGAGACATAAGACATTCGCGAAACGAATACACAGAGTGATCTTCAATGCCTCTTGTTATAAACCCTGCTTTTTTATTGGCGATTATAGGTTTGCGGGGTTACTCTTTGACTCGCGTGGCGGGGCTCTTATCTAAGGAGCCTGCATGTATGAGAAGAGTACGGTTCTGGACATGGCAACTGAAGGTCAATCGGTAATCACGGCACGGGTTTCGTCTGAAAACGAACCGCCTGCTGTGCCGCCCGGTTTCCCGGAAGAAACGCCCCCGGAAGTTCCCCCCGGTGAGCCTAAGGAAGGGGATATCATACCCCCACCTGAAGCACCGCCGCTCGATCCGCCGGCGGAAACGCCTCCGATCCAGACACCCCCGGAAATGCCGTCAATGACGCAGATGGCGCAGGCTCCCAAGCCTGCGCCTACCCCGGCTCCGAAGCGCCGTTTCCTGCGTCAGATGGAGCTGATCGACCGGGTGGCGGCCTATGATCCGACCGTCGATGAGGCGCTTCTCAACCGCGCCTATGTCTATGCCATGCGTATGCACGGGGCGCAGTTGCGCGCTTCGGGCGACCCCTATTTCGCCCACCCGATCGAGGTGGCGGGGATTTTGACCGATTACAAGCTGGACTCGGCGGCCATCGTGACGGCGCTGCTGCACGACACCATCGAAGACACGCCCGCCACACGCGAAGAAATCGCTTCGCTGTTCGGCGAAGAGATCGCGCAACTGGTCGAAGGCGTCACCAAGCTGACGCGGTTGGAACTGAAATCCGAATACACCAAGCAGTCGGAAAACCTGCGCAAATTCATTCTGGCCATTTCCAAGGACGTGCGCGTGCTGCTGGTGAAGCTGGCCGACCGTCTGCACAATATGCGCACCCTGCAATACGTGCCGGAGCACAAGCGCGAACGCATTTCGCGTGAAACGCTGGAGGTCTATGCGCCGCTGGCCCGTCAGATCGGCTGCAACCGCTTTGCCACCGAACTGGAAGATCTGGCCTTCACCTTTATCAATCCGCGCGGGCGCGCGGCCATCCTGCAAAGACTGGCCGATCTGCGCGATCAGAAGGGCGCTGCGGTCGCCGATATTGCGCGCGATATTCAGGATACGCTGTCGGTCGCCGGTATTGAGGCGCGGGTGTCGGGGCGTGAGAAATCGCCCTATTCGATCTGGCGCAAGCTGCAACGCAAGTCGATCGGCTTTTCGCAACTGTCGGATATTGTGGCGTTTCGTGTCATCGTCGATAGCCCGGACGACTGCTACCTGTCTCTGGGCGTGCTGCACCGCAAGTGGCCGTGCGTACAGGACCGCTTCAAGGACTTTATCTCAACGCCCAAGTCCAACAACTATCAGTCCCTGCATACCACCGTCATCGGCCACAAGGGCGCGCGCATCGAAATGCAGATCCGCACCGAGGTGATGGACCGCGTGGCCGAAGAGGGGCTGGCGGCGCACTGGGGCTATAAAAACCAGGCCTATGGCTTCGATGAGGCGGCGGCGACCCAGTGGGCCGAGCGCAACCCCATCGCCAATCTGCGCGCCATTGTGCAGATCGCCGAAAATGGTGGCGATTCCGACGAATGGGTCGAACACGCCAAGCTGGAAATGTTCCTCGATCAGGTCTTCTGCTTCTCGCCCAAGGGCCGCCTGATCTCCTTGCCGCGTGGGGCCATGCCGCTCGACTTCGCCTATGCGGTGCATACCGAGGTGGGCGACAAGGCTATCGGCGCCGTAATCAATGGCGAGCACAAGCCGCTGCGCACGCCCTTGCAGAATGGCGATCAGGTCGAAATCATCACCGGCGTCGAAGCGCGGGTAAACCCGGACTGGCAGTCTCTGACCATTACCGGACGCGCCCGTGCGGCCATCCGGCGCAGCATCCGTCAGACCCAGCGCGACGACTTCATCCGTCTGGGGCGCTCGGCGCTGGAACGCGGGGCGGCGCAGGTCGAAAAGACCCTGACCGACATGTCCTGGCGTCCGGCCTTTGAGCGCTTTCAGGTGCAGAGCGAGGATGAGCTTTTTGAGCTGTGTGGCCGCGGCAAGATCGCCCCGGCCAAGGTGCTGGAGGCCCTGTTCCCCGGCCTGAAACTGCCCGCCACCCTGACCACGGATTCCTTTAGCCGTATCAAGGATGGTGAAGACGCCACGGCCTTTGTGCGCGGCCATGCGCTGCGGCCGCAGCAGAAGATCGTCTTTTCGCGCTGCTGCACCCCGGTGCCGGGTGACCGCATCGTTGGCATTGTCGAAGGCGCGGCAGTGCACGTCCATTCAATCGAATGCGAGCAACTGGAAGCCTATGAGGGGCAAAAAGAGGTGTGGATCGACCTGCAATGGACGCTCAACGCCGAAAAGAACACCGTCTCGCCCGCGCGTATCCGCGCCAATATGCGCAACAAGCCGGGCGTTCTGGGGCAGGTCTGTACCCTGATCGGTGAGGCGAAAGGTAATATCGTCAATATCCGCCTGTCGAACCAGCAGGTCGATTTCCTCGATGCGGAATTCGAAGTCGAGGTGCTGGATGCCCGCCACCTGACCAATATTACGGCGGCGATCCGCACCAATCCCTCGGTCGAGGGGGTCGAGCGGATCAGGGGCTAAAAATCCTTTGGGTTCGACGGCGATTTGGCCTATGTAGCGGCAAAACACATACTGCCGGGACCCTCCCATGACCTCTGAAGACGTGATCAATGAATTTCGTGACGCCAATGCCCTGAGAGAGGGGCATTTCGTGTTATCGAGCGGGCTGCATTCGCCGCTGTTCCTGCAAAAAAACCTTGTCTTCATGAACGCCGACCGCTGTGAGCGCCTGTGCAAGGCGCTGGCCGAAAAGATCGTGGCGCAGGCCGGTAGCGTCGATGTGGCGATTTCGCCGGCGGTGGGCGGCATCATTCCGGGCTATGAGACGGCGAGGCACCTGAAAGTCCCGTCCATGTATGTTGAGCGCGTCGAAGGTGAGTTCAAGCTGCGTCGCGGCTTCCACATCGAACCCGGCGCGAAGGTGGTCATGGTCGAAGACATCGTCACCACCGGCCTGTCGTCGCGCGAATGTATCGCCGCCATTCAGGCATTGGGCGGCGAAGTCGTCGCGGCGGCCTGTATTGTTGACCGGTCGGGGGGCAAGGCAGATGTGGGCGTGCCGCTGATCTCGCTGGCCAGCCTCGAAGTGCCCGCCTATCCCTCCGATGCCCTGCCGCCGGAACTGGCCGCCATTCCGGTGCAGGACCCTGGCAGCCGTCGTCTGTCGCAAAAGGCCTGACGTCCATGAACCGCATCCGTCTGGGGATCAATATCGACCACATCGCCACGGTGCGTAATGCGCGCGGCGGCCATGCACCTGACCCGGCGCGCGGCGCGCGGCAGGTGCTGGAGGCCGGGGTCGATGGCATCACGGCGCACCTGCGCGAAGATCGCCGCCACGTGATCGATAAGGATATCTGGGCGCTGAAAGCCGTTTGTGATGAATTCGGCAAACCGCTGAATTTCGAGATGGCGGTGACCGATGAGATGATCGGCATTGCGCTTGATCTCAAGCCGCACGCCTGTTGTCTGGTACCCGAACGGCGTCAGGAACGCACCACCGAGGGCGGTCTGGATGTAGCGGGGAATATTGACGTGGTGGGCCCGGCGGTGGCACGGCTAAATGCAGCCGGTATCCGCTCCTCGCTGTTTATTGCCACTGACCCGCTTCAGGTATCGGCGGCGTCGAATATCGGCGCGCCGGTCGTCGAATTCCACACG
Organism: Asticcacaulis excentricus CB 48; assembly: GCF_000175215.2. Taxonomy (NCBI): domain Bacteria; kingdom Pseudomonadati; phylum Pseudomonadota; class Alphaproteobacteria; order Caulobacterales; family Caulobacteraceae; genus Asticcacaulis; species Asticcacaulis excentricus. Next base: position 645,536 of record NC_014817.1, on the reverse strand, counting down.
GGCGCCCTGTGCGACGCCTGGCGCGAAGGGGAACGTTCGATCGTCGAAACCGAGATGAAGAAGCTCGAATGGGCGGCACACATGGCGGCCGAGGTCGGTATCGAGGTCCATGCGGGCCACGGCATCGACTACGACACCGTGACCTTTATTTCGCGCGTGCCTCAGATCAAAGAGCTGAATATCGGCCACTTCCTGATCGGTGAAGCCATCTTTGTGGGGCTTGAGGCTTCGGTCAGTCGGATGCGGCACCTGATGGACGCCGCGCGCCTATGATACTTGGCGTGGGCATGGACCTGACCGACGCGGCGCGCATCCGGCAATCGGTCGAACGCTTTGGTCAGAAGTTCCTTGATCGCGTGTTCACGCCCGCCGAGCAGGCCTATGCCCTATCGAAAACGCCCGTGCATCCGACTCTCGCCAAGCGTTTCGCCGCCAAAGAAGCGGTGATGAAGGCGCTGGGCAGCGGTTTGCGCGGCTTTCATTTCGCCGACATAGAGGTGCGCAATGATACGCTGGGCAAGCCGGAGGTGACGCTTAAAAACGGCGCGCTTGACCGGCTTCAGGCGCTGCTGCCACAGGGCTGTGCGGCGCGCATCCACCTCAGCCTGACGGATGAGGGCGATCTGGCCGGGGCCTATGTGATTATCGAGGCGCTCCCTGAATAAAATGTAACGTCTATTTTTGGCCGGAATCTAAAAATAGACAGGTCGAAGGAATGCGCTTAAAGCTATGGGCGCTAAAGGAATGGGGCTGTTTATGAGCGCTGAGGACAAGGTTACGGAAAACGTGGCCGTAGAAAAAGATATTGTCGAAAGCGACGAAAAGTCGGCGGTCAAGGACGAATGGTCGGATATTATCAAGACCGTGGCGATCGCCCTGATCATCACGCTGGTTTTCCGCACGCTGTTTTTCCAGCCCTTCACCATCCCGTCGGCCTCGATGGAGCCTAACCTCTATGAGGGCGACTATATTGTGGTGCGCAAGTGGGACTATGGCTATTCGAAGCACTCCATCCAGTTTTCACCGCCGGTGATTTCGGGCCGCATTTTCGAAAAGCAGGCCAAGCGCGGCGACATCGTGGTGTTCAAACTGCCCAGCAACACCAAGGTCGATTACATCAAGCGCGTCATCGGCCTGCCGGGTGACCGCGTTCAGGTGAAGAATGGTCAGGTCTTTATCAATGAACAGCCGGTGACCACCATCGACAAGGGGCCGATTTCCGCCGGTATCACCTATGCGACGCCGGATGTTGAGGTGATGCAGGAAGACCTGCCCGATGGGGCGACCCACCTCACGCAGGATATGGGCTATAAGCCCGAAGCCGACGACACGCAGGAATTTACTGTCCCCGAAGGTCAGTATTTCGTGATGGGCGACAACCGCGACAACTCACTCGACAGCCGTTTCTCGCCCGCCGATCCCTTCCAGCCGGGTGTCGGCTTCGTGCCAGCCGAAAACCTTGAGGGCAAGGCGGTCATGGTGCTGATCTCGTGGAACAAGGGGGCCTCGCTGTTCAAGCCGTGGACCTGGCTTGACCTGCGCTGGGACCGTTTCTTCAAGTCCCTGAAATAATGACGCGTATGCAAAGGGATGCCTCCGGTCACCGGCAAAAGGTGCTGGATGAGCTGGAGGCGAAGCTCGGATACCGCTTTGCGGACCGCCAACTGCTCGACAGCGCGCTTACGCATGCCAGTGTCAGCGACGGGCGTCCGAAAAAGACCGTCTCCAGCGACAATGAGCGGCTGGAGTTTCTCGGCGATCGCGTGCTGGGTCTGCTGGTGGCCGAAGCCCTGATGCAGGCCTTTCCGCAGGCGGCCGAAGGCGAGATGTCGCAGCGCCTGCACGGGCTGGTGAGCCGCGAAACCTGCGCGGCGGTGGCGATGTCGCTGGGCGTCGGGGCGGCCATGCGTCTGGCCCCTGGCGAAACCAAGAGCGGCGGCCGTTCCAACCTGACTATTCTCGGTGATGCCTGTGAGGCCCTGATCGCGGCCGTCTATCTCGACGGCGGTTTTGAGACGGCGCGGCGCATTTTCGGGCCTCTGTGGCAACCGCATATCCGCGCCAGCCACTCCCGCTCGCACCTGAACCCCAAGTCTCACCTTCAGGAATGGGCGGCGCAGAAAAAGCTCCCTTCACCGAAATATGAGATTGTGGAACGCAGCGGGCCTGATCATGCCCCTATCTTTAAGGTCGCGCTCACGCTAGAAGGCTATGATCCCGTCGTCGCCAGCGGCAAGTCCCGTCAGGAGGCCGAAAAGGCGGCGGCCCTTAGCTTTATCGAACACGCAGGTCTTAATTGACGATTACCTCTTCTTCTCCCGCGACGACGCGCGCGGGTTTCGCCGCCATCATCGGCGCGCCCAATGCGGGCAAATCCACCCTTGTCAACGCTCTGGTCGGCTCCAAAGTCTCCATCGTCACTCAAAAAGTGCAGACGACGCGCTTTCCGGTGCGCGGTATCGCCATTCACGGTAAAGCGCAGATCGTGCTGGTCGATACGCCGGGCATCTTTAAGCCGCGCCGACGTCTTGACCGTGCCATGGTCAAATCGGCCTGGGGTGGGGCCGAAGACGCCGACATCGTGGTCATGCTGATCGACGCTCCGGCGCATCTGGCTGTGCATTTCCCGGCCCCCGATACCAAGCCGACCGGTGCCGACAAGCTGGCGGTCGAAGACGCCGAAACCATCATTGCGGGCTTAAAGGCCAATAACCGCCGCGCCATTCTGGTGTTGAACAAGATCGACCTTCTGCGCCGCGATAACCTGCTGGCTCTGGCCGACAGCCTGTTCAAGGAAGGCGTTTTCGATCAGGTCTTCATGATCTCGGCCGAAAAAGGCAACGGCATTAGCGACCTTATGGAGGCTCTGGCCGATAAAATGCCTTCGGGGCCGTGGCTTTATCCGGAAGATCAGGCCGCCGATGCGCCGGTGCGTATTCTGGCCGCTGAAATCACCCGCGAAAAGCTGTTCCTGCGCGTGCATGAGGAATTGCCCTATGCCTGTGCCGTGGTGACGACTGACTTCAAGGACATGCCGGACGGTGCGGCGCGCATTGAACAGACCATCTTCGTTGAACGCGACGGTCAGCGCGCCATCGTGCTGGGCAAGAACGGCCAGACCCTGAAATGGATCGGTCAGCGCGCCCGTCAGGAACTGATGGATATTCTCGACCGCAAGGTGCACCTGTTCCTGCACGTTCAGGTCAATGAGCGCTGGAGCGACGACCGGGCCTTATACGCGCAGTTCGGTCTGGAGTTCGGGGAGTAATTTCACGTGAGGCTGGCCTGCAACGGGCACTTTTCTGCGCTTCCGGTGCTCACGTACTTAAGTACGCTGCGCGCCGGTTCTCGAAAAGCGCCCGTTTCGTCTCAGCCTGACGTGAAATTTTCTTGCGTCGTGAAGGGGGGATCGTCGTGACTTTCGAAGACGATGCCTTTGTCTTAAGCGCCCGGCCGCACGGGGAAACCGGCGCGGTGGTGCACTTTCTGACGCTGGAACACGGCCACATTGCCGCCCATGTGCCTGGTGGGGCGTCGCGTCGCCTTAAGCCCTATCTGCAACCGGCCAGCCGCGTGCGCCTATCCTATCGGGCGCGCACCGCCGACCAGCTGGGCTCGGCCACCCTTGAGCCCGAAGGCGACGCCACGGCGGAAATTTTCGACGACCCTATGGCCCTGATCGGCGTGCAGTGCGCCTGCGTTATGACGCGCGCCGTGTTGCCCGAGCGCGAGGCCTATCCGGGGGCTTTTTATGCCTTTGAAACGTTGATCAACGCCTTTGGACTGCCCGGCGTCTGGCCCTATGTCTATGTGCGTTTTGAAATGGGCCTGCTGGAAGCCGTCGGGTTTGGCCTTGACCTGTCGGCCTGTGCGGTGAGCGGCAGCCGCGACGATCTGGCCTATGTCTCGCCGCGTTCGGCCCGCGCCGTCAGCCGCCGCGAAGGCGAGCCCTATAAGGATAAGCTGCTGCCTTTGCCGGGATTTTTGCTGTCGTCACAAGGCGGTGTTCAGGCCGATGATCTGCGCCGGGGGCTGGACCTGACCGGCTTTTTTCTGGAGCGGCATATCTTCCATCCGCTCAATCAACCCTTGCCCGAAATCCGCACGCGCCTTATCGACAGTGTACGGGATTAGCGATTCCGTTTTTAAAATGAACGCGAAAACGCCGTTCTCCATGCTTTAGTAACGTGTTTTCACTAAGTTAGGCCGATGGGCTCGATTCGGGCGGGTAGTTTGACGAGTATGTCAGGATATAGCGAACAGGAACTGCGGGCGGCCAACGTCAATCCGGAAACGGGTTTGGCGACGGATTACCTCAACCTGTTCAACGAAGCGATCATGCTGTTTGAAATGGGCCTCGACATGCCGGACATGGCCGAGGAACTGATGGACTGGCGTCGTCGCGGCTATGTCGAACACTTTGAAAATTCCGGCTTTGAGCAAAAAGACGTCGTCATTGCCTCCTATCGGGCCTCGCCCGAAGCGGTGCGCAAACCCTTCGATGAGGCCTGCGAAAAGGCGCTCGAAGAGTTTGAGTCTGGCATTCATATCCTGCTCAGTTCCAATCTCGAAGACGAAGTGGCGCGCGAAGACCTGGCGGTGCGTCTCGATAGTATGAAGGCGCGGGTTGTCGAAATGGACGCCCATATTCACGGACGTGCCGAGCGCCTCGAAAATAGTCTGCAAAACGCTGTGGACGCCCTGTTCTAAGCCTTTGAGCTGCTGCTGACAAATTTTGTCATCACACTCTGCGAAGCTCGCTCCCTCAAATGGAGCGAAACATGATCCTCACAGCCACCTGCCATTGCGGAGCGACCCGCATCGACATCTTAAAGGCGCCCGAAGGCGGGCGGACCTGTAACTGCACCTACTGCCATCGCGTCGGCGCTGTGTGGGCCTATTTTGCGTCGGCTGACGTCTCGATCCACAGTGCGACGCACGATCGCATGTATTCGGCCAGCGGCTGGCTTAATCAACACCATTTCTGCGGCCATTGCGGCGGCAATACGCACGGCGACAGCCCGGACTGGGCCTCAGCCTATAATGCTGATGGCACACCTAAGGGGGAGGCGGGCGTCGTGCCTGAGCAGCGCATCGTCGCCATCAATATGCGCCTGGTCGATGGTTTTGATCTGAACAGCCTGCCGGTCGAAGCGCTGGATGGCCGCAACAATTGGTGAGGGCGCCCTCCACAACCTGTTCTGCATATGTGCTTGTGCGAGAAGCGCGAAGGCCTTACGCATAAGGCATGAGCAAAGATGTGATTCCTGACGAAGGCGGCCGTATCCTCAGCGAACCGATGGGTGAGGCCCTGTCGCGGCGCTATCTGGCCTATGCCCTGTCCACCATCATGCACCGGGCCCTGCCGGACGTGCGCGACGGTCTGAAGCCGGTGCACCGACGCGTCTTATACGCCATGCACAATATGCGGCTGAACCCGCAGGCGGCGGCGCGCAAATCGGCCAAGGTCGTCGGGGAAGTCATGGGTAACTTCCACCCGCACGGCGATCAATCGATCTACGATGCGTTGGTGCGTATGGCGCAATGGTTCGCTCAGCGCTATCCCATGGTCGATGGGCAGGGTAACTTCGGCAATATCGATGGCGATTCCGCTGCCGCCATGCGTTACACCGAATGCAAGATGACGACGGCAGCCATGCTGCTGCTGGACGGCATCGACGAGAATGCCGTCGATTTCCGTCCGACCTATGACGGTCAGGATGAGGAGCCGGTCGTGCTGCCGGCGGCGTTCCCGAACCTGTTGGCCAATGGGGCGACGGGTATCGCTGTGGGCATGGCGACCTCCATCCCGCCGCACAATGTCGCCGAGCTGATCGATGCCTGTAAGCTGCTGATCGCCGAGCCCAATACCGACACCAACGGCCTGATGGCCATTATTCCGGGGCCCGACTTCCCGACGGGCGGCATCTGCGTCGAACGCCGCGAAGCGATTTACGAGGCCTATGAGACAGGCCGCGGCAGCGTGCGGGTGCGCGCCCGCTATGAGGTTGAGGATCTGGGCCGCGGGGCGTGGCGTATCCTCGTCTCTGAAATCCCGTATCAGGTGCAGAAGTCGCGCCTGATCGAGCAACTGGCCGACCTGATCGAAGCGAAGAAGGCCCCTCTGCTGGGCGATGTGCGCGACGAATCCGACGAAGAGGTGCGCCTGATCCTTGAGCCCAAGACGCGCAATATCGACCCCGAAGTGCTGATGGAAAGCCTGTTCAAGATCTCCGATCTGGAAACGCGCTTTGCCTTCAATATGAACGTGCTGGACAAGACCGGTACGCCGCGCGTCATGGGTCTGAAGACCATCCTGACCTCCTTCCTTGACCACCGCCGCGAAGTGCTGATCCGCCAATCGCAGTGGCGTCTAGACAAGATCGAGAAGCGTCTGCACGTTCTGGACGGCCTGATGATCGCCTTCCTCAATCTGGATGAGGTGATCCGCATCATCCGCGAGGACGAGACGCCGAAACAGACCCTGATGGCGCGTTTCGAGCTGACCGAGGTTCAGGTCGATTACATCCTTGATACGCGGCTGCGGCAACTGGCGCGGCTGGAAGAAATGGCCATCAAGGGCGAGCACGACAAGCTGTCGAAGGAACGCGACGGGCTGTTGTCTCTGCTGGGCTCCGAAAAGAAGCAGTGGAAGCGCATCGACGAACAACTGACCGAGGTGCGCAAGCAGCTTCTGTCGGCGCGCCGCACCACCTTTGCCGAAGCGCCGCAAGGCGTTGAGGTGGCGGCCATCGAATCCTATCTGCCCAAGGAAGCCCTGACCGTCATCCTGTCGGAACGCGGCTGGATTCGCGCCACCAAGGGCCGCGTCGATGATCCGTCGGAGCTGAAGTTCAAGGAAGGCGACAACCTCGGCTTCCTGGTGCCCGGCTATAATACCGACAAGCTGCTGATCATGACCTCGGATGGCCGCTTCTTTACGCTGGGCTGCGACAAGCTGCCGTCTGGTCGCGGGCACGGCGAGCCGCTCCAGTTGATGCTGGAGATGGAAGAAAACACCCGTATCGTCAATGTCTTCATGTTCACGCCGGGGGCTAAGCGCTTGATGGTGTCGAAGAACGGCTATGGCTTCGTGATGAACGAAGAGGACGCCGTCGGTAACAAGAAGGCCGGTAAGTCTGTGCTCAATGCTGATGGGACCGAGGCCTTTGTGGCCCTGCCGGTGACGGGCGACCACGTGGTTATTCTGGGTGAAAACAACAAGGTGCTGGTCTATCCGGTCTCAGAACTGCCGGAAATGGCGCGCGGCAAGGGCGTCAAGCTGCAAGGCTATAAAGACGGCGGCGTCAAGGACATCGCGATCTTTGATCAGGCCGGGCCGGTGCAGTGGTTCGACGGATCGGGCAAGGCGCGTGACTTCAAGGACTGGAAAGACTTTGTGGGTAAGCGCGCCAGTGTCGGCAAGATGGCCCCGCGCGGCCTGCGCAAGCTGCGTCCGGTGTAAGGCTTTAAAGGACCACAGATTACACAGATTACACAGATTGGGACGCGCCCCGGCGCGTCTCTTTTTTGGCAGAGCGCTTGCCGAAAAGTGTGACCCACTTTTGGCTTCGCCGAACTTCGTTTCGGATAAGAAAGCGCGTTTAAGCAAAAGATTAGGCTGTGGTGACGATTAACTTTGGGGGTGTCGTAGATAAGGTCTACAAATTAGCCCAACCGCGCAGAGTTTTGAGTTGCTGCTTAGGCGATCCGTGATTGAATCTAAATTCGCACTCCTTGATAAACAAGAAGAAGTTTTGCCGCGGAATACCATTGTATTTTCGCAGGACGCGCTTGGCCTGATTCCAGAAGTTTTCGATGCCGTTGATGTGGTTCTGCTTGTCGGCAAACAGCTTGGAGTGGTTGATGCGGCTGTGGTGGAACTCGGAGACATCAAGCGCGCTATAGCTGCCGAAGGTATCCGTGTACACGATGCTATCTGGCTGAATTATCTTACGAATAATTGGCATCAAAGTCGTGGCTTTGGCATCTGAAATGGGAATGACAAAGACCTTGCCGCGCCGTTTCAAAAGGCTGAAGACGGGAACCTTGCCCAAAGCCCCCCGACCTCGTTTGCCTTTACGAACTCCGCCGAAATAGCTTTCTTTCACCTCGACCTCACCGCCGAGCAACTCTTCATTGGCGGCGGCCTGCTCGACGATAAGTTCGCGCACTTTTCGGTAAAATAAGGCCACGGTGTTGGCCTGCAAACCCAACACATCCGCAGCCGAGCGCGCTGTCACTTCCAGAACGAAAAACTCCAGAAGCCGAAGCTGTGTTTTTCGACTTAACTTGCAGCGCTTTAAACCCATATAGCCACCATAGATAAGTTACCTTATCTACGACAGCCCCTTAACTTTTGCGATCTTCCTCCTCCCAATTTTATGGGGAGGTGCCGAACGGGCACAGTGTGTGACTGAAACCCGCGATAGTCACCGCGCACGTCATCTGTGTAATCTGTGGTTCCCTCTTTCTGCCCCTAAAAAACGTCCATTCACGCAAACGATTTTCCACTTGCGCCCTTATGCGCCTTTCGGTGCATATGCCGCATGCGTAAGATTTTTGGCTTTCACGACACTTCCGAAACCCTCAGTGCCATGCTGACCCATACGGTGGGACGCATTGAGGGCAAGCACACAACACTACGGGAACTGATCGACATGATGGGTGAGCAGGGCCTGCTGCTGCTCTGCGTGTTACTGTGTCTGCCGTTTCTGATCCCCGTGTCGGTGCCGGGCATTTCCATCCCGTTCAGCGCCGCCATCATCCTTATTGCCGTGGCCATTCTTTTCAACCGCCTGCCGTGGCTGCCGGAAAAGATGCTGGACCGTGAGATCGAGACGGCGAAGCTGGTCCCGGTGCTGCAACGCGGGGTTGGCGTGGTGTCGAAGATCGACCGTTTCGTTAAGCCACGCCTGCTCAGGCTGACCAGCGGGGCGGTGTCGAACCGCGTCAATGCGCTGGTCCTGATCTATGCGGCGATCATCATGATGCTGCCGCTGGGGATTATCCCCTTTTCCAACACCCTGCCGGCGGTGGCAATTCTACTGACGGCGGTCGGCATGATCCAGCGCGACGGCCTGTTTGTGCTGCTGGGGCACGTGTTTGCACTCGCGGCCACGCTTTATGTTGGCATCATTGTCTATGGGGCCTTTACCGCCGGGCGCGGACTGAATTCAGTCTTCAGTTAAATCCGGATCAATCTCGGTCCAGCCGAAATCGGTCAGCGCTTCCAGCGGCCTGTAACGCGCCTTATAGTCCATCTTGGGCGAGCCCTTCACCCAGTAGCCGAGATAGACATAGGCATAGCCCGCACGCTGCGCCTGATCAATGTGGTCAAGAATAACAAAGCGGCCCAGCGAGCGGTTCATCAAGTCGGGATCGTAGAAGCTATAGACCAGCGACAGGCCGTCATTGAGCGCATCAACCAGCACGCAACCGATGAGCTGACCATCCAGCCGATATTCGATCATATGCGTGCGTACCAGCGTGTCTTCGACCATGGCCACCAGATCGGGCCAGGTCATGTCCATCATGCCGCCGTCGGGGTGGCGGGCTTTCAGGTATTTTTGCAGCAGATCGTACTGCTCGCGCGTCGCTTCGGCCTCACGGAAATGCCGCGTCAATCCTGCGTTGCGCTTAAGGATGCGCTTGTCCGTTCGATTGTGCTGATAGCCGTGCACGGGGATGCGCACCGACTGACAGGCGCGACAGGCCGGGCAGGCCGGACGGTAGGCGATGTTCTGAGAGCGCCGAAACCCTATGGCCGAAAGCTGATCATTGACATTGATGGCTTCGTGCGGAGGCAGGTGCACAAACACCTTGCGTTCCTCCTGACCTTCCAGATACGGGCATGGGCCAGGGATGGTCAGATAGTATCTGAGCTTTCGTCCCGGAAAATGCTCGCTCATGGGGTGATGCCTGATAATCCTGTTAGCCCATCAGACCCCATTTTTCCGTCAAAGAGAAGGGTTTTCTGGGAGAACGGGGGCTTCGCGCAGCAAAATAATCGCAATGCGGCGGTTGCCGGCCAAAGTCGGGTCGTCCGGATACAGAGGTTCCTTCGCAGCCTTGCCCGAAACCTGCGCCACGCGGTCCTGATCGACACCTGCGCCCTGCAATACCTGACGCGAAGCATCGGCGCGATCGGCCGACAGTTTCCAGTCCTTATCCGACTGTCCCATGCCGGGGGTGCCGGTCGTGTGGCCCGTGATCGAGATGCGGTTCGGCAACTGATTGACCACCTTGGCCACGGCGCGCAGCAAGAGGCGGGCGCGTTCATTGGGCTGGGTGGAGTTGGCGTTGAACATGGCGCGTCCCTCCTGATCGATCAACTGGATGCGCAGCCCTTCCGGCGTCTGATCGACAAGGATGTTTTTCGACAATTCGGCCAGTTCGGGCATGTCCTGAAGCGCCTGCCGCAGTGATTCGGCGGCGGAGCGGAACGAAGCCTCTTCGCGTTTTTGCAACTCTTCGCGCAGTTCCTCTTCCGGCGTTTGCGACAGGTCGGCGGCATTTTTTGCGGTGCCGTCACGATCCTGCACGTCCGGGGCTTCGGGGGCCATATGCTCGATGAAGGCCATCGACCCTTCCTGCTTGACGCCGTCGCGGCCAATGGCGGTGCCAGCCAGAATGCCGCCTGAGCCCGAAGTCGTCTGAGACACGCTGGCCGGGGCAAAATAGTCAGCGACGCCCTTTTTTTGTTCGGGGGAGGTGGTGTTGATCAGCCACATCAGCAGGAAGAAGGCCATCATGGCGGTCACGAAGTCGGCATAGGCGACCTTCCATGCGCCGCCGTGGTGTCCGCCGCCGACAACCTTCTTGACTTTCTTGATGACAACGGGGGCGTCGCGACTGGCCATACGAACTCCGGAAGTTCATCAATCTATCGGTCATTAATCTTAACAGGCGGTTGAAGCCGTCAGCGGTTTTGAGGCGGTTTCAGCGATTGACCCCCGCAGGCTTTTGGGGTCAAAGGAGGGGGTATTCCTGTTGCCATGAGGTTCCGTTGAGCGACCCTGATCGTCTGGCCTATCGTCACGCGCTGGGCACCTTTGCCACCGGCGTGGCTGTCGTCACTATTCCTGTGGTGGACCACGAAGGGCACCCGTGCGTCATGGGGCTGACCATCAATTCGTTCGCCTCTGTGTCGCTGGAGCCGAAGCTGATTCTGTGGTCTCTGGACCTCAAATCCGAGCGCTATGCCCTGTTTGCCGATGCGCAGAGTTTTGGCATCAATATCCTGAGTGCGGCGCAACGCGATCTGTCTGACCGTTTTTTCCGTGAAAACCCCTATTGCCGCGAAGCCGACGACCTGTCGTTTGCCGACGAACCGCTGCGCCTGAAAGCGGGGCTGGCGTGGCTGAAATGCCGTCAGTATCAGACGCAGGTGCTGGGAGATCATCTGGTGATTGTCGGTGAGGTCGAAGCCTTCGATCAGTCCGAAACCCATTTTGGTGAACACGGCCTGACCTATTTCCGTGGCCGCTATGGCCAGACCCACCCTTTACCGGTTTGAGGCATTCCATGCGTATCGTATTTGCAGGTCTGGGCGTCATGGGCGCCCCTATGGCCGGTCATCTGTTGAAGGCCGGTTTCGAGGTCGTGGGGTTCAACCGCTCGATAGATAAGGCGATGGCCTGGGGTGAGCTGCACCGCGCCGCCTTTGCCACCGACTTTGAAGAGGCCGTGGAAAATGCCGAGGTGCTGGTTCTTTGCGTTGGGCGCGATGATGATGTGCGCGATCTGGTGACGCGCGCCTCAGGGCGCATGGCGGCGGGTAGTTTGATTATCGACCACACGACGACTTCGGCCCGGCTGGCGCGTGAGCTTTCGGCCCTATGTATCAGTAAGGGCTTGCATTTTGCCGATGCGCCGGTGTCTGGTGGGCAGGCGGGGGCCGTCAATGGTGCCCTCTCGGTCATGGTCGGCTGCGAAGAGGCGCAACTGGCCCGCGTGCGCGCGGTGACGCTGCCCTATACCAAGTCGCTGACCAGGATCGGCGAAGCCGGGGCCGGTCAGACGGCCAAGATGTGCAACCAGATCGCCATTGCCGGGGCGGTGCAGGGCATTGCTGAGGCGCTGCACTTTGCCAAATGCGCCGACATTGACCCGGAACTTGTGTTTCAGGCCATTTCACAGGGCGCGGCCGGGTCGTGGCAGATGTCGAACCGCTGGGCGACCATGGCCGAGGGCAGGTACGATTTCGGCTTTGCCGTGGATTGGATGCGCAAGGATCTGGGGATTGCCCTGGACGAAGCCCGTTCAAACGGCGCACACCTGAGCGTCGCCGCGCTGGTCGATCAGTTCTATTCTGAGGTGCAGGCCATGGGCGGCCAGCGCTGGGACACCTCATCGCTGCACGCGCGTCTGGAGGCGCGAAGGAAGTCTTGATTACTGGGTGTGGGGTCTGCGACCGCACATCTTCCTACCCCTTAAGCTTCTCCGCCACGTACTTGGCAAAATAGGTCAGCACGCCCGACGCGCCGGCGCGTTTGAAGGCCAGCAGCGTCTCGAACACGCCCTTGTCGTGGTCCATGAAGCCGGCATTCACCGCCGCCTTGATCATCGCGTATTCGCCTGACACCTGATAGACGAAGGTCGGCACCTTGAACGTTTCCGATACGCGCTGCACGATGTCGAGATAGGGCAGGCCGGGCTTGACCATCACCATATCGGCGCCTTCCTGAAGGTCCATGGCGACTTCGCGCAAGGCCTCGTCGGTATTGGCGCTGTCCATCTGATAGGTCTTCTTGTCACCTTTCAGCGCCGAGGTGCCGACCGCGTCGCGGAACGGGCCATAGAAGGCCGAGGCGTATTTGGCGGCGTAGGACAGGATCAGCTTATCGGTCAGGCCCTGTGCCTCCAGCGCCTTGCGAATCTCGCCGATTCGCCCGTCCATCATGTCGGAGGGGGCGAGGACATCTGCCCCGGCTTCGGCCTGCACCAGCGCCTGCCGAGTGAGAATCTCGATGGTCCTTTCGTTGTGAATCCTGCCGTCGCTGAGGATGCCGTCGTGGCCGTGCGAGGTGAAGGGATCAAGCGCCACATCGACGATCAGGCCCATTTCCGGCACGGCCGATTTGATGGCGCGGCAGGTGCGGGCGATCAGGCCGTCGGGGTCATAGGCCGCTGTCGCGTCATCGTTGCGCAGCGACGGGTCAATATTGGGAAACAGCGCCAAGGCCGGTATGCCCAGCGCGTGGGCTTCTCTGGCTTCCTTCACCGCCTCGGTAATGCTCAGCCGATCGACGCCTTCCAGTGAGCGGATGGGGTCACGCGCCACGTCTTTGTCGTGCACGAAGATCGGCCAGATCAGGTCAGAAACGCTGAGGTGGTGTTCGGCCACCAGATCACGCACCCAGCCCGACTGACGCAGACGGCGCGGGCGGGCCAGAGGGTAGGCACCGACGAGAGGGGAGAAGGTCATGGAAGCACCCCGTTCAAACGCATCGCTCACCGCGGCGCGCAATTACCAGATCAACGGGGCAGGGGCTTACGCCGTTCTGAAGCGTTTGCCAATCGGCTTATGGTTATTGAGCTTGAGAACGCCGTTCACCGAGGTGGCCAGAATCCACACAGTGGCCATAAAGGTCAGCAGGGCCGAAATCACATAGCCCGAAGAGACGCCGAGTATGGTCGAAACCGGGATGCTCGAAATATCGAGGTCGCTGAGATCAAGGTCGATTCGTCGCCAGTCGGAGATGTCGTATTGCGACCAGATGAGGTTGGCGAGCGTCCAGGTCAGCACGACGGTACAGATAACCGCGATAAAGGTCGCCATGCCCCAAAGCGCAAAAATCGCCCAGAAATGTTTGATCTGATAGCGAAAATGCGTCTGAACGTAAGATGTGCAGTCTTTTTTGCGCAGATAGGCCAGCGCTGCACCGATCAGGGCCGTAATACCCAGCGAAAACGGGCTGACGAACAACAGGCCATAGACGACATAGGCCAGATTACGCTCGTCCTCTTCGCAGGCGACGGCACTGGATTGACCGGTAAAGGCAGTATCGGCGACGGCTTTGGAAGACGAAGCGTTCATGACCGGACCTTTGCTGACGGTTGTTAGCTCACCCCAATGAGACCCTATATTTGCAAAAAATTCATTATAATGCAAACACAGTTCGATTGTGCCGATACGCGGGCTGGGAAGAGGTGCGTCATTATGCACCAGCGTCAGGGGCAGATTTGATGCGCCACAGGCCCAGACCTATGGCATATTGATACTGGCCAGAGGCGGAACAACCTACTATACCGGCTATGGTCAAACAGGGCGTTGAGACCCTGACAACAACCCACCGAGGGCCCGGTTTCTTCTGCGGAAACGGGGTTGAGATAAGTACATGGATTACAACGCCGCATTCGAGGCCGCCATTGACGCCGTCCGTAAGGAAGGCCGTTACCGCGTTTTTGCCAATCTGAAGCGTCATCGCGGCGCCTTCCCGCGCGCCACCTGGCAGCGCGAGGACGGCAGCGAGCGCGACGTCACGGTCTGGTGTTCCAATGACTATCTCGGTCAGGGGCAGAATCCGGTGGTGATTGAGGCCATGCACCGCGCCATCGACGAAGCCGGTTCGGGCTCCGGTGGTACGCGCAATATCTCCGGTACGACCTGGTATCATAATGAGCTTGAGGCCGAGCTGGCCGATCTGCACCACAAAGAAGCCGCTCTGGTCTTTTCGTCGGGCTATGTTGCCAACGAAGCGACCCTGACGACCCTCTATAAGATTTTGCCGGGCCTGATCATCTTTTCGGATGCGCTCAACCACGCTTCGATGATTGCGGGCATCCGCAATGGCGGTGGGGCGCGTCACGTCTTCCGTCACAACGACCTGGCGCACCTCGAAGAACTGCTGGCGGCGGCACCGGTCAATGCGCCCAAACTCATCGCCTTTGAGTCGGTCTATTCGATGGATGGCGATATTGCCGACATCGCCGGGACCATTGCTCTTGCCAAAAAATACAACGCCCTGACCTATATCGACGAAGTGCACGCCGTGGGCCTCTACGGGGAGCGCGGGGCCGGAGTGGCCGAGCGCGACGGCGTGATGGATCAGATCGACATTATCGAAGGTACGCTTGGTAAGGCCTTCGGCATGATGGGCGGCTATATTGCCGGTAAGGCCGCCATGTGCGATGCCATCCGCCTGTGGGCCTCTGGCTTCATCTTCACCACCTCGCTGCCCCCCGCGGTGATGGCGGGTGCCGCGGCCAGCGTGCGTTGGCTCAAAGCGCACAATGAGCGCCGTATCGCCCATCAGGAACGCGCTCAGACCCTGATGCGTCGGTTCCGCGAACTGGGTATTCCGGTCCTGCCGTCGGTCAGCCATATTGTGCCGGTGCTGGTTGGCAATCCGGTCCATTGCAAGATGATTTCGGACATGCTGCTCAACGATTTCAACATCTATGTGCAGCCGATCAACTACCCGACCGTGCCCAAGGGCACCGAGCGCCTGCGCTTCACCCCGTCACCGGACCATGATGACGACATGATGGATGAACTGGTCAAGGCGATGGATAAGCTGTGGAGCCACTGCAATGTGGCCCGTATGCCGGCGGTGGCCTGACGTCTTGGCAGATCAGGGGTTTGGGAGTATCCTCACCCCATGAACGCTCTGTCCAAAATTGCGATATCTGATCTGACGGTTGAGGAACGCCTCGAACTGATCGAGGCGTTGTGGGATAGTCTTGAGGAAAAGGATGTCCCTGTTCCGGCGTGGCATATGGCCGAACTTGAGCGACGGATGCAGACCTTCGAGCAGGATAAGGCCCGCTCCGTAAGCTGGGACGTGATCCGCGCCGAGCTTGAGCGCGATCTGTAGTGGCCGAATATCTGTTTGAGTTCACACCTGTTGCCCGGCGTGAAGTCATTGAGGCGTCAAGATGGTACGCATCGAAAAATCCACGCCTTGGTCGCCGTTTCAACCAGCAGGTAACCGACGTACTGGCAGACATCTGTCGCTCCCCCTTCAGAAATGCAGAAGTGCAGTCCGGGCTTAGACGAGCCCGGCTGGCTGATTTTCCTTATCATCTGTATTACAGGCTCGAGGATCGTACTCTCTATGTGGCGGCGGTGCTGCACACACGCCGCAACCCGAGCGCCTGGAAGAAAAGGGAGTAACCCATGTCCGAATTTCTCCTCGAACTTCAGCGCAACGGGGCCTATCTGAAGGTCACGGCGGTCGATCCGGTGTCGGGCGAAGAAGTCTCGACACTGGGCCCCGCCACGGACCCGGAGGCGGTCAAACGGCTGGCGGTGCAGAAGCTGAAAAACCGCCTGGAAGCGCTCAAGCCGCAGCCTTTGAACCGCGGACGCGGCGGCATTATTTGCTAAACCTCAGGATCAGACGTTTTCGCTTGGATTCGCTGTCTCAAAGGTTTAACAGACGCGCAATTTCGGACGATGCGCTATATATAGTGCCGACCTTCCTCCAGACGACAGGATAAAGCTCGTGAACGCTCCCGCTTCCTTCATCCCGCAAGGCTATTTCAACAGCGACCTGGCCCATGCCGACCCGGCCGTTCTGGCGGCGATCAAGGGCGAACTGACCCGTCAGCAGGACCAGATCGAGCTGATCGCTTCGGAAAACATCGTCTCCAAGGCCGTGCTGGAGGCGCAGGGTTCGGTCCTGACCAATAAATACGCCGAAGGCTATCCGGGCCGCCGCTACTATGGCGGGTGCGAATATGCCGACGAAGTCGAAAAGCTGGCCATCGAGCGCGCCAAGCAACTGTTCAACTGTGCTTTTGCCAATGTGCAGCCGCATTCCGGGGCCAATGCCAATCAGGCGGTCTTCTTCTCGCTGCTGCAACCGGGCGACACCTATATGGGTATGGATCTGGCCTGTGGCGGTCACCTGACGCACGGTTCGCCTGCCAACCAGTCGGGCAAGTGGTTCAAGGTCGTCCCCTATGGCGTGCGCGAAGACAACCACCTGATCGACTATGATCAGGTCGAAGCGCTGGCCAAGGAACATCAGCCGAAGCTGATCATCGCCGGGGCCTCCAACTACAGCCGCCACATCGACTTCGCCCGCTTCCGTCAGATTGCCGACAGCGTCGGGGCCTACCTGTTTGTCGATATGGCTCACTATGCCGGTCTGGTCGCGGGCGGCGCCTATCCGGACCCGCTGCCGCACGCCCACGTCATCACCACCACCACGCACAAGACCCTGCGCGGTCCGCGCGGCGGCCTGATCCTGTCCAACGACGAAGCGCTGGGTAAGAAGATCAATTCTTCGGTCTTCCCCGGCCTTCAGGGTGGCCCGCTGATGCACGTTATCGCCGCCAAGGCCGTGGCCTTTGGTGAGGCGCTGCAACCGGAATTCAAGGCCTATGCGGCGCAGGTCGTGGCCAATGCCCGCGTGCTGGCCGAAACCCTGATGGTGCGCGGTCTGGGCGTCGTTTCCGGCGGCACCGACAGCCACGTGATGTCCGTCGATCTGCGCCCCAAGGGCCAGACCGGCAAGGCGACCGAGCACGCGCTGGAAGAGGCCTTCATCACCTGCAACAAAAACGGTATCCCGTTCGATCCACAGCCCTTCACCATTACCTCCGGCGTGCGTCTGGGCACCCCGGCGGGCACGACCCGCGGCTTCCGCGAAGAAGAGTTCCGCCTGATCGGCAACCTGATCGCCGATGTGGTCGATGGCATGGCGTCCAACTCCGGCGCGCCGGATGAGGCCGTGACGGTGAAGGTGCGAGAGCAGGTTAAGACCCTGACCCAGCGCTTCCCTATCTACGGCTAAGGAGCGGTCATGCGCTGCCCCTTCTGCGGAAATCCGGAAACCCAGGTCAAGGACTCCCGTCCTTCGGAGGATGGGGCAGCCATTCGTCGTCGTCGCTCGTGCAGCGAATGCGGCGGGCGCTTCACTACCTTTGAACGGGTGCAGTTGCGCGAACTGATTATCGTCAAGCGGTCGGGCCGCCGCACGCCGTTCGACCGTGAAAAGCTGGAGCGATCGATTTCGCTTGCAACACGCAAGCGTCAAATCGACCCGGAGCGCATCGACCGCATGGTGTCGGGCATTGTGCGTCAGCTCGAAAGCCTTGGGGAGACCGAAATCGGTTCCGAAGTGGTCGGCGAACTGATCATGAAGGCTCTGCGCTCGCTCGATTCCGTAGCCTATGTGCGCTATGCCTCGGTCTATCGGGACTTTCAGGAGACCTCTGATTTCGCGAAGTTTCTGGGGGCAGAAGGCTTTGACAGTGACGGTATAGACGTCCCGCTCACGCCCGCTCCGGCCGGCAATCCCGACCCGAAGGACCCGTCGCCTATCCGTCAGGGGCTGGGCGAGCAGGACCTTTCTGCCACCGATGATGCGTGAAACCGGCGCAATATGATCCGTCCGTTCGTCACGCTCAAACTGGCCACCACCCTCGACGGGCGCATCGCCACCCATACGGGCGAAAGTCGCTGGATCACCGGTGAGCCCGCCCGCCGCGCCGTGCATGAACTGCGGGCCTCCCATGATGCGGTGCTGGTCGGCATCGAAACCGTCCTGAAAGACGATCCCGAACTGACCGTGCGTTTGCAGGGCTATGAGGGCTATCAGCCAGCGCGCGTTGTTCTGGATACGCGCGGGCGCATCCCGTTGCATTCCAAGCTGGTGCAGACAGCGCGCGTCATCCCGACCTACGTGGTGACGACGCACGACCTTAATCCGGAGCTGGTCTCGCTGGGTGTGCGCCCGCTAAAGGTTGCTTCACGGCATCAGCGCGTAGACCTGATCGCGGCTCTAGAAGCGCTCAATGAGGCCGGGATCGACCGCCTGTTTGTCGAAGGCGGCGGTCAGATCGCCACGGCCTTTGTCAAGCTGGGTGCGGTGGACCGACTGGAATGGTTCCGCGCGCCCACTATATTGGGCGGAGACGGTCGCGCCGTGATCGGTTTTCTCGACATAGCCGACATCAACCGGGTGATCCGTTTCACCCGCGTGGGCGTTCAAGCGGTGGGCGACGATTTGTGGGAAAGCTACGAGTTGGAGTAGAGCCTTCTCCGTTTAACGGCGTGAGGCGAGTAAGGACGTATCATGTTTACAGGCATCATCACCGATATAGGCACCCTGACCGCCATTGACCGTCACGAGGGGGGGGCGCGCTTTGAGGTACAGACCGCCTATGACCTTTCGACCGTCGATATTGGGGCCTCCGTCGCTCATTCCGGTTGCTGCCTGACCGTGGTGGAAAAGCGTGGCGACCGCTACACGCTAGATTTGTCGAACGAGACTCTGGCCGTTACGACGCTTGATAACTGGCGCGTTGGCGACCGCGTGAACCTTGAGCGGGCGCTGAAGGTTGGCGATGAACTGGGCGGTCATATCGTGTCGGGTCACGTCGATGGGGTAGGGGAACTGATCGCTCTCACCGAAGACGGTGACGCCTACCGTCTGAAGGTGCGCGTGCCGCGCCCGCTGCATCGTTACATCGCGCACAAGGGCTCAATTGCGCTGGATGGTATCTCGCTCACGGTCAATGAGGTCGAAGACGATGTGTTCGGCGTGGCCATCATCCCGCATACTTGGACGCACACCACCCTCAGTGACCGCAAGGTGGGCGACAAGTTAAACCTTGAGATCGACCTGATGGCACGCTATGCCGCGCGCTGGCGTGAGACAGTCTAAACTTCGCGCACCCTGTTCATGCGCTCCTGTGAGGGGCGTAGTTGTAAGAGATACCCATGACCTTCAACCGTATCGCCACCGACCTCAATCCGGTCAGCTCCGAGAGCCCAATCTCGACCATCGAGGATATTCTGGAGGACGCCCGCAATGGCCGCCCCTATATCCTTGTTGATGCCGAGGACCGCGAAAACGAGGGCGACATCTGCATTCCGGCTCAGATGGCGACGCCGGACGTGGTCAACTTCATGGCGCGTTTCGGGCGTGGTCTGATCTGTCTGGCCATTACGGGTGAGCGGGCGCGTCAGTTGCGTTTGCCGCCGATGGCCGCTGAAAACGGCGCGCGCAATGGCACGGCCTTCACGGTAGCCATTGAGGCCAAGGATGGCATCACCACCGGCATTTCGGCCCACGACCGTGCCCGCACCATCGCCGTGGCCATCGACCAGACCAAGGGCTATGACGATATCGTCAGCCCCGGTCACGTCTTCCCGCTGGTGGCGCGGGATGGCGGTGTGCTGGTTCGTACCGGCCATACAGAAGCAGTGGTCGATATTTCGCGCATGGCGGGTCTTTATCCGGCGGGCGTCATCTGCGAGGTGATGAACGACGACGGGACCATGGCGCGGTTACCTGACCTGATCAAATTCGCGCAGACGCATGGCGTGAAGATCGGCACCATTGCCGACCTGATCGCCTATCGCCGGCGCACGGAGCGTTTCGTTGATCGTGTGCTGGAAAAGCCGTTCGAAAGCCAGTGGGGCGGTCAGTTCCGCCTGTTCGTCTATCGCAATCGCCTCGATCAGAGCGAACATATCGCGCTGGTTAAGCATCAGCCGGTGCCGAACAAGGCGACCCTGGTGCGGATGCATCAGCTTGATGTGGCCGCCGACGTGCTGGGGGCCTCGGACGGTCGTGCCGGTCTGGTCGAGCAGGCGATGAAGGCGCTGGCGGCCTATGACGGCCCGGCGGTTATGGTCATGCTGCGCGACCTCGACCCCAAGGTGATCTCCAACCGCTTTTCTGCTGATGAAGCGGGCGTGCCTCAGCCGCGCGGCCTGCGCGACTATGGCGTCGGGGCGCAGATTTTGCTCGATCTGGGGGTGCGCGACATGATCGCCCTGTCGGATTCCAAACCTAAACCGGCAGCGCTGGAAGGTTACGGGCTTCAGATTATTGACTGGAAACCGCTAAGCTAAACACACGCCGTCGTCAGATTTGGCTTTTTATGTTCCGGATTTGTAAGTAAGTACGGACAGAACCTGTCCTCAAGGATTGAACTCTTGACCATTGATACCCCCCTGCGCATCCTCATCGTCGAAAGCCGTTTTTATGAGGACATTTCCGATGAGCTTCTGGCCGGCGCCAAGGCGGCGCTGGAAGCCTATGGCGCGGAATATGACGTGATCACCGTGCCGGGGGCGTTTGAGGTGCCGGGCGCCATCGCTATGGCCGAAGACGCATCGCAAGGCCCCGCCGGGCGCAAATATGACGGCTATGTCGCGCTGGGTTGCGTCATCCGTGGTGAGACGACCCACTACGACTATGTGTGCGAGGAATCGGCACGCGGCCTGATGGACCTGACGCTGAAGCAACTGCTGTGCATTGGCTATGGCATCCTGACCGTCGAGGACGAGGATCAGGCCTGGGCCCGCGCCCGCCGTTCGGAAGGCGACAAGGGCGGCACGGTAGCCAAGGTGGCGCTCGACATGATCGCCCTGAAAAAGGCCCTGCGCGGAGGCAATCATGGTTGATCCGCTGAGCCTGAAATCGGTCATTGAGCAACTGAACGCCAATGAGGCCGCTGAGTCCGGACGCCTGTCGCTGAAGGAAAAGCGCGCCCGCACGGTGGCGCGTCTGGTGCTGGTGCAGGCCCTCTATCAGATGGAAATTGCCGGGACGGGCGTCGAGTCGGTCATCCGTGAATTTGCTGATTTCCGCTTTGATGGGAACATCGAAGGCGAGTGCGGCGAGGAGCAGCGTTTAGGCACGGCGGATGAGGCCTTTTTCGCTGATGGTCTGCGCACCATCGTCAAGGCTCAGGCCGAGATTGACGTGCTGATTGCAGAGCGTCTGGCCTCTAACTGGCGTCTCGACCGGATCGACACCACGCTGCGCGCCATCCTGCGCGCCGGGGCGTGGGAGCTGAAATTCCGCCCCGATGTCGCCGTAGAGGTGGTAATCAACGAATATGTCGAGATCGCCAAGGCCTTCTTCGGCAATGAAGAGGCGCGGTTCGTCAACGGCGCTCTGGACGGTATCGCCAAGGACGCGAGGTAAGCCTTTCATGACCGGCGACAACAGCGAATTCAGCGTCATCGACCGGTTGTTCAAGCCTCTGGCCGGACTGAATGCCGAAGCGCGTGGTCTGATCGACGATGTGGCGGTGCTGGGGGCGCGCGAAGGCTATGACCTTGTGGTCACCACCGATGCCATGGTCGAAGGGGTGCACTTCCTTTCGACCGATCCGCTCGATCAGGTGGCGCGCAAGCTGTTGCGGGTCAATATTTCCGACCTCGTGGCCAAGGGGGCCGACCCCTATGGCTATCAGCTCCTGACCGCCTGGCCCAAGGGCATGGCCTATGAGGGCAAGGCGGCCTTTGCGGCGGGCCTGCGCATCGATCAGGATGAATTTGATTTCGACCTGTTCGGCGGCGATACGGTTTCGACCGAAGGACCTTTGCTGCTCAGCATTACCGCCTTTGGTCATGCGCCCGTAGGCCGCGCCCTGTCGCGCGCCGGCGCGCGGGTAGGGGACCGTCTGCTGGTCGGCGGCTTTATCGGTGACGCCCATCTGGGCCTGCGCGTGCTGCGCGGAGAGTTCGATGAGTTGTCTGAGGCGCACAAGGCGCATCTGGTGCAGGCCTATCGCCTGCCTCAACCGCGCGACGATCTGGCCGAAGTGGTGCTCGACCATGCCCACGCGTCGATGGACGTGTCCGACGGTCTGATCGCCGATGCTTTACACATGGCCAGAGCCTCTGAGGTGACCCTTGTGATCGACCTCGACCGCGTGCCGACCTCGGCGGCGGCGCGCGCTGCCATTGCGTTGGGGGCCGATGTGACCGACCTGATCACCGGCGGCGACGATTACCAGATCCTATGCACGGCGAATGCTGCCGGAGCCGAGGCCCTGAAAGCCGCCGGTCTCCATGAAATCGGCCATTGCGAAGCCGGAACCGGCGAGGTTTCGGTCATCAGCGGCGGCAAGGTCATCGAGATCGAGGACAAGGGCTGGGTCCACGTCTGAGGCTTCCCTAAACGGCTTCTAAACCGTTTTCACCTACACTCTGGCTATGACCCAGACCCGACGCCTCTTGCTCAGCACACTCTTGTGCGCCTTTGCCATGCCTTCACTGGCTTCCGAAGCCAAGAAGGAGGGCGGTGAGCCCTATGTCAAGCTGGCCCCCGTGGCCTTGCCGGTCACCGAGAATGGCCGTGTTATCAACTACCTCTTCGTGACGCTGCGTATCAACCTGACAGCCAAGGCCGATGTCAATGCGCTGCGACTCAAGGAACCCTATTTCCGTGACCTCCTGATCCGTGCAGCGCACAAGCAAAGTTTCGCGCTGCCGAACAAGCGCGACACGCTGGACGAGGCGCGATTCAAAAAGGTGATGATCCCGGAGTTCACCAAGATCGCCGGGGCGGGCAATATCGATACCTTGGAAATACTGGCGCAAAACCCCAAGAAGTTGATGAACTGACGGTGTGTCGCCACCGCTGATCCGGCAAGTTTTCACGGGTTCGTGAACTCTGAATACCGGTTGCGGCGCAATAAATGTGCGACATTTTGCGGCGATTACTTTCGCAATTACCTAACTTGCACCTGTCTGAAAGTTGCGGCACTCTCCTGACCTTGCCGGGAGGGGTATGGACGTGCCTGCCCGGTACGCACGCCACCCGGTGTGCCACAACATAACGACAGGGGTTTGGTATGACGTCATGGATAGGGCTGGTCATAGCGGCTGGCGTGTTAGGTTTGGTGTATGGGGTCGTTCAGACCCTCAGTCTGCTTAAAAAACCACAGGGCAATGCCCGGATGCAGGAAATCGCTGCGGCGATTCAGGAAGGGGCCGGGGCCTATCTTAAGCGGCAATATACGACGATTGCCATTGTCGGCGTGGTCATCTTTATCGCGGCCTTTCTGGTGCTGGGCACCTATGCCGCGGTTGGGTTCCTGATCGGGGCGGTCCTGTCCGGGGCGGCGGGCTTTGCCGGAATGCTGATTTCGGTACGCGCTAATGTACGCACCGCCGAAGCCGCCTCGCACAGCCTGCAACAGGGGCTGAACCTCGCCTTTGGCGCCGGGGCCGTGACCGGCCTGTTTGTGGCATCGGGCGCATTGTTGGGCGTGGCGGGCTATTATTTCATACTGACCGACGTTCTGGGCCTTGAGGCCACCAGCCGTCCGGTGATCGACGCCCTGGTGGCGCTGGGCTTTGGCGCGTCTCTGATCTCGATTTTTGCGCGTCTGGGGGGCGGTATCTTCACCAAAGGGGCCGATGTTGGCGGCGATATGGTGGGCAAGGTCGAGGCGGGCATCCCCGAAGACGACCCGCGTAACCCGGCCACCATTGCCGACAATGTGGGCGACAATGTCGGCGACTGTGCTGGGATGGCGGCGGACCTGTTTGAAACCTATGCCGTGACGACGGTTGCCACCATGGTGCTGGGGGCGATCTTCTTTGCGGGTACGGCTCTGGTTGGGCCGATGATGCTGCTGCCGCTGGTGATCTGCGGCGCGTGTATTATCACCTCGATTATCGGCACCTTCTTCGTCAAGCTGGGTAAGGACAACCACATTATGAACGCCCTGTATAAGGGCCTGATCGTTACCGGCGTTCTGTCTATCGGCGCTTTGGCGGCGGTGATTGAACTGGTGATCGGCTTTGACACGCCCATCACCTATTCGGGCGCGCCGTCGGGCTTTACCGGCCTGACCCTGTTCTGGTGCGGCCTGATCGGGCTGGCGGTGACGGCGGGCTTCATTGTTGTCACTGAATACTATACCGGCACGGGCAAGCGCCCCGTGGTGTCAATCGCGCAGGCCTCAGTCACCGGGCATGGCACCAATGTCATTCAGGGTCTGGCCGTTTCGATGGAGGCCACGGCCATTCCGGCCCTGATCATCGTCGGTGGCATCATCGGCTGTTACCTGCTGGCCGGGCTTTACGGCATTGCCATTGCCACCACCACTATGCTGGCTTTGGCCGGGATGATCGTGGCGCTGGATGCCTTCGGGCCGGTCACCGACAATGCCGGGGGGATCGCCGAAATGGCGGGCCTCGATAAGGCGGTGCGCCACACCACCGACGCGCTGGACGCCGTGGGCAATACCACAAAGGCCGTTACCAAGGGCTATGCCATCGGTTCGGCCGGTCTGGGGGCGCTGGTTCTGTTTGCGGCCTATACGTCTGACCTCAAATATTTCGCAGCCAATGCGGCACCGGGCTCCTTCTTTGAGGGGCTGGGCGAACTGACCTTCTCCCTGTCCTCGCCGTGGGTGGTGGTCGGGTTGCTGATCGGTGGTCTTCTGCCCTATCTGTTTGGCGGCATGGGCATGACGGCGGTCGGCAAGGCGGCGCAGGCCGTGGTCGAAGAGGTGCGACGTCAGTTCCGCGAAGATTCCGGCATCATGGCCGGGACGTCCAAGCCCAACTATGGCCGCGCCGTGGACATGCTGACCAAGGCCGCCATCCGCGAAATGGTCGTGCCGTCCCTGCTGCCGGTCCTGTCGCCTCTGGTCCTGTTCGGAATCGTCTATGCCATAGGTGGTGCGGTCCCGGCCTTTGAAGCGCTGGGGGCCATGCTGCTGGGTGTGATCGTTACGGGTCTGTTCGTCGCCATTTCAATGACGTCAGGCGGCGGGGCCTGGGACAATGCCAAAAAGTCGTTCGAGGACGGCTTTGTCGATAAGGACGGCGTTCGTCACCTCAAGGGCTCCGAAGCGCACAAGGCCTCGGTGACCGGCGACACAGTGGGCGATCCGTATAAGGATACGGCCGGCCCGGCGGTCAATCCGATGATCAAGATCACCAATATCGTCGCGTTACTGCTGCTGGCTGTGCTGGCGCATGTAGCCTGATCGGTGAAGGGCGGCGTTCGCGTGAGCGCCGCTCTTTCCACAGATGGCCCCTGATAGGCTCGCATCTCTAATACGATTGCGGGGTTTGCGTCGTTTTTGAGAACCACAGATTACACAGATTTCACAGATTGGCGCTTCGCGCTGTGGAGCATCTGGAAGCGGTCGCGGCTCATTTGAAACGCATAATCTGTGAAATCTTTGTAATCTGTGGTTTCCCTAAAGGGCCGACCTCACATCCCGTCTATCTGTGGAGAAACAAAAACCCCTCCGGAGACGTCTCCGGAGGGGTTTTTCATATTCGCACGAAGCGAAAACTATTCGCGGCGGCGCTGGCCGCCCGGATTGGTGTCTTCTTCGTTGGTGAGGGTCTGACGACCGACGTTGCCGAGGATCTGCTCAAGAGCCGTCAGTTCACGGCCGCGGGTCGGCGTCTTATTGGGGTTCAGCGCTATATCACGGCTGTCGGCCAGCGACAGGGTTTTCACGGTTTTGACCGCCTGCGTCTCCTTGTCGAATTCGACGATGGTGACGCTGCGCGACGTCAGGGTCGCGGGCTTGTAGGTCATTTTCGAGGTCGTTTGAGTGATATAGTACCAGACGCCGGGGTCGAAGGTGGCGACCTGAGACGGAGAGCCGAACTTAGTGCGCACGCTGGTCTGCGTATCCTCACCCACCTTGATGTCGGTGGCGGGATTGGCTTCGATGGCGAGATAGCCCTGACGCGAAACGCTGGGGGCGCAAGCGCCGAGCGTGGAAGCGGCGGCGGCAACGGCGGCGAGAGCCAGAAGGGTGGACGGCTTGATCATCAGGTTCCGTTCGGGTTTGACCTTGGGTGCCAGACTGTTTAGTGCAATCTTGGGGCCGAATGAAGGCCATAAATATTCCGGCTTGGCAAGAACGCAAACGGAGACGGGGACGTAAATGCTCGACAAATTCCTCAGCTCGCTCGGCGAAAGTCTGGGTCTGAAAAAGCCCAGTCCGACGCGCGTGGCCGGCGAAGCCCTCTATGCGGCGGCTGTGGCGCAGTCGCGTCAGGTCGTTTTCTATACCGATTACGGCGTAAAGGATGAGATCGGGGCGCGATTCGAGCTTCTGGTGCTGCATGTTGTTCTGCTGATCAACCGCCTGAAATCAGACGAGGAACAGTACCGCGAAACCTCTCAGGCCCTGTTCGATTCGCTGCTTCTGGCGCTGGATGACACGCTGCGCGAACAGGGGGTGGGCGATCTGACCGTGCCGAAAAAGATGAAAAAGCTCAGCCAGCAGGTCTATACGCGGCTGGTGCGCTGGAACGAAATCTGGGAAGACGATGCAGAGGGTGCGCAGGTCGATTACCTGTTACGCACCGTCTATGCCACGGATGACACCCCGGACCCGCAGGCCCCTCTGTGGGCGGCGGGTTTGAGCGCCTATATGGATGAGGTCCGCACGCAGGTGCGTGCAGACAGATTGCTGGCCGGTGAGGTACACTGGCCGGAAGTAACGCGTTTAAATACCAAGGAGAACTGAGCCATGACCGAAGCCGATGCCCCGCTGTGGACGCACACTGTGCGCTTTGACGAGGCCTTTCGCGGGCTCGATCTGACCCTGACGGCCGATGCGGCGCGCCGCACGCTGATTGCCGAAAACTTCGGCATGATCGACCTGCACGACCTGACGGCAAAGGTCACGACGAAAGGCCGCAAATTGCCGGGCAGCGATGAGGTGATCGTCGATGTCGATCTGAGCGGGGAAGTGACGCAGGAATGCGGCGTGACGCTCGAACCCTTCCGGCATCCGATCGCGGCGTGCATCGACGTCGTGGTGGTGGCGCAGGCGCGCAAGAGCAAGACAAACGAGGAAGAGACGGAACTGAGCGTCGAAGACCTCGATGTGCCCGACGTGGCGGTCAACGGTCAGATTGATGTCGGTCAGTATGTTATCGAAGCGCTTGGCGAAGCCTATGATCCCTTTGCACGTAAGCCGGGCGCCGTGTTCGCGGAGCCGGATCAGCCCAAGGAGCCGTCGCCCTTTGCTGTGCTGTCGCGCCTGAAGGGCGATGACGCCTGAGTACGCGATCTGAAAAAGCATCTTGATAAGTTCGGCGGGGGCGTTATCGTCCGCCGCCTCGGGGACTCGTCTTATTTCCACCTTCCGGCCTTGCGCCGGAGGGTCTATAAGGGCGACCCTGGCACCCCTGTGAGGTCTTAGAGCGTCCCTTGTCTTCCCCTGATCCTATTTCGCCGTCCGAAACGCCTGTGGGAAGCATAGGCGTCGCCCCTGAGGGCACAGTTGTCATCGCAATCGATGCCATGGGCGGCGATCATGGCCCTCGTGTGACTGTGCCGGGTACGGCAGAAGCGCTGAAGCGCGACGGTTCGGGCCGGTTGCGTTTTCTGCTGCACGGTGATGAGGCGTTGATTGCGCCGGAACTGGCCAAATGTCCGGAATTGAAGGCCGTCGCCACCATTGTCCACACGGATCAGTCGGTAGCCATGGACGAAAAGCCGGCTCAGGCCCTGCGACGCCGGACAACCAGCCTGTTTATGGCCATTTCCTCGGTCAAAAGCGGCGCGGCCCATGCGGTCGTCTCGGCAGGGAACACCGGCGCGCTGATGGCGCTGTCGAAGATGATCCTCAAGATGATCACCGAAGACCTTGAGCGTCCGCCGATTGCCT
The DNA here is from genome assembly GCF_000175215.2 of Asticcacaulis excentricus CB 48. Taxonomy (NCBI): domain Bacteria; kingdom Pseudomonadati; phylum Pseudomonadota; class Alphaproteobacteria; order Caulobacterales; family Caulobacteraceae; genus Asticcacaulis; species Asticcacaulis excentricus. Next base: position 617,171 of record NC_014817.1, on the reverse strand, counting down.
GTTCGTGGCCGAATGCCAAGGGTGGTATGGGGACGGTGCTCGATGTCGGGGCCAATGTGACCTCCGATGCCAATCAGCTGATCGAATTTGCCGTCATGGGCACGGCCTTCCACCGCGCCGTGCGCGGCAAGGACAAGCCCACGGTCGGACTGCTTAATGTTGGCTCTGAGGACGTCAAGGGTCATGAAGAGGTGCGTGAGGCGCACCGTATCCTGCGCGAAGGCGTGGACGGCATCAATTATTACGGGTTTGTTGAAGGCGACGATATCGGCAAGGGCACGGTGGACGTGGTCGTCACCGATGGTTTTACGGGCAATATCGCTCTGAAAACTGCCGAAGGCACCGCCAAGTTCGTCAAGAACCTGTTCAAGGACGCGCTGACCTCGTCGTTGCTGTCCAAGCTGGGGGCGCTTCTCGCCGCCCCGGCGCTGCGGGCTATGGCCAAAACGGTCGATCCGGGTGCGGCCAATGGCGGTCCGCTTCTGGGGCTCAACGGCATTGTCGTCAAAAGCCACGGCGGGGCCGAGGCTTGGGCCTATTCCAATGCCGTGAGCGTCGCCATTTCGTTGGCCGCCAGTGCCTATGCGACGGACATCCGCAAGGCGCTGGCCTACGTTCGCAAGGCGCACGTTGCATCCCCTGAAACGCCGCAGATGGCGGATGAAAAGGTATCCTGAGCATGAGCGTAACACGTACGGCGGTAACCGGCGTCGGCGGTTATCTGCCTGAAACGGTCCTCTCTAACGAGGACTTCACCCGCATGGTGGATACCACGGACGAATGGATCGTGGCGCGCACTGGCATCCGCAAGCGTCATAAGGCGGGCGATGACCAGTTGACCAGCGATCTGGCCGTCGAGGCGGCGAAGATCGCGCTTGAAGCCGCGGGGCGCACGATTGAGGATATCGACCTCATTATCGTGGCCACCACCACGCCGGACATGACCTTTCCGTCCACCGCTTCGATCGTTCAGGCCAAGCTGGGCGTGCCGCGCGGCGCGGCCTTCGACGTGCAGGCGGTCTGTTCGGGCTTCGTCTATGCTCTTAGCGTGGCTGATGGGTTTGTCGCGCGCGGCCTGTCGAAATGCGCGCTGGTCATCGGGGCCGAGGTGATGAGCCGCATCCTCGACTACACGGACCGTTCGACCTGCATCCTGTTTGGCGACGGGGCCGGGGCCGTGGTGCTTGAAGCCGCCCAAGGCCAGGGCACGGCTGAGGATACAGGCATCCTCAGCTTTGATCTGCAATGCGATGGTTCCAAGACCGACCTGCTTTATGTGGATGGCGGGGTCTTCGATTCAGGCCGACACGTCGGCAAGATTCGCATGCAGGGCAATCAGGTGTTCAAACACGCCGTGCAGAAAATCTCCGAAGCCGCCGAATCGGCTATGCACAAGGCGGGGCTGGATCATCAGGCGGTGGACTGGTTTATCCCGCATCAGGCCAATCAGCGCATCCTTGACGGTGTGGCTGACCGGTTGGGGCTTGATCGTGAGAAGGTCATCTCGACTGTGGCCGAACACGCCAACACCTCAGCCGCCTCGATTCCTTTGGCCTGGTATGCCGGGATACAGGACGGACGGGTCAAAAAGGGCGATCTGGTGCTGATCGAAGCGCTGGGCGGCGGCCTGACCTGGGCGGCGGCGGCGATCCGCCTGTAAGGCAAACCGTATATTGAGACGAAAATCTCATTTATTTGATGACAAGCCGCGTCCAACCCTTTGACGTGAACGGGAAAATGCGTATGGTTCTCTCTGATGGATCATTCCGGAGGGGATTTAATATGAAAGCCACGACCCTGACCCGCGCCGAACTGTTCGAAGCGGTGCATAATGAGCTGGGCCTGCCGCGTCAGGAATGTGCGGCTCTTGTTGAACGCACCCTCGATCTGGTCATTGACTCGCTGGAAAAGGGCGAGACGGTCAAGCTGTCAGGCTTTGGCGTGTTTCAGGTCCGAGAAAAGAACGCCCGCGTGGGCCGTAACCCCAAGACCGGCAAGCCAGCGGCCATTGATCCGCGCAAGGTCATCTCCTTCCGGGCCTCGCAGATCATGAAGGCCCGCGTCGATGCCGGCATCGGCGAATAAGTCGTAAAAAAGGCCAGTACACGTGTCCAAGGGGCCTCTCGCCTTTCGTACCATTTCCGAGACCGCTGACGCTGTGGGCGTGCCCCAGCATGTGCTGCGGTTCTGGGAAACCAAGTTCACCTTTATCCGTCCGACCAAGCGCGCCGGGGGGCGTCGCTTCTACCGTCCGCAGGATATTGACCTGCTGATGGGGGTGAAGGTGCTGCTGCACGACCGCGGCTATACGATTCGCGGCGTTCAGAAGCTGTACAAGGACGAGGGACAAAAGGCGCTGCTGTCGGCCGGGCAGGGGGGCAGTACGGCCTTCATCCCGGCGGCGGATGTTTACGTGGAACCGGATGACGCGCCGATGGAGGTCGTATCCGCGCCGCCCTTACCGCGCAAAGTCATGGCAGACAGTGCCGAACCGGCGTTTGATTTTGACGAGATGTCGGCCCTGCCGGTCGTTCGCGGCCTGAGCGAAGAGACGCGCACACGCCTTCTGGCCATCGCTCAAAGCCTCGAAAACGCTCAGAAAACCATGCTAATCAGCCTGAAGGGCCTCTAATCGGCCGCATGTGAGCGGTGGAAAACGTCTGTGGCCTATTGCAGGCCGCTTTATTCCTCTCTATAAGCCGCGTTCTCCTTACCAGAGGGGGCCTCTGCGAAGAGGTGTCGGAGCGTGGCGCAGCCTGGTAGCGCACTTGACTGGGGGTCAAGGGGTCGCAGGTTCGAATCCTGTCGCTCCGACCATTTAAACACATAAGGGTCGCCCCTCCGGGGCGGCCCTTATGTGTTTAAGGTCTCTGCTCCAGGATTCGAACCGCGAAGGGTCACAGCTTGCGTGATTCTCAAAGCCCCACTCTCCGCTGCTATCCTCCGGTTTCTCCCCAACATACTGCATTTTTTTGACGGCAAAGGCTTGCGTGAGTTCCGGCGTTTCCGTATAGAGCGGCCTCCAGACGCATACGACCGGTTTCGGGCGTATGCGTATCCCTTATTTAAAGGGATGCCTTCTTTGTCGGGGAGTGGCGCAGCCTGGTAGCGCACCTGCTTCGGGAGCAGGGGGTCGCAGGTTCGAATCCTGTCTCCCCGACCATCAAAACAAAAGAGACGGTCCCTTATGGGACCGTCTCTTTTGTCTTTACCATCGCTCACGGCGATGATGATAATATTCCCGTTCGCGCCGCTCATGGCGGTCATAACGATCGTAACGGTCATAGCGGTCGCGGTAATAATAGCTGCGCGGGGCTGGATAGTAGCGCGGGCCGTAATAGCGCTCGCGATAGACATAATAGCCATCATAGCGCGGGCGCGATTCGTAATAGACGACGCCATAACCCGGCGGCGGGGGCGGCGGGTCATAGTAACCACTGCGTTCATAGGAATAGTAGCGGCCATCGTGGCAATCGACGGAGGCATTGCCTAAGGCTCCGCCCACTACGGCACCTAAGGCGGCACCGGCCACGGTATTACCGCCCCGGTCATAGCGATGCGAGGAACCGTTGCCGATGGCCGCTCCGGCCAGAGCGCCGATCACCGCGCCCGTCGCCGTGGAGTTGGATTTACGCTGATAGCAATAGCCGTCATAGCCTTGTGCCGAAGCCAGGGTAGGGGCGGCCAAAGCGAACAGGCCGACCCCGATCAGGGCCAGCGGCAGATGCCGTTGAAAAAACGAGGGTTTCATAATGCCACCTGAATATCTGTGCATGGGATAACGCTACTGAGCGCCCGGCAAGCTGAATGGCATCTGAATGGATTGCGGCGGAAATGTGCTCCATATATACACCCGACCGGCGCATTCCGGTGAGCAACCGGGGAGGTGGCAATATTTATTACATCTGACCCCTTGATCCTTTTGCGCTCTTGAGGCATAAGGCGCGCCTTCCGACCGGAAGAACAACCGGTCTACACATCATTCTACGCTTGAAAGGCTTGGGTAAAAGCTTATCGAGCCTCACTTGAAAAAGAGAGTCGGACATGGCCGTACCTAAGCGGAAAGTATCCCCCTCGCGGCGCAACATGCGTCGCTCGCACCACGCGCTCGGCGCCAACTCGTTTGTGGAAGACAAGGACACCGGCGAACTGCGCCGTCCGCACCACATCGACCTGAAGACCGGCATCTACAAGGGCCGTCAGGTGATTACGCCGAAAAAGGACTAACCGCCTTTATCGACCGAAGATATAAAGACGCGGCGCCTCAGGTGCCGCGTTTTTGATTCCGGAAGGCCTTTCATGCCCCCCTATCCCTATCGTCTGGTGATCTTCGATTTCGACGGCACGCTGGCCGATTCGTTTCCGTGGTTCCTGGAGGTGTTCGACCATCTGGCTGAACGCTTCGGTTTTGAAAACCCGGACCGTTCGCACCTTGACGAACTGCGTCGTCTGGGGCCGCGTGAGTTGCTGAAGCGCCTGAAGGTGCCGCTGCTCAAACTGCCGGCCATTGCCACCTACGCCCAGAGGCTACAGAACCAGCAGATTGAGAAAATCGTGCTGTTTGACGGGATTGCTGAGGTGATACGCAATTTGAAGGCGCGCGGTGTGACCGTGGTGGTGGTGACCTCAAACGACGCTGACAATGTACGCACCGTGCTGGGGGCTGAGCTGAGCGCCCTGATCGATCAGTATTCGTGTGGTTCATCGCTTTTTGGCAAGGCGGCCAAGTTCAAGGGCGTGCTCAAGGCCTTCAAGGCCCGTCCGGAGGCAACCCTGTCTATCGGCGATGAGTTGCGCGACATCGAAGCGGCGCGCAAGGTGGGCATTGCTGTGGGGGCGGTGACCTGGGGCTATGCCCATGAAGACAGCCTGCTGAGCGAAAAGCCGGATCACGTCTTCGAGAAGCCCGCCGATATACTCAATATATGAGACGCATCCCCCGTGGCGGGCTTGTCAGGCTTGGGCGCGCTTGCTAAGCAACCCTCGTTTTTCAAACCCCTCAGGGAAGATTGCCATGTCCGCCATTATTGATATCGTTGCTCGTGAAATCCTCGACTCGCGCGGCAATCCGACCGTTGAGGTCGATGTCACCCTCGAAGACGGCGCTTTCGGTCGCGCCGCTGTGCCGTCGGGTGCCTCCACCGGCGCGCACGAAGCCGTCGAAAAGCGCGACGGCGACAAGAGCCGCTATCTGGGCAAGGGCGTGCGTCAGGCGGTCGATGCCGTCAATGGCGAAATCTATGAAGCCCTGAGCGGCCTCGACGCCCGCGATCAGCGCCACATCGACCAGATCCTGATCAATCTCGACGGCACCGAGAACAAGGCCCGTCTGGGGGCCAATGCCATTCTGGGCGTGTCTCTGGCCGTGGCCAAGGCGGCGGCGGCTTCGGTTAACCTGCCGCTCTATAAGTATGTGGGTGGCCTGTCGGCCCGCGTCCTGCCCGTGCCGCTGATGAACATCATCAATGGCGGCGCACACGCCGACAACCCCATCGACATTCAGGAATTCATGATCGTTCCGGCCGGCGCCGAAACCTTCTCCGAAGCCCTGCGTATGGGCGCGGAAATCTTCCACAGCCTCAAGTCGGCGCTCAAAAAGGCCGGTCACAACACCAATGTCGGTGACGAAGGTGGCTTCGCGCCGAACTTGTCCTCGGCCGAGGTGGCGCTGCAATTCATCGTCGATGCCGGTACCGCCGCAGGCTACAAGGCCGGTGAAGACTACTGGCTGGCGCTCGACGTGGCCTCCACCGAGTTCTTCAAGGACGAAAAATACCATCTGGAAGGCGAGGGCAAGGTCCTGAGCCGCGAAGAAATGGTCGATTATCTCGCCAACCTTGCCGACAAGTTCCCGATCTGCTCGATCGAAGACGGCATGTCCGAAGACGATTTCGAAGGCTGGGCGCTCCTGACCGAGCGTCTGGGCGACCGTTTGCAACTGGTCGGCGACGACCTGTTCGTCACCAACCCAAGCCGTCTGGAAACGGGCATTGTCGAAGGCCTCGCCAACTCGATCCTCGTCAAGGTGAACCAGATCGGCACCCTGTCGGAAACCATGGACGCCGTCGATATGGCGCACCGTTCGGGCTATACCTCGGTGATGTCGCACCGTTCGGGTGAAACCGAAGACTCGACCATTGCCGACCTGGCGGTGGCGCTGAACTGTGGTCAGATCAAGACGGGCTCGCTGGCGCGTTCGGACCGGCTGGCCAAGTACAACCAGTTGCTGCGTATCGAATCGATCCTCGACGACGAAGCCGTCTTTGCCGGCCTGTCCGTCATCCGCAGCTAAAGCCCGAACCGGCCTCTCACCGGCTGGGACATTTTTTACAAATATGCCAAAAAGAGCGGCGCAGGTGTCCTGCGCCGCTCGCGTTTTATGATAAATTCTTTCAGTTGAAGTGACATGTTCGGTAACAGTTTGTTAAACCGACACGGACAAAAATCCCTCCTGTCAATGTGGTCCGTCCAGAAGGGGCGAAAGTCGTGATTCAGAAACTGAGGCCCTATTTGCCTACCGCGATCATCGCTATATTTCTGACCTACTGCGGCGTACAGTATTTGACTGGCGATAAAGGCTTCTTCTCGCAGGAAACCCGTCAGGTTGAGCTGGCCGAAAAGCAAAAACTTCTGTCTGATCTTGCCGCTGAGCGGCAGGATCTTGAGGCCCGCGCCCGTTATTTGAGAACTGATAATCTTTCCAAAGAATTGCTTGAAGAACGCGCCCGCGTTCTGCTGGGCCTCAATGCCCCTAACGAATACGTGATCCGTGATCACATCGCCCCTGCGCGCAATTCCTGAATCCGCAGGGGGACTTTACGTCAGCTTGGGGTTTGCCTAAGAGAAGTCCTGACGTGAATTCAGGCGGTTTTTGACGAGCCCTGAAATTCCGGTCGCTTTGCCGCCGGATATTTCCCACGGGATCACCAGAACTGACTGCATCCCCTCTATGGGCGGCCGGCCCTCTTGTGCCGGTGCGCGCTCGAACGTCTTTTTGACCGGCTGCGAACGTCTCTGCCTGCGGGTAAGGCGCGAGTGGCACGATTAACCCCAGGGAGGTTTCCATGGCGCGCGCCGCCAAGGCCACTGACACCGGAACGACGGGTTCCGCCAAACGCAATGTCTCCAAAGACGAACTCCTGAAATATTACCGTGAGATGGTTCTCATCCGCCGCTTCGAAGAGCGTGCGGGTCAGCTCTACGGCATGGGTCTGATCGGGGGCTTTTGCCACCTGTATATCGGTCAGGAAGCCGTTGCTGTGGGCATGGAGGCCGCCTCTATCGACGGCGATCAGGTCATCACCGGTTACCGCGACCACGGCCACATGCTGGCCGCCGGCATGGACCCCAAGGCCGTTATGGCCGAGCTGACCGGCCGCATCGGTGGCTCGTCAAAGGGTAAGGGCGGTTCGATGCACATGTTCGACATCGAAACCGGCTTCTTCGGCGGCCACGGCATCGTGGGCGCTCAGGTGTCGCTGGGGACCGGTCTGGCCTTTGCCGACTGGTACCGCAACAATGGCAATGTCTCCTTCACCTATTTCGGTGACGGCGCGGCCAACCAGGGTCAGGTCTATGAAAGCTTCAACATGGCGAAGCTGTGGAACCTGCCGGTCGTTTATGTGATCGAAAACAACGAATACGCCATGGGCACGGCTCTGGCTCGCGCCTCGGCGACGACCAACCTGTCGCAGCGTGGTGCGTCGTTCGGCATCCCCGGTGAAACCGTGGATGGCATGGACGTGTTTGCGGTGAAGGAAGCCGCTGAACGCGCCGCCGAATATGCCCGTTCGGGCAAGGGGCCGTACATTCTGGAAATGAAGACGTATCGCTATCGCGGTCACTCCATGTCCGACCCGGCCAAGTACCGTTCCAAGGAAGAGGTCGATGAGGTCAAGACGACCCGCGATCCGATCGACCACATCAAGACGATGTTGGAGCAGGCGGGTGTCGAAGAGGCCGAAATCAAGGCCATCGACAATGAAATCAAGGCGATTGTCATGGAGGCCGTTGAGTTCGCTCAGACCAGCCCCGAACCCGATCCGTCCGAACTGTACACCGACGTTTATCTTGAGGCCTGATCCCAGATGACCGAAATTCTTATGCCCGCTCTCTCTCCGACCATGGAAGAGGGCACCCTTTCAAAGTGGCACATCAAGGCCGGTGACGAGGTTTCCGCCGGTCAGGTGATCGCCGAAATCGAAACCGACAAGGCGACGATGGAAGTTGAAGCCGTCGATGAAGGCGTGGTCGAGGCCATCCTGATCGAAGCCGGTACCGAAGGCGTCAAGGTGAACACGCCTATCGCGCGTCTGGCCGGTGGCGAAAGCGCACCCGCGCCCAAGGCCGAAGCGGCCCCTGCGGCCACGGTTGAAACCGCAGCCCCGGTTGCGGCGGCGGCCCCTGTGTCGAAGCCTGCGGCTGATCCGGAATTCCCGGAAGGCACGCCGATGGTCAAGATCACCGTGCGCGATGCGCTGCGTGACGCTATGGCCGAAGAAATGCGCCGCGACGACCGCGTGTTCCTGATGGGTGAGGAAGTCGCTCAGTATCAGGGCGCCTATAAGGTCTCGCGCGGCCTGCTCGAAGAGTTCGGCGACCGCCGTGTTATCGACACGCCGATCACCGAAATGGGCTTTGCCGGTATCGGTTCGGGCGCGGCCATGGCCGGTCTTAAGCCGATCATCGAATTCATGACCTTCAACTTCGCCATGCAGGCCATTGACCACATCCTGAACTCGTCGGCCAAGACGCTGTACATGTCGGGTGGTCAGATCAAGTCGTCGATCGTCTTCCGTGGCCCGAACGGTGCCGCAGCCCGCGTCGCCGCCCAACACTCGCAGGACTATTCGGCGTGGTACGCCAACGTTCCGGGTCTGAAGGTCCTTGCGCCTTACGACGCCGCTGATGCCAAGGGCCTTCTTAAGGCCGCCATCCGCGATCCGAACCCCATCGTCTTCCTCGAACACGAGATGATGTACGGCAACGAGTTCGAAATCCCGGATGTTGAGGATTTCGTGTTGCCGATCGGCAAGGCCAAGATCCAGAAAGAGGGCAAGGACGTCACCATCGTCGCCCATTCGCGCATGGTTGGGTTTGCGCTCAAGGCGGCTGAGAAGCTGGCCGAAGAGGGCATCGATGCCGAAGTCGTTAACCTGCGCACCCTGCGTCCGCTGGATACCGACACGGTCGTCGCTTCGGTGAAGAAGACCAATCGTCTGGTCACCGTCGAAGAAGGCTGGGGTCCGTGCGGTATCGGGGCCGAAGTGGCTGCCCGCGTCACCTCCGAAGCCTTCGACGATCTGGATGCGCCGCCCGCCCGCGTGCACCAGGAAGACGTTCCGATGCCTTACGCCGCCAACCTCGAAGCCCTGACCGTCCCCAGCGTTGAGAAGATCATCGCGGCGGTCAAGCAAGTCTCGTACAAGTAAGAGGGGCCACACATGACCGATATTCTGATGCCGGCGCTCTCGCCCACCATGGAAGAGGGCATTCTGGCCAAGTGGCACGTCAAGGTCGGGGACACCGTCTCCGCCGGTGACGTCATCGCCGAAATCGAAACCGACAAGGCGACGATGGAAGTCGAAGCCGTCGATGAAGGCGTGGTAGAGGCCATCCTCATCGAAGCCGGGACCGAAGGCGTGAAGGTGAACACCCCTATCGCCCGTTTGGCGGGTGAGGGTGGTTCTGCCGCCCCCGCACCCAAGGCTGAGGCCCCGAAAGCCGCCGAAGCCCCGAAGCCCGCGGCGGCTCCGGCCCCCGTGGTCGCAGCGCCTGTCGCGGCTCCGGCCGTTTCGGGTGGGGCGCGCGTGGCGGCTTCGCCGCTGGCGCGTCGTCTGGCCGAGATCAACAAGCTCGACCTCAAGCTGCTGAAGGGCACCGGCCCGCACGGCCGTATCATCAAGCGCGATATCGAAGCCGCTCTGGCTTCGGGCACCGGCAAGGCCGGTTCCGCCCCGGCGGCGACCACCGCTGCGGCTGAGCCGCGCAAGGTTCAAAGCCTAGAGCAAATGGGCATTGCACCGGGTTCTTACGACCTCGTGCCGCTCAACAATATGCGCAAGGTCATCGCCCGTCGCCTGACCGAATCCTTCCGCGACATCCCGCACTTCCCGCTGACCGTCGATATCGAACTCGACAACCTGCTGGCGGCGCGCACCAAGATCAATACGGCGCTGGAATCGCAGGGCATCAAGGTCTCGGTGAACGATATCGTCATCAAGGCGGTGGCGCTGGCGCTCAAGCAGGTGCCGGAAGCCAATGCCTCCTTCACCCCCGAAGGCATTGCGATGCACCACAATGCGGATATCGCCATGGCTGTGGCCATCGACGGCGGCCTGATCACCCCGATCATCCGTAAGGCCGAAACCAAGTCTCTGGCCCAGATCGCCAAGGAAACCAAGGATCTGGCGGCGCGCGCCCGCGATATGAAGCTGAAGCCCGAAGAGTTCCAGGGCGGCACCTTCTCGGTGTCAAACCTCGGCATGTTCGGTATCAAGCAGTTCGCTTCGATCATCAACGAACCGCAGGGCTGCATCCTGTCGGTCGGTGCTGGTGAGCAGCGCCCGGTCGTCAAGAACGGCCAACTGGCGGTCGCTACCGTCATGACCGTCACCCTGACATGTGATCACCGCGTGGTCGATGGCTCGGTCGGTGCCAAGTACATTACCGCATTGAAGGGCCTTCTCGAAGACCCGATTAAAATGTTGGCTTAAGGAGTTGATTCAACATGTCTTATGATCTGGTTGTTATCGGCTCCGGTCCGGGCGGTTACGAAGGGGCGATCCGTGCCTCTCAGAACGGCCTGAAGGTCGCCATCGTCGAGCGTGAACTGCTGGGCGGCATCTGCCTCAACTGGGGCTGTATCCCGACCAAGGCCCTGCTCAAGTCGGCCGAGGTGTTCGACAAGATCAATCACCTCGGTGATTACGGTCTGACCGGTGAAAAGCCGGGTTTCGACTTCGAAAAGGTCATCGCCCGCTCGCGCGCCGTCGCCAAGCAGCTTAATGGCGGCGTCGGCTATCTGATGAAGAAGAACAAGATCGACGTGATCGAAGGTTTCGCCACGCTGGAGCCCGGCAAGGACGCGCCTAAGGTGCGTGTCAAGCTGAACAAGGGCGGGGAACAGGTTGTCGAAGCCAAGAACGTCATGCTGGCTGTCGGGGCGCGTGCCCGCGAAATCCCGGCCATCGGCGCGGTTTCAGACGGCGAGCGTATCTGGACCTATCGCAACGCCCTGACGCCTAAGGCTATGCCGAAGTCGCTGGTGGTGATCGGTTCGGGGGCTATCGGCATCGAGTTCGCCTCCTTCTATCGCTCGCTGGGCGCCGATGTCACCGTGGTCGAGGCCATGGATCGCATCCTGCCGGTCGAGGACAAAGAAGTCTCGGCTGAGGCCCAGAAAGCCTTTGAAAAGCGTGGCTTCAAGTTCCGTCTGGGGGCCAAGGTCACCAAGGTTGAAAAGACGGGTGCGGGCGTAAAGGTGTCGGTCGAAGTCGGCGGTAAGGCCGAAACGCTGGAGGCCGAAGGCTGCATCGTGGCCGTCGGCATCGTCGCCAATACCGAAAACCTTGGGCTGGAAAAGCTGGGCGTCGAGATGGACCGCGGGCACATCAAGAACGACAGCCACGGCAAGACCAATGTGAAGGGCCTCTACGCCATCGGCGACTGCGCCGGGCCGCCCTGGCTGGCGCACAAGGCGTCTCACGAAGCCGTTCACGCCGCCGACTATATGGCCGGCAAGAAGCTGTCCAACCTTAATCCGCCGATTCCGGGCTGCACCTACGCCACGCCGGAAGTCGCCTCGGTCGGGATCACCGAGCAGGGCGCGAAGGAAAAGGGTCTGGATGTCAAGATCGGCCGCTTCCCCTTCAAGGCTAACGGTAAGGCGATTGCTGCCGGTGAGCCGGGCGGTTTCGTCAAGGTCATCTTCGACAAGAAGACCGGCGCGCTTTTGGGGGCCCACCTGATCGGGGCCAATGTCACGGAAATGGTGCAGGGCTTCTGTCTGGCCATCACCATGGAAGCGACGGAAGAAGACCTGCAAGGGACCGTCTTCCCGCACCCGACCATGTCGGAAGCGATTTTGGAGGCCTCTCTGGACGCCGACGGTCGTATGATCAATTTATAAGACATAACCACGGATGTGGCACGGATGCCGCCTGCGGCGGCGACACAGTTATCCGTGTTCATCCGTGGTTTTCTTATACAAAAGCCGCTGCGCAAAACGCAGCGGCTTTTGTTTTGGGAAGAGAGCGCGAAAAACACTTTCAATTCAAAATTGGAATATAAATTGCAATTTGCAATTTATTTTTCTATCTGAATTCACTCGAAAATTCAATTACATCAGGCCCAGCCAATCGCGAACGGGAACGATGCGCCTCAGCACCAATCGCTCGATCAGGGCCACGACGATCAGGCAAAGCCCCATCATCGGCAGGAGCAGGGCGAGGCCCAGTATCAGCAGGCCCAGACCCGTGCCCAGCCGTTCGTCCGGCAGCCGCGCGGGTGCGCCCAGTGTCACCTTGTCCGGTCGCCGTCGCCACCACATCATCACCGCCGAAACGCACAGCGCCAAAAGCCCTGCCGCCGTCAGCACACCCAGCGCCTGATTGAGCGCGCCGAACAACTGCCCCTCGTGCAGGGCAATGCCCACGCTAAACACACGGTCGATCAGCGGCTTGTCACCAAAGGTCTTGATCTGCGCCACATCGCCCATGTGGTCGAAGGTGACGGTCACGCCCTTGGGTCGGTTCTGGGTCTGGGAGACACCTTGCCACGGCTTGCCCTTGGCCGGTGCCATCAGCACGACCGGCGGCGGCAGGTCGGCTGCGCGTAACTCAGCGGCCATATGGTCCAGAAGCGTCAGATCGACCGCGCCCCCGCTTTGCGCCCCCCCATGGCCGTGGCCTTCGTGCTCGCTGGCCTTGTCCGCCGCGCGGTTGGTGGACCAGTCGGGTTTGGACGACTGAGCGATCACCGCCTGACGCACAACCTTGAACCCGGCCCCCCAGACGGTCGTCCATGGCAGGCCGGTCAGCAGCAGACAGAGCGCGAAAAACGATACCCAGATACCCGTCACCGCGTGCAGGTCGCGCCAGAACAGCTTACCCTCAAGGCGTGGCCACAGGACTCCGGCCAGCCCCTTTGTGCCCCGCGGCCACCACAGATGGAGGCCGGTGAGGATCATCACTATGGCCCAGCACGCCGCCGTTTCAACCAGCAGGGTGCCGAACAGCCCGGCAAACAGCTCGCCATGGATGGTTTTGACGATGTTCATAAACCGCGCCTCTTCGGGCACGGATTTCAGTATGGTCAGGGTTTCCGGGTGCACATAGACGCGCAGCCGTTCGCCGTTTTCGCTCAGCGTAACGCGCGCCGCGTCGGTGACGTCCGGTCGAACCTCGACCGACTGAAACTGCGCATGCGGAAAGGCCGCTTGCGCCCCTTCAACCTGCACAGACAGGGGCTGAACCCGCCCCGCCCGGCCCACCTGATCATAGCGGCGGTCGATGGCCGCCTCGATCTGGGGCTTGAACAGATAGATGGGCCCTGTCAGGGACAGGATCACGATGAAGGGGATGCACACCAGCCCCGCATAGAAGTGCCAACGCCAGATCATCCGGTAGTCGATAATCTGGCGGCGAACCGTGTCGTTCGCCGCCTTGCTCATGTTACTGCCCCGTCAGCTTGAAGCCGATGAACACGGCGCGACCTTCGCCGGGCCAGAAGGCCGAGCGCGAACTGGCCGCGACTCTGGTGAAGTCGGTTACCGCCGTAACGCTCGACACATAGCGCGTGTCGTCCAGATTGCGGCCTTCGACGAAGACTTCCAGCCCGTCATTGACCTTTTTGGAGGCCGACAGGTTCCACACGGTGAAGCCCGGTGACTTCTGTGTATTGGCGTAATCGACCCACACATCCGACGGCGTCCATTCCACCGATGGCGCGATGCGCCAGCCGTTCTTTGAGCTGAAGGCCAGTTCGCCGCGGTAGTAATGCTCAGGGATGATGGGCAGGCGGGCATTGCCATAGGTCTTGTCATTATCGAACTTGAAATCCGACCAGGTATAGGTCTGACGCGCCATGACGGTCCAGTTACCGATTGTGCCGATGCGCCAGTCGAGCGCGGCTTCAAGCCCCTGATGGATTGTGTTTTGGGCGTTGAACGTAGCGGCAGGAATGTCAGGCGATACGATAAAGTTAAGCATCTCACCGTCGATTTCGGCCCGATACAGCGCCACATCCCAGGTCAGGTGTTGCGAGCGGCCGCGCGTACCGATTTCGGCGGTCACAGCCTCCTGCGGCCGCACGCTGGTAAACTGCGGCAGGGGTGTCTGCACCAGAGCGCCGTATGTCGGGGCTTCGACCGACTTGGTAATATTGGCGAAGACCTGCTGACCGCTGGCGTTTTGCCACAGAAGCCCAACGCGCGGCGCGAACCAGTCGAAATCCTTGTCGGCATTGTTGGCCGTATTGAGATAGTTGGTGTAGTCGCGCCGCGTCCAGCCGTAGGAGCCGCCGGCGATCAGGGCCAGTTGGTCTGTCACGAACAGGCGCCCCTCGGCGAACACGTCCCAGCTCTGGGCGTTCTGCACCGCGTTACCGGACATCGTGCCGGGCAAGCCGTTGCTGTTGGCGAAGGTGTGCGCGTCGATATTGCCGCTTCGGTAATTGACCCCGGCAAAGACGTCGTAGCGCTTGCTGCCCACTGTGCCCTGACCATCGAGGCGGGCAAAGGCACCATAGTTCTGATATTGCTGGTCAATATAGATGGAAATGGGGTGGATGAGGTGTTTCCACGCCGCATAGACGCCGCCTTCGACGCGCCAGTTGTCGTTGATCTGCCAGTCGCCCTGCACGGTGCTGCGCGCGGATGTGACGTTGCGGCCATAGCGCAGCAGCGGATAGTTGGCGGCGGTCGTCACCTTGGGCGTTGTCAGGGCCTGTGGCAGAGTCAACGCCCCGGCGATACGCTGATCGAGGTCATTGCCCTGAAAAATGAAGCGCAGCGAGCGGCCTTCGCCGAAGCGCCGCCCGACATTCAGCGTCACACGCTTGCCATTCTGTTCGGAATTGTCGCGCCAGCCGTCGGCATGGACGGTGCTGGCCGAGACATAGAGGTCGTAATCGCCGATCACATCGGCATAGGCGACCTGCCCGCGGGTGGTGCCGAAGCTGCCGCCTTCCAGCCGCACCAGCGTGCGGTAACCGGCATTGCGCCCGCTGGTCGTGACGTAGTTGACCGCCCCGCCCAGTTGCGCGCCGCCAAAGCGCGGGGCATTGCCGCCCTTATAGACTTCGATATAGCGCGCCGACAGCGGGTCGATCTCCTGATAATCGCCGGAGCCGTCGGCCTGATTGACCGGCACACCGTCGATGGACAGCCATGAACCCCGGTTGTGGGCCGAATTGCCGATACCGGAGCCGCGGATAGAGAAGCGACTGTCTTCGCCGAACTTCTTTTGCGCAAACACGCCAGAGACGTTTTTCAGCGTGTCATACATCCCGACCGCATAGCTGTTGCTGTAGGTTTCGGAGGCGACGACCGACACGGCACCCGGTGTCCGCGACAATTTGGCGCGGGTGTCGCGCACGGCGGATGGGTCTTCGGGATTGAGACGGCCGGTGACGATGACGGTGGGAATGTCATCCGCTTCGGATGCGAGAGGGGCGGCAAAAGCGGGCAGGGCGGCGCACAGGGCGAGGCCGGAAGCGCTGAGGCACAGCGCGAATATACGGGTTTTCATGAAGTAACCTGTCTGAAAGCACGACATATCAGCGCGCGTGACGCACGCTGAGCGAAAAAGCGATCAGACGAGGTGAGGGGGGCCGCAGGAATGCGGGCGCGGGGGGGCACGGGCCTTAGGTTGCGCCACATCCGACGCAGGCGTCAGCGGCGCAAGGCTTTGCGTATAGACGACAGGGACGACGGTGAGATCGGGCTGCGGAAGGCCGGTCAGGCCCGCCAGCACGCAATCGGCGCATTTGAGGCCTTGGGTGGCTTTTTCCGCCTTATCCTTGGCGACGGCTTGGCTGAGGGTCGTATCGACCACCGGCACTGCGCTGTTACACAAGACAAAACCAGACCCGTCGCGCGAAGCCGCCAGGAGGTGCGGCGGAAAAAGCACCTGAACCAGCAGGCCCATGACCACAGCGATCAGCGTCCAGAAGCGGGTTTCGCTTCTGGCCTTTGTGCCGTGAGACAGGGTGCGGGCTATGGCCATGTTTCCGCCTTAACCCTGACGTGTCGCGACTGTCAAGCGGCGTTGGCCACGACCTCGGCCAGCTTTTGCAGCGTCACATAGTCCGTCTTGCCCGAACCGAGGACCGGAATCGACTCGACCTTGACCAGCTTTTTGGGGATGGCCAGTGCCGGAACGCCCTTCTCCTTCGCCTGATCGGACAGGGTGGACAGGTCCGCCGCCGCATGATCGGTCAGCAGCACCAGACGCTCGCCCTTCTTGTCGTCAGCCAGCGACACGACGGCGTGGCGATGGTCCGGCCACACCTCCTCGGCCAGTCGCTCAACGGCGGTCAGCGAGACCATCTCGCCGGCGATTTTGGCGAAGCGCTTGGCGCGGCCAAGGATGCGGATGCAGCCATGGCGATCGATCGAGACGATATCCCCGGTGTCGTGCCAGCCATCCTTAGGGGCTTCGATAACGTCAGGCGTTTCGAGATTGATATAGCCCGCCATGACGTTCGGGCCCTTGACGTGCAGGCGTCCACCTTCGGGGATGCCTTCGACCACCTCAAGGCGCAACTGCATACCTGGCAGGGCGCGGCCCACCGTGCCGTAGTGATTGTCGGTCGGCAGATTGACCGCCAGAACCGGCGAGGTTTCGGTGACACCATAACCTTCGATAACGGTCAGGCCGTATTGTTCGCTGAACAGCTTATGCGTTTCGTCGCGCACCTTCTCGGCGCCGCAGACCACAAAGGCGAGCGTCGAGAAATCGTCCGGTTGCGCCTGACGGGCGTACTGGTTGAGGAAGGTATCGGTCGAAAACAGCAGCGAGGCCTTGGTTTCCTTGAGCAGGCCGGGGATCTGCTTGACGTGCAGCGGCGACGGGTATTGAAAACTGCGCATCCCCTGCAACAGCGGCAGGATCAGGCCGCCGGTCAGGCCCAGCGAATGGAAGATCGGCATGGGGTTGAAGCACACCCATTCCGGCTTCAACTCAATATGGGCAGCAATCTGAGCGCAGTTGAGCACCAGATTGGCCTGAGTGAGCACCACGCCGCGCGGTGTACCGAAGCTGCCTGAGGTGAACAGGATGACGCCGATGTCCGAGGGCTTGGCCTTGTGGGCAAAACGACGCGGCAGTTTGGAGGCCGCCAGACCGTAGAGTTTGTCGGGCAGAGACAGCGATTTGCGCAGGTCTTCGAGATAGAGGATGCGGACGAAATGCCCCATGGCCTCAACGAGGTCCTCCAGCTTGGCCTGTTGCACGAAGCGCTTCGAGGTGATCACCGTCTTGACCCTGGCGGTCAGGCAGCCCGTCTTGATATTGGCCGGACCGGCGGTGAAATTGATCATCACCGGCGTGCGCCCGTGGGCGTGCAGGGCAAAGAAGCTCAGAGCCCCGCCCATCGAGGTCGGCAGCATCAGGCCGATGCGCGTTTCTTTCTTCAGCGCCTTGTCGAACAGGCGCGCCAGCACGAAGGTGCGCAGGATAAATTCATTATAATCTGAGGGCTGGCGGTCCTGATCCTCGATGATGACCTTGGACTTGCCATGTGTTTCCGCGGCGTCGAGAAGCGCGTCGAACAGGGATTTCGTTTCGGCTTCGACATCAAAAGGGCGCACCATGCGCGATCACTCCCTTTGATCGGCTTGAAAGGCCGTCATTACGCTGCGGCTGCCGATCAATTCTGATTACACCCTATGAGCCTCTGCGTCACAAGTCAATTGAACATTGTTCAAATAATTGAGAGGTGGTCGTTATGTCAGGCATCAAGGCTCAGAAAGGCCTTAAAAACGGGGCCTAGTTCTTCTTCGCGGGCAACGGGTTTCACCTCGCACGGGGTGCGTCCGCCACACAGCCCCTTAAGATCACCTGTCCCAGCCAGAATCACAGGGGCGGAGGTGCGGCCCAGTTCCAGCCGGAAGCCGCCAAGCGCCCGGCGCGCTTCGCCCATCTGCTTGATCCAACCCTCACTCAGGTGCACGCGACGCAGATCGGGATTGGCCATGCGCCAGCGATGCGTCACCTTGCCCCAGGCATCGGCCGGTTCGTCTTCGCGGTGCCATTCGGTGGGGGAGGCCGATTGCGACGCGTCCCACGGCGCATAGGCCAGCACACCGCGCAGCGGCCAGTTGCGCGCATCCATGGCCAGCGCCGTCAGGACCCCTGACCCGTGCCCAAACAGATAAAGGGGCTTGGTGGGTGAAGGGCGAATGACCTCGGTCACAAAGCCTTCGGCGGCCTTAATCGGATGTCTGAAGTCAGGCAGGGCAATATCCTGATTTTGCGAAAGATACTTACCTGATCCGCCCTGACCCGGTGCTTCGAAAATCCATACGCTCAGCTTGTCCGCCACCGCCTGCTGCGCCAGTCCGAAATAGACTTCGGCCGGGTAGCGCGCATCGGCCAGGATCAGCAGGTGACCCCGCGGATTGAGCGGCGGGGCGGCAACGCCGTAACGCGCTTCGGGCAGGGTGCCGAATTTGAAACCGCTCCATACGAACCCGGCGGGCGGATAGGCGTCGGGCGACAGGCCGGGCGGGATTTGCGAGTCGGTAAAGGCCACACCCGTCTGGTCCGGGCCTTCGTTGCGCGCGCAGCCCGCCAATGTAGCGCCTATGCCGGCTGCCGAACCGACCAGTAAGCGGCGGCGGGACAGGGAAGGCGACAGCGGACGGACAGTGAACATAGTCCCAGCTTAGGCCAGATTCCGCCGCGCGGCCATCCCTTGTTACCCTATGTTATAAAGGACAAGGCCTTTTGGCTTGATAATGCCGGGCAAAAAGCCCAATTAGGGACGGACTGTTTCCTTATTAAAGTGTCCCCATGGTTAACCTGATCAACCGGCTCGATGCCTCGGTTTCCAAGCCTGACCTGCGCCATCCTGAAAAGCAGAATCGTCCGGACACCCCGATTCTGAAGAAGCCGGACTGGCTGCGTGTTAAGGCGCCGGGCTCCGAAGGCTATAATGCAACGCGCCAGACCGTGCGTGACGCCAAGCTGGTGACCGTGTGCGAAGAGGCTGCCTGCCCTAATATCGGTGAGTGCTGGACCAAGAACCACGCCACCCTCATGATTATGGGCGACACCTGTACGCGGGCCTGCGCCTTCTGTAACGTCAAGACCGGCCTGCCGCAGCCGCTTGATGCCGATGAACCGAACCGGGTCGGCATGACCGTGGCCAAGATGGGCCTGTCGCATGTCGTCATCACCTCGGTGGACCGTGACGATCTGGCCGACGGTGGGGCGGAACACTTCGCCGAGGTGATCCGTCAGATTCGCCTGCAATCGCCGAAGACCACCGTCGAAATCCTGACGCCGGACTTCCTGCGTAAGGACGGGGCGGCGGAAGTGGTTATTGATGCCAAGCCGGACGTCTTCAACCACAATCTCGAAACCGTCCCGCGCAACTACCTGAAAATCCGTCCCGGCGCGCGTTATTACCATTCGCTTCGCCTGCTGGAGCGCGTCAAGGAGCGCGACCCTTCGCAGTTCACCAAGTCCGGGATTATGGTCGGCCTTGGGGAAACCAAGGAAGAGGTGATGCAGGTGATGGACGATATGCGCTCCGCCGGCGTCGATTTCATCACCATCGGCCAGTATCTTCAGCCGACGCGCAAGCACGCCGCCATCGACCGCTTCGTTACGCCTGACGAATTCAAGGCCTATGAGTCGATCGCGCGCGCCAAGGGCTTCCTGATGGTGTCGTCTTCGCCGCTCACGCGCTCATCGCACCATGCGGGCGAAGATTTCGAGCGTCTGCGCGCGGCGCGCGACGCACAACTGGCGGGCAAGCGGGCCTGAGACGTGGCGCAGTTTCACCTTGAGCGCGTCCTGCCCTATGCGGCGTCGGACCTGTGGGACATGGTCAGCGATGTGAAGCGGTATCCGGAGTTTATTCCGTGGATTACCTCTCTGCGCGCCTACAATGCCTCCTCCCCCTCAGAAGGGGTGCACATGTTCGATGCCGATGTGTCGGTGGGCTATAAGATGCTGTCTGAGCGCTTTTCGACGCGCGTCACGCGCCGCGCCGATGACCTCAGTCTGCATATGGGCCTGCTGCGCGGGCCGTTGCGTAAGCTGAACGGTCACTGGCATTTTACCGAAATTGATGGCGGCACGCGCGTCGATTTCGACATGGATATGGATTTCAAAAATCCCATCCTCAATGCCATGCTGAAGGCCAATCTCAATCTCGCCGTCAGTCGCCTGATGAGCGTGTTCGAGGCCCGGGCCAAACAGCTTTACGGTAACAAGGTTTAAGCCTCGGCTTTCAGATGCTCCAGCGCCCACTGCAGGGCGTACATGACCGACTGTTCGCGGATATAGTCGCGGCCCAGATTGTCAAACACATGCACATTGGCCTGGGATCGGACCTCGCCATCAGGCAGGCGGAAGGCCAGTCCAAAACAGACCATGCCGACGGGCTTTTCAGCGGAACCGCCGGTCGGCCCGGCGATCCCCGTCACGCTGAGAGCCAGATCGGCCCCGGCAGAGGTCAGCGCCCCTTCGGCCATGGCGTGCGCTACGGGCAGGCTGACCGCGCCGTGTTCGGCCAGAACCCCCTCCGGAACGCCCAGAAGCTTTGTCTTGGCGGCGTTGGAATAGGTGACATAGCCTTCGTGGAACACGTCCGATGCCCCCGAAATACGCGTCAGGGCCGCGGCGATCAGCCCGCCGGTGCAGCTTTCGGCCGTCGCCAGCGTGCGGCCCTGCGCGCGGGCCAGGGCGAGGATGTCCGTCGCCAGATCAGAGGCGTCCATAGAGAAGCTCCCAAAAGAAAAGGCGTGGGGTCACAGACCCCACACCCCGTAATCTAGCCAATAAGGCTGAAATTACACGCCCGGATGCAGCGGTGCGTCCAGATTGCTGTTGGCGAAGTCCCAGTTCACCAGCGAGGTGAGATAGGTTTCAATAAACTTCGGACGCAGGTTCTGATAGTCGAGATAGTAGGCATGTTCCCACACGTCGAGCGTCAGGATCGGCT
Organism: Asticcacaulis excentricus CB 48; assembly: GCF_000175215.2. Taxonomy (NCBI): domain Bacteria; kingdom Pseudomonadati; phylum Pseudomonadota; class Alphaproteobacteria; order Caulobacterales; family Caulobacteraceae; genus Asticcacaulis; species Asticcacaulis excentricus. The sequence goes on along the minus strand of NC_014817.1, from coordinate 595,994 downwards.
TGTCGCCCTTGGTGAACGGGGTTTCGGCATTGCCGGTCTTCACGACCTTCAGCTTGCCATCCTGACCCAGAACCAGCCACGCCCAGCCCGAACCGAACTGCGTCGCGCCGGCGGTCTTGAAGGCTTCGACAAAGGCGTCGAACGAGCCGAAATCGGCATTGATCTTGTCGGCGATGGCGCCCGTCGGCTGACCGCCGCCGTTCGGCTTCATCGAATGCCAGAAGAAGGTGTGGTTCCACACCTGAGCGGCGTTGTTGAACACGCCGGGGTTCGTGCCTTCCGAGGCTTTAACGATTTCGACCAGCGACTTGTCCGCGAACTCGGTTCCGTCGATCAGCTTGTTCAGATTGTCCACATAAGCCTTGTGGTGCTTGGCGTGGTGGAAGCTGAAGGTATTGGCCGACATGTGCGGCTCAAGCGCGTCGGTCGGATAGGGCAGAGCGGGAAGTTCGAAGGCCATGACATCCTCGGCAGGTTTGAAATGAGTAGAAAAGAACCAGAGTCGATATATGGGGGCGGGAATCGCTTTTCAAGGCAAATTTCGGTGAGAATAATTCTCAAAATTAGCCTTATAATTTCAGGGGTTAAGCCGGACGCAGGCTGGCGTACAGCGTGTGTTCGAACGCCGCGATATCCTTGCGTCCTTCCCTCAGGTCATCGCTTGAAAAGCCTCGCTTTATTTCGCCATCGGCCAGCAGCACACCGGCATCGCAGCGGGTCATGAAGCTGCTGACATCGTGCAATGCGGTCAGGATCAGGGCGCCTTCGCGGGCGCGCTGGCTCAGGCAGTTCTTGAGGGCGTAGATGGCCAGCGGGTCGAGCCAGTTGAAGGGCTCATCCAGAATGATCCGCGCAGGCTCGCCCACAAAGGCGCACATCAGCGCGATCTTCTGCTTCTGACCCGCCGACAGGGTGCCGATCATCTTGTGGCGCAAGGCGTTGTAATCGAGCGCTTCGAGCAGGGCCGGGTCGTCCGGGACCTGGGCCTGACGGCTTTCGGCGACCAGCGCCAGCAGCACCTGCGGCGTCAGTTCGGGTGGCAGGCTGTCGGGGGAGGGCGCATAGCCCCACAGGGCCGCGCGACGCTGCGGCGTGGCGGTGACATCTTCGTTCCCCAGCCAGAGACGGCCCTGCGCCACGGGCAACCGCCCGCTAAGGCTGTTGAGCAGGGTGGTCTTGCCGGAGCCGTTGACCCCCAAAATGCCGTACCAATGTCCGGGCGTTAGGGAGAGGGATACCGATTTCACGATACGCTTTCCGGCGATATCGACGCACAGGTCTTCGCATCTCAGAGCAGGCTGGGTCGCCATCTCTCTCTCCTTACACGCCGCATCAAGAGGATCAGACGCACAACCAGCCACAACAAAGCCGCCGGCAGGGCCAGCAAGGCCAGCAGGGCCGTCACCGCCAGATCAATCCCCAATACCCAATCCGCCGTCGCGGGCTTATGGCTGAATCGGGTCAGAAACGTCCACAGGATAAGCAGCCCGGTCGCAACCCCCAGCGCCAGGAGGATCAGCAGCCCCTCTTTCAGCGGCGCGCCGCTGATCAGCAGACTGAGGAAGCAGAGGCCCAGCCACAGGGCGAAGGGGGCAAGGGCGGTTTGCGTGAGGGTGCGGACCAGTGACGCCGGTTGCCAGCGCATAAACTGCGTCAGTTTGCTGGAAACCGGACAGAGCAGAAGGGCCAGAAGCGCAGAGCCAAGGCCGAACAGACCGAGGCCTGTCTGGGGTTCCGGGTTGTTGGAGAGCGCCAGATGCGTCGCCAGCGGTATCCCGATGATCAGAAGTCCGCAGGGCAGCCACAGTCGTTTATGGCGCAGTCGGCACCACAGCGGGGCCAGGGCCGCAAATGGCAGGCGGTCTGCGCCATTTGCCACCCCTGTTGTAAACAGCGGCGGTATCATGGCCGATAACATCCCGGCCCCCAGCCCCAACACCGCCCCCAGACTCCAAAGCCCCAGATCGCGCGGGGCCAGCACCGCCTGAAATACCAGAAGCGTCAGCCCTATGGGCAGACAGAGGACGGCTGTGCGAACGGCAAACCACAGCCGTCGCACCTGCGGATCACTGATCAGGGCGAAGAACGGACCTCTGAGCAGGTTTTGCGCATAGGCCGACCGCGCTGAGGGGAAAAGCTGCCGCGCAGCGAAAAAGAGCAGGGCGGCGCTACAGGCCCAGATGGGACGATTGTCGTGGGCCTGCGCGCTGAGGGCCTGAAACAGTCCGAACAGCAACCCGCTCAGCAAGGCGAACGCCATATCCAAGGGACGCCGCCGCCAGACACGCCAGCGGCTGAGCAGGCGTTCCTGATCCAGTCTGAGCAATATCTGAAAGCCCGGTTGCACTCAGAAGCCGTCGAAAAGGTTGAGGGTTTCCTCTTTCGGCTCGATTTTGGGCGTGGGTGTGACGGGCTTCGCCGGCGAGGCCGTCGCTACGTCGCGTACAATGCGTGTGGTGAAGGCCGTCTTGTTCTTTTGCAGGCTGGCCAGAAAATCCTTGGGCGTGTCGGTGATATGGTACTTGTTCGACCACAGCATCATCTCGACCAGAACAGGGGCGAGGTCGGCGCCTTTTTCGGTCAGGCGATAGATGTATTTGCGTGCATCGTCCGGGTCGGTGGCCTTGGAGATCAGCCCGGCGCTTTCCAGCTTCGACAGGCGGTCGGCCAGAATATTGGTGGCGATCTTTTCCTCGGCATTGAGGAAGGCCTTGTAGGTCGAACGGCCTTTGAACATCAGGTCGCGGATGATCAGCAGTGACCACGAGTCCCCCACCGCCTCCAGCAGCAGATTGATCGGGCATTTGGACCGTGTGCCGCGCGCGGCGTCTTTGGCCGTTTCTTTGACCGCCTTAGGCGCGGGCTTGGGGGCCTGGCGACGGCCGAAGGTCGCGGCGGGTTTGACTGGAGCTTGAGCCGTTTTGACCATGGCAGCGGGCTTTCGATGACGTTCTGAAATCGGATGCCAAAATGAATAGCAGATAACAAGTGAATTATTTATTGAATTGCGTTTTGAAATTTATGTCTGTGAGTTGCAAAATGCAATTATTTATTAAGACTTTGTATATAAAGCATTTCCACAGATGGCATAGACGATTTGGGTGGGGGCGAGGTTTAAAGAGAAGCCACAGATTACACAGATGGCACAGATTATCAGCGTCCTGAAGGAAACGCAGAGCGTGTCCCCAACACCCTGGGCGCGAAGCGCCAATCTGTGAAATCTGTGTAATCTGGGGTTCCCAAAATACGGATGCGAGCGCTGCATCTATGGCTTTCTGGGGCAGAGACTAAAAATACCGCACAAACGCGAAGCTTTGTCCGTCCGGAGCCCAGTTGGGGACATTCATCGTCCCCTGACCGCCGAACAGTTCAAATAGCGTCTCGGCTTCGCCACCTTCGGCAGGCATCAGGCGCAGGCGTACCGTTTGGTCACGCGGGTGGTCGCGGCCAACCGACGAATCATAGGACAGCCAAAGGACATGACGGTCGTCGGGCGATGGGTGTGGGAACCAGTCGGCATAGGGGCTGTCGCTCATGCGCTGAAGCTCGCGGCCGTCCCGGCGAATACGCCACAGTTGCATCTGACCGGAGCGGTTGGAATTGAACCATATCCACTCCCCATCGGTGGAAAAGTCCGGCCCGTCGTGAAGGGCGTCGCCGACGATCAGAGCGCGTTCGTCAGACCCGTCGATTCGGCTGATATAGATACCAAAGACGTCTTTCTGATGGATGCCGGTATAGGTGATCCACGCCCCATCGGCAGAAATACCGTGGTAATAGGAAGACATATGCACCGACACGCGCTGCGGGGTGCCGCCACACAAAGGGACGGCATAGATGCACGCGCGGTCGTATTCGGCTTTATCGGTAATCAGCAGGGTCTGACCGTCCGGCGTCAGGCCGTGGTCATTATTGCAGCGGACGGCAAAGCCCGTGTCGATCGCTTGTGGTTTGCTATCAAGGGGCAGGTGGTAAATACGCCCTTCGCTATTGAGGATCAGGGCCGCACCGTCCGGTGTGAAATGCGGTGACTCCCATAGCTCTGGTCCCTGAAAGACGACACGGCTCTGACGGCTTTGCAGATCGTAGATTTCGACGGAGCTACGCAACATCATGTGCGCTCGGCCTGCTTGGCCTTGTTCCACAAGGCGTCCATTTCGGCGAGGTTGGACTGTTCCGGTGTCTTGCCCAGTTTCGCCAGCTCGGCCTCGATCATCTCAAATCGGCGCACAAACTTGGCATTGGTGCCGCGCAGGGCGTCTTCGGGCTCCGTGTCTATCTTGCGCGCCAGATTGGCGATGACGAACAGGATGTCGCCTAGCTCGGCCTTGGCCTTTTCGTAATCGCTCGCCGCCAGTTCGACCTTCAGCTCGGCGACCTCTTCCTCCAGCTTGTCCAGCACATCATCAAGTGACGGCCAGTCGAAGCCGACGCGGGCCGCGCGTTTGGTCAGCTTGGCGGCGCGGGTGAGGGCGGGCAGGCCCACGGGCACGTCGTCGAGAATGCCGTGCTTGGCCTTGGCCTTGCGCTCGGCGGCCTTCTGCACCTCCCAGGCGGCGTTCTGTTCATCGGCGGTGCGGTCCCCGGCCTCCCCAAAGACGTGCGGGTGGCGGCGGATCAGCTTGTCCGTCATGGCCAGAGCCACGTCGTCGAAATCGAACAGCCCTTGTTCCTTGGCCAGATGGCTATGGAAGACCACCTGAAACAGCAGGTCGCCCAGTTCTTCCTTCAGGTCGCGCATGTCCTTGCGCGCTATGGCGTCGGCCACCTCATAAGACTCTTCGATCGTGTAGGGGGCAATCGTGTCAAAGGTCTGGGCCAGATCCCACGGACAGCCGCCGTCCCTGGCCCGCAGGCGATTCATCACCTCGATCAGCGCATCAATGGGGGCGGGGGGAGCCTGGGTCACGGGATAAACCTTTTGCTTTCAACGCCGCCTGAATGGCGGCATAGCGTTGTGGCGTCAGGTCATAGGATGTCATTGCCCACGCGCCAAGCAAAAGAAAAATGACCGGCAGGCCGATAAAAAAGGCTTCGACCCAGAACAGGGCTTCGGGCGTGTTGTGCGCCGCCTTGTTATCGAAGCCCAGCAGGGCCAGAGCCGACAGGGTGAGCACCGAAAAAGCGTAGCCGAGCTTGGTCGTGGCCGACAGAATCGACATCAGCGTGCCCTTCTGATCGTGGCCGGTTTCCAGCAATACCTCGTCACCAATGTCCGCCATCAGCGAGCGCGTCAGCAGCAGATAGGCGGCGTAGGGGATGCCGGCCAGAAACACCGCCACGGCCATGACCGGGAAGTTATTCGCTGGCACGAAGGCCAGCCCGCTGTAGACGACGGCGAAGATAATGGCCGAGGCGATCAGGGTGCGATGCTTGGAAAAGCGCTTTGAAGCCCAGTTCCACAGAGGCGCGCCCACAAGGCCGGCCACGAAATACAGCAGCATGGCGATGGTGCATTCAAAGCGCGTCAGCCCCTTGGTCTGCATGAAGTAGAAGAAGAACAACGCCCCCATAATGCCCGGCGCCAGCCCCATAAGCAGGTCAGCCAGCAACACCCGGATAACGTTCGGGCGGCGGATCATGTCGAAATAGGCCGCCAGCCGCACCTCATGCGTGGGCGCGTCGGACATCTTTTCCGGTACGATCCACAAAGCGATACCGATGGTCAGGGGCAGGGTGATCATGATGAAAATACCCATCCACTGCACGCCGGTCTGATAGGTCTGGCCGATGGCCTGCGCCACCACGGGGATCAGGGCCACACACAGGAGGCCGACAATATTGCCGATCTGCCAGAAGGCAAAAACCTTGGTGCGCTCGTCATAGTCGTCGGTCAGGACGCTGCCCCAACTCGACTGGCTGAGTGCCGCCATTGAGAAGCCGACGTAGATGACCAGCAGCCAGATACCGAGATACAGCGCCGAAGCGCCCTGCGGGGCCAGAAACATGAAGCCGGTGGAAACGAACAGCACCGGCAGGCACAGAGCCATCCACAGCTTGAACCGCCCGAAGCGGGTGCGGGTGCGATCCATCGCCCAGCCGATGACGGGATCAACGGCAATGTCGATCAGCTTGACGGCCATAAACACCACGCCGACCATCCATAGGCTGATGCCTATATAGGTGACGTAATATTCCGACAGGGTTACCGAGAGAGGGAGGCCCAGCGCCGCGAACGGGATGCACGGCCCGCAAAAGGCGAGCAGGCGTGGCCAGGTAACGTGTTTGGTTGACATGGCACCCCCTGTGAGCCCGTCTTTTGTGAGTTCGGCCAGATTGCCGTTTGCGGCAACATACCACGCGCTTTCAATTTGAACAATGTTCATTTTGTATTTGCAAGCCCATAACCGCGCTATAGTCAAAGGTTTGCATGTGACGTGTTCTTGCGCAATAGCACCTGTATCCACCTCAGTATAGATTTTCTATATATGAAGGCTTGACATTATTCGCTTAAACCTTGACGTTTAACCTAATCCGTAATTCAGCATGTCTCCTCGGCGACGGCGCGCTTGTGCCGCCGGATTGCGGGCCTTTTCTGTTCTCAAACTCTAAAGGCGACCGATGGACCACCATAATATTTCTCTTATTACCACCCTTGCGTCCGGATTCGGTCTGGCGTTGCTGTTTGGCTTTCTGGCCGAGAAAATCAAACTGCCCGCGCTGGTCGGCTACCTGCTGGCCGGAATCCTGATCGGACCGTCCACGCCGGGTTTTGTGGCGGATACACATATTGCCGCGCAGCTTTCGGAAATCGGCGTCATGCTGCTGATGTTTGGGGTTGGGCTGCATTTTTCGCTGGGCGATCTGATGTCGGTGCGCAAGATCGCCCTGCCGGGAGCGATTGTGCAGATGTCGCTGGCCACCTGTCTGGGCTTTGCGCTGGCGCACTGGGGCTGGGATTGGGGCATCGGGGCGGCGCTTGTCTTTGGGTTGTCTCTCTCCTGTGCTTCTACGGTCGTGCTGCTGAAGGCACTCGAAGCGCGCAACGCCATCGACAGCATGAACGGCCGCATCGCCGTCGGCTGGCTGGTGGTTGAGGATCTGGTGACGGTGCTGGTGCTGGTCGTGCTGCCGCCACTGGCGCATCTTCTGGAAAGTAATGGTTCTACGGGGAGTGCGCCGACCGGCAATCTGTGGGTCACCATCGGTCAGACCCTGCTCAGCGTCGGGGCCTTTATTGCGCTGATGATGCTGGCCGGGCGCAAGGTGTTTCCGTGGATATTGTGGCAGATTTCAAAGACCGGCTCGCGCGAACTGTTCACCCTGTCGGTCATCGCGGCGGCCATCACCATTGCCTGGGGGGCGTCAGAACTGTTCAGCGTGTCATTCGCGTTGGGGGCCTTCTTCGCCGGCATGGTGATGCGCGAGTCGAAATTCAGCCACCGCGCCGCCGAAGAATCCCTGCCGTTGCGCGACGCCTTCTCGGTGCTGTTCTTTGTGTCGGTCGGCATGTTGTTCGACCCGATGGTGCTGATCGAACACCCGATGGAGGTTCTGGCCGTCGTCGGTATCATAATTGTCGGTAAGGGGCTGGCGGCGGCGGCTTTGGTGCTGGTTTTCCGCTATCCGCTCAACACCGCCTTTACCGTGGCGGCTAGTCTGGCCCAGATCGGCGAATTTTCCTTTATTCTCGGTGGGTTGGGGCTGTCTCTTGGCATATTGCCGCAATCGGGGATGAGCCTGCTTCTGGCCGGGGCGCTGGTGTCCATTGCGCTCAATCCCTTCCTGTTTGCGGCCATTGCCCCTCTGACGCGCTGGGTTCTGGCCCATTCTGAGTTGGCGCGGCGGCATGAGCGGCGCGAGGACGTGCTGTCCGAACTGCCGCAGACGACAGAGGCGCGCTATCTGAAAGGACAGGTGGTGCTGGTTGGCTATGGCCGCGTCGGCAAGCGTATCGCGGCCACTCTGGACGGGCAGGGCATCGCCTATGTGGTGGTTGAGCAGAACCGCGAGCGCGTGGAGGACCTGCGCGAAAATGGTAAGGCCGCCGTTTACGGCGATGCCGTCGAACCGGAGGTGCTGGTGCAGGCTCACATCCATCACGCCGCCATGTTGCTGGTGGCGACGCCTGATCTGGTCGATATCCACCTGATGGTCGAAGCCGCGCGACGCGTCAATCCGGCCATAGAGGTTGTGCTGCGCACCCATAGCGAAGAAGAGATGCACTTCCTGCAACAGGCGCAGATGGGGACGGTCTTCTTTGGTGAAGAGGAACTGGCGCGCAATATCACGCGCCATGTGCTGGATCGTTTCAGTCCTGGAGCGGGATGATTTTAGATAGAAGCACCATCCCGCTCTAAATTTCTGTTTTGTCGCGCAATTTTTCCGAAAAGTGGTTCCCACTTTATCGGGTAGCGCTCTAAAGCGGGATGATTACACCTCGTTAACCATAGCGGGCGCAGAATTCAAACCTGACCAGAATCAGCTCAGAAGGCTCTGATCATGCCTCATGCGCCCGCCATTAATGATAATTTGCCGCCGCTGGAACAGGCGCGTCTGCTGCTCGATAAGCGCGTAGAGCGGACACCGTCGATCTTCAAGGCGCTGATGGCCTCGGCGGCGTTTGCCGTTTCGGGACTATGGCTGGCGGCGTCTATGCTGGTCGGCCCGGTCATGTCGCATAACAAGGCGGAGCCAACGCCTGTCGTCAGCAAGGCGGTCGATTCGGGCACTGAGGGCGGCTTTCAGTTGTCGGCCAGCCCCTCAGACCTTAAGTGACTCAGTTGCCCTGCTTGTAACGCCAGGCTTCCGAGGCGGCCTTGATCAAGGCCGACGCCTTGTGCACGGTTTCCTGATATTCGGTGAGCGGCACACTGTCGGCAACCACGCCGGCTCCGGCCTGCACATAGATTTTTTCGTCCTTGAACAGGGCCGTACGCAGCACGATACACACGTCCAGCGAACCTGAGCCGGAGATATAGCCAACGCCCCCGGCATAGCCGACGCCGCGTTTGACCGACTCCAGTTCGTCGATAATCTCCATGGCCCGCACTTTTGGCGCGCCCGACAACGTCCCGGCCGGTAGAGCGGCCAGAAGGGCATCGACCGGATCGAGATTCTCCGGAGCGTCGCCTTCGACGTTCGAGACGATGTGCATGACGTGGCTATAGCGCTCAATATAGAATTTCTGCGTCACGCGCACGCTGGCTGGTTTGGCCACGCGACCCACATCGTTGCGGCCCAGATCGAGCAGCATCAGGTGTTCGGACAATTCCTTCGGATCGGCCAGCAGTTCCGCCTCCAGCGCCTTGTCCTCTTCCGGCGTCTTGCCGCGCGGACGCGTACCGGCGATCGGGCGGATGGTCAGCTTACCGTCACGCACCCGCACGAGAATTTCCGGCGACGATCCGGCCAACTGGAAATTACCGAAGTCGAGATAGAAGAGGTAGGGCGACGGGTTCTGACGGCGCAGTGACCGATAGAAGGCGAACGGGTCAAGGTCGAACGGTGCTTCGAAACGATGCGACGGCACCACCTGAAAAATATCGCCCGCCGCTATGTATTCCTTGGCCTTTTCGACCATGGCGCTGTAGTCCGCCGCCGAAGTGGGTGAGGTGAGGGCGGGTTGTTCGCGCTCCATGGCCACGGGCTTGGGCGGCAGGGGCAGACGCAGGTCTTCTTCGACCTGATCGAGGCGCGACAGGGCCGAACTATAGGCCGTCTGTGCGTTCACACCCGCGCCCGGCCATACGGTCGTGGCCAGCAGGATTTCGTGCTTCACATTGTCGAAGACGCAGATGACCGACGGGCGGCATACAACGGCGTCCGGCAGGGACAATGGATCGGGATTGGCGGGCCCCAGCGGCTCGTAACGCCGGATAAGGTCATAGCCGAACACGCCGAACAGCCCCGAAATCATCGGCGGCAGGTCTGCTGGAATTTCCAAACGGTGCGCGGTGACGAGCGCGCGCAGGGACTCAAGCGTTGGCGCGCTTTCGGCCTCATACAGCCCTTTGGCAATCGCCGCTTCGCCGCGCGCGATTTCCGCGCGCTCACCGAAACAGCGCCAGACGAGGTCAGGCCGCAGGGTGAGGATCGAGTAGCGCCCGGCCAGAGCGCCGCCTTCGACCGATTCGAACAGAAACGAGAAGGCGCGGCTTTTGGCCAGTTTGAGATAGGCCGAGACGGGCGTTTCCAGATCGTCGGTCAGGCGGCGAGTGACGATAACCGGTTGTCCGGCGTCATATTTGGCCGCAAAGCCGCTAACGCCGGTGGCATCGGAAGCGAAGGCCGCGCTGATCATTTGGCAGCCTTGCCGGCTTCTGCCGTCTTGTCGTCCGCCTTGATGCTGGCCGGGTTGAGGCCCAGAGCCGCGATTGCGGCATCGGGGTTGGTCTTAGTCTTGACCGCGGCGCGCGCGCCCTTGCGCATGGTGAAGCTGAGGTCCTGGAACAGGCCATAGGCGACGGCCTGACCGGTCATGGCCGAAGCCTGATTAACGGCGGCGGCTTCGCCCTTGTTGATGGCAGTGACCTTACCCACGACGCTGACCATTTCGTTCAGGCGGGCGGTGAAGACTTCATTATTCTTGGCCGAAAAGATGCGGCCGGTCAGCTCCGGGCCGACCTGCTGCGGGGCCGTCTGACGCGCCAGACCGGCGCGCGTTTCGACCTTAAGACCCATCGAAGAGGCGACCGCTTCAAGCGATTCACCTTTGCGCAGGCGCGCAGCGGCTTCTTCGCTCTTGGCGGCCACGCGATCCCCGGCCGTCTTTTGTTGCCAGGCCTGAATCATCTGCGGCTTGATGGTATCGAGCGCCGGGACTTCCGACGGCAGGACTTCGTTGACGCGCAGGGCGAAATACTCGCCATTGCCCAGTTCGGTGACGTCGGTTTCGCCGCCCTTGGGCTGATCGAAGGCGGCCTTCAGGATCGGAGCGTACTGGAACGGCTGGCCGTTGCCCATCTGACCTTCGGCGGTCATCGGCGGCAGATTGATGACACGCACACCGGCCTTTTGAGCGGCGGCGAGGAAGTCGGCACCGGCCGAACGTTCCTTTTCAAACACTTCGGACGCCTTGTAGGCCAGATCCTTGGCCTTGTCGGCCTTGTATTCAGCCTCAAGCTGACCACGTACTGTATCGAAGCCGGTCACCGAAGCGGCGGTGATGCCCGACACCTTTACAACCGCCAGACCAAGGCTGCCCTGAATCGGTCCGGATACCTCACCTTGTTTCAGTGCAAAGGCGGCGTCGGCCACCTTGGCATCGGCCACGGCGGTCTTCGGTTTGGCGTCATAGGCGATCACGGTGCCTTTGTTGGCCTTGGCCGCGGTCTTGGGGTCGGTGCCCGAACGCAGGGCCTGAGCCACGGCTTCGGCCGCCTTCTGATCCGGCACGGTCACCTGCACGAAGGTGCGGGTTTCCGGATTGGACAGGGTGTCGCGGCGGAATTCATAGAGTTTCTTCAGTTCGGCCTCATCGACCGTCACTTTCGAGGCGAAATCGCCGGGGGCGAAGGAGACAACCGTAAACTGACGCAGTTCCGGGCGGCGCAGGCGCTCCTTGTTGTCGTCATAGAATTTCTTCAGTTCGACATCGGTAGGCTGACCCGGCTTTTCGATATTATCCGGCGTGACAACCAGAAGCGTAGTGTCGCGCGTTTCGCTGGCGAACGCGCTTTGCAAAGCCGCATAGATGCGCGGCGGCTTAAGACCAGCCACCGAGGCTTCGATAAACTGACGGTTAGCGATGTCGTCGCTGATGATCTGCTCGAACTTGGTCTCGCTCATCTTCATCTGCGTGGCCAGTTCCTGCTGGTACTTGGCCTTGTCGAACTTGCCGGTGATCGAATCGAAGAAGATCGGGTATTTGGCGATCTGATCGGTCACCACCTTGGCCGACGGGCGCAGACCGACCTTAACCAGCCATGCCGACACCGAATCCATATCGGCCAGTTCTTCCATGATGCGCACGTGCAGGCCCTGCTTCACGGCGTCTTCATAGGTCAGGGTCTGGCCGCTCTGTTGCTCGGCTCCCGTCTTCCATTGGTCAAACTGACGACGATAATCGTCCGTCGTCGTCTGGCGATCACCGGCATCGACCACGTTGCGCGAGGAGGGCCGCGAGAACAGGTCGTGCATCCCGAAGACGGCGAAACTCAGGATCAACGCCGCCATCAAAATCTTGAAAGTGAGCGACTTGGTAAACTGACGGAAGCTGGAGATCATGAAAGGGGCGACCTTTGAAAGATGAAGTGCCGCCGCTCCGGGGCGGACGGCGCGCAGACATATAATTGACCAACCGTGACGGGATCAAGGCTGTTACAAACGGAATCCAATTGTTTGCCGGTTTTTTCTTGGCGTAACGGGTCGGTTTCGTTACAGATAACATTATCAACAAAATATAACATGCCACTGATTTTATAATGCCAAAACATCCGCTTATCGCGGGCAACTGGAAGATGCATGGCCTCAGGGACGCCATTCCGGAAGCCCTGGCCATGGATACCGCCGCACGCCAAAGCCGTGCTTCGGTCGCCATCTTCCCGCCGTCCACACTTCTCTTTGCCCTGAGTGAAGCCCTGAACGCCCGTCCTGAACCCAGCCCAGTGCGTCTGGGTGGTCAGGACTGTCACAAAGACGCCCAAGGTGCGTTTACTGGCGATCTGTCGGCCGAAATGCTGAAAGACGCCGGGGCCGAAATGGTCATATTGGGCCATTCCGAACGCCGTCATGGCCACAAGGAGGCCTGTGAAAGCGTGGCCGCCAAGACGCTGGCGGCACTACGGGCCGGGCTGGAGCCGATTATCTGCATCGGGGAAACGCTCGATCAGCGTCAGGAGGGCCTGACCCACGCTGTGCTCAGCAAGCAGTTGCGTGACAGCCTGCCTCTGGCGCTGGAAGGGCAAACCTTCCATGTCGCCTATGAGCCTGTCTGGGCCATCGGCACCGGCCACGTGCCTACCGATGATCAGGTCATCGACGCCATGCTGCTGATTCAGAAGCATCTGGCGCAGCGTTTCCACAATCAGGTCGTGCCGCACACGCTTTATGGCGGCTCGGTCAAGCCGGACAATGCCCGCCACCTGTTGTCGCTTGACGGCGTGGATGGCCTGCTGGTCGGCGGTGCATCGCTTAAGGCTGAGGATTTCAACCGCATCATCGCCGCCGCGGACTGAAATTCCACCGCAAATCCTTGAAACAGCTATGGCCAATGCCCAGTCTTAATGCTAAGGGCGTGCGCTTACGCTTTGGACAAGGCGCGCGACCCACAGGGGCGTAAACCTGCCCTGAGCCCAGACATTCGCCCAAAAGACCCCGGAACTTCATGCTGTTCGTTATCCTGCTCTCGATCCAAATCCTCATCGGTATTGCTCTGGTGGGACTGATTCTCGTTCAGCGGTCCGAAGGCGGGGCGCTGGGTATGGGCGGCGGTCCGTCGGGCTTTATGTCGGCGCGCGGTGCCGGCAACTTCCTGACCAAGGCCACGTCGATTCTGGCGTTCCTGTTTTTTGCCAACTGTATCGCCCTGACCGTGGTGTCGAACCTCGACCGCCGCGGTACTTCTGTGGTCGATCAGGTCGGTGCTGACAATGTTAAGCTGAACGAAGCTCAGGCTTCGGCGGCTGCCGCAGCGGCGGCACAGAATGCCCAGCAATCGACCGGTGCCGCTTCGTCTTCGGCTGCGCCCTCCCTGACCGATCTTCCGTCGCCGACCAGCGCTGCGCCGTCGCTCAGCACGCTGGGGGCTCCGGCCTCTTCGGCTGCGTCGTCAAGCGCAGCCCGCCCGGCGGCGAAACCGGCGGCCCAACCGGCCAAGCCTGCCGCGACCTCATCGTCATCTGCGGCGTCGTCTTCGGCCTCAAACTGAAGACCGCTTTAAATTCTGAACTCAGGACCGGCTCACAGATCGCTTTGTGAGCCGATCTTTTTGACTATATATGAAGGTAAGTGGAATCGCCCGCAGCGGTTCCCGGATAAAGGTTTTCCGACATGCCCACGGTGAACACGGATATGGCGCGCTTTGTATTTATTACGGGGGGCGTGGTGTCCTCGCTCGGCAAGGGGCTGGCTTCGGCGGCGCTCGGGGCCCTGCTTCAGGCGCGCGGTTATAAGGTTCGCCTGCGCAAGCTCGACCCCTATCTGAACGTCGATCCCGGCACGATGAGCCCCTATCAGCACGGGGAAGTCTTCGTCACCGATGATGGCGCGGAAACCGATCTCGACCTCGGCCACTATGAGCGTTTCACGGCAGTCAATGCGCGCAAGACCGACAATATTACCACCGGGCGCATATATTCCAATATCATCGAAAAAGAGCGGCGCGGCGACTATCTGGGCGCCACCGTGCAGGTCATTCCGCACGTCACCGATCAGATCAAGAGCTTTGTCCTGTCGGATCAGGGCGATGCCGACTTCATTCTGGTCGAAATCGGCGGCACGGTCGGCGATATCGAAGGCCTTCCCTTCTTTGAAGCCATCCGCCAGCTGGGGCAGGAGCTGCCGCGCCGTCAGTGCTGCTTCATCCACCTGACCCTGCTGCCCTTCGTCAAGACGGCCGGCGAGATGAAGACCAAGCCGACCCAGCACTCGGTCAAGGAACTGCGCTCGATCGGTATTCAGCCGGACATTCTGCTGTGCCGCAGCGAGTACGAAATCCCGCGCGAGGAGCGCCGCAAGATCGGTCTGTTCTGTAATGTGCGCGAAACGGCGGTCATCCAGGCGCTCGATTCGGCCAATATCTATGCCGTGCCGATCGACTATCACCGCGAAGGTTTCGACAACGAGGTGCTGAGCGTGTTCGGCATCGAAGACGCGCCGCAGCCCGATCTGTCGATGTGGGAAGACATCACCCACCGCTACGCCAAGCCGGACGGCGAGGTGTCGATTGCCATTGTCGGCAAGTATACGGTGTTAAAAGATGCCTATAAGTCGCTGATCGAAGCCGTTTATCACGGCGGCATGGCCAATCGCGTCAAGGTCAATATCGAGTGGGTCGAGTCCGAAACCTTCGAGGACGATCCCGAAACCGTGCGTCAGAAGCTGGAAAACGTGCACGCCATTCTGGTGCCCGGCGGCTTTGGTGAGCGCGGGGCCGAGGGCAAGATCATGGCCGCCAAGTTCGCCCGCGAAAACCAGATTCCCTATCTCGGCATCTGTTTCGGGATGCAGATGGCCGTGGTTGAGGCCGCGCGCCATCAGGCCGGCATCGCCAAAGCCACCTCATCGGAGTTTGGCGACAGCGGCGAACACGTTGTGGGCCTGATGACCGAATGGCTCAATGGTAATGAGCTGAATCAGCGCGCCGCGGGCGGCAATCTGGGGGGCACCATGCGTCTGGGGGCCTTTGCGGCTACGCTGCGCGAAGGGTCTAAGGTCGCCGATATCTATGGCACCACGCAGATTTCCGAACGCCACCGCCACCGTTACGAAGTCAACCGCGACTACATCCCGCAGCTTGAGGCCTGTGGCCTGAAGTTCAGCGGCATGTCGCCGGACGGCCTGCTGCCGGAGATCGTCGAACGCGACGACCATCCGTGGTTTATCGGCGTGCAGTACCACCCGGAATACAAGTCCCGCCCCATGCAGCCGCACCCGCTGTTCAAGAGCTTCATCACCGCGGCGCTCGACCGCAGCCGTCTGGTTTAGAGCGTATTTCGTTCATTTTGAATCGAAATAGCGCTCTAAATTTATGGTTTAACGCGCTTTTTTTCCGAAAAGTGCATCACACTTTTCGGAAAGCGCTCTAATTTTCAGGATACCCTCATGCGTCAGCTTATTTCTTCCGGTTCGCCGTTTGAACCGACCATAGGTTTTTCACGCGCCGTGCGTATCGGCAACCGTATCGAAGTCGCGGGCACCACGGCCATGCGCGAAGGCAAGCTGGTCGGGGCCGGCGATTGCTACCTGCAAACCAAGACCATCCTCGAAACTATCGTCAAAGCGGTGGAAGAGGCGGGCGGTTCGGTGACCGACATCATCCGCACGCGCATCTTCCTGACCGATATGTCGCTGTGGCAAGAAGCCGCCCGCGCGCACGGCGAAGTGTTCGGTGAAATTCGTCCGGCATCGAGCTTCCTCGGCACCTCGGCCCTGATCAACCCGGAATGGCTGGTTGAGATCGAAGCCTCGGCTGAGATCGCAGCTTAATACCCGCCCAGGCGGGTATTCGCCTTTTTGGCAGCTCAAACGCCGCATGGCTCGCCGCATAAGCGGCGGCGGGCGGTCGCCCTTGCCAAGCCTTGATGCGTAAGGCTCATCAAGGCTTGGAATAACCCGGCAAAAGCCCTTTGCCAAAAAGCGGGTTTGTAGTAACAGACCTTGACCATCCGGATATCGAATCCGGACTGATTTCGCGTCCGCAGGAGATTGTCATGTTCGCGCGCATCTTCAAGCCGTCCAAGACCGCCATGCAGTCGGGCAAGGCCAAGACTCAGGACTGGGTACTGGAGTTTGAACCGGCTTCGGCGCGCACGCCTGACCCGCTGATGGGCTGGATTTCGGCGGCGGACACCCGTACCCAGGTGCGCCTCTCCTTCGACACCAAGGAGCAGGCCATGGCCTATGCCGAAACCCACGGCATCCCCTTCCGCCTGATCGAGCCGGAAACCCCGCCGAAGATCATCAAGGCCTATGCCGACAATTTCGCGTCCAACCGCCGCCAGAGCTGGACGCACTAAGAGCGCTTTGAGACTCCGTAGCTCAGCTGGATAGAGCATCCGCCTTCTAAGCGGACGGTCGCAGGTTCGAATCCTGCCGGGGTCGCCATTTCTCCAATTTGTGAGCACTGACCGTCCCTTTCGCTTTGACCGGGGCGGCGGGCTGGTGTTGAATAGGGTGCGCTGCCACCGTAAAGGCCCTGTTGCCCATGTCCGTGTTCCGCCCCCTGTCCCGCCTTGCCGCGCCGCTCGCTCTGGCCGGTCTTGTGTGCGGTCTGACGGCGTGTAATCAGGGACCAAAGGCATCAGATGACAAGCCCGCTCAGGCCCCGGAAGCCACGCTCACCCCCACCCAAAGCGATAGCGCCACGCTAAAGGCCGTTCTGGCGCGCGGGCGGGTCAGTTGCGGCGTGCATCCCGGTCTGATCGGCTTTTCGTATAAGGACAATTCCGGCCGCTGGCGCGGTTTCGACGTCGATTTTTGCCGCGCTCTGGCGGCCGCCATCTTTTCCGATGCCGATAAGGTGACCTATGTGCCGCTGACCACGACCGAGCGGTTCGAGGCGCTGAAAACCGGCAAGGTCGATGTGCTGTGGCGTTCGACCTCCTGGACCCTGTCGCGCGACGCGGCGGATCAGGTTGATTACGCCGGCATTAACTATTATGACGGGCAGGGCTTTCTGGTGCGCAAATCCCTGCGCTTGAACAGCGCCACCGAACTGAATGGCGCGCGCATCTGCGTGCAGACGGGTTCGACCAGCGAGCTTAATCTGGCCGACTTTTTCCGCGCGCGTGGGCTGAAATACAACCCTGTCGTGGTGAAGAACGAGGACGAGGGGCGCGACGCCTATGCCGCCGGTCAGTGCGATGCCCTGAGCAGCGACGTGTCGGCTCTGGCGGCGGCGCGCGCGACGCTGAGCGACCCGACGGCCCACACCATTCTGCCGGAAATCATCTCAAAGGAACCTTTGGGGCCGGTTGTGCGGCAGGGCGACGACCAGTGGACGGACATTGTGCGCTGGACACTCTATGTGACCATCGTCGCCGAGGAGTTGGGTGTCAGTAGCGAGACGGTCAAGGCGCAGCAGCTGGAATCCCAGAACCCGGAGGTCCGGCGTCTTCTCGGCTCAGAGGGTAATCTGGGCGGCGGCCTGGGGCTGGGGCCGGAATGGGCCTATAATATCCTGTCGCAGGTCGGCAATTACGGCGAAATCTTCGACCGCAATATCGGCGCAGACTCACCGCTTAAGCTGTCGCGCGGGCTGAATGCGCAGTGGAACGCGCCGGAACGCGGCCTGCTCTATTCGCCACCGGTGCGCTGAGCGGAGGTAACGACCGGCGTGTCGAGCGTCGCCTGACCCCATTCGGCCCACGACCCGTCATAGAGCCGCACCTTGTCATGACCGACCTCATGCAGAGCCAAGGCGATGATGGCCGCCGTCACCCCTGATCCGCACGAGGTGATGACCTGCGTTTTCGACGTGACGTGCAGGGCGGAGAAGATGTTTTTCAGTTCTGCCACCGGTTTCAGCGCCCCGTCGCGGATCAACTCACTGGCGGGCAGGCTGCGGCTGCCCGGCATGTGCCCGGAGCGCAGGCCGGCGCGCGGTTCCGGAGCCGTGCCATCGAAACGCGCGGCCGGGCGGGCGTCCAGCACCATCTCATCTGACGCGCCAAGATGGGCCCGCAACACATTGAGAGATATAACCAAATCAGGATTTAGGTTCGGGGTGTAGGGGACGCCCTTGACCCATTCCGCGCCGCTACCTGTCGGATATCCAGCCGCTATCCACGCCGGTAGGCCGCCCGCCAACACCTGCACCTTTTTATGGCCCATCAGGCGGAAGGTCCACCACACGCGCGCCGCGGAAAACAGGCCGTGCCGGTCATAGACCACCACGTGATCGGTTTCGCGGATGCCCATGTCGCCGACAGCCTGTGCAAACATGTCGGGTGTCGGGGCCATGTGCGGCAGGCCGCTGCTGTGGTCGCTGATGGCGTCGATATCGAAAAACTGCGCCGTTGGTATATGGCTTTCGGCATAGAGGGCGCGCATATCCGTGCCGTCCAGCGCCCAGCTACCGTCGATGATCTTGACGGACCCGGCATCGAGCAGGGATTTCAGGGCATCGGCCTCTATCTGTCCAGGCATGGCTCAGTCCTTTTTCATCTGCGCATAGGCGTCGAGCGCCCGCTGACGCGCCACAGCGTGATCAACGATCAGGCGCGGCGCGCCCTTTGAGTTAGAGGCTGAAACGCCTGCGAAATCAAACAGGTCGCGTTCAAATTTTTGGTGATGAGCGGATGCCGCGCCAGCTATCTTTTCCGTAAAACCGGAAACAAAGCGCCGGCGATAGGCCCCCTTCGGGTCGAATTTCTCGGCCTGAGTCAAGGGGTTGAAGATGCGGAAATAGGGGGCGGCATCGGCCCCGGACCCGGCTACCCATTGCCAGCTGGCCGTATTGCTGGCCGGGTCGGCATCGACCAGCGTGTCCCAGAACCACTGTTCCCCTTGCCGCCAGTCGATCAGCAGGTGCTTGGACAGGAACGAGGCGCAGACCATGCGCACGCGGTTGTGCATGAACCCCGTGCGCCAGAGTTGACGCATACCAGCATCGACCAGACTGTAGCCGGTTTCGCCGCGCTGCCATGCGCGCAAACCGGCCGGATCATCGCGCCAAGGCATGGCGTCGAAGGCGCTTTTGAAATTGACGCGGTCCAACTCCGGCTGGAGTTGCAGGATGTTGTAGCTGAAATCGCGCCAGGCCAGTTCGGCCCGGAATTTTTCCAGATCGTCGCTCAGGGCCGGATGAGCCGCAGCGTGCGCTTCGGCTTCATGAAGAACGCGGTGCGGGCTGATTTCGCCAAAGCGCAAATGCGGCGACAGGCGCGAGGTGATGTCGAGGTCGGGCCGGTCGCGGTCCGGCGCATAGCCTTTCAGCCCAGAGCGCAGGAAAGCTGACAAGCGCTGATGCGCGCCGTCTTCGCCCGGCGTCCACACATCGAAACCTTCAGACCAGTCGTGCCCCGATAGTGTCAGGGCGGGTTTGAGCCCCAGCGCGTCTATGTCCACACTCTCCGGCCATTCGGCGGGGGCGGGCCAAGGGGTTGCCAACGCTTTGCGGGCATGGCCTCTGGCCGCGCCGCGCGCCAGCAGAGCGCGGTAAAAGGGGGTAAAGACCTTGTACGGATTGCCGTCGCCCGTGCGAATCTGCGTCGGATCGGACAGAAGGTGCGTGTTGAAAATCTCGACCGGGATGCCCAACGCCTTGCTCAGTTGGGCATCGAAGGCGTCGATTTTCGGTTCGAAGGTGCGTGAGGCGATCAGTCGCGTCGCCGAAACCTGCCCGATCAGACGCTTTAACTGCGCCAGAGCGGACCCTTTGAGGACGATCAGTCGTGCTCCGCGCGCCCGCAAACTCTGATCCAGCGACCGGAGAGAGCGATCCAGCCACCATTTCGAGGCTGCGCCCAAAGGCCGTTGCGCCAGTTGTTCGTCGTAAATATAGACCGGCACAACGGGGCTACCGCTGTTGAGCGTGGCTTCCACGCCTTCATGATCTTGCAGTCGCAGATCGGAACGAAACCACAGGATCGTCGTTTGGGTCATCAATAGGGGCCTGTTTAAAACCGGGTTTACGTGCGGTCGGGCGGGTTCGATCAATCCGATGACTATTGACCGGATCGGGGGAGGCGACTAAGCCAGAATAATCTAGCACCCAGAGTTCCTTTATGTCCTCACCGCCGAAACTGAGCGCGTGTATTATCACCAAGAATGAAGCCGATCGTCTCGCCAATTGCCTGCGGGCGATTGAGGGGCTGGTCGATGAGATGGTGGTGGTCGATTCCGGCTCCACGGACGGCACGCCGGACATGGCGCGTCAGATGGGGGCGAAGGTCTTCCACAATGACTGGGTGGGGTACGGGCCGCAAAAACGCTTCTCCGAAGACTGCGCCAGCCACGACTGGATACTCAATCTGGACGCCGATGAGGTGGTGACGCCGCATCTTTATCAGGAAATCAAGGCCCTGATGGCCAGGGGCCCTGACCTGCCGGCCTATCGGTTCAAGCTGCGCAATGTCTATCCGGGTAAGGATAAGCCGCGTTTGTGGGCCGACTATCACAACTATGTGCGCCTCTATGACCGGCGCAAGGTGCGTTTCCGGGACTCGCTGGTGCATGACACGGTGGACACCAGGGACGAGCCCGTAGGGCAGCTACACGGGTCGGCGACGCACTTTTCGGCGCGCTCCTATGCGCATATTCGCCAGAAGCTCGACTCCTACACCAATCTTCAGGCCAAGGCGTTGAAAAAGCCCGCCTGGGCGATTTGGGCGCGTCTGCCGTTCGAATATCCGTTCGTGTTCACGCGCTATTTTCTGTTCCGTTGCCACTTCACCGGCGGCTGGGACGGGGTTCTGTCGAGCCATCTGGCCGCCGAAGCTCGCGTGAAACGCCTGTTAAAAATTCTCAAGGCTCAAAAAGAGCTTAAAGCAAAATCTTAAGGCATCGGATTACATGTCTTCCGTTAAACCTTCCTTCTGGCAAGATATGGCCTGGCGCTTTGAAGCGCTGATGTACGACCTGTTTGTCGGGATCGTGCGCGCCCTGCCGGTCGATACAGCTTCGGACATGGGGGCGTGGCTGCTCAAAACCATCGGTCCCGTTACTCCGACCCAAAAACTGGTTCGTCAGAACCTCGACCTTGCCTTTCCGGACAAGGATGAGGCGTGGAAGGCGAACGTCGCCCGCGCTCAGTGGGACAATCTGGGGCGCACCTTTGCCGAATTCGCCATTATGGACCGCATCCGCATCGCCAATGGGCGCGTTGAGGTGGTCAATATGGAGCGCCTGAAGGCCATAGCCGAGAGCCAAACCCCTGTGGTCTTCATCTCCGGGCACTTTGCCAACTGGGAGATTATGCCCTCAACCATCGTCGATGCCGGGGTCGAGTGTCAGATGACCTATCGCGCTGCCAATAACCCTTATGTGGATGAACGCATCAAGGCCGGACGGATGCGTTATGGCGTGCGTCTGTTCGCGCCGAAGGGCGGCGACGGGGCCAAGGAATTGCTGATCGCTATGGGCAAGGGCGAATCGGTCGCCCTGATGAACGATCAGAAGTTCAATCGCGGGGTTGCCACGCCCTTTTTCGGGCGCAGCGTCGATACAGCGCCCGGCCCGACGCGGCTGGCTATGCGCTTCGGCACGGTGTTGCAGCCGATGACGGTCGAGCGCCTGCACAAAGCGCGCTTCCGAGTGATCGTCCATGAAACGATTGAGGTGGATGACACGGGTCATAAGGCCGCCGACATCGACACCACCGTGGCCAAGGTTTCGGCCTTTATCGAAGAGGTGGTGCGTGCGCGGCCGGAAGAGTGGTTCTGGGTGCATAAGCGCTGGCCCAATGACGCCTATAAACCGGGCACGCCCAAAGCCCCTTAACGTGGGCTCATAATATGTGAAGCGCGCAGCGCTTGCCTGAGACGGCGCTCGGTATCATGATGTCCCTCTTAAGGAACCACGTCGCCTGCCGCATGTCCGATAAGCCCAAGCTCTCCCTTACCCATCGACGCCTGCTGATCGCCGGGGTCTCCCTTCTGGGGGGGCTGTTTGTGGTCATGGTCGGGGCGTTGTGGGGTGATGACATCATGCGGCACAATCTCGACCCCAAGGTGCCGTTTCAGACCTACGCGCCGCCAGCAGCTCCCGATTATCGCAAGGTGAGCGGGTGGTATCTTAATCCGGCGCTTAACGGGTTGGAGGTGCGTCGCAACCGTAATCCTCAGAAGGTCGATGTCTTCTTCATCCACGGCACTACCTTCAATGGGGGTAAAGACTGGGTGGGGCCGATTGATGATCCCACTTCCAGTGCCGAGGTGATACGCAGTCAACTGCCCAACTACGCCGGACCGTTCAATGCGGTCGGCTATGTGTATGCGCCGCGCTATCGTCAGGCCAGCCTCTACAGCCAGTTGACACAACGCGAAGACGCGCGTGAGGCGCGGCAATTCGCCTATGGGGATGTTGAGGCCGCTTTTGACGCCTTTCTGGCCCAGCGCCGTAATGGCAGCGGCTTTATCATTGTGGGGCTTGAGCAGGGGGCGTTTCTGGGGCAGAGGCTGCTCAAAGAGCGGATTTTGACCGATGAGGCGCTAAAGTCGGCGCTGGTGGCCGTCTATTTTCTCGAAGCCCTGACGCCTGCCGCTGATTTTCAGGTGGGACAAGCGGTCCCGGCCTGTCAACAGCGCACCCAATATGGCTGCGCCGTCGCCTATCTGAGCGTCGATAATGGCCGTCCTGACCGCGCCTTACAGGCGCAGCGTCGAGCGATGGAGTGGAGCCAGACCAGTATTATGGAGCCGCTGGATGGCAAGGCCCTGTGCGTCAATCCGCTGACCGGCGGAGTGACGGACAAGGAGATCGAGGCGCGCCACAGTCTGGGTGCGGCCAATGCGACGGGGCTGGAATGGGGGACGACGCCGGCTCTGATGCCGCGCAAGGTCAGTGCGCGCTGCCGCGGTGATATCCTCTATGTGTCGCGACCGTCGGGCCCGTCTTTCGACGTTGACGGATCGTGGGCAGATAGTAAAAAAGTACGTCCGTACAATCTGTTCTATGCCGATCTTCAAGCGGATTCGCAAGCGCGCTGGCTCGCTTGGCGCGGGGCACGCCGGGATTAATCCACCTTATCCGCCGCATCGGGTCGCCAGTCGAACAGGTGGCGCAGGACTTCCAGAGCCTGCCGACGCTGCGGCGGGAACTGCGCCTCGTGCTGAAGAATATACTGCGCCTCCCGTGACGCCGTGGCGATCAGGTCGGCGTGCGCCACCGGATCAACAAAGCGATAGGCGGGGAAACCTGACTGCCGCGCGCCCAGCACATCGCCTTCCCCACGCAGTTTCCAGTCCATTTCGGCGATCTCAAACCCGTCTTCCGTCGTGCGCAGCAGTTCAAGACGCGCCTTGGCCGCCTGTCCCAGCGGCATGTCATAGAGAAGAATGCAGGCGCTTTTGGCCGAACCCCGCCCGACGCGGCCGCGCAACTGATGCAATTGTGCCAAACCGAAGCGTTCGGCCTGTTCGATAATGATGATCGAGGCATTGGGCACGTCGATGCCGACTTCGACCACGGTCGTCGCGCATAGTAGCGGCAGTTCGCCGGAAGCAAAGCGCGCCACCACGTCTTCCTTTTCGGCCGAGGGCAATCGTCCGTGCACTAGCCCGACCTCACGCCCCAGCGCCTCCTGAAGTGACTCGTGACGGGCTTCGACCGCGATCAGGTCGGACTCGGCGCTTTCTTCGACCAGCGGGCAGATCCAGTAGGCCTGCGAACCGGCGGCTATGGCTGATTTCAGCCGGTCGAATACCTCCGACAAACGCGCACGCGGGATGACGGCTGTATGGATAGGTTGTCGGCCGGCGGGCTTTTCATCGAGCACGCTGAGGTCGGATTCGCCATATTGGGTGAGCGCCAGTGTGCGCGGAATGGGCGTTGCCGACATGGACAGGTAGTGGACGCTTTCGCCCTTCAGGAACAGGCGTTGCCGCTGCCCCACGCCGAAGCGATGCTGCTCGTCGATGACGCAAAATTGCAGGCTTTTGAACGCCACGCCTTCCTGAAACACCGCATGGGTGCCGAAGATCATTGTCGTTTCACCTGACGCAACGGCGGCGCGCTTGGCTTCGCGCTCCTTACCCTTGTCGCGTCCGGTCATCAGGACGGCAGAAATGCCCATATCGCTCAGGATGGGCAGGGATTTTTCGTAATGCTGGCGCGCCAGAATTTCAGTCGGCGCCATCATGACGCTCTGATGCCCGGCTTCGGCGACGTCGATCATGGCCATAAGCACCACCAAGGTCTTGCCCGACCCCACATCGCCCTGGATCAGGCGGTTCATGCGTTCGCCGGAACGCAGATCGCCCCGAATATCGCTCAGGGCGCGCGTCTGCGCCCCCGTAAGGGCAAAGGGCAGGGTGGACAGCGCCTTATCCGCCCAGACGTGACGGTCGATGATCAGGGCCGGGGTGGCCTGACGGTGCTGCTTGCGCGCCTTCATGGCCAGTTGATGGGCCAGCGCTTCATCATAGGCCAGCCGTTTGCGCGCCGTGGCATCGGGCAGCAGATCGGCTTCACTCACAGGCGCGTGGGCGGCGCGTAACGCATCCGAAAAACCGGAAATTTTTAGCCGCCCCAGCGTCTCATTATCCAGCCATTCCGGCAGGTCAGGCACCCGGTGCAGGGCCGCTTCGACGAAACGCCGCATCAGGCGCGGCGAAACGGCTGACGTAGCCGGGTAGACGGTTTCAAACAGGGGGATAGTGTCCTGTTTGTCGAGCGGCACCACATAGTCCGGGTGGTTCATCTGAAGCGACGCGCCAAAACTTTCGACCTTGCCGCTGATCCAGCGGGTTTCCCCGACCGGGTGTTGCTGCTCAAAACCACGGATCGCGTGGAAATAGGTCAGTTGCATCTGACCGCTATCGTCAAAGACAGTGATGCGCTGCGGCCCCTTGCCGGCGCTTTTCTGATAGCTACCGATGGTAACGCATAGGGTCTGAACCTGCCCGACGCGGGCCTCAGCGATGCGGCTTACGGGCCGAAAAATCAACTGGCTAGGCAGGGTGAACAGCAGGTCACGCACATAGGGCCCGACGTGACGGATCAGATGCGGCGCAATTTTCGGCCCGACCCCTTTCAGGCCGGTCAAAGACGTGTAATAGGGGAACAAAATTTCCGGACGCATAGGCTCTTTCAAGCACCAAACCGTATGAAAGAGAAGGGCGATTGCGCTCCATAGACGGGAAAACCATGACTGACACCGCTGACGATCTCCATCAGGCCCGCCTGCGCAAGCTGTGGTTCCGCGCTTCGCGGCGCGGTTTCAAGGAGGCTGACATCATTCTGGGGCACTTTGCCGAGGAATACCTGCCCACCATGACCGCCGAACAGCTCGATATTTTCGAAGCCTTGCTCGAAGCACCGGATCAGGATCTTTACGGCTGGATCATCGAACGCGACCCTGTGCCGCCAGAGCATAAATCCGAAATCATGAGCCAGCTCAATCAGTATTATAAGATAGCTTACACAAAGCTTCAGCAATAGATGTCTGATATTTCCCGCATTACTGCCGCTGCGACCCGCCTGTCCCTGACCGGGTGTCCGCCGGGTTACGACAGTCTGGTGGCCTCGGACCTGACGCGCGCCGAGGGGCTGGCGCTGTTCGTGGCACGCGATCACGGCCGCATGAACGCTATCGCCGAAGAACTGGCCTTCTATGCGCCGGAACTGGACGTGATTCGTTTCCCGGCCTGGGACTGCCTGCCTTATGACCGGGTGAGCCCGACGACGGGCCTGATTGCCCAGCGCATGAGCGGCCTGACGCGGCTTCAGGCCCTGAACGGCAAACCGGCAAAGCCTGTGCTGATCCTCACCACATCGGCCTCCTTGTCGCAGAAGGTGCCGCCGCGCGACGCCATGCGCGGAAGTCTGTTGTCGCTCAAACCCGGTCAGAGCATCGAAACGGGCGAGCTTGAGGCCTATTTTTCACGCAACGGCTATAACCGCGTCTCGACCGTTTCCGAGCGCGGTGAATTTGCCGTGCGCGGGGGCATTATCGACGTCTTTTCGCCCAGTCAGGATGAGCCGGTGCGGCTCGACTTCTTCGGCGATCAACTGGAATCCATCCGCACCTTCGATCCGGAAACGCAGCGCTCGCTGAAACAGATTGCCGCGATTGACTTTATGGCGGTGAGCGAAATCCTGCTGGATGAAAAGAGCATCAGCCGCTTCCGTCAGGGCTATCTGGAAAACTTCGGCGCGCCCGGCGATGACCCCATCTATGCGGCGGTGTCTGCCGGCATCCGTCGGCAAGGCGTCGAAACCCTGCTGCCTCTGTTTTATGAGCGCCTCGACAGCGTGTTCGACTATCTGCCGTCGCAGACCCTGATCCTTCTGGACGGTCTGGCTGAACAGGCCTTTGGCGAATGGCGCGACTCCGTGCTCGATGCCTATGAATCGCGCAAAGGCTCGGGCGATGCCCGCGTCATGGCCAAAGGGGCCGTCAAGCTGGACAGCGGCTATCGCGCCCTGCCGCCCGATCGCCTCTATCTCGATGATAGCGAATGGCAGAGCGGGCTGCAAAAGGGCCGCGTGCGTCAATTCGAGACCTTTCAGCGCGATGATGCCTCGGCCATTGATCTGGGCGCACGTCCGGGCCGCAGCTTCGCGCCGGAACGCCATCAGGACAGCGTCAACCTCTTTACCGCCGTGACCGACCACGCCAAGCTCCTGTCGAAGGCCGGTAAGCGGGTCCTGTTCGCCTCGTGGACCGAAGGCTCATCTGATCGTCTGGGGGCCATGCTCTCCGATCACGGGCTCGACAAGACGCGATTAGCCAAAGACTATGCCGATGCGCTGAGCTTCGGGGTTGCCGGCACCAAGGCCAAGCCTATCCAGCGCGCCATTCTGCCGCTCGATCAGGGGTTTGAGACCGAGACCCTGGCGGTCATTTCGGAAACCGACATCTTAGGTGATAGATTAGCCCGTCCGCGTAAACGTCGGCGTGCTAATAATTTTCTTGCCGAAGCATCATCCCTGTCTCAGGGCGATCTGGTCGTGCATATCGAGCACGGCATTGGCCGTTATGAGGGCCTGAAGACGCTGAGCGTCAACGACGCCCCGCACGCCTGCCTCGAGCTTCAATATGCCGCGGATGCCAAGCTCTACCTGCCGGTCGAAAATATCGACCTGCTGACGCGGTACGGGGCTGATTCTGACACGACGCAACTGGACCGTCTGGGCTCGGCGAGCTGGCAGGCGCGTAAAGCCAAGGCCAAGGAAAAGCTGCGTGAGATGGCCGATGGCCTGATCCAGCTGGCCGCCGCGCGTGCCCTTAAGGTGGGTCAGCAAATCGACCCGCCGTCCGGGCTTTATGACGAATTCTGCGCGCAGTTCCCTTACGAAGAAACCGAGGACCAGCTCAACGCCATCCACGATGTCCTCGACGACTTGTCGAAGGGGCATCCGATGGATCGTCTCATCTGCGGCGACGTCGGCTTTGGCAAGACCGAGGTGGCGTTGCGCGCGGCCTTTGTGGTGGCTATGTCGGGTCAGCAGGTGGCCATTATCTGCCCGACGACGCTTCTGGCGCGCCAGCATTTCAAGACCTTCAGCCAACGCTTTCAGGGCTGGCCGATCCGCGTCCGTCATCTGTCGCGCATGGTGACGCGTAAGGAGGCGGATGAGACCCGCGACGGCCTGAAAAGCGGCGAGGTTGAGGTGGTGATCGGTACGCACGCCCTGCTGTCTGAGCAGGTCGGGTTCAAGGATCTGGGCCTTGTTATTGTCGATGAGGAGCAGCATTTCGGCGTCAAGCATAAGGAAAAGCTCAAGGCCTTCCGTGCCGATGTGCATATGCTGACCCTGTCGGCGACGCCGATCCCACGTACTTTGCAGATGGCCCTTTCCGGAATTCGGGAAATGTCCATCATCGCCACGCCGCCCGTGGACCGTCTGGCGGTACGCACCTACGTCCTGCCTTTCGACGCCGTCAGCATACGCGAAGCGCTTCTGCGCGAGAAATATCGCGGCGGGCAGGCCTATTACGTGGTGCCGCGCCTGAAAGACCTGCCGGACCTCGAACGCTTCCTGCGTGAGCAGGTGCCGGAGGTGAAGTTCATCGTCGGCCACGGTCAGATGACTCCGACCCAGCTCGAAGAGGTGATGACTGCCTTCTATGACGGTCAGTACGACGTGCTGCTGGCGACCACCATTGTCGAGTCCGGACTGGACGTGCCGACCGCCAATACGCTTATCGTGCACCGCGCCGACATGTTTGGTCTGGCGCAGCTGTATCAGATCCGCGGGCGTGTCGGGCGTTCCAAAACGCGCGCCTTCGCCTACCTAACAACCCAACCGCATCAAATCTTAAGTGAAGCTTCAGAAAAGCGACTGAAGGTCTTGCAATCGCTGGATAATCTGGGGGCTGGGTTCCAGCTGGCCAGCCACGATCTGGATATCCGGGGCGGCGGCAATCTGCTGGGTAATGAGCAGTCCGGTCATATCCGTGAAATCGGCGTCGAGCTGTATCAGCAGATGCTGGAAGACGCCGTCAATGAGTTGCGCAGCCGCGCCGATGAGCCCGCTACCGATAATCGGGGCTGGTCGCCACAGATCAATGCCGGCGCTGCGGTCATGATCCCGGAGGACTATATTCCGGACCTTAATATCCGCCTGTCGTTGTATCGCCGTGTGTCGGAAGCCGAAAAGCGCGAGGATCGAGAAGCGCTGGCCGCCGAACTGATCGACCGCTTTGGGCCCATTCCGGAAGAGGCCGAACAACTGCTGAAGGTAGTGGGGATCAAGGGCCTGTGTCGTGAAGCCAATGTGGCGAAGTTTGATGTCGGTCCAAAGGGCGCGGTCATCAGCTTCCGTAATGATCAGTTCAGCAATCCGGTGGGGCTGATTGGCCTCATTCAGGCGCATCCGCGGGATTGGAAACTGCGTCCGGATCAGAAGCTGCTCGTGCGGGGCGAATGGCCAGAAGCGGCCGGGCGTCTGGCCGCGGCAGAAAAGATCATGACGCGACTGGCGGCGATAGCGGCCGGTTAGAGCGCTTTCCGAAAAGCGCGTTAAATCAAAAATTTAGAGCGTGATTTCGATTCAATTTTGAACGAAATCCGCTCTAAATCGCCTGATCCATATCTCCGGAAGAGGGTCGAATCTGTTGAGCGGCGCGCGTTAAGGCTTCGGCCACGGGTTCCCCGTCGATCAGTTCGGCCACGCCGACATCGAATTCGACCACAAAGGGCGAACGACCGTTCCCGGATTCAAACGCCGTGCAGCTAATGACGGCTCCGATCCGCTCTCCGACAAGGCGCGCAGCGGCTTCGGGCGTGGCGGGCAGGGCGAGGGCAAACACCTCTTCCGACAAACGCCCGGCCGTGTCTTCGGCGCGGACCAGCCGTGAGATCATCGAACCGATCTGAGGCATGGCGCGCTCAAGCGATTTGCGCATCCGCGCCTGTGCAATTTCCGGATTCTCAGAAATTTTAAGCACGCAAACGCTCAGAGGGCGGTTGCGCTGGCTGGAGGCCTTGGCCAGTCGCGCCAGATGGGCGGCAAACAGGTCGCGCGTAAACAGCCCCGTGCCCTTGTCCATGTACGGGCTGTGGTTGACGGCTTCCAGCGCCTGCCGCGTATTGCTCTGGCGACGATAGGCGCGGGCCAGACGCAGCACGCGGTCAGCGATTTCGGCTTCGTTGGCACCCGGCGCGGAGACGTCGTTGACGCCACGCAGGAAGGCATCGCCCAGGTCGAGATCAACGGATTTTTGCAAACGCAGGAATACCGGCGTGTGGTAGAGCCGGGTATTACGCCGCATACCCGATGCGATCGACAGGGCCTCCGCGACCGACTCCCGGCCCCATAGGACGACCGCGTCGAACGTCTTATCATGAAGATAATCAAAGGCTGAGTAGCTGGTGAAGGCTGCATAGAGGTCCACACCCCGCGCGCGTAGGGTATGGCTAAGGGCTAGGAAATCCGGGTCCGCCGGTCCTACCGAAAGTATGGCCAGTGGCTTGTCATCGTCGCGCGACGGTATGTTCAGCCCCAGCGCATTCAACGTATCGCGCCGCAACTCGTATTCTTCTTCGGCGACATTGGCGCGCACCATGTGTTCAAGGCCGAGGAGGATCTGCTGCGGGTAGGCGTCGCGGTCATAGACCATATCCCAGCCTTCGGGGATGTCATATTGACCCGTGTGGGTCACCTGCACAATGGGCAGGCGGCGTGGCGCGCAGGCTTCGCGCAACTGGGTCACAAGCTTCGCCGAACATTCCGGATGGGCCGCATCGACCAGAACCGCCTCGATCTGAAGATCACCGATACAGGCCAGTGCGGCATCGGCGCGATAGGCCGTAATGGTGCGCCAGCCCAGCCGGTCAAGCTCGGCCCCCAGCCGCTCAGGCCATTGCTGATCCTTTGCCAGCAGCAAGACGCGCGCCTGAATATTCAACTCAAACTCCCTGAAACACAGGCCCTGACACGCAGGATATCCGGCCGCCAGACAAGCGGTAGAAAAGGCCTAAACGATTCGTCTCGCCAAAAGGTAAACGCGCCGGAAAGGTTTAGCGGCGGACGATGAAACGCCGGTGGGTGTCTTCGGCTTCGGAGGCAATCAGGAGAAATCCGTTCTGCTGGCAGAAGTGCGGCACATCGATCTGCGCCATAGGGTCGTCGGCCAGCAGTGTAATAACCGCACCGGGTTGTTCAGCCAGAGCCTTTCGCAGGCGCAGGGTCGGTACCGGGCACCGGTGGCCGCGCGCGTCGATCAGCAGGGAAGGCGGCTCGGTTGGGGTCATGGAGGTACGGGCGGTCTCAAAAATGCCTTTTCAGCACCGAATGTTTGGTCAATGCCGTCGAATCCGCGCAAATGCAAGCGAGATAGAGGAGTCGCCCTATGCGTTGGCTGATCTTTGTGTTGTCGCTGATGGTCGTGACCCCCGGCGCGCGGGCGCAGGTATCGTCCGAACCTGATTTCTTTGCCCGCGTTCGTATGGCCGGGTTCGAAGCGCCGGTGGAGGTGCGCCGCACGGGGGTGAAAATGCGGGTGGACATGTTGAGCGGCGGGGTATCGCAGACCTATATTGCCGACCGCGACAAGGGGGTTCTGATCCACCTGACGGCAGCGGGCGGCAAACGTATCGCGCTGCTGTTTCCCTTAAGCCGAGAAGCGGCCCTGTTGCCGCTTCCGCTTGATCTGGCGACGCTGGAATCGCGCGCGACGGTGCGTCCGGTGGGCTCAAGCCTGATGGCCGGGCAACCGTGCCGCACGCTGGAATTCAGCGGCTACCTCAATCAGTCGGGCATGGCCTGCGCCAATAGTGACGGAATTCTGATGCAGATGACGCAGAAGGGGCGCAATGTGCCGCTGTTTCAGGTGGTGGCCTACGCCAGGGGCGCTCAGGACGCCAAGTGGTTTGTCATTCCGCCGGATTACCAGACGGCGGTTTTGCCGGGTCTGGGCGGCGCGACGGCCCCTACGGGCCCTATGACCAATCCCGTAAAACCGTAGAAAAGACCGGGGATTATCCCGGCCTTTTCATTAGATACATTAGGAGGCTTTGAGCTTTTTGATCCGCTCAGCGTGCTGCCGGACCAGGCCTTGCGTCGAAGTGTCGGTATTGAAAACGCTGTACCAACCCTGCGGCTCGTGCGGCGGATCACCGACATAGGCGGTTTCGCCACGCAGCATCCAGTAGTCCTTATGCAGAGCGCGGCCCGCACCGCCCCAGGCCCAGAAGTTTGAGCCCGACACCGGCCCGCCGGTTTTCACGGCGTCTTCGACCGCCTTATAGATCATACCATAAAACTTGTCTTTCCAGACGGTTGGCGTGCCCGGCTCATACTTCACGTCATCTCTGGGGAAGCCGAATTCTTCGAAGACCAGCGGCTTGTTCATGGCCGTCGCGATGCGGATATGGTCATCGATATATTTTTGCACCTTGGCGGCGCCAGCATCGAAGGTGCCGGGCAGGTCCTTGCCGTCGACCCAGCTCCAGTTTTGTGGCCAGATGTGCGCCGTCAGGTAGTCGATCTCCTTATGCGCGTTGATCAGGAACGTTTCATTGCCAACCACGCCCATGAGGCCTTCGTGGCCCAGCGACACCAGATGATGCGGCGCCAGCGAACGGATCAGTTTGGCGGTCGAAGAAATCCAAGCCAGATAGGCTGGCATGTGGTGCGCGGCGATTTCAGGCCCACCACCGGGACGCGGCTCATTGCTGAGCTGCCAGGCCATGATGGTGGCGTCATCGCGATACGGTTTTTTGGTCAGCGAATTGGTGCGCTTGAGCAGGAACTGCACATAGTCGTGGTACATCGCCACGGCCTTTGCGTTGGCATAGAAGCGCGAGCTGACATCGGCAAATTCCGGCCACGGATGGGCGGGATCGCCATTATTGATATAGTGCCCGGTCGTGTAGTCGAGATAGGCCATCATGCCGCCTGACCATTCCCAGAAGTTGGTCAGGTAAAGCACAGCCTTCATGCCGCGCTTGTGCATTTCGACTAGCAGGTAATCCAGCCCGACCA
This sequence comes from Asticcacaulis excentricus CB 48, assembly GCF_000175215.2. Classification (NCBI taxonomy): domain Bacteria; kingdom Pseudomonadati; phylum Pseudomonadota; class Alphaproteobacteria; order Caulobacterales; family Caulobacteraceae; genus Asticcacaulis; species Asticcacaulis excentricus. The sequence continues at coordinate 563,297 of NC_014817.1, read as the reverse complement.
GCAGGTCTTCGTTGTATTTGCCGTTTTCGCGCGTGCGGAAGGCCGGATCGAGCGAGTTTTTCAGCGGCGACAACTCAGACGAGGCCAGAACGCGTAGATTAGTGACGCCCAGCGCTTTAAGATCGTCCAGTTCCTTCTGAAGACGCGTACGGTCACCAAAGGCGGCGTCGGCCCCCAGATAGGCCCCGTACCAGATATTGGCCCCAACGAAGCGATAGGTTTCGCCTTTGAGTTTGAAATGCGGGCCCTGAACGGTGACAAAATCACCGACCGGTGTGGCGGCGGAGGCATGGCTAACCATGGTCAGAGCGCCGAGGCTAAGCGAGGCCAGCAGGGCGCTGCGGCGGGAAAGGGACGCGGGCATGGGAATCCTTCCTGTTTGTTTTTGGTGGGACGCAACTTAACCTGTAATAATTATTTTTGAAATATTTAATCGATGAAGCGGCGTTTTTCGATTGCGGCTGGGGATTTATCCCCATAGGCTCTTGGCAAGCGCAGGCGGTCACGATAGAAGCACACTCCGCTCAAGGCAAGGACAGGTGGCCGAGTGGTTTAAGGCAGCGGTCTTGAAAACCGCCGTAGGTGGAAGCCTACCGTGGGTTCGAATCCCACCCTGTCCGCCATCACACACAAAGACCGGCCCCAAAAGGGCCGGTCTTTGTGTGTGATCGACGGGGGTGGGGACTTGAACCCACGGGGAGATGGGGTTCGTAAACCGGAGCGAAGCGTAGGTTCGGCGGAGCGCAGCGGAGCCAATCCCACCCTGCCCGCCCGTGCGTCTGGCACCTTGCCCCTTCGCCATATGCGGCATACCCTCTCGCGAATAAAAAGAGGACGCCCCCATGATCGCCACCGTTCTGACCGCGCTGGTTGCGCTGATCCATATCTATATTCTTATCCTTGAGATGTTCCTATGGCAGAAACCGGCGGGGCTGAAAGCCTTGGGGCTCAGCCGCGAATTTGCGGAGCAGACAAAGACTTTGGCGGCCAATCAGGGGCTTTATAACGGGTTTCTGGCGGCCGGTCTGATCTATGGGTTGATGCCGGGGCCGCACGCGCTGGCCTTCAAGGTCTTCTTTCTGATCTGCGTGGTGGTGGCCGGGGTCTATGGCGCGGCGACGGCCAGCCGCAAGATTCTGTTTATTCAGGCGCTTCCGGCAGCGCTGGCCCTGATCGCTCTGGGGCTTAATCTGTAAGGCGATTAACCAAGCCTTTTCCATTTCTTTTTACCCTGTTTGGGCACAGAATGTGTTGACCGGGGCGTCCCATGTCCACCCAATTGAACCTGATTGCGAAAAGATCAGTGCAAATGCTTGTTCTGGCAAGCATCTGGCTTCTGGCCGCCTGTGCGGGTGGGCCGAAGCTGAGCACGCGCGACGAGCCGGAAGTGGTGAAGAACGGGCAGTATCGCGCCGCCAACTTACGGCCCTATAAGGTGCGCGGCGACACCTATAGCCCCTATGTGCCCGATATTGGCGACACGCTTACAGGCACGGCAAGCTGGTACGGCCACGAGTCGGGCAGTCTGACGGCGACAGGGGAACACTTTGATCCGAATGCCCTGTCGGCGGCGCACAAGACCTGGCCGCTCCCGTCGGTGATCGAGGTGACCAATCTCGACAATGGCCGCAGTCTGCGGCTACGGCTCAATGATCGCGGGCCGTTTGTCGATGGGCGTCTGCTTGATCTGTCGAAAGGGGCCGCCAAGGCCTTGGGCGTGCATCAGACCGGCACAGCGCGGGTGCGCATCAAATTTTTGGGCCCGGCCGTGCTGGGCGCGCGTCCGACCTATGCCGCAGCGACGCCTGAGGTGGCGGACGGGGATCGACAGCGGTATCGCGTGCAGGTCGGGGCCTTTTCCGAGCGCGCCAATGCTGAGCGGGTCAGCGACCAGTTGCGAGCGCGGGTCGATGAGCGGCGGGGTCTCTATGTCGTGACGCTGGGGCCGTTCGAGGGGGCGCAAAAGGCCGAACTTTATCGGCAAAAGGTGCTGGCGGCGGGCTATTTCGACGCCATTCTGACGCGTGACGAGTAATTTCGGCGGGTTGTGATTTTAGCCTTGTCTTAGCCGAGCGCTTGGCCGATGTATCGGCTGACATGACCGGTAGATTCATTACATTCGAAGGCGGCGAAGGTGCCGGAAAATCCACTCAGGTGAAGGCCCTGGTAGCGCATCTGCGCGAATTGGCGCTGGAGGTGGTGCAGACGCGCGAACCGGGTGGCTCCAGCGGCGCGGAGGCGCTGCGCGACCTGCTGGTGACGGGTGAGGCCGGGCGCTGGTCGCCGATGTCTGAAACCCTGATGATGTATGCGGCGCGTGCCAACCATCTGGAGCAGGTGATCCGGCCGGCACTGGAACGCGGGGCGTGGATCGTCTGCGACCGCTTTTCCGACTCCACACGTGCCTATCAGGGGGCGGGGGGCGGCGTGACCCCCGAACTGATCGAAAGCATTGACGCCGCCGTTGTAGCGGACACTCAGCCCGATTTGGTTATCGTGATGGATATGCCGCCGGAAGCGGGCTTAAAGCGGGCGCTGGCGCGCGGCGATGCCGAAAACCGCTTTGAGTCCAAGGGACTGGCCTTTCATGAGCGTCTGCGTGAGGGCTTTCGCAGGCGCGCCGCCGCGCATCCTGAGCGTTATCGACTGATCGACGCCGACCGCTCAATTGAAGACATCAAGGCCGATGTCTGGCGCGTGGTGTCGGGCCGCTTTGCGGAACTGAAGGTAAGCTGAGATGGCGGTGACCGAAGACGATACCGCCGTCGCCCATCCGCGTCAGGTCTTTGATTTCATTCAGGGCGAAGCGCAGGAAACGGCCTTTCTTGATGCTCTGTCGCGCGGGCGTCTGCACCACGCTTGGCTGCTGTGCGGGCCCGAAGGGGTAGGCAAGGCGACCCTTGCCTACCGCGCGGCGCGTTATCTGATGGGGCATCAGCGCGACCGGGGCTTTGGCATTCTTGGCATGTCTGAGGAGGACCCCGATGCGCGCCTGATTGTGGCGCAGTCGCACCCTGACCTGCTCGTGCTGGAGCGTGAGCAGAAGGACGGCAAGACGCGCAAGAATATCACCGTCGATGCAGTGCGCGAGGTGGTCGAGTTCTTTTCCAAAGCGCCGTCGCGTTCGGCCTATCGCGTCTGTATCGTTGATGCTGTCGATGACCTGAATATCAATTCAGCCAATGCCTTGCTGAAAATTCTTGAGGAACCACCTGAACGCGGCTTGCTGTTCCTCATTTCGCATTCGCCGGGCAAACTTCTGGCGACCATCCGCTCACGCTGCCGGCGTCTAGGCTTCTCGCCGTGGGACGATGAAGCGGTTCAGCGCTTTATCTCGGCGCGCGCCGACCTTAGCCCTGAACAGCTTGAACGACTGGTGGTAATGGCCAAGGGCTCCCCGGGCAAGGGGTTGCGGCTGTGGGAAGAGGGGGCGCTGGAGATGGATGAGCTGGCGGCGCGACTGTTGTCCGACGCGCAGCCTGCGCGCTTCGATCTGTTACCGTTGATGACGCTGTTCAAGACGAACTCCTCGAAGATCGACGGTCCCAAAAAATTCGCGCAATTTATCGCCGCGCTGAGTGATCGAGTACAGGAGCGGGCGCTGAGCGCCGACGCCCCGGCGCGCGGACGGCAATGGTCGGAACTGTGGGTCAAACTTAGCACGGTCGTCGCCGAAACCGAGGGTGTCAATCTGGACCGCGGCGAATATTTCTGGTCCATCGTAAACGATATCAAGGCTTTAAGGTAAGATGCTTATCGACAGTCACGTCAATCTGCACGCCCCGCAATATGACGAAGACCGTGACGCGGTGATCGACCGGGCGCGTGAGGCCGGAGTGGGCCTGATGGTCAATATCTGCGACCGGGTGTCGAATTTTGAAACCTGCTATGGTTTGACGACGCATCAGGACATCTGGGCCACCGTTGGCACGCACCCGCACGAGGCCAAGGAGAATCCCGGTCTCAGCGTGGCGGACCTGCTGACACTGGCGCAACGGCCAAAGGTGGTCGGTATTGGCGAATGTGGGCTGGATTTCCACTATGACTTCAGCCCGCGAGACATTCAGGCGGCGGTGTTCAGCACCCATGTCCAGGCGGCGCGCCAGAGTGGCCTGCCGCTGGTGGTGCATACGCGCGAGGCCGATGCCGAAATGTGGGAGATTCTTTCCGACGAACACGCCAAGGGGGCGTTCACCTTCCTGCTGCATTGCTACACCTCAGGCGCTGAACTGGCGAAGAAGGCGGCCGGGATAGGGGCCTACTTCTCGGTGTCGGGCATTGCCACCTTCAAGGCGGCGCAGGATGTGCGCGACATTATCGCGGACATGCCAGCCGAGCGCATTATTGTTGAAACTGACTGCCCCTATCTGGCGCCCACACCCATGCGCGGCCGGCGCAACGAACCGGCCTATGTGACGCACGTCTATGACAAGCTGGCGGAAATCCGTGGCTGGACGCGCGAAGACACGATCGCGCGGACGACCGACGCCTTCTACGCCCTGTTCAAGCGGATACCGCGCGCATGAGACGGCTGAGGACCACCATACTGGGTTCAGGTTGCTCGACCGGCGTGCCGCGTGCCGACGGCTTTTGGGGGCGCTGTGATCCGTGTAACCCGAAGAACCGCCGCAGCCGCTGTTCGGCCCTGTTTCAGGCTTTCGATCCATTGTCTCCCGAACAGACGACCAATGTGGTGGTCGATACGTCCCCGGATTTTCGCACCCAGATCATGCAGACAGGCATAAACCATCTGGATGCCGTACTGTGGACACATGACCATGCGGATCAGACGCATGGCATAGACGACATGCGGGCCTTTGCGCTTTTGCGCAAAATGCAGGTGCCGGGCTATATGGATGAAGCGACGCGTCAGACCCTGCTCAGCCGGTTCGATTATATTTTTGCGGGCAAGTTCGGCTATCCGCCGATCTGCGCGCCAATGGCCTTGCCGCTTTTCGGAGAGACGTTCCATCTGACGGGCGAGGGCGGCGAAGTCCCGGTTGTCACCTTCGATCAGATACATGGTCCTATTCGTTCCGTCGGCTATCGTATCGGGGACGTGGCCTATTCCAGCGACATCAGTGACCTGCCAGAAGACAGTTTTGCGCATCTTTACGGGCTAAAGGTCTGGGTTGTGGATGCACTGCGCTATTCGCCGCACCCGACGCACGCGCATCTCGATCTGGCGCTGGAATGGATCGCCCGCGTCAAGCCTGAGCTGGCCGTGCTAACCAACCTGCATCAGGAAATGGATTACGAAGAATTGCGGGCGAACCTACCGGACGGTGTCGTGCCTGCCTATGATCAGATGGTGATTGATACGGAGTTTTAGAGCCATTCGCCGGCTCAGTTGAGCCGTCCAATGGCTCTAAGTTTTTGTTTGGTCGCGCAATTTTTCCGAAAAGTGGTATCCACTTTATCGGCTTGCGCTCTGGGAAGCCTGTTCGGGGTGGGGAAGGTTGGAACGCAAAAAAGAACAGCTTAAAAAATTGAATGAAATAATGGGTTTCAAAAACAAACCCACCCCGAACGTCTGCAATTCATCATATTTACAGAGCGTTGTCATTTGAAATTTTGCGTAGCAGCATTGGCTACGTTTCAGGTTAAATTTCAGGTAAATATTTGTTAATTATGATAAAAATATAAACCCTGTAACAATAAAGAAAGATTCGTGATTGTGCGCTGCGTTATAATGGTAGGGTGATCAGGCACACCGCCTGCGCGGCCAGTCCTTCTTCCCGACCGGTGAACCCCATCTTCTCGGTGGTCGTGGCCTTGATGCTGACTCGCGCCAGATCAAGCGTGAGAATATCGGCGACTCTGTGACGCATGGCCTCCCGATGCGGCTTGATCTTGGGGCGCTCGCAAATCAGCGTGACATCGGCATTGACGATTTCCCCCCCACGCTGGCGTATCAGTTCGACCGCATGACGCAGAAACAGGTCAGACGGCGCACCTTTCCATTGTGGGTCGGTGGGCGGGAAGTGATCGCCAATATCGCCTAACCCCGCGGCCCCTAGCAGGGCATCCGTCAGGGCGTGCAGGCCAGCATCGGCATCCGAATGGCCGATCAGGGTCTGATCGTGGGTAATTTCCACGCCACACAGCCACACGCTTTCGCCGGGGCCCCAGCGGTGAGCGTCAAAGCCCTGACCGATACGCATCTGTTGAGCGGGCATAAAGGCCTCCAGCACGGCAAAATCTTCGGGATAGGTCAGCTTTTGAAGCCGCTGTTCCCCTTCGACGATCTCGACGCTGATCCCGGCGGCAGCGGCTACCATGGCCTCGTCGGTGGCCTCGACCGCACCCGTCCACTGGGCATAGGCGTCGGCTATGTCTCTGAGGCGGAAGGCCTGAGGGGTCTGGGCCCGCCACAGACCATTACGCGAGGGCGCGTCGATGATGCGGCTGTCTTCGGCACGTTTCAGCGAGTCGGTGACCGGTACGGCCAGAATAGCGGCGCGCGCCGTTTGCAGCCGAGTCAGAAGCGTTTCAATCAAGTCTACCGTCAGCAGGGGCCGCGCGGCATCGTGGATCAGCACGAGATCATCGGGCGCAGCCGTTTCATGCAGAGCACTGAGGCCGGTTTGCACGGAAAGGGCGCGCGTGGCCCCGCCAGGAACGACGCGCACCCGCTCCAACCCCTGAAGCGTCAGGGTGGCGTGATCGAGATCGTCGCGCGGCACGACAACCACTATGTCGGCGGCTCCGGCGCGGGCAAAGGCTTCGATCGACCAGTTGAGGACCGGCTTACCGCGCAACGGCATCCATTGCTTTTTGCCGCCTGACCTCAGACCTGAACCGCCGGCAACGATGATCGCATTGAAACTCATGGCTTCGTCTTAATCGGAGCCCGCCCATTGCGTAAAGAGGGCTTCGCGGTTATTTCGCGTTCATGATGACGCACAGTCTTAGGATCGGAGATGTGGAGATTGCCGGGCGCGCCCTGATCGCGCCGATGACCGGTGTGTCTGATCTGCCCTTCCGCCGCATGGCTTCTAAGCTGGGGGCTGCCTATGCGGCCACCGAGATGGTCGCCTGTGCCGAGTTGGAGCGTGGGCGTCCGGACGTGGTGCGCAAATTCGCGCTGGGGGAACATGCCGGCCTTAAGATCGTGCAACTGATCGGCAAGGACCCGGCGTTTATCGCGCGTGGGGCCGCTCTGGCCGAAGCGTCGGGTGCGCATATTGTTGATCTCAACTTTGGCTGCCCGGCCAAGGAGGTGACCGGCGTCCTGTGCGGGTCGGCCCTGATGCGCGACCTCGATGCCGCCAGCCGCCTCATGGAGGCGGCCGTCAGCGCGACTTCGCGACCTGTGACGGTTAAAATGCGGATGGGGTGGGACAACCAAAGCCGTAATGCACCGGAATTGGCTCGTCGGGCGGAAGCCATTGGGATTCAGGCGGTAACCGTTCATGGCCGCACGCGGCAGCAGTTTTACAAGGGCGAGGCCGACTGGGCCTTTGTGCAACAGGTCAAGGAGGCGGTGTCCATCCCCGTCATCGTCAACGGCGACATTACGGATGGCGAGAAGGCGCGCGAGGCCCTCGCGCAGTCTGGGGCCGACGGCCTGATGATCGGGCGCGGCGTCTATGGCCGCCCGTGGCTGGCCGCGCAACTCGATGCGGCTCTGAGCGGCGAAAATGAGCCTGAGCCGACCGGATCGGCGCGTCTGGAGCTGATCCTCGAACATATGCACGACAGTCTCAGCTTCTACGGCAGCGGTCTGGGCCTCAAAATGTTCAAGAAGCATTTGGGCTGGTATATTGAAGCTGGCGATTATAGCGAAGACCCCGCCGTTCGCCGTCAGGATAAGGCGCGGCTGTGCCGTATGGATGATCCCACAGATATCGAACGGGAGTTGAGTGCCCTGTTTGGCTAATACCCCTTTAAGGGAATCTGAAAACATTTCGTGATCGTCGGCCGGCAAATTCGGCGCATTCTTGCAACATAGATGTTGATATTCAGACACAGTAGTGCACAAATGCCACCCTCAGAGCGTACTGCGTTAGCGCACAAACTCAGGACGCTCTGAGGTTTGTTTGAAGGCGCAATTTATCCATAAAGTGGTGCCCACTTTATCGGATTGTGCTCCATTGTGGCATCTGGAAAGCTGGGTTTTGAAAGACACAGGTATCAGGCGGCGCTTCGGCCTATCATGGGCCCGCATGACGCGGGGGCTGAAAAATGCCAGCCGTGGCCGTTTGGCCATGGTGAGTGCCTATGCCCTGTCGGCCCTGATGACCGCTTTTATTATCTGGATCATCATTGCGGCGCCGGGGGCTGGGCCGCTGGGGCCATCGAGTGTCTTTCTGTTCAGCCTTGTTTGCCTGAATCTGGCGCTGTTGCTGGGCCTGAGCTTCTTCGTTTTGCGGCGGGTACTGCAACTGGCGCGATCACGGGCTAAGGATGCGGGGACGCGCCTGCATGTGCGCTTTGTGACCCTGTTTGCTCTGGCGGCCGTGACGCCGGCCTTTGTCGTGGCCCTGTTTTTTGGTGTGCTGGTCAATCGCGGCGTGGAAACGTGGTTTTCGGCGCGGGTGCAGTCGTCGGTCGAAAACAGCGCCGACATCGGGGCCGCCTTTATCGAAACCCAGACCAATACGGCGCGCGATACACTGACGGACATTGCTCGCGATCTGCAACGGCCTGAACTGATCCGCATGTTTGCCGAACGGCTGAGCTTTTCGCAGGCCCTGCGTGAACTGATTTCGATCCGCGGGGAACTGGCGGCGGTCTATATTATTGACGATAGCGGGCAGGTGCTGGCCCGGGCGGAAAACCCCGGTGCGCCGCCCTATCTGGCCCCCAATCAGGTGGCGATAGATACGGCCAATGAAGGCGATATCGGCGGCGGGCTGTTTGCAGCACCGGATACCATCCGCATGATCTATCCGCTTCAGGGCTATAACGGGGCCAAGCTGTATGCGGTCAAAACCCTAACGCCCGGCATCGTCCCCAAGGTGCAAAGCGCCAAGGAAGCCATTGATGCACTTCGGGAATCTGCTCGCAATTCGGTCCGCGTGCAGGGGGTGTTTGCGCTGGCCTATATGGAAACCGTGCTGCTGGTGCTGATCGGTGCCATCTGGGTCGGCACCTCGGCGGCGGACTCCATCGCCGTGCCCGTCGCCCGGCTGGTGCAGGCGGCGGACAAGGTCGCGTCGGGCGACCTCAATGCGCGCGTCATGACCGACAAGCAGTCGGAAGACATAGCTGTGCTCTCTCGCGCTTTCAACCGCATGACCAGCGATCTGCAAAGCCAGCAGGCGGCGCTGAAATCGGCCAATGAAGAGGCGGAAGAACGCCGTCGCTTTATCGAAACCGTGCTGTCGGAAATTTCGGCGGGCATTATCGGCATTGACGAAAACGAGCAGATTTCGGCCATCAACCGGCACGCCGCTCACTTCCTGTCGATACCCACCGAAGAGTCCTTCGGGCAGCATATCCGTGAACTGGCCCCGGAAATCTGCGAGCTTCTCGATAAGGTAACGCCGCACAAGGTCGAGGAGGCCGAGGTCGATCTAGTGCGCAAGGGCGATACGCGTCGCGTGCGCGTACGGGCCTCATCGTTGGATACGGGCGGTGCCGTTCTGACCTTTGACGACATTACGCGCCTTGTGGCCGCCCAGCGTAACGCCGCCTGGAAGGATGTGGCGCGCCGCATCGCGCATGAGATCAAGAATCCCCTGACGCCGATCCAGTTGTCGGCGGAACGCCTGAAACGAAAATACCGTTCGCAGATCGAAACCGATGGCGAAACCTTCGACCGCCTTACCGACACCATTGTGCGGCAGGTGGGCGATATAGGCCGCATGGTCGATGAGTTTTCGGCCTTTGCACGGATGCCGGTGCCCAACTTTGCCGAAGAAGACGCGGCGGAGCTTGTCCGCCAAATGGTCTTTTCGCAGCGCGTCGCCAAGCCCGATGTGCAGATCGACATTGTCGAGCCCCTGCCGGAGGTGGCGGTCGTCTGCGATGGCCGCCTTTTGTCGCAGGCGCTGGGCAATGTGCTCAAAAACGGTGGCGAGGCCATCGTCTCACGCCATATGGCCAACGGTGACGGCGAGGGCGGTCAGATGCGGGTCGAGATGCACCTGAGCGACGGGTTCCTGATCATCGAAATCGAGGATGACGGTATCGGTCTGCCGGACAAGGACCGTGACCGTCTGACCGAACCCTATGTAACCACGCGCGAGAAAGGGACGGGGCTCGGCCTCGCCATCGTCAAGCGTATTCTCGAAGATCATGGCGGCGAATTCTATCTGGCGGACGCCGTCCATCTGAGCGGGGCACGGGCCATATTGCGGTTACCCAAGACCCAGGCTCCGGCTCAAACCAATGAAGCTCCCGATAGCGGGGCAAGACTGATGAGGGTGTGATGAAGGTATCATCTGGCGTAGATATTTTGGTGGTCGATGACGAGGCCGATATCCGCGAACTGATCGCTGGCATTCTCGAAGACGAAGGCTATTCGGTCAGAACGGCCGCCGACTCCGGAGCGGCGTTGCGGGCGATCAAGGCCCGCAAGCCGTCTTTGTGCGTGCTCGACATCTGGATGCAGGGCGGCGGGCTGGACGGGCTGGAACTGCTCGACGTCATCCGCGAACTGGACCCGGATATTCCGGCCATCATGATTTCGGGTCACGGCACCATCGAAACCGCTGTCTCGGCCATTAAGCGCGGCGCTTATGACTTTATCGAAAAGCCATTTAAAACCGAACGATTGATCATGGTAGTTCAGAGAGCGCTTGAACTGGCGTCCCTGCGCCGTGAAAACCGTCGGCTGCGCGGACAGGCCGTGGTGCCGGACGGTTTAATCGGCAATTCGGCGGCGGCACAGCTTCTGCGCACCACGATCGCCAAGGTCGCCCCTGCCAATTCGCGCATCATGATCTCCGGCCCCGCCGGCTCGGGCAAGGAACTGGTGGCGCGCATGATCCACGAAGCGAGCCCCCGCGCGCGCTGCGAATTTGTGCCCATTTCGTCCGCCGGTGTGACACCTGAGCGTCTCGACGTCGAACTGTTCGGTGAAGAAGGCGAAGAGGGCCGTCCGCGCAAGATCGGCGTGTTCGAACGCGCGCACGGCGGCACTCTGTTCCTCGATGAAGTGGCCGACATGCCTATGGAGTCGCAAAGCCGCATCCTGCGGGTGCTGGTCGAACAACGCTTCGTGCGCGTCGGCGGTGTCAATGATGTGCAGGTCGATGTGCGCGTCATTTCCTCGACCTCCAAGGACCTGACGCAGGAAATCGCCGCCGGGCGTTTCCGCGAAGACCTGTTCCACCGCCTCAATGTGGTACCGGTGCGCGTCCCCGGCCTGTCGGAACGCCGCAGCGATATTGCCGAACTGGTCAACTACTTCATTGAACGCATTTCCCGCGCTCAGGGCCTGCCGAAGCGCACCCTGTCCGAAGACGCCATGGCGACGCTTCAGGTGCACGAATGGCCGGGCAATGTTCGCCAGTTACGCAATAATATTGAACGCCTGTTGATTCTGGCCTCTGGCGATCCATCCGAACCGATCACGGCGCAGATGCTGCCGGCTGAGGTGGTGGAATCGGCCGTCGCCGGGGCCATCCGCCCGGAGCGCATCATCGCCCTGCCGCTGCGTGACGCCCGCGAAGTGTTCGAGCGCGAATATCTGTCGTCGCAGATTGTGCGCTTTGGCGGCAATATTTCGCGTACCGCTAACTTTATCGGCATGGAGCGTTCAGCCCTGCACCGCAAGCTGAAGTCGCTGGGGCTGGCCCATATTCGCGGTGTCGAAGACGAAGAGGTGTAAGGCGAGGGGCCTGAGGAAACGCCTCGTAACCTGTCTCTTGCATTGCCGTTTGGGCGCGAATAGTTAAAGGGATCAAGGGGCCTGTGGCCCCTTGAGTCTTTGCGCTTCTTGGGGGCCCGAGGCCCTTGAGTCTTCTTGTCTTTTGAGGGGATACAACCTCTTGAGGCTTTCAGGTTTATTGAGATTACCATGTCCCGTATTGCTTATGTGAACGGTGCCTATGTGCGCCATGCCGATGCTGCCGTGCACATTGAGGATCGCGGCTATCAGTTTGCCGACGCCGTCTATGAGGTGTGGTCGGTATTTGGCGGGCAACTGGCTGATCTGGCCGGGCACCTGAACCGGCTGGAGCGTTCCTTACGAGAGCTGCATATCGCTATGCCGATGCCGCGCGCGTCTCTGGTGGTGGTGCTGAACGAGGTCATCCGTCGCAATCGCATTGGTGAGGGGCTGGTTTATCTTCAGGTGAGCCGCGGTGTGGCCCCGCGCGATCACTTTTTCCCAACGGAACCGGTCAAACCGGCTCTGGTCATCACAGCCAAGCCCGTGGACCGTCAGACGGCAGAAAGCAAGGCGCGCAAGGGCATCCGTGTGGTGTCGGCGCCCGATAAGCGCTGGGGCCGTTGTGATATCAAGACCGTCGGGCTTTTGCCTAATGTGCTGGCCAAACAGGCCGCGCGCGAGGCGGGGGCTTCCGATGTAATTTTTGTCGATGCCGAAGGTTTCGTCACCGAAGGCGGGTCGGCCAATGTCTATATCGTCACCAAAGAGGGCGAGGTGAAGACGCGCAGCCTGCGCGCCAATATCTTGCCGGGCGTGACGCGCATCAGCCTGCTCGACATCCTGCGGGCAGAGGGCGTTGATGTCTCCGAAGGCGCTTTTACGCTGGAGGAAGCCAAACGCGCCAAAGAGGCGTTCCTGTCGGCCGCCTCGACCTTCGTTATGCCCATCGTGCAGATAGACGATTCGCTGATCGGTGACGGTGTGCCGGGCGAATTGTCGCTGCGGCTGCGTGAGGCTTACATTCAACGGGCTCAGCGTTCCGCCGGCATTGACCTGTAAAGGTTTGGAATTCCACCGAAATATTATGTTATATAGTGTTCGGTTGAATTGTTCACCGATTGTCGCCTATGATACTTCACGAAATTATGTACGCCTGTGCGTTGTGATTTCGTGACTTTTGCTTATGTCTGTGTGTGAAGCCCGTTTTGGGCTCGCAATGTCTAACAAGAAGGGCGACTAAATGTCCCACGAAAAGAAACAAAACCTGCAGGACACGTTCCTCAACAGCGTTCGTAAATCCAAAACGCCTCTCACCATCTTCCTGATCAACGGCGTCAAGCTTCAGGGCATCGTTAGCTGGTTCGATAATTTCTGCGTGCTGCTGCGCCGCGACGGTCAGTCGCAACTGGTCTATAAGCACGCAATCTCGACCATCATGCCCGCTGCGCCGGTGCAGTTGTATGAGCAGGAAGAAGACTCGGACGATTAAGTCGCCCAAAGGACTCTTTTGACCACCAAATTTGTAAACCGCACGCCGGAAACCCAGCGTGCGGTCATTATCGACCCTGACATGGCCGCACCGCACGCGCCATCTTCGCCGCGTCAGCCCCAAGGGGTGCCTGCGACGCGGCGCTATGATGAGTCACGTCTAGATGAAGCGGCCGGTCTGGCCATCGCCCTCGACCTTGACATTGTGGCCGCCGATACGGCGCGCGTGCGTAAGCCCAACCCCGCCACCCTGTTCGGCTCCGGCAAGGTCGAAGAGATTGTGACCCTGTGCGAAGAGGTCGAGGCCGATCTCGTCATCGTCAACACTACCCTGACACCGATCCAGCAGCGAAATCTCGAAAAGGCCTGGGAACGCAAGGTCATCGACCGCACCGGCCTTATTCTCGAAATCTTTGGTCGTCGCGCCCGTACACGCGAAGGCAAGCTTCAGGTCGAACTGGCGCGGCTGGAATACGAGCGCTCACGGCTGGTGCGCACCTGGACCCATCTTGAGCGTCAGCGCGCCACCGGCACAACCGGTGGTCCCGGCGAAACCCAGATCGAACTCGACCGCCGCATGATTGCCGACAAGATCAAGCTGCTCAAGGGCGAACTGGACGACGTGCGCCGCACCCGCAGCCTGCACCGCAGCGCGCGCAAAAAGGTGCCGTACCCGATTGTGGCGCTGGTGGGCTATACCAATGCCGGCAAATCGACCCTGTTCAACCACCTGACGCGCGCCGAAGTGCTGGCCAAGGACATGCTGTTCGCCACGCTCGACACGACATTGCGCACGCTGAAACTGCCGGGCGGACGGGCCGCTATTATTTCCGATACGGTGGGCTTTATCTCCGACCTGCCGCACGAACTGGTTGCCGCCTTCCGCGCCACACTGGAAGAGGTGCTGGAGGCCGATCTGATCCTGCACGTGCGCGACATGTCGAACCCCGAAAGCGACGCGCAGGCGCAAGACGTGATGCAGGTGCTCACCCATATCCATCCGGATCTCGATAAATCGCGCCTGATTGAGGTATGGAACAAGATCGACCTGCTGGACGAGGAGGCCCGCGACATCCTCTATAGCCGCGCCGTACTGGATCGCGCCATGAACAAGCCGATCATGGTGTCGGCCATCACGGGCGAGGGGATCGAAAAGCTCCTCAGCGATATAGCGCTCAAGGTGGACGAAGCCGGTACCGAAATCGACGTCGAACTGGCACCGCAGGACGGTCAGCTTTTGGCCTTTTTGTATACTCAGGGCCGTGTGCTGGATCGCTTTGATGACGAAACCGGTCATATCCATCTGAAGGTCAAGCTGAGCGATCAGGCTCTGGGCCGCTACGAGCAGATGACAGGTCGGGCATAGATTTTTCGATACAGCGCTTGGCGGGCACGGCTTATTGTCGTACAAATTTCCCAATAAAAAAAAGAGGGAAATGCCAATGAACGGAAATCTTCTGGCCGCTTCGACCGCGCTGCTGGCCTTGATGTGGAGTGTGGCTTCGGCGGAAACCGTGCGGGTCGATGCGCAGATTGCGCCCTCGGCGCCGCGTGACGGTCTGTTGAAGATGGGAACAGGCCTGTCGCCTTCGGGGCAGGGCATCAGCGTCACTGATCGCTACCTGACGCTCAACGGTAAACCCGTTTTGCCGGTTATGGGCGAGTTTCATTATAGCCGTTTTCCGGAACAATACTGGGAAGAACAGCTCCTCAAGATGAAGGCGGCAGGCGTCACCGTCGTTGCCACCTACGTTATCTGGCAGCACCATGAGGAACGTCACGGTGACTTCGACTGGAGCCGCGACCGAAATCTTCGCAAATTCATTCAGTTGGCGCAGAAAAACGACCTCTATGTCTATTTACGTCCCGGCCCCTGGGCCCATGCCGAAGTTCGGTTTGGCGGCATTCCTGACTGGGTGGTGGACTCGGTGCCGACCCGCAGCAATGACCCGACCTATCTCGGCTATGTGGACGCCTTCTTCACGCAGATAGCCGAGCAGACGAAGGGCTTGTTATGGAAAGACGGCGGTCCGGTGATCGGCATCCAGATCGAGAACGAATATAACCGCACCGGGCCGCTTCAGGGGCGCGAACACATTGCCCGCTTGAAGGAGATGTTGCGCGCGCACGGTTTTGATCTGCCGCTTTATACCGTAACTGGCTGGGACAATGCCGTCTTTCCGCGTGGCGAGGTGATCCCGGTGTTCGGCACCTATGTCGATGAGCCGTGGTCAGCGGCCGCAGGGATATTGCCGCCCAAGTCGAGCTATCTGTTTCAGTTTGGCGTGCGTAATGAAAAGGGTCTGGGGGCTCAGGGGCGCACCTCAACACAGGATGATGGTGCGCGCGATACGGACATTACGCCCTTTTTCGGAGCGGAGTATGGTGGGGGCGTGCCGCAGATGTATCGTCGCCGTCCTTTGATCAGCCCCGACGATATCGCCGATATGGTGATCACCAAGGTCGGCTCAGGTGTCAACCTTCTGGGCTATTATATGTTTCAGGGCGGGCAGAACCCACCGGGATCGCCGTCACGTGACGAAAGCATGGCCAGCGGTGGCTATAATGACGTGCCCAGACTGGGGTATGATTTTCAGGCCCCACTGGGTCAGTATGGTCAGGCGCGCCCGGTCCTGAATAAGCTCAAACCCATCCACGCCTTCCTTCAGGCTTTCGGGGATCGTCTGGCCCCGATGAACGTTTACGCCCCGGAGATAAAGCCCGCAGCCGCTGATGATCTGAAAACCCTGCGCTGGGCGTTCCGGGGAGACGGCCGATCGGGCTTCGTTTTCGTGAATAACCATGTGCGCCAGCACGCCACGCCCGCGCATCCGGATACGCGCTTTGAGATTAAACTCAGCGATAAAAGCGTGACCCTTCCGTCGAAAGGCATGACTGTAGAGGAGGGGGCCGCCTTCATCTGGCCCGTCCATTTCGACCTGTCGGGTATTGATCTCCTGTGGGCAACGGCCCAGCCGGTGACGAAGTTCGACGACGGGAAGGGCGACCTTTATGTGTTTGCCACAACTGGCCAGATCGAGCCGGAATTTGTCTTTGACGCACAGGCGATACGCACGATTACGGGGGCCCAAAAGGCCCGGCAGGGGGCTCAGATACGGGTAACGTCCTGCACGGGACGCATCGTTTCCGTCGTAGGCGCTAATGGCAAGAGCGCACGCTTTCTGCTTCTCACCGAAGCGCAGGCGCAAAGCCTGACCACTGTGACGGTGCGGGGCCGTCCGCACCTGATCCTGAGTGCGGCGCATGTCTTTGGAAACACGGAGGGTGGGGCGACGTTCCGTCAAACCGACCCACAATTCAGATTTGCGATTTATCCATATTTATCAAATAATTTAACTTCAAATCTGAAACTAAAATTTGAGCCTTCAAAGGGGCTGTTTCAGAACTGGGGCGCTTTGGCACCGCCGGTAAAATTGTCCGCCGAATGGCAGCTTCTGCGCCAGGCAGGCAGGGCACCGCCGCTGAAGACTTGGGGGCCGCGAAATACACCCATCGTGCCTGAACCGGAAAGTTTCGGCGCTTCGGCCGCATGGACCGTGAAGGCACCGCAAGAGGCACTGAGAGGGGTATCCGACGTCTATCTGGATGTCGATTATCAGGGCGATGTGGCGCGGTTGTTTTCAGGTTCGCAGATGCTTGATGACGAATACTATATCGGGAGGACGTGGCGTATCGGGCTTAAGCGTTATGCCAACAAACTAACGGAGCCACTGACACTCAGCGTCATGCCACTGCGCGAGGATTCAAAAGTCTATTTCGACGCCAGCGTGAAACCACAATTCACGGACGGTCAGGTGGCGCGTATTGACGCGATCCGACTGACGCCCGAATACGAATTGACGCTGAAATAGTCCGGAAGGTGGGCACTCTGAGTGCCCACCTTCCGGCTACACCAATATATCGCATAATATATCTTATGGGAAATTTAGGCATGCTCAAGCGTGAAACCGTTGAAACGTCCGGGCTTTGGGCCATTTCCGTTTGGTTTTTGCGCCGCCTTTGCCTATATCGCTTGCATGGGAGTTGGCCATGATCCTTGTCATCGATAATTACGACAGCTTCACCTATAATCTGGTGCACTATCTGGCGGAACTGGGCGCGGAAACGCAGGTGTACCGCAACGACGCGCTGAGCGTTCAGGACGCGCTGGCGCTGAAGCCAAAGGCGGTTCTGCTGTCGCCGGGACCGTGTGCGCCGGATCAGGCCGGCATCTGTCTGCCGCTGCTGCGTGCGGCCCCCGAAGACCTGCCGATCTTTGGCGTCTGTCTGGGGCATCAGTCGATCGGTCAGGCCTATGGTGGCGACGTCATCCGCGCCAAGACGCTGATGCACGGTAAGACCAGCCAGATCCATCACAAAGACATCGGCCTGTTCAAGGACCTGCCCAATCCGTTCACGGCGACGCGCTATCACTCGCTGGCCATCAAGCGCGAAACCCTGCCCGATGACCTGATCGTCACCGCCTGGACCGATGACGGCGAAATCATGGGCGTCCAGCACCGCACGCGCCCCATCCACGGCGTGCAATTCCATCCGGAATCCATTGCCACCGAAGGCGGCCATCAGATTCTGGCCAACTTCCTGCGTCTGGCCGGTATCGAGAGCCACAACCTCTATGTCTGACGCCTTCAAACCCTTGCTGGCCAAGCTGGCGGACGGTCAGACCCTGTCTGACGCCGACGCCGAAATCTTCTTTTCCGCTTGTCTGCGCGGCGAACCGACCCCGGCTCAGGTGGCGGCTGCCGTAACCGCTATCCGCCTGCGCGGTGAAACCGTCGGCGAAATCGCCGCCTGCGCCCGTGCCATGCGCGCAGCGGCCAAGAGGCTTGATCATCCCTATGACACGGTCGATGTCTGCGGCACTGGTGGCGATGGGCTGCATACGCTCAACATATCCACAGCCGTTGGTTTTGTGGCGGCCGGCGGCGGCCTGAAGGTCGCCAAGCACGGCAACCGCGCCATCACCTCGAAATCCGGCACGGCGGATGTTCTGGCGGCACTGGGCGTCAATATCGACGCCACGCCGGAACAGCAGCGCAAGGCGCTGGAGGAAGCCGGTATCTGCTTCCTGTTCGCTGTGGCGCATCACGGGGCGATGAAACACGTCTCTCCGATCCGGCAGCAGCTCGGTTTTCGCACTATTTTCAATCTGTTGGGCCCCCTCACCAATCCCGCTGGCGCGCGGCGTCAGGTGGTGGGCGTGCCCTCCCCGCGCTTCATCGAGCCGATTGGCAAGGCGCTGGGGCAGCTTGAGGCCGTTCACGCCTGGGTCGTACACGGTTCCGGTCTCGATGAACTGACGACCACGGGCGAAACCGAGGTGGCGGAATGGAAGGACGGCAAGCTGCGCCTGTTCACCATTACGCCCGAAGCCGTGGGTTTGCCGCGCGCGGCGCTGGTCGACATCACGGGCGGTGCGCCGGAACACAATGCCGCCGCCCTGCGTCGTCTACTGGAGGGCGAAAAAGGCCCCTATCGCGATATCGTCATGCTCAATGCCGCGGCGGCCTTCCTGGTCGGCGGCGCGGTGGAGACCCTGCGCGAAGGGCTCGATTACGCCGCCGCCAGCCTTGATGACGGCAAGGCTCTGGCCGCGCTCGATCAACTCGTCACCCTTACGAACACCTAAGACATGTCCGATATTCTGGAAAAGATCGCCACCTACAAGCGCACGGAAGTCGCCGAACGCAAGCCTGCGGCATCACTGTCGGCGCTGGAGGCACGTATCACAAAGGTCAGCGCACCGCGCGGCTTTCAACGCGCGCTGGTGGCCCACAAACAGCCGCACAGCCTGTCGCTGATCGCCGAGGTGAAGAAGGCCAGCCCGTCCAAAGGACTGATTCGTGAGGACTTCGAGCCGGCTACACTTGCGGCGGCTTATCAGGCCGGCGGAGCGTCTTGTCTGTCGATCCTCACCGATGCGCCGAGCTTTATGGGGCACGAATCGCACTTTGTGGCGGCCCGCAACGCCGTCACCCTACCCTGCATCCGTAAGGAATTCCTTGTCGATGTGTGGCAGGTCGCCGAGTCGCGCAGCCTTGGGGCCGATGCCATTCTGGTGATCATGGCCATGATCGACGACGCTCTGGCCGCCGACCTGATCGCGGCGGCGCACGCCTATGGCATGGACGCTTTGGTCGAGGTGCACGACGCACCGGAAATGGAGCGCGCACTTAAGCTGGCCTCTCCGCTGATTGGTATTAATAACCGCAACTTAAGAACTTTTGATGTCGATCTGAAAACGACCGAGGACCTGTCGGCCATGGTCGGACCGCAGCACGTTCTGGTCGCCGAAAGTGGTATCTTTACGCCGCAGGACGTGGCTCGGCTCGAAAAAACCGGGGCCACAGCCATGCTGGTCGGCGAAAGCCTGATGCGGCAGGGCGATGTCACTCAGGCGGCGAAGAATCTGCTCACGCCCGCTTGACAAGACTAAAGAACGCATACAGAACACTTCGCACAAGTTCATGACTTGTTCACCATTCATGCGCTAAATATTGCCATGTCCGGGGACAAACTTTTGCAGCGGGTGGACCTATGCTGACGACCAAACAACGCGAACTTCTGATGTTCATTCATGAACGCATCAAGGAAACGGGAGTGTCTCCGTCCTTTGATGAGATGAAGGAGGCGCTGGATCTGGCGTCGAAGTCGGGGATTCACCGGCTGATCACGGCCCTTGAGGAACGCGGCTTTATCCGGCGCCTTGCGCACCGGGCCCGTGCTCTTGAAGTGATCAAGCTACCGGATCAGGCAACGACCGCCGCTCCGCCGCGCGGGCGTCAGGCCTTTGTGCCGCAGGTGGTCGAAGGCACCCGCCCCGCCGCCCCGGTCCCAGCGTCCAAGCCCGCTAATGACGAAGGCCGCGAACTGCCGCTGCTGGGCAAGATCGCCGCCGGTGTGCCGATCGAGGCGCTGGGGGCTGAACGTGACCGTATCCGCGTGCCGGAAATCTTCGTCGGTTCCGGTGAGCACTATCTGCTGGAAATCGAAGGCGATTCGATGATCAATGCCGGTATTCTTGACGGCGACTATGTGATCATCAAGAAGTCGGATTCGGCACAGTCAGGCGAAATCGTCGTGGCTCTGGTCGATGGCGATACGGCGACCCTGAAGCGCCTGCGCAAGAAGGGCGCGTCGATTGCCCTTGAGGCGGCCAATCCGGCCTATAAGACCCGCATCTACAATGCCGATGAAGTGGCCGTTCAGGGCAAGCTGGTTGGTCTGATGCGCCGGTATCACTAAAGCGCGTCTTGTTTAGCGACGGTTGCGCCCCATATCGCTCTTGTGGAGGATGATATGGGGTTTTCCGTTCTTTATGCGATACTCATGGCCTATGGCGTTGCCATTTTATTTCCGGAAACCCGGATAGGTCACTACCTTAAAGGTCTTCTGATCGACCGTCTCGCCATGTGGCTGAACACGCTGACGTGGTCGAAAGTGGTGTTCGCAGTGGCCTTCGTCACTACTGTCGTGTCCTTCGCCCCGGCGTTTCCGGCTGATGTGGTGTTTCTGGTCGCCGCAGATACCGCCGTCTATGCCGAAATTGCGGCTATTCTTATGCTGAGCCAAGTTTTCAGCCATATCCGAGCGTTTCCGCACCGGGTTAGACTTTGGACAAACCATAGGATCGTTCAGCCTCTGCGTTTGGCTATAAAAGGAGCCCGTCAGCACAGATCCAGACCGTCACGCAAGGCGGGATTGGATAAGACAGATGCGGAAGACCGAACGGCGGGCCTAGAGCCTTCGTCGGCTCAGTTGAACCGGCGAATGGCTCTAATTTTTTGTAACGCCTCATGTTTTTTCCGAAAAGTGGTGTCCACTTTTCGGCATGAGGCTCTAATGTACCCATGGCCTCTGACCTCTCAAAGGTTTGGCGGCTTGAATGTGCCAGCTTTTCAATCCTGACCGGGTCAGTTCCATAGCCCCCAAGCGCTCGGAGTCTGAGGCGGTAATGCGGTTGACCCCGGCGCAGTTGGCGGGCCATTCGGTTACCTGAGATCGCAGGACGATCAGATCAGCGGATTGGCACAGGGCCTCGACCTGTTCGGACTTTGGAGCTTTGCGGCAAAGGAAAAGCCGGGGCGGTAAGGCGCAGTAGCCGTGGGCAGGCAAATATAGCTTTTGCACACATAGTCCTGCGGCCCCCTTTCAGGGGCGTCGTTCAGCGCGTAATGTTTCAGCCAGGGTTGATAGCCATACTGGCGCAACTGACCCGCAGACTGTAGGCCGCGCCCTTGACGCGGATCGCCGCATTGCTGCCTTCGGCCTCCAGCCAGATATCCGGTGCCGTCTCACGCGGCCAGTAGATGACGGCCAGAGCCGCCAGTAACCCGATCCAGCGCGCGCGACCGCGGATCAGACATGTCCACAAGACTCCGGCGGTGGACATGGCCAGAGCCAGATTGGCCGGGGCTGCCACCGTCAACACGGCGCCGGGCAAATCTGTCACAAAGCCCACGATGGCTGCGATTACACAGGCCCTGCTGCGCCACACACAGAAGGGGGGCTCCCAAAGGCGTGGCACTCAATACGGTGCGCAAAGCCAGCGCCGGCATAACGATAAAGCCGGTGATCGGGGCTTCGATCAGATTGCTGAGCAGGCCGTACATCTGGGCGCGGCTGAAATAGAAGACGCCGAACGGGGTGGTGGCCGACCCGGCCACCGTCGAAGCCAGCACTGAGACCTTCAGTCCGTGCCACAGGCCCTGCCAGCCGTGCACCCACCACGGTACGTCCAGTTCACGCACAGGATTGCGCGACACTTCGGCCAACGCCAGAAGCGCCGCCGTGGCGCAAAATGACATCTGAAACCCCGGTTCCAGTACGGCTTCGGGCATCAGCAACAATACGATAATGGCCGCTATGGCCAGGGCGCGTAAACTCAATGCGCTGCGATCAAACACAATGGCCCCAAAGGCGACCCACGCGACGACAGCAGCGCGGATGGCCGGGGCTGGGGCCCCCGACAACGCCAGATAAAGCGCCACTGCTATTATACCTAATACCGCAGCCCACTTCTTGATCGGATATCTCAGCTCGATCGGTGGCGTCAGGGCCAGCAGGCCCCGGCAGGCGAAGAAGGCAAATCCACCCACAATCGCCATATGCAGACCGGAAATAGACAGAATATGCGCCAGCCCCGAATCACGCATGTCTTCAACCAGTTCAGGGGCCAGAAAGGCCTGATGCCCTGTCACCATGGCGGCGGCAAATCCGCCCATGCGCGTATCCTGAACCTGTCTCATCAGACGCTTCGTCACCGCCCAGCGCAAGTGATTGAGCGCCACGATCCGTTGCAGTCGTGCCGGCAAGGGGGGCGTCTCTAGGGTACGGATGCGGCCGGGTGCAAAGCCCACGGCCCCCACCGCATCGAACCACGCCGTGCGTGCATAGTCGTACCCACCCGGAATACTCGGCCCCGCCGGTGGGTGAAGGATGGCGAGCACAGAGAGGGCCTGACCGGGGGCCAGATCCGGCGGCAGGGTGCGCAGGCTCAGACGCACGCGGATAGGTGTCTGTTCCGGGGCGACGCCGGACAGTTTTAGCGGCGCCAGCAAAAGTTTAGGTTCCGAACTGTCGGTGCCGACTATATCGATAATCACCGCATCGAGATGGAACTGCGTCTGCTGGGACACCAGCACCGGGGCCGCCACGCGTTCGGCGCGCACTTTACATAAGCCTACACCCAGCGCGAACATCACGACGAACAGAAGGCCGTGGCGAACTACAGACGGCCATTGCCACCAGCAAGACAGCCCATAGATACTCCCCGCCACGCCGATTCCCGGTAAAATCCACAGCCAGGGCGGCTCAAAAAGCAGGCTCAAATAGACGGCGCATCCCGCGGCCAGAGCCACAGGCAACCAAAGCACTATACGCCCGACCTGTTGGGCAAGCGCCTGCCGCAAACTCTGCGTCCAATCGACAGACCGGATGTGCGAAAGCCAGACGCGAAGCCGCTGCAATCCCCTACCCCCGTCGCCTCTGCTGAACACATCCCTGACTTACAAAACAAGCCCTTGCGCGGGAGGCAAGAGAGGTGCGAAAATCGCCTTCGCTTATGAAATTAATTTTCATCAGCGATAAAATGATGCACATGGAAGAGACACGACGACTAAAATCGCGTGGCGTCAGGGTTCACAAAAAATTGTTAAGTCAGACAAGTTGAAACCCGATATCCACTGAACTTATGAATACAAACTCCGTTTAAAGTCATATATATACTGAAATTTTCAATCTGCATCCGCGCCCCCGACACCCCCGTAAAAAGGCTGACGAAAGCGTCAATCCATGCCACCCGACGCCTTGTCGCCTTCCTGTCGCGCCGGGACGGATGAAAGAGGCTCTTTTCATTTAGGTTTGCACTTTATATAGCAGGTGCAACGAAAATGCCGTTTGCATTGCACACAAAGATAAGAGGTAAGCACGTCATGACCCAGACACCTCCCGCCAAAGTCACCGTAGGCGACAAGGTCATAGATCTGCCGATCCTGAAGGGCTCGCTTGGCCCGGACGTGATCGACATTCGTAAACTCTATGCGCAGTCCGATGCCTTCACCTACGATCCGGGCTTTACCTCCACGGCGTCGTGCGAATCGAAGATCACCTATATCGACGGCGATCAGGGCGTGCTGCTGCACCGCGGCTACCCTATTGATCAGCTGGCCTCTCAGGCGAACTTCCTCGAAACCTGCTACCTGCTGCTGCACGGCGAACTGCCGTCGGCTGCTGAGTATGAAAAGTTCGAAAGCACCATCACCCGTCACACCATGCTGCACGCGCAGTTCGACCGGTTCTTCGATGGTTTCCGCCGCGACGCACACCCGATGGCGATCATGACCGGCGCGGTTGGTGCCCTGTCGGCCTTCTATCATGATAGCCTCGACATCCATGACGCCCAGCAGCGCGAAATCTCGGCGCACCGCCTGATCGCCAAGATGCCGACCATCGCGGCGCGCGCCTTCAAATACAGCGTCGGTCAGCCCTTCGTGCACCCGAAGAACAATCTGTCCTACGCCGAAAACTTCCTGCGCATGTGCTTCGCCGTTCCGGCCGAAGACTATGTGGTTGATCCGGCTCTGGTCCGCGCCATGGACCGCATCTTCATCCTGCACGCGGATCACGAACAAAACGCTTCGACCTCGACGGTTCGTCTGGCCGGTTCATCGGGTGCTAACCCGTTCGCCTGTATCGCCGCCGGCATCGCCTGTCTGTGGGGCCCGTCGCACGGCGGGGCCAACGAAGAAGCGCTGAACATGCTGCGTGAAATCGGTACGCCGGAAAAGATTCCGGAATTCATCGCTGGGGTGAAGGACCGTCGCTACAAGCTGATGGGCTTTGGTCACCGCGTGTACAAGAACTACGATCCGCGCGCCAAGGTCATGCAGACCTCGGCCTACGAAGTACTGGCCGCCACGGGCCGCGAAAACGACCCGCTGTTCCAGGTCGCCAAGGAACTGGAAGCCGTCGCGCTTAAGGACGACTTCTTCGTCGAGCGCAAGCTGTTCCCGAACGTCGATTTCTATTCCGGCATCACCCTGTCGGCCATGGGCTTCCCGACCACCATGTTCACCGTGCTATTCGCTTTGGCGCGCACCGTGGGCTGGATCGCCCAGTGGAAGGAAATGATCGAGGATCCGGGTCAGAAGATTGGCCGTCCGCGTCAGCTCTATACCGGCGCGACGCAACGCGACTTTGTGCCGCTGTCGCAACGCGGTTAAGCGGTTCGACAGAAACAGAAAAGCCCGCCGGAAACGGCGGGCTTTTTTGCGTTTATCACAGTCCTGAGCGGATGACAGGAACCTGAGTCAGACCTGGCCGGCGGCCTCGATACCCAGACGTGACGCCTCCAGCCGCAGGGCCTTTTGAGCGGCGCTAAATTGCGCCGATCCGCCGCCATCGCAATTATAGAGGATGGCCAGCGTCACCTGCTCGTCGATAAAGCTGCGCAGATGGCCCGTGAAGCCGTTGATGCGTCCGCCGTGTGTGCAGTAGCGGCGGCTGTCTTCGGTGACACCCAGCCCGACACCAAACCCATAGTTCAGGGGCTCATTGCCCTGTCGCTCCCACGCCGGCTTGCCATTTTTAAGCAGAGCCGGTGTCATCATGGCCTCGACGCTGTAGGGCTTAATGATCTGATGATTGAGGAGCGCAGCGTGCCAGCGACACAGGTCTTCGGTCGTCGAACGGATAGCCCCGGCCCCGCGCAGGAAGGTGGGCGAAACGGGCAGGTTGGGCAAAAAGCCGCCACGCGTCGGCGTATAGCCACGCGTCACGGCATTGGTGACCTCACAACTCTGGTCGATGGTCGTATTGGCCATGCCCGCGCGCTCAAACAGGTGTTTGCGGCAAAAATCGGCAAAGCTCTGACCCGATAAACGCTCAACGATCGACGACAGAAGCGTAAAGCCGGAATTGGAATAGGCCCAGCCCATGCCCGGCGCAAAGCGATAGAGCGGCTTTCCCGCGCGGATCAGTTTGAGAATGTCATCGCTGCTGTAATCGCGGGTACGTGCCGCGTCCAGAATGCTATGGTCCTGACGATTGATATAGTCGCTCATGCCGGAGGTGTGGCTCATCAGCTGGTGCAGGCTGACCTCAGCGGCGCGCGGGAAATCCGGCAGGAATTTCGATAGCGGATCATGGACATTCAACTGCCCCTCTTCGGCCAGCAGGAGAATGGCCACAGCTGTGAATTGTTTGGTGATCGAGGCGATGCGCAGGCTCGTCTGCGGTGTGATCGAAACCGCACTGTCGATATCCGACTGCCCGAAACCTTTGGAATAGAGCATCACCCCCTTATGCATCACGCTGAGGCTCAGCCCCGGTGTCAGGCGGGTGTCGATAAGGCTTTGCGCCAGCGCGTCCAGCGTGGGCCAGTCTTTCAGCGCAGGTGCGTCGGGCCCCATACCGGCGGACGCGCCCTGCACAGCCGGTTGAGGGCGCAAGACGCTACCGCCCAGAGCCGCCAAGCTCAGGGCCACCGCCGCACGGCGCGTCATACCCCCCAAAGGATACGAAAATCGGGTCATGGTAAAGGATGTGCTACCGACATCTTAAGCCTGAGTTAACGCCTGAACGGATCACGGGAATATCAGAACGGGATGCTATAGCTGTAGAATTGGGCGAGAATCGGTACGGCGCAAGGGGTATTTAGGCACCCCTCTCCTCACATCTGTGTCAGGTTCAGGTGCTGCAACACAGCTTCGGCCGCGCGGATGGCCGGGGCCGGTTGACCGCGGCCCATCAAGTCAAGAGCGGCGTACTGGGCCTCGGTCTGGGCGGCGCGGAAGGCCGGATCGTCCAGTCTCTGGCTAAGCGCGGCGACCAGATTGACTGTTGTACAGGCGTGCTGGATAAATTCAGGGGCAACCCCTTCGCCTGCCATGATGTTAAACAAGGTAACGTGGGTAAGCGGCGACATGTGTTTGAACAGGAAATAGGTCAGAGGCTCGACCTTATAGGCCACGATCATAGGGCATCCGGCCAAAGCCAGTTCGGTCGTCACCGTCCCCGAACAGGCCAGGGCCACGGTCGCGGCGCGCATGGCCGAGAGTTTATCCGTTTCGTTGTCGATTAGGTGCAGCGGGGCCTGCACGCCGTCCAGACCGTCGCGCACCTGCTCGCGCACCGTATCGGCCACCGGCACAACGAAGACCAGTTCGGGGCGCTGACTCGACAGGGTTTCGATGGTCTCACGGAAAACCGGCATCAGGCGCTTGATTTCGGAGGGGCGGCTACCCGGCAGGACCAGTAGCACTGGGGCCTCACCAATGCCCAACCGCGCACGTAAACCAATGGGGTCGGCGGTGCTGAAATCGACATTCAGGGCTGGATTGCCCACCACGACGGTCTTCAACCCCTCCTTTTCGAAATAGGGCGCGTCCATCGGGTGCAGGGCCAGCAAGAGATCGACGCTCTGCGCCAGCGTTTTGGCGCGCCCCGGGCGCGTCGCCCACACCTGAGGGCCGACATATTTGATCAGAGGCACATCGGGCAGGACAGAGCGAATGCCGTGCGCCACGCGCAGCGTAAAACCCCACGAGTCGATAAGCACTACGGCATCGGGCTTTTCGCGCAACGCCTGCGCCACCGTATCCGCGACACGCAGCTTGACGCGTTTATAGGCCTTCAGCCCTTCGATCAGGCCCAGAATCGACAGTTCGGAGATATCGAACGGGCTCTTGACGCCCAGTTCGGCCATACGTTGCCCGCCGATGCCACAAAAGGTGAGTGGGACGGGTGATTGCCTTTGCAATTCACGCATCAGCCCGGCCCCCAGCATGTCACCGGAGGCTTCGGCAGCGACCAGCATCAGCTTAGTCGGTTTGGGCGGGGGCGGCGTGTCCATAGATGAAAAGTCCCAGTTCGGCGGCGCGGGCATAGACGCGCGCCTTGTCTACGACGAGCAGCGCCCCCGCCTGCCCGACAATTCCACAAAGACCCGCCGCCGCTGCCGCCTCGACCGTCTGCACGCCGATGGTCGGCATGTCGAGCCGCAAATCCTGTATCGGTTTGGGCACCTTGGCCAGCACGCCCTTGCGCCGGCCCTGAGTGCCGATCAGTACCGGCGACAGGGTCGCCACGCGCTTCAGGAGCGCGTCCGTGCCTTCCTGAGCCTCTACCGCCAGCGTGATCCGCCCAGCGACGACCGCCGCCTGTCCGATATCCAGCGCCCCGAGGGCGTGCGCGACGCGGAAGGCCTCTTCCATGTCTTCGCGCGCTTCGGGTGACGGCGCCTCCCCGGCCTGAAGCCCCTCTTCGAGGCACAGTTCCGGATTGGCATCGTGCGCCCCTTCTATGGCATAGCCCTGGCTTTCAAACACTCTGGCAACTTGCCGCAGGAGTGAGTCATCTCCGCCGCGCCCGGCGGCCTGAATGCCCGGCAGGTGCGCCGCCCCGCCTTCGTCGCGTTGCATGGCATCGAAGTCCGGACGTTTGACGTATCCGACCATGCACACGGCACGGCAGCCTTCCTGCGCCAGAGCCACAAAGATTTTCTGGAAATGGCCGACATCAATATCGTGACCGGGATGGGCCGCCAGTTCCGCGTCCGCCAGCCCTTCCAGCCGGATGACACAATAGGGTCGCCCACTCCGTTTAAGGTAACGCGCGATTTCGACCGGCACCAGTCCGCCGCCGGCAATGAGACCGAGCTTGTCCATCACTCGACCGGCAGGCAGATGGGACGGTTAGAATCTTCGCGGATGAACTGAACGATTTCAACGACCTGAGGAATGTCGCTGAAGTTTTCCAGCACGTCGTCCAGACGCTCCTGGAACGTGCCTTCCGGCGCAAACATCATGCGATAGGCCGTGCGCAGCGACAGGATGAGGTCGCGCGAGAAGCCGCGACGCTTCAGCCCCACCAGATTGAGACCTTCCAGACGCGCGTGATTGCCCCACACCGAACCGTAGGGGATGACGTCCTTGGTCACCATGGCCGCGCCGCCGACGAAGCTGTAGCGGCCGATGCGCGCGAACTGGTGCACGCCGCACAGGCCACCCAGAAACACGAAATCGCCGACCTTAACGTGTCCCCCCAGAGAGGCATTATTGGCCAGCACCACATTATTGCCGACGACGCAGTCGTGCGCCACGTGGCTGCCGACCATGAACAGGCAGTCATTACCGACCGTCGTCACGCCCCCGCCCTTGACCGTGCCGGTATGCATGGTGACGTGTTCGCGGATCTGATTGCGTTCACCGACGACAAGGCGGGTATCTTCGCCTTTGTGCGCCAGATGCTGGGGTGAGCCGCCCAAAACCGCAAAGGGATGTACGTAACAGTCGGCGCCGATTTCCGTATGGCCTTCGATGACGACACTGGCTTGCAGGGTTACGCGGTCACCCAGCACGGCTTGCGGGCCGACAATACACCACGGGCCGACGCTGACGCCCTCGCCCAGTTGCGCCCCTTCATGGATAATAGCCGTCGGGTGGATGCTCATTGCGGTGTCTCGACCACCATGGCCGCGAATTCACATTCGCAAACGATTTTATTGTTCACAAACGCTTCGCCGCGGAACTTGAACACATCCCCGCGGTGACGCGTCACTTCGACGTGCATCCGCAACTGATCGCCGGGACGCACAGGGCTGCGGAACTTCACGCCATCGACGCCCATGAAGAAGATGGTCTTGCCTTCGACGGAGACATCCAGCGACTTCGACATCAGCACGGCCCCGGTTTGCCCCAGCGCCTCGATGATCAGCACGCCCGGCATGACTGGATTTTCAGGAAAATGACCGTTGAAGAAGGGCTCATTGAACGTGACGTTCTTTATGCCCACCATGCTCTTGTTCTTGATCCAGTTTTCGCCGCGATCAATCAACAGAAACGGGTAGCGATGCGGAATCCGCTTCATCACTTCCTGATAGCTGATGTCGATACCGGTTTCGGGTGCCCCGCCTTCCGGCACCTCGCCGCCTTGATCCGTGGTCATTCTGCTCTTAGCCCTTATCCTTGGTGGCGGCCTTGCTCAGCCAGGCCGTCTCGCGCAGAAACTGCCGCGACGGCTTGGCGGGGAAGCCCGACCACATCTGTCCCGCAGGGACGTCTTTAAACACAACCGCACCCGCAGCCACCTTGGCCCCGGCCCCGATATCAATATGGTCGATCACGCCCGCGCGACCTCCGAACATGGCTCCATCCCCCACTTGAACGGAACCCGAAAGCCCGGAATGGGCCGCGACGATGACGTTACGTCCAAGTTTAACGTTATGGGCGATCTGAACCATATTGTCGATCTTTGAAGCCTCACCGATGACGGTGTCGTCATAGGCCCCGCGATCAACGCAGGTTCCTGCACCGATGGAGACATGATCCTGAAGGACGACACGCCCCAGTTGGGGCACGTCAATCAGGCCTTCGTGATCGCCCGAAACACCAAAACCAGCCTCGCCGATTCGCACACCCGACGCCAGATGCACGCCATCACCGATCAGGGCGCAGTAGATCGTCGCGTGCGCCCCGATGTAACAATTACGTCCGATCTGACACCCCGGACCAATCACCGTGTAGGCTTCGATGTGCGACCCGCGCCCGATCTCAGCCCCCTGACCGACAATGACCCCTACTCCTAATGTCACGCCGTCTTCGATACGGGCTGTGGGGTGGATGGCCTGAGGCCCTTCGTGGCGACGCGGTCTGTACAGCTTTGCCGCCAGTCGTGACCACGAGGCCTGCGGTGAGCGGGTGACAAGCGCCAGGGTTTGCTCAGGCACATGGTCGATATCCGCTTCGTGGACGAAGGCGAAACCGGCGCGCGTGCGGCGCAGGTTTTCGAGATAGCGACGGTCACTGAAATAGGCGACATCGCCCTGCCCCGCCACCGACAGCGGGGCGCAGCCGTTTACACGACGTGCCGTCAGGTCTGCACCCGACGACACGGTAGCAAAGGCCAGACCGAGAACGTCATCAAGGGCGATTTCGGAGGCAACATCAAAGAATCTTTGATCGGGCATGCCCTGCGAATCCTCCTCACCAGGCGACAGGAAAAACGACTAGAGCAGTCGTCGGCTAAGTTGAGCCGCCGAGTGGCTCTAATTATTTCTAACGCCTCATGTTTTTTTTCCGAAAAGTGGTGTCCACTTTCGGTATGAGGCTCTAAAAGTCGCATATAGCTCAAAAAAACAGAGCCTTGTCCAGCTATGCGTGCGCACATTTCGCCGGACAAGGCTCACTCAATGTTTACAAAGTTTTCAGGGCCATTCAGAGCGGCCCCAAAACTTAACCGCCTTGCTGGGCGTCCTGCTCAGCCTTGGCCTTCAGCAGCTTTTGACGGTCAGCTTCCGGCAGAACGACGCGCTTGATGTCAACCGCGACCTTGGAGTCGTCGAGCTTCTTGATCACGTCACCGGTGATGTCCATAGCCGGATTGGCGAACAGAACGGCCTTGCGGTCAACCAGCATACCGCAGTTCTTGCTTTCGTAGGTCGCCGACAGTGCCGGAGCGACCAGTTGCGCCACCTTCACATTGGCGTCCTGCTCGGTACGGCCCAGTTCCTGATTGACGATGAACGCCTTGTCCTGGAAGGCCTTGACCTTACCCATAAAGGCCTGAGCCAGAGGATCGAACTTGTCCTTGGTCAGGGTCTTTTGTTGAGCGGCGAGGCCAGCGCGCTCTTTTTCCAGCGCCTGGGCATCGGGCTCAAGCTCGGCCTCGGCCTGCTGATTGATCTGTTGGAGGCGCTGAGCGGCGGCCTTGGAAACGGCAGCATTGGCCATCACGGCTTCGTTCGAATAGACGCAGACGCCGGCGATAACCGGGCCCGGCTTGGTTTGGGGCTGAGCCGGAGCCGGGGCCGCGGCGGGTGCCGGGGTCTGGGCAACAGCGACCGAGGTCAGAGCAGTGGCCGACAGGGCGGCGACAGTGAGAAGAATTTGCTTTTTCATAGCGTGGAAACTCGTTCGGTGGATCTTGTGGGAGGATAAATTAAAACTGTGTAGATTGTGAGAAACGGAAGGTCTCGGTCTTATCGTAGTCTTCGCGCGACAGGATCTGGCTGATATCGAACTGGATCGGCCCCATAGGCGACTTCCAGCGGATGGTCACCCCCGCCGAAGCGCGCAGCGACATGTCATCCTTGATATAGTCCAGACGTGTACCGGCCGTGCAGTTACCGAGCGTCGCCTGAGTCGCGCTGCAATATTTCAGACGGTCATCGATGCCACCGAGCGTACCGAAATCGACGAACAGAGCGGTTTTGAGGCCGTACTGCTCGGGCAGACCGTTGGGAATGCCCAGTTCGACCGTACCGATGGCGTAGGTTTCACCACCCAGTGCGTAGGTCGAGTTGGTGTCGCGCGGACCGATACCGGCATTTTCGAAGCCGCGGAATGTGGTGCCCCCCTTGAAGAAACGGTCGTTGATGCGAACGGCGTCGCCGCCCACGGGCGTGATGTTACCAGCTATGCCTTGCAGGTGCAGAACCATATCCTTGCGGAAGCCATGATACCAATGGCCTTCAAGCTCGGAGCGAACATAGCGCGTGTCACCGCCCAATCCGGCGAAATCCTGACGCAGAATGGCTTGCCAGCCGCGCGTCGCCAGCACGTAGTCATTACGGCGATCAAACGACAGGGTGTAACCGACGCTGGAAGTCACGCCGTTGCCGCAGCTATATTGCAGGGCGTCACATTCCGACGAACCCGAATAGGTCAGTTCGTCGCTGCGCAGGTTATAGCGCAGACGCAGGATGGAATAGCCGTTCAGGCTGTAGCCCAGACGCAGACCCGCGCCGTTCGTCTTCGACGAATAGCTCACGCCCGAATAGTTGTACGAGCTGGAGAACAGGTCGATACCCGCCGAGACGTCACGGCCCATAAACCGCGGCTCGGTGAAGGACAGATCGACGTTTTTCTGGATCGAACCCAGCGACACACGCGCCCGCACGTTCTGACCACGGCCACGGAAGTTGCGTTCGGTGATGCCGACGTCGAGGATGAACTTTTCATAGGAGGAGAAGCCCGCCCCGAAGCTCAGTTCGCCGGTCGGCTGCTCGGTGACCTGTACCTGAATATTGGTGCGGTCGGGCGCCGAACCCGGTGTTTCCTTGATTTCGACGTCTTTGAAGAAGCCCAGCGCATTGACGAACATCTTGGAGCGTTCGATCAGGGCCTTGTTATAGGCGTCGCCTTCCGACACCAGCATCTCACGGCGCACAACGCGATCGAGCGTGCGGGCATTGCCGACGATGTCGATCTTGTCGATATAGACGCGCGCGCCTTCGCGCACGTTGAAGGTCACATCGACCGTCTTGGTTTCCGGATTACCTTCGTCGCGCGGACGCACGTCCACAAAGGCGAAGCCCGCCTGCCCCGCCGCATAGGTCAGGGCATCGACTGATTTTTCAATCAGGTCGCTTTCATAGAGCTGGCCCGGCTGGATCGGCAACATACGTTGCAGGTTCTCGCCGTTCAGCTTTTCGTTCTCGGTCTTCACCACGACGCGGCCGAAATTGTACTTTTCGCCTTCGTCCAGTGTGTAGGTGATGACGAAATCCTTGCGGTCCGGCGTCAGTTCAGCCACGGCCGACACAACGCGGAAGTCGTAATAGCCGCGGTTGGTGTAAAACTTCTTCAACTGCTCGCGGTCGTAATCCATACGATCCGGATCGTAGTTGTCGTTCGAGGAGAAGAACTTCCACCACAGGGACTTCTTGGTTACGACGACGCCCGCCAGTTCGTTATCCGAGAAGGCCTTGTTGCCAACGAAGTTGACGTTTTCGACGCCGGTTTTAACGCCTTCGTCGATTTCGAAGATCAGATCGACGCGCTTTTGCGGCAGTTCGACGATCTTCGGCGTCACCGTAGCCGAGATGCGGCCTGAGCGGCGATACAGTTCGATAATGCGCTGCACGTCCGCCTGCACCTTGGCCTTGGTGAAGACGCCACGCGGACGGATCGTCACTTCATCGCGCAGCTTGTCCTTGGACAGGGCGCTGTTACCCTCAAACACCACCTGATTGATGATCGGCGCTTCGACAACGCTGATGACCATTTCGTTGCCGTTCATGACGATCTGCACGTCGGAGAACAGTTCCGTGCGGTAAAGCGTCTTCACCGACTGGTCGATCAGAAGGTCATTAACCGTCTGCCCCACCTGAACGGGCAGGTAGGAGATGATGGTAGCGGCATCGATACGTTCGTTGCCTTCCACCTTGATTCGCCCGATCACAGCGACCTGTGGGGCGGGGGCCGCAGGCGCTGCCTGAGCGGCGGGGCTTGCTGGGGCTTCCTGCGCCAGAGCGGGAGCGGAGGCCGCCAGAAGCGCCAGCAGGCTGACGCTGACGGTCCAAGCATGTGTCTTGGAAGTGGTGGAGGCAGGACTATTCATGGAAAGGTTTCGTTCCGCTTATATGTATGGCCGTCACGAACGGAGGCAAAGGACGGGAAATATCTCCCGATCTGCGCCGGTCATGAAAACAGACCCCCGAAAAACTTGGTAAACCCAATACGGTTAAGGTCATTCCATGTAGCGAACAACATCAAACCTAACAAGGCCACAAGTCCAAATCTGTATCCAAGGCCCTGCACGGTAGCGCTGAGCGGCCGCCGCGCAATGGCCTCATAGGTATAAAAAACCAGATGGCCGCCATCGAGCACGGGGATCGGCAACAGGTTCACAAACCCAATACCGACTGATACAAAGGCCGCCATCTGCAACAGGGTGAGCAGCAGACTGAAGGCCATCTGTCCCGGCGCCGCTTTGACGCTGGCGACTTCGGCAGTCAGGTCGCCCGTCGCCTTGGTCATTCCGATTATGCCCGAAAGCTGATCTCCGTTTTCTTTTCCGGTGAAAATACGGCCAATATAGGTCAGGGTCGTGTCAAGTACGCCGATCGTTTTCTGCGTCCCCAGCCATAGGGCCTCGTGGGGCCAAGGCGTGTGCGGCTCTCCATCACCAATTTTGACCGCCAGCACTCCGGCATAGGTCGGTACATGCTGCGATACCTCAGCGATCAGACGCCGCTCCGGGGTAACTGTCAGACGTACAATCTCACCATCACGCCGAACATCCACCGCTGTCGGCTCATTGCCACGCATCCGCACCAGCATGATCACGTCTTCAGAGGTCTTGACCTCACGGCCATCGATGCGGACGAATTGATCTCCGACCTTGAGGCCTGAACGGGCACCGGGGCCGTTGGGCTCCGAAAAGCCCATGACGGTTCCAGGCGCCATGCCCTTGCCCACGATCATGAAGACCGCGGCAAAAATGATAATAGCCAGCACAAAATTGGCCACCGGCCCGGCCAGCACGATCAGAAAGCGCTGCCACACTGGCTTGAAGTGGAAATAAGCCAATTCCGCGCCCGGCCCTTCGCGCTCACGGATAGCGCGGCGGGCCTTTTCCAATTCTTCGGCGTCGGGTGACATTGAAGACACATGTTCGTCGCAAGAAAATTTCACATAACCGCCTAAAGGCAGGGCACTCAGACACCACAGCACGCCATTCTTGTCGCGCTTGGACCAGATGACGGGGCCGAATCCGACAGAGAAGCGCTCGATCTTTGTTTTAAACAGGCGGGCGACGCTGAAATGGCCGAGTTCGTGAAAGGTCACGATCAACGAGATCACCAGTAGAAAAAGAGGTATGGCCAAAATATAAAAGATCATTATCGTCCGTACTTTATCCCGTCAGGCCCGCGAAAAGGCCTGCCCCTGTGTTCCCGCTGTCCAATGGGCTGCCTCACCAGAAACGGCCAGTTGCGCCCGCGTTTCGGCATCCGCCTGCTCGATGCACTCGACATCATGGCGCAAATCATTACCGAAAGCCATAGACAGCGATTGCGCCCTCATCATGGCGGCTTCGACCGTTGCCGGAATGTCGAGGAATCCGATGCGCCCCTCAAGGAAGGCCTGCACCATCACCTCGTTGGCGGCATTATAGACGACCGGCATCAGCCCGCCGGCTTCCAGCGCCTCACGCGCCAGCCTGAGCATAGGGAAGGCCTCGGTATCGGGCCGCTCAAACGTCAGGGTCGAAAGCGCGCACAGATCAAGCGGCGGCGCGGACCAGCTATGGCGCTGCGGCCAGCCGAGGCAGTAGGAAATCGGCACCCGCATATCCGGCGGCCCCATCTGAGCCAGGGTCGAGCCGTCGCTATATTCGACAAGGCTGTGCACCACGGATTGCGGATGGATCAGGACGTCAATCTGAGCGGACGGCATGTCAAACAGATAGGCCGCCTCGATCAGCTCCAGCCCCTTATTGGCCAGAGAGGCACTGTCGATGGTGATCTTGGCCCCCATCGACCAGTTGGGGTGTTTCAGGGCCTGTTCGCGGGTAACGTGGGCAAGGTCTTCGCGCTGGCGCCCTCGGAACGGCCCGCCCGACGCGGTGAGGATCAGGCGACGGATGCGCGCGCGCTCGGCCTCTTCAAAGACTTGGAAAATCGCATTGTGTTCGGAATCGACCGGTAGAATGCGCCCGCCCGCTGCCTCAGCGCGCAGGATCAGCGAGCGGCCACAACAGACAAGGCTTTCCTTGTTGGCCAAAGCCACTGTAGCCCCCGTCCCGGCCGCCGCCCAGACGGGCCTCAAACCCGCAATGCCGACAATAGCCGCCATCACCCAATCGACCGGACGCGCCGCAGCGGCTTCGACGGCCTCAGGACCGCAGGCGATCTCGATACCGGAGCCCTTCATCCGTTCGCTGAAATCGGCCCATTGCGAAGCATCGGACAGGACCGCCACACGCGGCCGGAATTTCAGCGCCTGCTCAGCCAGTAGCGCCGCATTACGTCCGGCACACAGGGCTTCCAGTTCGTAATCTTCGCCAGGCGTCAGGGTTTCTTCGATCAGGTTCAGCGTTGATACGCCGATGGAGCCGGTCGAACCGAGGATTGAGATACGCCTCATAGCTTGGTCCCCAGCATGACCAGCCAGCGGATACCGCCGATGGCGACGATGGCGAACATCAGCCCGTCTACACGGTCCAGCAAGCCGCCATGACCGGGGATCAGCGTGCCGGAGTCCTTGACGCCATATCGTCGCTTAAGCATGGACTCCCATAAATCACCGCCCATGGTGGCAAAGGCCACCAGAAGGCCAACAATCAGCGCCGCCGTACTCGACTGAAAGAGCTTCGTTAGGTCGGCCAGCGTCCCGGCGGTCAGCATCCCGGCGATCATGCCCCCGGCAAAGCCTGACCAGGTCTTGTTGGGCGAATATTTGCGCCACAGCTTGGGCCCGCCCACCAGCTTGCCCACCAGATAGGCGGCACTGTCCGCCGCCCAGGCGATCAGGAAGGCGAAAAAAACCCAATAGACGCCGTTATGCGTCTCACGCAGCCAGATGAGCACCAGAGCCGGCCAGCCTATGTAAAAGGCCCCGTAAGCGGCATCGAGGTGCGGCCCTTTCAGGTAGCGGAAATAAAAGCCCGCACAGATGGCACCTAAAGCCAGCACCGCCAGTCCGGCCAGCATGTTGAACAGATAGACGGTAAACACCCCGCCCAGAATGGCCAGACTGATGGCGACGGCCATGCGGCTCGATAACTGAGGGGCCGCCATCGCCCCCCATTCAATCGCCAGCAAGGCCACCCCGACGCTCAGCAGCAGCAAAAAGGCCCAGTTGCCATAGGCGATAATCAGCAGCACAATCGGGATCAGCACCGCCGCCGAGGCGATGCGAAACAGAAGTTCACGTGAGGTTTTTTTCGGTTTCGCGTCAGACGGAAGCGACATCACTGGCCTCAACCGCGCCGAAGCGACGCTCGCGCCGGCGGAATTCGTCCAGCGCCGCCTTCAGCGCCTCGCCGTCATAGTCCGGCCACAACACGTCCTGAAACACAAATTCGGCGTAGGCCGCTTCCCATAGCAGGAAGTTCGACAGCCGGTGTTCCCCGGACGTGCGGATCAAAAGATCCAGCGGTGGCAAGCCTGAGGTGGACAAGAGCCCGCCAAAGCGTTCCGCCGTCAGGTCCTCAAGCGCCGCCTCACCGGCCTTCACTTGCCGGGCGAAGGTTTTGGCCGCCTCGAGAATATCGGCCTGCGCGCCGTAATTGAGCGCCACCTGCAGGAAGAAGCGGCTATTGTGTTGCGTGCGCTGGTGCGCCTCGTCCACACACTCACGGATATCGACCGGCAGACCCGCCCGGTCGCCGATAATGCGCACACAGACCCCATCGCGCGCCAGACGGTCCATATCCGAACGGATGAAGGCCTTGAGCAGCCCCATCAGGTCGGACACTTCGGTCGCCGGCCGCCGCCAGTTCTCCGTCGAGAAAGCGAACACCGTCAGATGCGTCACGCCCAGATGCGGCGCGGCCGTGATCGTTTTGCGCAATGCCTCCACACCCGCCTTATGGCCGAAGGTGCGTATCTGACGGCGCGCCTTGGCCCAGCGCCCGTTGCCATCCATGATGATGGCGACGTGCAGTGGTACCGGAGCGGCACCTGTACCGATATAATCCGGCCCTGAGGGCATAAAGGGACACTTTCCTAAAAACGACAGAAGGGGCAATACACACAAAAGCCCGGCCTTAGGCACCGAGCGTGGTGCAGGTCCTTAGACCTGCATGATCTCCGCTTCCTTGACCTTCAGCATCTCGTCGATGCGCTTGATGGCCTCATCGGTGAACTTCTGGACCTCGGTGGTCATTTTCTTCTGTTCGTCTTCGGAGATCAGAGAGTCCTTTTCGGCCTTCTTCAGCTCGTCATTGGCGTCACGGCGCACGTTGCGCACAGCCACGCGCTTTTCTTCCGCGTACTTGCCCGCGATCTTGGCCAACTCCTTGCGGCGCTCCTCAGTCAGCGGCGGGATCGGCACGCGCAGGGTCTGACCGTCGGTAACCGGGTTCAGGCCCAGACCCGAATTGCGGATGGCCTTTTCGACCGACACGACCAGCCCCTTGTCCCAGACATTGACGCTGATCATGCGCGGTTCCGGCACCGAAATAGCGGCGCAGGACAGGATCGACATAGCGGAGCCGTAGGCATCAACCGTAATGCCTTCCAGCAGGCCCGCCGAGGCACGGCCGGTGCGCAGACCGCCGAAATCGTCCTTGAGCGCCGTCACGGACTTGTCCATGCGGTCCTTGTACTTGTTGAGATCAGGCTTGCTCATCTTGGTATCTCTGTATTGGAGCGTTCTCCGGAAGGGGTTACCCCGTCGGAAAGACGCGCGTTAGAACACTATCATACAGGCGTTCAGGCCTGCCCGGAAATGACCGTATGTACCCCCTGCCCCGTGATGACCTTGCGCAGGCCGCCCGGTTCACGGATCGAGAAGACAACAATCGGAATGCCGTTTTCGCGCATCAACGAAACCGCCGAGGCATCCATGACGCGCAGGTCCTTCGACAGAACCTCCATATAGTCCAGCGACTCATAACGTGTCGCCGTAGCGTCCTTTTTGGGGTCAGCCGTATAGACGCCATCGACCGACGTGCCCTTGAACAGGGCGTCGCAACGCATTTCCGCCGCGCGCAGGGCCGCCGCCGTATCCGTGGTGAAATAGGGTGCGCCCAGACCTGCCGCAAAGATCACCACACGACCTTTTTCCAGATGGCGTTGCGCCCGACGGTGCACAAAGGGCTCACAGACGGCATTCATCTGGATGGCCGACTGCACGCGCGTGCTTACGCCCAGCTTTTCCAGCGCATTCTGCATGGCCAGCGCGTTCATCACCGTCGCCAGCATCCCCATATAGTCCGCCGAGGAGCGTTCCATACCCACCGCCGCCTTGGATAGACCCCGGAAAATGTTGCCCCCGCCGATGACCAGACACAGCTCGACGCCCATGCCGGCCACTTCGGCCACTTCCTCGGCCACCGCCTTGACGGTGTTCATGTCGATGCCGAACCCCTGCTCGCCCATAAGGACCTCACCGGAGATCTTGAGGAGAATGCGTTTATAGGTGGGGACGTTGGACGAAGACATGGAAGGCCCTTCAGATGAATCAGATGGGGGTAGTGGCGTAGTGTCGCCTGCTCTAGCCGAGATTTCTCTCTTTGAACAGTCAAAGGGCGCAGACACCTTGCGATGCTGCGCCCTTAAACCGTGCATAGGTCGGGAAATCAAGCCACGGGCTGAGTTCCCTTTTTCTGCCTTAGCCTTGATTCATCATCGAGGCGACTTCGGCGGCGAAGTCATCGACCTTCTTTTCCACGCCTTCGCCGAGGGCGAGACGGGTGAAGCCGGTCACGGTGACGTCGGTGCCGAGCGCCTTGGCCGTGTCGGCGATCAGTTGCTTCACGGTCTGATCCGGGTTCATGACGAAGGGCTGCTCAAGCAGCACGACTTCGCGCTGGAACTTCGATATCTGGCCGTCAACGATCTTGGCAATCATGGCTTCCGGCTTGCCTTCCTCGCGCGCCTTTTCGGTCAGAACGGTGCGCTCACGCTCCACGGCGGCCGGATCGAGGTCGTCAGACGACAGCGACAGCGGCTGGGTGGCGGCGATGTGCATGGCGATCTTGCGGCCCATGTCGTTCAGGGCTTCGGCGTCGCCGGCAGACTCAACGGCCACCAGAACAGCGATACGGCCCAGGTTCGGGGCAATCGCGTTGTGGATGTAGGACGACACCACGCCTTGCGAAACGCTGTGCTTGGCCATACGACGGGCCACCATGTTTTCACCGATATTGGCGATCAGGTTGGTGATTTCGTCGTTGATAGCCGCTTGCACGCCTTCGACGTCAGCCGCAGCGAGACCGGCCTGAGCCGCATTGCGGGCCAGGTTCTGGAACAGCTCGTTGCGCGACACGAAGTCGGTTTCAGCGTTGACTTCGACGGCCACAGCGGTGGTGCCCGAAGAGGCCACGGCCACCAGACCTTCGGCGGCGACGCGGTCGGCCTTCTTGGCGGCCTTGGACAGGCCCTTGGTACGCAGCCAGTCCATCGAGGCTTCGACGTTGCCATCGTTTTCCGATAGAGCCTTCTTGCAGTCCATCATGCCGGCGCCGGACTTTTCGCGCAGTTCCTTAACGAGAGCGGCGGTGATCTCAGCCATGGAATTCCTCCATAAATCTCTAAAAAGTTAACCCTCGGCGGCTCAATAGCCCGAGGGTATGACAAATACGTAACAACGAAACCTGACCCGCACTTCAAACGGTTGAAGCGGTATCTTTCATCAAGACCTGAATTTGCCTCCGCAAATCCAGTGGTCAGGCCCCGTTGCCGGTAATCCTGAGCAGATTAGGCTTCGCCGGTTTCTTCGGCGATCAGCGCGGGCTCGATCGGAGCCTCCGACGCGCCGAGGTCGATACCCGAAGCCGACTGACCCGCGGCCAGACCGTCGAGCACGGCGTCAGCGATCAGATCGCAATACAGTTGCAGGGCGCGCGCGGCGTCGTCATTGCCCGGAACCGGGAAGGTGATGCCGTCCGGATCGGAGTTCGAGTCGAGGATACCGATCACCGGGATGTTCAGCTTGCGGGCTTCCTGAATGGCGATCGCTTCCTTGTTGGTGTCGATCACGAACATCAGGTCCGGAATGCCGCCCATGTCCTTGATACCGCCCAGCGACAGCTCCAGCTTGTCACGCTCGCGCGTCAGGGTCAGCAGTTCCTTCTTGGAACGGCCAACCGGGTTTTCCATGACCTGTTCCAGTTCACGCAGACGCGCGATCGAACCCGAAATGGTGCGCCAATTGGTCAGCGTGCCGCCGAGCCAGCGGTGGTTGACGTAATACTGAGCCGAACGCTTGGCCGCTACGGCGACCGGACCAGCGGCCTGACGCTTGGTGCCGACAAACAGAACACGACCGCCGTTGGCGGCGACTTCACGCACCT
The DNA here is from genome assembly GCF_000175215.2 of Asticcacaulis excentricus CB 48. Taxonomy (NCBI): domain Bacteria; kingdom Pseudomonadati; phylum Pseudomonadota; class Alphaproteobacteria; order Caulobacterales; family Caulobacteraceae; genus Asticcacaulis; species Asticcacaulis excentricus. The sequence continues at coordinate 521,758 of NC_014817.1, read as the reverse complement.
TCAGCAGGGCCTGATGCAGCAGCGGCAGGGTTTGCGACAGGTCGATGATGTGGATGTTGGAACGCGAACCGAAGAGGTAACGCTCCATCTTCGGGTTCCAGCGGTGGGTCTGGTGACCAAAGTGGGCACCGGCTTCGAGCAGGGCGCGCATAGACAGTTCAGGCATAGCCATGAGTAGATTTCCTTTTCATTCCGATAGACCTCCGCAGATGAAAAAAGCCTCGGCAAGCCGAAACCTCGGAACGGTCGGATGAAGCCAGACGCTTTGAAAATCATTGAAATTCAAAGCACAGACAACATCCCCCCGCGTATCCGCGTGTGAGATGGTGCGCAACTAGGCACAATCGACACAAAAATCAAGTGATTTTGGGGGGAAATTGCGCCCGAAGAGACCATGACAGCGATCAGACCGCTCTCGCCTCTCCTAAACATCTTCACAATATAGGACGCCATTCATCGCTTTCAAGGCCCCGCGCAGGCTGGCGTCCAGACGGTAGCGGTGCGGCATTTTCAGTTCGACCTCATGTCCGTCGATCTCGCTGAGGAGGGTGATTTCGCCCCCCTGTCCGCGCGCGGCGTCTAATTGCATTTTGAAAGCGTCCACATCAAAGCCACGTGGCGACACAGTCAAACGCAGTCCCATATCATCGGTTTTCAGGGCTCCGGCCATGGGTTCGGCGGACTCACCAAACATGCGTACTTCGCCGTCCGAACCCTTGCAACGCACCTTGAGCAGGATCGACTGACCAGGTTCGAGATGCTCACGGTATTTGCGCAGGGCTTCCGGCTGGAACATCACCTCATATTCGCCGCTGGGGTCCGAAAGGTTGACGAAGGCGAATTTCTCCCCGGTGCGGGCCGAGGCGCGCTCCTGACGACGACGCACCACCCCCGCCATGCGGAAGGCTTCGCGCCCTTCCTGAGCGAGGGCCAGCGCTTCGGCGTACAGGGTAACATTGCGGCGCTTGAACACATCGACCATGTCCTGCAACGGGTGGCCGGACAGGTAAAAACCAACGGCTGACAGTTCTTCGTCCAGCGCATCCGGACCGGAGGCCTTGGGGATGTTGGGCAGGCGCGGGCGCGATGAGTCATTGGTGCCAAACAGGCTGACCTGCGCTGAGGCGCGTTCAGCGGCCATGCTCTGAGCGTGGGCGATCAGCAGATCGGCGCTTTGGATAATCTGTGCCCGGTTGGGATGGATCGAGTCAAAGGCCCCGGCCCGCGCCAGATTTTCGATGGCACGCTTATTGACCGCCTTAGGGTCGATACGTTCGAGGAAGTCGAAAATGTCTTTGAACGGCCCGCCCGCTTCACGCACCGCCACAACGCTGTGCATGGCTTCGAGACCGACATTGCGTATGGCCCCAAGCGCATACAGCACTTCGCCATTTTCAACGTCGAAATCGGCCTTTGAGCGGTTGATATCTGGTGGCCGGATGGTCACCCCGAACTGCCGCGCGTCCTGATAAAATACCGCCAGCTTGTCGGTATTGGTGATATCGAGACTCATGTTGGCGGCGAAGAATTCGACCGGATGATTGGCCTTCAGCCAGCCCGTCTGATACGAAATAAAGGCGTAGGCGGCGGCGTGTGATTTGTTGAAGCCATAGCCGGCAAACTTGTTCACCAGTTCGAAGATCGAGTCCGACTGCTTTTCAGGAACCCCCTTCTCCTTGGCGCCGGAAATAAACCTTGCTTTTTGCAAGTCCATTTCCTCTTTCTTCTTTTTACCCATGGCCCGACGCAGCAGGTCGGCTTCGCCGAGGCTATAACCCGACAGGATCTGGGCGATCTGCATCACCTGTTCCTGATAGATAATAACGCCGTAGGTTTCCCGCAGAACCGGCTCCAGAGAGGGGTGGAGCATGTCGATGTCGGCGCGCCCGAACTTCCGATCGACATAGGTGTCGATATTGTCCATCGGACCCGGTCGATAGAGCGAAATCAGCGCGGTGATTTCCTCGATAGACCCGCAGCGCATCTTGCGCAGGGTATCGCGCATCCCCTGACTTTCGAGCTGGAACACGCCAATCGACTGACCTGACGCCAGCAACTCATAGGTGATCTTGTCATCCAGCGGCAGGGTAGAGAAATCGACCTCAAGCCCGCGCTTTTTCAGATAATGCCAGGCGCGATTCAGCGTGGTCAGGGTCTTCAGACCCAGGAAGTCGAACTTGACCAGACCAGCGCTCTCGACCCACTTCATATTAAACTGCGTCGCCGGAATGTCGGAGCGTGGATCGCGATACAGCGGCACCAACTCGGTCAGCGACCGATCGCCGATCACGATACCTGCGGCATGGGTCGAGGCGTTGCGGTACAGGCCTTCGAGTTTCAGCGCCGTATCCAGCAGCTTAGCGACAGACTCTTCTTCGTCGCGGGCTTCGCGCAGACGGGGTTCGATTTCGACAGCCTGAGCCAGTGTGGTCGGGTTGGCCGGGTTATTGGGCACCATCTTACACAGACGGTCCACCTGCCCCAGCGGCAACTGCATCACGCGGCCTGTGTCGCGCAGCACAGCGCGCGCCTGAAGCGTACCGAAGGTGATGATCTGCGCCACCCGCTCACGGCCATATTTTTCCTGAACGTAGGTGATCACCTCTTCGCGGCGTTCCTGACAGAAGTCGATATCGAAGTCGGGCATGGAAACCCGCTCCGGATTGAGGAAGCGTTCGAACAGTAGACCAAAGCGCAGCGGGTCAAGATCGGTGATGGTCAGTGCCCACGCGACCAGCGAACCGGCCCCCGAGCCCCGGCCCGGCCCGACCGGAATGTCGTGCGCCTTGGCCCATTTGATAAAGTCCGAAACGATCAGGAAGTAACCGGGGAACCCCATTTTCTGGATGACGCCCACCTCACGATCGAGACGCGCCCAGTAATCTTCTTCGGGGAAGGCGGGTTCGACCTGTTGCAGGCGCATTTTCAGGCCTTCACGCGCCTGAAAGGCCAGTTCTTCGTCTTCCGATCGACCTGCGCCGGTATCAAAACGCGGCAGGATCGGATCGCGCTTGCTGACTAAAAAGGCGCAGCGGCGTGCGATTTCCAGCGTATTGTCGCAGGCTTCGGGCAGATCCGAGAAGACCTCGCGCATCAGCAGCGGCGGCTTCAGCCAGTGATCCTTGGTCACCTTGCGCCGGTCGGCCACGCCCATAAAGGTGCTATCGGAAATACACAGCAGCGCTTCGTGCGCCTTGAACATGTCACGGTCGGCAAAGTAGGCGTCATTGGTCGCCACCAGCGGCACGCCATGCGCATAGGCAAATTGCACCAGACCGCTTTCCGCCGAGTCCCCGCGGATACCACCATGCGGCGAGCCGTCGTGCCGCTGAAGCTCGATGTAAAAGCGGTCCCCAAAGGCCGCATGCATATCCTTCAGTGCCGCATTGGCTTCGTCGGGCTGGTTTTGCTTGAACAACGGGTTGATCGGACCGTCCGGACCGCCCGACAGCAGGATCAGGCCCTCGGCGCGTTTGACCACCTCTTCCCACAGGACATGCGGTTCATCGGTCGCCTCAATATCGAGATAGGCTTTGGACGAAAGTTCGGTGAGGTTGAGATAGCCCTGCTCGTTCTGAACGATCAGAACAATAGTCGGAGTTTTCGCCCATCGGTCGCTAAGGGTGCCGCCTATCCCCTTGACCGGCAGAGCGCAGGCGATAATGGGCTGCACGCCCGTATCTTTACACACCTGAGAAAATTCGAGCGCACCAAACAGGTTGGCACGGTCACAGATGGCGATGGCCGGCATCTTCGCCTTAGCCGCCAGCTTGCCCATATCATAGGCCTTGATCGCGCCTTCCAGAAGGGAATAGGCTGATCGTACCCGCAGATGGACAAAACCGTCGCTCATCTCAAAAGCCTCTCCGTGCGCTTCACAGGGCGGCTACTGTCAGACGATTCACCCGATCAGCATAGCCGCCTGACAGACAAGCGCTACAAAAGCGGCAACGGCGGCGAAAGACAATACGTTATGGATGGCCAGCATGGTTTGTCCCCTGAAAGAACAGATGATCAATTCATGCTTTGTTCTATATTCTTATTTTGTTCCCCGTCAACACCCTTTTATCAACAGCGTGAACAAATCATGTATATTATTGATTTAAAACAATATAATTTTACAAGCTTCCCGGAACCGTTTCGACCAGACGGCCATCCTTGAGGCTGACCACGCGGTCCATATGCCCGGCCAGTTCCAGATTGTGGGTCGCAATCAAGGCCGCGACCCCTTGTGCCTTAACGATCGTCCTCAGGGCGTCGAACACCTGTTGAGAGGTCTGGGGATCAAGATTGCCCGTCGGCTCATCGGCCAAAAGCAGGCGCGGGCCATTGACCAGAGCGCGGGCAATGGCCACACGTTGCTGCTCTCCACCCGACAGTTGCGCCGGCTGATGAACCAGGCGTTCGCCCAGCCCCAACTGCTCCAGAAGCCCCCTCGCCCGCGTTTCCGCCTGTTTGAGCGGCAGACCCAGCACCCGCTGCGGCAGGGCGACATTGCCCAGCGCCGTAAACTCCGGCAGCAGGTGATGGAACTGATAAACAAAGCCGATCTTGTGCAGACGTGCGCGGGTACGGGCGGCTTCGCTGGCGTGGGTAAAGTCCTCACCATCGATGGTTAGCTGCGCCTCTTCGGACGATTCCAGCAAACCGATACAATGCAAAAGCGACGACTTGCCGGACCCAGATGGCCCGATCAGCCCGACCACTTCTCCGGCGCGCAGGTCGAGATCAACGCCCTTGAGCACGTCCAGCGTGCGACCATCGGCGATGGGATAGGCGCGCACCAGACCGCGCAGGGACAGCACCACATCACTCATGACCCCATTATTCATATCTCAGGGCCTCCACGGGTTCGAGCTTGGAGGCCCACAGGGCCGGGAACAGGGTGGCCACGCAGGTGGCAATCATCGAAAAGCCCACAATAATCAACACTTCGGTGGGTTCGACCTTGGCCGGGATATAGGCTAGGTAATAGACCTCTTCGTTGAAGACCTTCACATTGAAGAGGGCTTCGACGATCTGCTGAATCGGGCGGATAAAGATGCAGAACAGCGTGCCGATGGCGACGCCCAGCACCGTGCCAGCGGCCCCGATAATCGCCCCCGACAGGAAGAATATTTTGGTAATCGAAGTACGATCCGCGCCCAAAGTCCGCATAATGGCGATATCGCGCGTCTTGTTTTTGACCAGCATGACAATGCCGGAAATGATGTTCATGGCGGCAATCAGCACGATCAGCATCAGGATGAGGCGCATCACGTTGCGTTCGACCTGAAGCGCGTTCCACAGAGGCGCATTGCGTTCCGTCCAATCGAGCAGAACGGCTTTGTCCCCAGAGGCCTTGCGAAAAGCCGGGTAGTAGTCTTTGATATTATAAGGGTCTTTCACCTTTATTTCGACGGCGTCCCACTCGTCCTCGCGGTCGAAAAAGAGTTGCGCCTGCTGTAACGGCATGAAGACAAAGGCGGCATCCAGTTCCGACACCCCGCTCTTGAAGATGCCACCCACCACATAGGGCTTACGGCGCGGCATAGCCCCGAAGGCGGTGCTGCCCGACGGCGACAACAGCGTCAGTTCGTCGCCGACGCGCACACTCATCTGGCTGGCCAGACCTTCCCCGATGAGAATAACGTCGCCGCCAAATTCGCCTGCGCCAAATCCATCGAGCGAGCCAGATTTGATATTATCGCGGATGATCGGCGTGTTTTTCAACGCGGCTACATCAACGCCGCGCATAAAGGCCAGTCCGGCCTGGGAAAATGGCCCCTGCGCCAAACCCGGAGATTCCACATAGGGCGAGGCTTCGATGACGCCAGGAATGGCGCGCAGCCGCTTAAGCATGGCGTCGCGGCCGTTCCAGTCGGACAGGGGTTCGCCTGCCACAAACTGATGGCCGTTAAAGGCCAGAACGCGCGACATCAGCTCGTCGCGAAAGCCGTTCATCACCGACATGACGATGATCAGCACGCCTACGGCCAGCGTGATACCGATAAAGCTGATGATGGCGATGAGGGCGATGCCGCCGTCCTTGCGTTTGGTGCGCAGATATCTGAGCGCCAGATCGGTTTCCCACGCGGAGAAAGAAAACAGCGACAACAGCCCCTTCATCATTTTGCCTTGGTCAGTTGTTCAAGAACGGCATCGAAGGCCGCCGTATGACGTTCGCCCGTGGCGCGGTGTTTGATTTCGACCTGACCTTCGGCAATGCCCTTGGGTCCGATGATCAGTTGCCACGGAATACCGATCAGGTCCATCGAGGCGAACTTGGCACCGGGACGGTCGTCCGTATCATGATAAAGCACGTCACGCCCGGCGGCCTTCAGCGCCTTGTAGGCTTTTTCACAGGCCGCATCGCAGGCTTCGTCACCGACGCGCAGATTGACAAGAGCGACATCGAAGGGCGTGACGCTTTCGGGCCAGATGATACCCGCCTCGTCGTGGCTAGCTTCGATAATACCACCGATCAGACGCGATACACCGACGCCGTAAGAGCCCATATGGACATTGACCTGCGAGCCGTCGGCACCGGAAACCTTGGCCCCCATAGGCGCAGAGTATTTTTCGCCGAAATAGAAGATGTGACCGACTTCGATGCCGCGGGCAGACAACTGCTTATCGGCCGGAACGGCATTGAAAGCCGCTTCATCGTGCATTTCCTCAGTGGCGGCATAGAGCGACGTGCGCTGATCGACCAGCCCTTGCAGATCGTCCCAGTCCACATCGGCACCGGGCGCTGGCATATCGACCAGATCCTTATGGCAGAAAACTGCGCTTTCGCCGGTTTCGGCAAGGATGATAAATTCGTGGCTGAGGTCGCCGCCGATGGGTCCGGTGTCGGCGCGCATCGGCACCGCCTTCAGGCCCAGACGGCTGAAGGTGTTGAGGTAGGCGATGAACATACGGTTGTACGCCTTGCGCGCCGAGGCCTCGTCGATGTCAAACGAATAGGCATCCTTCATCAGGAACTCACGACCGCGCATGACGCCAAAGCGCGGGCGCTGCTCGTCGCGGAACTTCCACTGAATGTGGTAGAGGTTCATCGGTAGGTCCTTGTAGGACTTGACCGTGCCACGGAAGATTTCCGTGATCATTTCCTCATTAGTCGGGCCATAAAGCATTTCGCGCTCATGGCGGTCTTTGATGCGCAGCATTTCCTGACCGTAGTCGTCATAGCGACCCGACTCGCGCCACAGATCGGCCAGTTGCAGGGTCGGCATCAGAAGCTCAACCGCACCGGCGCGCTGCATTTCCTCGTGCACGATCTTTTCGATCTTGCGCAGCACCCGCAGCCCCAGCGGCAGCCAGGCATAGATACCGGCGGCCTCCTGACGGATCATGCCGGTACGCAGCATGAGACGGTGCGAGACGATCTGGGCTTCGGAGGGATTTTCCTTAAGCAGCGGAAGTAAATAGCGCGACAGGCGCATGGGCAGGGAACCTTGGGATTGCGGCAAACTGGCCCTGTACTAGCCAGCTTCGCCGTCATTGATCAATGCTAAAAAGGCGGAAATAGGACAGGCCGATCAGGCCGTGGGGATTTCCGGCAGCGGAATGAGGCCAAACTGCACGATGACCATAACAATGGCCCACACCACAACGGCGACAACCGTGTTGATCAGCAGTTTCTTTTTGAGATTGTGGAAGACCGGCGCGCCGGGATCGCCGCCGTCCTTGGTCTCAATACCGGCTTCGTGATGGCTCACATTGCCAAACGGCAGAATGGCAAACAGAGTCACCCACCAGATCATCAGAAGAATGGCAATGCTGGTCAGAGGTCCCATTACGACGCCTTGTCCTTATCCGTCACATCGGAAGAAGATTGGTCCTTTTTGCGGAACATCGTCAAGCCGCCAAACACCACAAACAGGATGACAAAGGTCACCCAGGGAAAGCCGCCCTTGTGTTCAGAGGCTTCCGCCTTTTCCGCCACGACCGAAGCGGTGGGCGACGCCGGGACGGTCTGGCCGGAAACCGGCGCAACTGTGAGAGCCAGAGCGAGCCAGACCGCTTTCATATCATAGCAGTCCCGCGGTTTCTTCGAGGCCGAGCACGAGATTGAGATTTTGCACCGCTGCGCCAGACGCCCCCTTGCCCAGATTGTCGAACACCGCCACCAGATTGGCCGTGTCGCCATCTTCCTGACCGAACACGTGGATCAGCAACTGGTTGGTGTCGCGTAAAGAGTCGCCATTGATGGAGGTCGCCGCCGCCGTTTCTTCAGGCGAAGCGACGCGCACAAAGGGCTCTCCCGCATAGTGGGCGCTGAGGATGTTGTAGATGGTCGGGAGGTCCGGCGCATCCGGCAGAGCCCACAGGTGCAGTGGCACCTCGACGATCAGGCCCTGCGCAAAATTGGCAACGGTCGGCGAAAAAATCGGCGCGGTCTCCAGCCCAGCATAGAGTTGCATTTCCGGCAGGTGCTTGTGCGTCAGGCCAGTGGCATAGATGCGCTCACGCCCCTGCCCGCTTTCGAATTCGGCGATCATGGCCTTGCCGCCGCCGCTATAGCCGGTCAGCGACGTGGCCACCATCGGGAAGAAGGGCGGCAGGACGCCCAGTTCGACCAGAGGCCGGGTCAGGGCAATGAAGCCGGTGGCGTGGCAGCCGGGATTGCTGATGCGCTTTGCGGCGCGGATCAGGTCGCGCTGATCCTCGGTCATTTCGGGGAAGCCGTAGGCCCAGCCTTCGGCTACGCGATGCGCCGTCGAAGCGTCGATCACCGCCACGTCGGGGTTTTCGATCAGGGCCACGGCTTCCTTCGCCGCCTCGTCGGGCAAGCAGAGAATGACGGCATCGGCGGCATTGAGCGCTTCGCGTCGGGCTTCGGTGTCCTTGCGGCGATCATCGCTCAGGCGGATCAGTTCGATCTCCGGGCGCTTTTCCAGCCGCTCGCGGATTTGCAGACCGGTGGTGCCGGCTTCGCCGTCGATGAAAACCTTGTGGGACATGACTTTTCCTTTCCTCCTCCCCTGTTTACGGGGGAGGTGGCGGGCTTGTCCCGCCGGAGGGGGCTTCTGACGAGGAGACGTTTGCCCACTTCGTCATTTCGCTACGCTCAATGCCTCATCCCCGTAAACTGGGGAGGAGAAATTGGGTCGGGTTTTATGATGAAATGCAGGGTATAAAAAGCGAAAAACACCCGTCGGGCCGCCCCGAGGGTGTTTTTCTCCGTATTCCGGAAGGGGGCACTTGGGGGAAACGAAGTTTCCCCCAAGACCACCATTAACGCTTCGAGAACTGGAACGAACGGCGAGCCTTGGCGCGGCCGTACTTCTTACGCTCGACAACGCGCGAGTCGCGCGTCAGGAAGCCAGCGGCCTTCAGCGCCGGGCGCAGGGCGGGCTCGTAATAGGTCAGAGCCTTCGACAGGCCGTGACGGATGGCGCCGGCCTGACCCGACAGACCCGAACCGTGAACCGAAACGATGACGTCGAATTGCGACGCGCGGTCGGTCAGGTTCAGCGGCTGAGCGATCATCATGCGCAGAACCGGACGCGCGAAATAGACTTCCTGCGCGCGGTCATTGATGATCCACTTGCCCGAACCCGGCTTGATCCAGACGCGGGCGACGGCGTTCTTACGCTTGCCGGTGGCATAGGCGCGGCCGTACTTGTCGAGTTGCTGAACGCGCTCGACCGGCGCATTTTCAGGGTTCGACGACAGGGAAGCGAGGGCTTCGAGGCCTTGAGCTTGAACTTCAGACATTCTTAGACGCTCCGGACGTTCTTGCGGCTCAGGGCCTTGAAGTCGATGACTTCCGGCGATTGAGCTTCGTGGGGGTGCTCCGAGCCGGCGTAGATACGCAGGTGGGTCATTTGGGCGCGGGCCAGCGGCGATTCCTTGGGCAGCATACGCTCGACAGCCTTGGTCAGGACGCGCTCAGGGTACTTGCCGCCGAGGATCTGACCCATGGTGCGCTGCTTGACGCCGCCGGGGTGGCCGGTGTGCCAGTAGAAGATCTTGTCCGTCAGCTTCTTGCCGGTGTAGTGCACCTTGTCGGCATTAATGACGATGACGTAGTCGCCGGAATCGACGTGCGGGGTGTAGTCCGGCTTGTGTTTGCCGCGAAGACGCATGGCGATGAACGAAGCCAGACGGCCGACAACGGCGTCCTGGGCGTCAATCACGATCCACTTCTTCTCGACATTGGCGGGCTTGAGCGCCGCGGTCGCAGAGGTAAGCATGGGAGATTCCTTTGGTGAAATCCGGGTTTGAAACGGGTGCTTCCCGCCGTGACAGACGCCACCGCCGGAAAAGTCGGGAGCGTATAGACGAGGCAAATGGCCGCGTCAACCCTTATTTTTGACAAAAATTGAAACAGGCAATTGTTTTTATTGGCATTTTTGAATTAGGTATTAAATTACCGTACCAAACCGTCATAATTCTGTTCCCGCCTGTCTTTACATAAGCCCCATCCGATTCCAAACGGTACTGTCCCTTATGCGCAAAGGTGTTTCCATGTCGCTGTCCCGCCGCACCCTCCTCTCTTCATCTCTTGCCACCTCTGCGGCTTTTACAGGCATGGCGCTGTGGATCAGCAAGGCTGCCGCCGCCCACCGCCTGACCGAAAACGCCCCTGACACCTATGTCAATCAGATCGAAGGCTATGGCCCGCTGGTGAAGGACCCCAATGGTATCGCCGACCTGCCCGCTGGCTTCTCCTACCGCATTTTCTCGCGTCAGGGCGAAACCATGAGCGACGGCCTGATCGTGCCGGGTAAGCACGACGGCATGGCCTGCTTCCCGCACGGTCCGGACACGGTGCTGCTGGTGCGTAATCACGAAATCAAGCACAGCCTCAGCAAGATGGGCCCGTTCGGCGCGCAGAACGAACTGTTCGGCAAGGTCGATGCGGCCAAGGTCTATGACTTCGCGCCCGACGGTCGCCCGCTGCACGGCGGCACGACCACGCTGGTCTATAATATCAAGGACCAGAAGCTGGTCAGCCATCACCTGTCGCTGGTCGGCACCTCGACCAACTGCGCCGGCGGCCCGACGCCCTGGGGTTCGTGGCTGACCTGTGAGGAAAGCTCGCAAAAAGCCCCGAACGGCGTCGGCAAGGACCACGGCTACGTCTTCGAAGTCCCGTCGCGCGCCGAAGGCCTCGTCAAGGCCGAGCCGATCAAAGCCATGGGCCGCTTCGAGCACGAGGCCGTAGCCATCGACCCCAAGACCGGTATCGTCTATCTGACCGAAGATGCCGGGGACTCGGCCTTCTATCGCTTCATCCCCAAGGTGCCGGGCAAATTACGGGAAGGCGGCAAACTGCAAGCGCTGGTCATCAAGGGCAAACCGCACGCCCTGACCGACAACAAGACCGCCATCTTCTGGCAACAGGGGGGCTGGTTCGAAACTGAGTGGGTTGATCTCGATGAGGTCGAAAGCCCCAATAACGACCTGCGCACCCGCGCCCACGCCAAGGGCGCGGCGCAGTTCGCGCGCGAGGAAGGCATCTTCTTCGGCGAAGGCGAGCTTTACTTCACCTGCACCTCCGGCGGTCCCGGCGAAAACGGCCAGATCATGCGCTATGTGCCGAGCCCCCACGAAGGCACGCCGCAGGAAGCCCGCGCCCCCGGCCGTATCCAGCTCTTTGCGGAGCCGAACAACGACCTGCTGTTCGACTATGTGGACAATATCGTCGTCTCGCCGCGCGGCCAGCTCTTTGCCTGCGAAGACCGCTATTCCGACACGCTGAAAAACCACCTGAAGATCATCACCCGCGACGGCAAGGTCACCACCTTCGCCCGCAATACCGAAGCGACCAATTCAGAATGGGCCGGGGTCTGCTTCTCGCCCGACGGCTCGACCATGTTCGTCAACCTGCAAAACCCCGGCTGGACTCTGGCCATTACCGGCCCGTGGGATCGGTTCAGCACTGAGGCCGTGAAGGGGTAAGTTCTCAGGGTAAGGGCTAAGAACGACCGTGGGGCCACAGGCCCCACACCCCATAACGGGGCGCTCAAGCGGCACGACCTGGGTTTATTTGCAAAATTAAATGGGGGGCTTCGCCCCCAAAAAATCCGTCCGTCACGTGCTCTATATCTTTGATTTGAGCGCGGATTTGTTATGGGGTGCAGGGGCCTATGGCCCCTGCGTCTTTCCTTTCGGCTTCGCCGCCCCCTCCGTCTTTTTGCCTTTCAGGCAAAAATCCACCTCCCCATGCCTGCGGCACAGGGAGGAGGCACGTTTAAAAATTCCGGCGGCGGAAGTCGCGATCAGCGCGGGCGACCTTCCACAGTAGCAGGGTGGCCAGAATGAGCAGCAGGACAGCCCCCAACTGGTGCAGCAGGCCAAAGGCGATGTGCACATTGGTCCACAGGGTTGCAACGCCGAGAGCAGCCTGACACCACACCAGTACACCGAAGGCGGCGGCGATCAGGCGCATGCCGTCATCGAGACAGCGCCGCCATAGCCACAAGACCAGAGCCGTTGCGTAGATCAGAAGAAGGTAGGCATTGAAGCGGTGCAGGACCTGCACCATGCCCTGATCGTGGACGAAGACGTGCCACAGGCCTTTGGAATAATCGACGAGGGGCACGATACGCCCGCCCATCAGTGGCCAGTCATTATAAACGAGCCCGGCATCGTTACCGGCGACCAGCGCACCCAGCATGGATTGCAGGAAGGTCAAGCCAAACAGACCCGCGACGGCGGCCACCCAACCACCGGGCGCGCCATGCCCGCGCGATTGGCCGTGTAAGGCTTCGTTGGCCGTCCATATGGCAAAGATCATGATGACCAGGGCCAGACTGAGGTGTGTCATCAGGCGTTCGGGGGCAACGTCGATACGGTTGGCCAGACCCGAATGCACCATCCACCAGCCGATCGTTCCCTGCACGCCGACCAGCCCGACGAGTAGGGCACAGCGCCAGATCAGGCGCTGCGGGATGGCCTGCGTGAACAGGAAGACAATAAAGGGGATCAGGACCGCGGCACCGATCAGGCGACCCAGCAGGCGATGGCCCCATTCCCACCAGAAGATGAATTTGAACTGCTCTACCGACATGTTCGCATTCACCTGCTTGTACTGCGGTATCTGCTGGTACTTGGTGAACTCTTCGGCCCATTGGGCGTCATTCAGCGGCGGCACCACACCGTGGATAGGCTTCCATTCGGTGATCGACAGACCGGAGCCGGTCAGGCGCGTGGCGCCCCCGACCATAACGATCAGCACGACCATAGCGGCCACTATAGAGAGCCAGATAGCCACGGAAGGAGATTTGAGCGGAAGCCTCACCGTTACGCCTCACTGAAAATAATTGTTGGGTTCCGTCGGGCGGACCTGTTCAACTGCGGCGAAATAACCTGTAATAGGCATTGGCCGTCCGTTTTGATTTGCCCACAGGGAGGGGTGAAATTCAAGCGATGCGCGACGGAAAAATGTGAAAGGTTCCACAAATGGGTGTTCAGGACTGGATTCTGGCCGGTATGACGGGGTTCATCGTCGGTTGGATCGCCAACAACCTGACCAAGAGCCGCTACAGCGCCATCATCAATATGTTTGTGGGCATTTTCGGGGCGATCCTGATGACGTTTTTCATCCATATTCTCGATATTTATCCGGATCGCTTCTACACAACACTCAGGGCGGCCGGTGCGGGTTCGGCCAGCCTTCTGGTGCTGTTTCACCTCACCCGCGCCATCGAAAAAGTAAACGTCAAAAAATGAAGCGGGTATACCGATGAGCATAGATGCGACAAAGGGTCTCAGCCTGCCGGTGCGCCGTGTGATCGCGTGCATCGGCATTGTGGTGTTTCTGGCTATCTATGTGGTGATCGTTTCCAGCATCGGCGAGAGGTTGCCCGACAACGATCTGGTGCACCTGCTGTATTACGGCCTGTCCGGCATATTGTGGGGGATTCCCGTGCTACCGATCATAAGCTGGTCGGAAAACTACAAAGGCCGGAAGCGTTAGAGCGGCAGGAAGCTGTCGTCGTCGGAATTTGGCGGTCGCTTGCCCACAGCGAAACCGCTGGCGGCCCATAGCGTCCACACGATCAGCACACCGAGGCCCAAAAGGCAGATGACCAGGCGATCAACGACCGCCTTTTGCGCGTGCTGAATCATCCAACCTGCGGCGATGGTCAGCAGGACCACGACCATCAGATGCACCAGCGCGTGCAATGGGCCCCGCCTTAACACAGCCAGTAACCCCAGCATCACGACCACAAAAGCCGCCACCCCTGCCCCCCAAACCACCCACTCCGGATCGGTCAGCGGCCCACGTAACGGCACACCGGCGGTGAGTAACAGAAGCGCAGCGAGACCTGTAGCGCTAAGAATGACGCGGTTCATGGGGTGACCCTGTATCTCTTATTGACGACCGTAACATTCAGATCGGAATGGTTTTGCTCAAACCGGTCATAACCCGCTTTCAGGTCCGTCCAGAAGCCCAACCACGGCGAACCCACATGGCGCTTAATATGGGCGTCGGTCATGCGAAACGGATAGACGTGCACCTGAAACGCGGTCTGCCCTCCCTTCAAGGCCTCATCAGCTATCAACCAGATTTCCTCAATCCCTTTATCGGTCATGGCATAACAGCCGATTGAGGCACATTTGCCGTGGACCATCAGATAGCTGCCTATTCGACCATTTGCACGATCAAAGGCATTCGGATAGCCGAGGTTAAAGGCCAGATGATATTGACTATCGGGTTTCATCTGCCCACGCGAAACCGTGTAAAAGCCTTCGGGTGACTGCCCATCCCCTTCTTTCTTCTTGGGGCCGAGGGAACCGGACCAGCTACAGATACGAAAGGTTTTGTAGAGTCGGTATTTGCCCCCCGACTTGACCCAAAGCTCCAGTTCATCCGTTTCCTTGAAAATGCGGATGAGTATGGGCTGGCCCAGTTGCAGGTCGTTGCGAGTCAAGGCTGCACGGATATGGCTCAAGCGCTCTTTTCGTACCTGTTGAAGGTCTGCCGCACCCGACTCCCACGGCTTCAGGGTCCAAAGTAAGCCGCAAAGAGCAACAAGAACGGTGACTAGTAGTAGCCCACGCTTTCCGTTCATGGCATCCCTCCCATTGGTTACAGGATAACGCAGAATCGCCGCGGATGTATCGTGGAAATTGAGACAGGGCATTTCGTCCGAGTCAGGCGAGAGGATTGATGCGCCGCGTTTTAACGCGGCTTACCTCTCGGGCGCCTTCGGCGTCCATCGCCCTTTCGGGTCGATGTGGCTCCGCTTCGCTCCGCCGCGTCTGCGTGTGATTACTGTGCTTCCGGCTCAATAATCATCACTTGGGCATTTTCAGTGCGCTATCGCTTCGCTCTTTGAGCGCGGTGAACCTCTTATCGGTTCGCACCCTTGCTGCGGATGATCAATAAAAAAGGGACTGCCCTGTAGGCAGTCCCTTTTTTATTGATGGTCGGGGCGAGAGGATTCGAACCTCCGACCTGCTGCACCCAAAACAGCTGCGCTACCAGGCTGCGCTACACCCCGACACCCTGCCCACAGGCAAGGCGCGCTACATGCCACTTCAAAGCCGGTTCCGCAAGCCGTTTTACACACCACCCACAGAACAAGCGTCTATTGCGGCATCGGCCCCTTGCCTTCAAAGAAGCGATGCGTAATGCGGTCGCCCGGCTTGATGCCCAAAACATCAGCCTTACCGCCATTGATTTCCAGAACCGCCGCGGCCGGGCCAAACGAATGCAGCGGCGTTTCGTTCATTGGCATCGTGTTTTTCTGAATGGAAATCACTTCGCCTGACTTGGAAATATAAATAATATCAAGCGGTATATGCGTATTCTTCATCCAGAAGGCGCGTTCGCGCGCATCCGGAAACAGGAACAGCATCCCCTGCCCGGTCGGCAGGTTGTCGCGGTTCATCAGGCCGGTTTCGCGTTCCTGTTCGTCATCGGCGATTTCGACCTGAAAGGCGTGACTAGTCCCCGCGGACAGAACCTGAAGTGCCTCGCGCTCCGGCGGTTTCGGCTGGCAGGCCGCCAGAAGCAGAAAGAGCGGTAGCCATTTTGCGTGCTTGATCATAGGGTTATCGGAACTCATAGGGTTTGCCCGTCGCCTTGTCGATCAGTTCGATCTCAAACAGGGCCGGCCAATATTTTCCGGTGACCAGCAGGTGCTTCGTTTCCGGATTAAAGGCAATGCCATTCAGAACGTCGATGCGCTGCGTAATGGCCGGGCCATAGGCCATCAGACCTTTCAAATCCACTATGCCATTGATCTTGCCGTTCTTCGGGTCGATGCGGACAATGTAGTCGGTTTGCCAGACATTGGCGTAGACCTGCCCGCCGATATATTCCAACTCATTGAGCATCTCTATGGGCTCGCCGCGCAAGGTCACCGGGACTTCGCCGACCACCTTGAAGGTCTGCGGGTCGAGAAAGCGCAAACGGTCGCTGCCATCGCTGAGAATCAGATGCGTGCCGTCACCGGTCAGGCCCCAGCCCTCGCCCGTATAAGCAAACTCCCCCTTTGGGACGAAACTGTCGCGGTCCCAGACGAAGGCCTTGCCGTGTCTCCAGGTCAGCCCGATAATGGCATTACCCCACGGCGCCACGCCTTCGGCAAAATAGGGCCGTGCAATATCGTGTTTGCGTTTGACCTCGCCGGTGGTCAGATCAACCTCGCGCAGCGATGAGGCCCCCGCCATGCCTGTGCTTTCAAACAAACGGCCATTCTGAATAAACAGGCCTTGCGTAAAGGCCTGAGGATCGTGCGGATAGACCTTCACGACGCGGTAGGTGTAGTGCGCCACCTCCTCCGTTGCGGCAGTCGTCGTCGCAGTGGTCTGGGCGTGGGTGGGTAAGACAGGCGACAGCGGCGCCGCCATAAGTACCAGAGACCACCGAAAGGCTTTGAACACAGACGTCACCGTTCACACCCGCAAAGAAAAACGGAGGCGAAACCTCACCTCCGTTGGAAATTCGCTAAATTCAATGGCCGTTTCAAGGCCGTTTTCAGCTCAAGCCAACGCCTTGGGCTGCACCTCGGTCACAACCAACCCCTTGGGACCTTCGCCAAAGCGCACCATCAGGGTATCGCCCTGCTGAATATCCTCAAGACCAAAGCGACGAAGGGTTTCGATATGAATGAAGATGTCCGTCGGATCATTGCCACGCACTACGAAGCCATACCCCTTAGTGCGGTTGAACCATTTGATGGTCGCCGCTTCGAGATCACCAATGGTTGCCTGCACGTTATGCGTCGACCGCACAGCCGCCGGATCACGCGCTTCACGCACGGGGCCGCTGCCGCTCTCTTCGAGTGCGGTGATTTGAATAACCTGCCAGCCCTTGGCGCGTTTGGCGATCTTGCACTCAATGGCGGCACCTTCATGCGCCAGATCACGCCCCATATCACGCAGTGCGGACACATGCAGCAGTACGTCGCGCATACCGGTCAATTCGGGGGATTGAGGCACGATGAAGCCGTAACCCTTGCCGGCATCGAACCACTTCACGCGACCGGAAATAGCCTTTACGTCTTCCGCCTCGCTGCTCTTTGCGTAATCGTACAAACTCATATTCCTCACCAAGCCCACAAATAATCTACTGCGCGAGCACTATAACATGGATATTTTTAAATGGGCAGCACCCCTGCCCCTCTCTTTTTCGAGACGATATGCGAAAATATCGCTTAAAGCGAGTAAAAAAGCGGTAATTATGTCGCGTGGCGTAGCCTTGACGCAATATATGTCGTTTTTGACACAGGTTCGCACACTACGTATAAAAAATCAGAAGTGCATAAAAATTGTGAGGAAGGAGGCTACGGTGGCAGTCCCTAGGGGAGTCGAACCCCTCTTTTCAGGTTGAAAACCTGACGTCCTAACCGATAGACGAAGGGACCGCGTGTCCGTATTAATATGTCCTGACTGGCAGTCCCTAGGGGAGTCGAACCCCTCTTTTCAGGTTGAAAACCTGACGTCCTAACCGATAGACGAAGGGACCGCGTCAAGAGGTGCGCTTGATAGCGTCACGGATTGTTCGTTGCAAGCGCTATTTTCGGCAATATCGCTTCAACTTGTGAATATATGAGCGATATCCTCGATTTCGAACTGCACGCCCTTGCGTCCCATATAGTCGTCGGGTTTTAGTCGCCCCGCCACGTGGATTGCCCCGACCGGGTTGAGCAGGGCCGCGCCCACCGCCGTATCCTGCGCGCGCCAGGCAATGGCTTTCAGACGCTTGCCGCCTTCGTCAATCAGGTCGCAACGCACATGCCCGCCTTTCAGCGCCGAGGCATAGCCCACACGCATCCCCGGCAGGACAAACATCGGCTCCGGATTACCCGGACCGAAGGGGGCCATGATCTCAAAACACTCCAGTAGGACCCGCGTACAGGCCCCGGCACTGAGCGCGGCGTCGATTTCCAGCCGGTCCTTACGGTCAGCCTCGACGGTGGCATTGGCGATATGCGAATTGAGAAAAGTCCGCAGTTCCGGAATGCGCGCGGCCTCAATACTCAGGCCCGCCGCCATGGCGTGACCGCCGCCTGACAGCAAAAGCCCGCTTTCAAAGGCCGCCGTCACCGCCTGCCCCAGATTGATCCCGGCCTGCGATCGGCCCGATCCCTTCCCTATCCCCGTAACCGGGTCGATGCCGATGACGATGACCGGCTTGTGCCAGCGTTCGCGCAGCCGACCCGCCACAATACCAATGACGCCGGGATGCCAGTCTTCGTGCGCGACGATAATGACGTGGTCTTCGGCCGTAACCAGCCCCTTTGTCTCGGCCAGAGCCAAGGCCTGTTCCTGCACGGCGGCCTCGACGTCACGGCGCGTCTTGTTCAACTCATCCAGTTCCTGCGCTAGCGCCGCCGCTTCGTCCGCATCGTCGGTGGACAAAAGTCGTACCCCCAGATCAGCGCGACCGATACGCCCGCCGGCATTGATTCGCGGCCCCAGCACAAAGCCGGAATGAAACACCCCGAGCGCTGTAGCCGCGTCCTTGGGCTCGCCCCCAGCCACCTGCATCAGGGCACGGATGCCCGGATTGTTCAGACGCGACATGACCTTCAGCCCCTGCGAAGCGAGCGCACGATTGAACCCGCTCAGCGCCGTCACATCGCAGATAGCCCCCAGGGCCGCCAGATCAAGCCATTGAGTCAGGTCAGGCCGAGGCCGCTCGGCAAACAGTCCGCGCGTTTCGGCTTCGCGGTTAAGCGCCGCCAACACCACGAATACCACACCGGCCGCTGCCAGATTGCCCTGCGCCGAGGTACAGCCTGGCCGGTTAGGATTGACCACAGCACGGCATTTGGGCGGGTCTTCGCGCATGATGTGATGGTCGATCACCACCACCTCAAGACCGATACGCGCCGCATAGTCGAGCGCCCGGTGCGCCGACGCCCCGCAATCGACCGTGATGACCAGATCGGCCCCTTCGGCTTTTAATCGGTCAAAAGCCTTCTCCGACGGGCCATAGCCTTCCAGCATCCGGTCAGGCACATAGACGCTCAGTTCGTGACCCATATGGCGGAACCAGCGCACCAGTTGCGCCGCAGACGTCGCGCCATCGACATCATAGTCGGCAAAGACATAGATCTTCTGACGCGCCTGAAGCGCATCGAGAATGGCCGCCACCGCCTGCGGCATGTCCATGAAACCATCCGGATCAGGGAACAGCGCCTTCAGGGTCGGTCGCAAATAGTCGTCGAGCGTTGCCGCCGTCACCCCGCGCGCCGCAATCGAGCGCGCCACCGGCTCGACAAAGGCCTCTTCCATCGGGCCTTTGAGCGCGATCTGCTGCGTAATCTGACGCAATTCATGCGCGCCCACGCGCTGGCTGTCGCGGCGATCCACCCACAGACGGCCCGTCACCGACGTCTCCACCCCCAGAAACGGCGGCAGGTCGGTCAGGTTCTGGCGGGCAGGATCATCGGGCATGGGACATCACGATTGGAGGGGGCGACGCATATACAGCTTACGGATAGTCTGAGTCCGTGAAATCATCACCAGACTTTCGGTGCTGATAAACACCTCCCCGTCGGGAGACATCTCCTTTTGCACTCCATCGAGCAACGCACCGGGTGTGACGCCCGTCGCCACAAAGACGACGTCCGAGGAGACCAGTTCGTTCAGGCTGTATTTACGGTCGAAGTCGCTCAGGCCCAGACGCTGCGCCCGCTGGCGCTCATCGTCATTGCGGAAGACCAGACGGCCCTGAAACTGACCGCCGACGCATTTCAATGCCGCTGCCGCCAGCACGCCTTCCGGCGCCCCGCCCGACCCCAGATAGATGTCGATGCCGGTCTCCGGCTGCGCCGTGTGGAAGACGCCGGCGACATCGCCGTCGGTGATCAGGTGCACGCGCGCTCCGGCCTTGCGCAGCGAGGCGATGATGCGGTCGTGGCGGGGGCGATCCAGCACACAGGCGACGATTTCCGAGACATCCACCCCCTTAGCCGCAGCCAGTGCCCGCACATTGTCTTCAGGGCTGGCGTCCAGATCGACCACGCCGTCGGGATAGCCCGGACCAATAGCGATCTTGTCCATATAGGTGTCCGGCGCGTGCAACAGCCCGCCGCGCGGCGCGAATGCCACCACGGTCAGGGCGTTGTTCATGGCCTTAGCCGCCAAAGTTGTGCCTTCCAGAGGGTCAAGCGCGATGTCAATTGCCGTGCCCTTGCCCGTGCCGACCGTCTCACCGATAAACAGCATGGGGGCTTCGTCACGCTCGCCTTCGCCGATGACGATACGGCCGTCCATGTCGATGGCATTGAGCGCCGAGCGCATAGCGTCTACCGCCGCCTGATCCGCCGCCTTCTCGTCCCCCTTGCCGATCCAGCCATGCGCGGCAATAGCCGCCTCTTCGGCCACCCGAACGATGTCGAGGGCCAAGTCGAAACCCGTTTGTGACATAGGCATTTCCCTGTTGGTCTGTTTTTTTATTTCGCCACGGGTGGCGGCTCGGCGCGCGCGCGCAGGCGGGCGGCCAGGCTTTCTATGGCGGCACTGTCGGCGCCATTTTTAATCGGCGCCCCCAGAACGGGGTCGATGCGCGCATTGGCAGCCTTAGCCATGGCTTCGGGGGCCTTAAGCTCCCACGGCAGGGCGTCGGCCGTTTTTTGAAGCTGATCGGATCGGGCTTTCAGTGCCACTACCTGTTGCCTGATCTGCTCCGGCGTCGGCACATCCTGAGGCGGCGGCGGGAATTCAGACCATTTCGGGAAGCTGTCATAGGCGCGCGGCGAAGACGCTTCCTGAGCTGGAGCGGACAAGGCAAAGGCTCCAATAACCGCACAGGGCAGCAAGAGCGCGTAAATCTTTGACCGCTTAATCATGAAGAAGCTCCGCAACCGATGGCATCGGTTATAAAAACCGGGCTGATCAAAAGCAAACTTTGCGAGTCCTGAACAGCCCTAAAACACGTCATAACGCGATGTTGCATATTATACAGTGAAAATTGTGGCGCAACGCTTGATGAAGCGCGTTAGAAAATAGCAAGAAACGACTCGCGGAGGCCGCCATGACTGAAAAAAGCACTGAGAAACCCGCTTCCAAGGCCAAAACCCGCAAGGCTGCTGCCCCTAAAAAAGCCGTCGCCGCCGAAGCGACGCCTGCGATGGCCCCCGCCCCTGTGGCCAAGGCCACACGCAAAACAGCACCTAAACCTAAGGCCGCTTCTGTAGAAGCCCCCGTGGCCCCAAAGCCAGCGGCTCAGTCCGCGCCGTCGCCAACGCCCCCTCAGTCCGAACCGTCGCCCGAATCCACCTTCGATTCCGAGCAGATGAAGGCGCTGGAAGACCTGTCGATCAATCTCGCCAAGGCCGCCATCACCGCCCAGACGGCATTGGCCAGCGCGGTTCTGAAGCAACCGGATTTCAATGGCACACCAAACGGTGATCCGTTTCAGGTCGCCCCCGCCATGACCAGCGTCATGACTTCGCTGGCGCAAAACCCCGAAAAGGTCATCGAAGCCCAGACCGACCTGATGACCGGCTATATGTCGCTGTGGGCCGAAATGACCCGCCGGTCCCTGGGCGTCGAAACCCCGGAAGACACCACGCCGAAGGACAAGCGCTTCTCCGATCCGCGCTGGCAGCAGAACCTCGTCTTCGACATGATGCGCAAGTCGTATCTTCTGTCCTCGACCTGGCTCAACAACCTCGTGTCTTCGGTTGAGGACGTCGATCCATTGCATAAGCGCCGCGCCGAGTTTTTCACCAAGCTGGTCACCGACGCCTTTTCGCCCTCCAACTTCCTGATGTCCAATCCGGCGGCGCTCGACACGCTGCTCAGTTCCAAGGGCGAAAGTCTGGTCAAGGGGATGCAGAAATTCGCCGATGACCTGGCGCGCGGCGACGGCAAGCTGAAGATTTCTCAGGCCGATTACGCCCATTTCAAGGTCGGCGAAAACGTCGCCACTACGCCGGGTAAAGTGGTGTGGCGCGGGCCTTTGTTCGAACTGCTGCAATATAATCCGACTACGGATGAAGTGCACGAAACGCCTTTACTGATCTTCCCACCGTGGATCAACAAATACTATATCCTCGATCTGCAATCGAAGAATTCGCTGATCAAGTGGCTGACGGATCAGGGCTTTTCGGTTTTTGTCGTCTCATGGGTCAATCCGGATGCCGACCTGAAGGACGTCACTTTTGAGGACTATATGTTCGGCGGCGTCTATAAGGCCATGTCATTAGTCCGTGAACAGACGGGTTCGCCAAAGGTCAATACGGTCGGCTACTGCATCGGCGGCACGCTTCTGGGCGTCGCTCTGGCGCACATGGCAGCCAAGGGCGACGACAGCGTATCATCGGCCACCTTCTTTACGGCCCAGCACGACTTTTCCGAAGCCGGCGACCTGCTCCTCTTCACCAATGAAGCCTGGCTGAAAGAGCTGGAGCGCCAGATGGACGCCGCCGGTGGCGTCTTGCCGGGAGCGGCGATGGCCGACACCTTCAATGCGCTGCGCGCTAACGATCTGGTCTGGTCCTTCTTCGTCAATAACTACCTGATGGGTAAGGATCTGACCGCCTTCGACCTGCTGTGCTGGAATGCCGATCAGACGCGCATGCCCAAGGCACTGCACATGTACTACCTGCGCAAATTCTATCATGAAAACGCCCTGTCTCAGGGCAAGCTCACCATTGCGGGCGTGCCCATCGACCTGAAAAACGTCAGGATTCCCGTCTTTGAGCAGTCCGGCCGCGAAGACCATATCGCTCCCCCGGGCTCGGTATTCAAATCGGCCCGCCTGTTCGGCGGCCCAGTCACCTTCGTCATGGCGGGCTCCGGCCACATTGCCGGCGTCGTGAACCCGCCCGCGGCCCAGAAGTACCAGCACTGGATCAACGAACTGAGCAATGCCAAAGGCTTACCAGAGACTCTTGAGGCCTGGCAAAAGGACGCTGTCGAACATAAGGGGTCGTGGTGGGACTATTGGGCCCAGTGGCTGCACGACAAGTCCGGCCCGATGGTCCCGGCGCGTGATCCCTCCAAGGGCAAGTTCAAACCCGATATGGACGCGCCGGGTTCATACGTTCTGGTAAAGTCGTAAGCAGAAAATTCAAGATCGTGGGGCCGCAGGCCCCACACCCCAAAACCGGTAATCTGATGATGGCCGGGATTTTGGAACTGGGAACCACAGATTTCACAGATGGCACAGATTGGCGCTTCGCGCCCTCACGGGTCTTTGGCCTCTATCGTTGCCGATCTGACTAGAAAATCTGTGTAATCTGTGAAATCTGTGGTTCAAACCCTGGCCAAATTCGGCGGACGGACCTTTTAAAACCACGGATAAACACGGATGACGAACTCCGTTCGTCGGCACGGATATCCGTGTTGGCGGCAAAGCCGCCATCCGTGGTGAAAACTCTTTTATATGGGTAAAAGGGGTGCAGGGGCCTGTGGCCCCTGCGTCTTAAACCCTTACAGTCTAAGAATAATCGTCTCTACGATCGGTCGGCGGCCCCAAGTATTCTGAGCGGCCTTTTTAAGCACGCGCGCCACGGCGGTTTCGACGGTCTGATCATCGTCGCGTTCTTCGCGGGAAAGCTTCTGCACGGCTTTTTCTGCTAAATCGCACAGCTTTTCGAGCTGATCCGAGATGCTGTCTTCGTCCTCAAAGGCCAGACCGAGGCCGCGGACCTCGACGTATGACGCCAACTGGTTCTTGCTGTTGAGGGCGAAGGAGACGAACAACATGCCGTTATGGGCGGCATGGCGGCGCTCACGCAGGGCTTCGGAGGCTTCGGGGACCAGCATCCCGCCATCGACAAACAGGCGACCAGACGGCACTTCGTCGATGATTTCGGGCTTACCAGGAGCGAGGCGCACCATATCGCCATTGCGCAGGACGACCTGTTCCGGGATGCCGATTTCGGCCGCCAGAGCGGCGTGCTTTTGCAGGTGGCGGCGTTCACCGTGCGTCGGAATGGCGATTTTCGGCCGCGCCCAGGCGTACATCTGCTTCAGTTCGTCGCGGCAGGGGTGGCCAGAGACGTGGATGCCGGGGTGATCCTTTTCGGTATGAATTTCCACACCGAGGTCCGACAGGCGGTTTTGCAGGCTGCGGATGGCGATTTCGTTGCCCGGAATGACGCGTGAAGAGAAGACGCAGGAATCCCCGGCCCCCAGACGCACCAGCGGATGGTTGCCGTCGGCGATACGCGACAGGGCGGCGCGCGGTTCGCCCTGAGAGCCCGTGCACAGATAAAGGACTTCGGTGTCTTTCATCTTGACGGCTTCGGCTTCGGAGACGAATTCCTGAACGCCCTTCATCAGACCGACAAATTTGGCAGCCGCCGCCATGCGGTGCATTGAGCGCCCGACAAGGCAGACCGAACGGCCACAGGCTTCGGCGGCGCGGATGACGCTGTCCATGCGGGCGACATTAGAGGCGAAGCAAGCCACCGCCACGCGACCCGTCAGTGTACGGATCACCGCCTCAAGCGACACCTTCACATCCGCTTCGGAGCCCGCCTGCCCGTCCACGAACACATTGGTCGAGTCGCAGACCATGGCCAGCACGCCCTCATCGCCCAGAGCCACAATGCGGCTGATGTCGGTGGGTTTGCCGGTGATGGGGTCCGGGTCAATCTTCCAGTCGCCGGTGTGCAGCACCGTCCCCAGTGGCGTTTTGATGGACAGGCCGTTGGGTTCCGGGATCGAGTGGGTGATGGTGATATAGTCGATCTCGAACGGGCCCAGATGCACCTTGCCACCCAGCGGAACCTCGGTCAGGTCGAAGTCTTCGACACCTGCTTCGCGCAGCTTTTCGCGGATGAGGAAGGCAGTGAAGGGCGTGGCATAGAGCGGCGCCTTGATGCGGTCCCACAGCCAGCCCAGCGCCCCGATATGGTCTTCGTGGGCGTGGGTCAGGATGACACCCAGAATCTCTTCGCCTTCGAGGAATTTGGGGTCGGGCACAATGACTTCGATGCCGGGCGTAGTCAGGTCGCCGAAGGTCACACCGACATCGACCAGAATCCATTTACGGTCATGCTCCGGCCCGAAACCGTACGCATTGAGGTTCATACCGATTTCGTTTGAGCCGCCCAGCGGCAGAAACACCAGTTCGTCTTTATTTTTACTCATTTTTCTTTTGATTAGAGAGGGTACGCTGATAGATTTCAAGCAGACCCCGCAGCGTAAGATCGGGATCGAAATGATGGATGCGGTCGGTCGCGCCTTCGAACAGCGACGCCACGCCGCCGGTGGCTACGACCGTCATGGATTGACCGTATTCGGCCTGAATCTTGTCGGTCAGATATTCGATAAGGCCCATATAGCCCCAGAAAATGCCCGATTGCATAGCACTGACCGTGTCCTTGCCGATATAGTGCGCCGGGCGCTCGATCGCAATGCGCGGCAGCTTGGCCGCCGCCGAATGCAGGGCCTGAACCGACAGGTTGATGCCCGGCGCAATCGCCGTCCCTTCCAGCGCGCCATCGGCGGCAACGACATCGAAGGTGGTGGCGGTGCCTGAGTCAATCACGATCAACGGCCCGCCGTATTTGATCCAGGCGCCCACCGTATTGACCAGACGGTCGGCCCCGGCTTCAGACGGCTTGTCGATGCGGACTTCGATACCCAGATGCGTATTGTCGCCGATGACGTAGGGCGTCTTGTTGAAATAGCGCTGGGCCAGTTTGCGCAGGTTGAACAGGGACTGCGGCACGACCGAGGAGATGATGCAGTCCTCAATCTGATTGAAATCGAGGCCGTTCATCTGAAGTAGCTGATAGAGCCAGACGGCGTATTCGTCGGCGGTGCGCGTCGATTCGGTAGCCGTGCGCCATTGGGCGCGCCAGCCTTCGCCATCGTGCACGGCGAACAACGTATTGGTATTGCCCTGTTCGATGGCGAGCAGCATCAGGCCTCCGGATACGAAACGGACCCGCTGGCGATCACATGGATCGTGCCGTCCGGGTCTCTGACGCGCAGCGCGCCATAGTCATCGAGGCCAAGAATCGTTCCCGTCCGGGCCTGAGAGTGTTGCTCTATCAGACAGAGCTGGTCGCGGCCATAGGCCTGATCCCACCACTGCGCGGCTGTGGCTTCAAAGCCATGCGTAAGCCAGTCGTCCAGGCGCCGCGTCAGGGCCGCATCGAGGGCGTCCAGGACGACTTCGACGGTTTGTGGTTGCGCCGTCAGGTCGTTGAGCGCCGCGGTGCCATAGCTCAGTCCCTGCGGCGCTTTGGCGATGTTGATGCCGATGCCGATGACCACCCCCAGCCCTGTTTCAAGCGTTTCGCTCTGGGCCAGTATGCCACACAGCTTGCGGCCCTCGTACAGCACATCGTTCGGCCATTTGATCTTTAGCGGGTCCGGTGCGCTCAATACCGGACGGATAGCGTCGGTCACCGCCAGCGCCGCCACAAAGGAAAGTTGGGTCACACGGCGCATCTCGACCGGCAAAACCCCGTACCACGAGGCCATCAGATTGCCCGACGGCCCGTCCCACTGACGCCCCATACGCCCCTGCCCGGCCGTTTGCCGCTGCGCCCGGACCCAGCGCGGGCCGCGATCCCCCGCCCGCAGTCGGCTGAGGGCCTCGGTTTGGGTGGACGGCAGGGAGTCAAAAACGTCGATAAGGGCCATAAAAGAAATGCAGGGGTTACAAACCCCTGCACCCCGGAAGTTAAATTAAACAGCAGGCTCAGTTCAGGCCGAAGCTCTTGACCGCCGTTTCCGCCAGCGGATAGAGGCCCGACAAAGCGAAAGCCGCGATCGGGAAGGCAAAGGCGGCGGCGGCATAGGCAATCCACTTCGCTTCGAACGGGGCCTTGTCCAGCTCGCCCTTATCCCCATCGAACCACATCACCTTGATGATGCGCAGGTAATAAAAGGCCGCGATAACCGAAGCCACCAGACCGGCCACGGCAAAACCCCAATAACCGGCTTCGAGGGCCGCCCCGAAGACGAAGAACTTGCCCCAGAAGCCAGAGAAGGGCGGCATCCCCAGCACCGACAGGGCCAGCACCGTGATGGCGATAGTCAGCTTCATATCGACCTTGGACAGACCCGACAGGTCGTCAATCTTGCTGACCGCAATGCCCTTACGCGACAGTGCGATCTGAGCCGAGAACAGGCCCAGCGTATCGACCATGTACAGGACCGAGAACAGCAGCAGCGCCATAACGCCCTTGTCCGTCCCGGCCGCCAGGGCCAGCATGGCGTAACCCATATTGGCAATCGACGAATAGGCCAGCAGGCGCTTGAAGTCTTTTTGCATCAGACCGCCGAGGCCCCCGATCAGGAAGGACAGGGTGGCGATGGCAAGCAGCACCTGCGCCCACTGATCATGCAGACCGGCAAAGGCGTCGTTGAGGACGCGCGCCAGAAGCACCAGAGCCGCAAACTTCGGGGCACCGGCGAACAGGGCCACAACCGGGGTCGGTGCGCCTTCATAGACGTCCGGCGTCCACATGTGGAACGGTGCGGCAGAGACCTTAAAGGCCAGACCGGCAATGACGAAAACCAGACCGAAGATCAGACCGACCTGCATATTGGCCTGCGCCGAGGCGGCAATGGCGTCGAAATTCATCGAGCCTGCAAAGCCATAGACCAGCGAGATGCCATAAAGCAGCAGACCCGAAGACAGTGAGCCCAGCACGAAATACTTCAGGCCGGCTTCCGAGCCCTTGGCGTCGTCGCGACGGAAGGCCGCCATGACATAGGCCGCCAGCGAGTTCAGTTCGAGGCCGATATAGAGCGCGATCAGGTCGCCCGCCGACACCATCATGCTCATGCCGATGGCCGACAGGGTGACGAGGATCGGGAATTCGAAGCGGTTGTTGTTCTGACGCTCAAAATAGCCGCGCGCCAGCACCACGATCAGAGCCGAGGCGATGTAGATGAAGGTCTTGGCGAAATTGGCCACGCCGTCGGCGATGAAAGAGCCGTTGAAGACCTTACCGTGACCGTTGAAAGCCGCCGCAAAGGCCGCCGCGATCAGGGCCGCACCGCACAGTGCCGCGACCGAGCCTGCCGCCTTGTCACCGCGCAGCGCGCCGTAAACGAGGATGCCGAGTACGGAAACCGCCAGTATCAGTTCCGGAAGGGCCAGATGAAGAGCCGATGTCAAATCCATAAGGGGCGCTCCTATCCGCCGATAACAGCGCGGTACGTCGCCACAACGGCGTCCACGCTGGCGGTGGTAAAGTCAAATACAAAGGCCGGATAGATACCCAGCAGCAGCGTCCCCGCGATCAGGGGCGCAAAGATGATTTTTTCGCGCAAGGTCAGGTCCGGATGGCCTTTGAGCTGTTCGTTGGTCACCTCGCCGTACATGACGCGCTTGAACAGGGTCAGGGCATACATGGCCGACAGGATGACGCCGGTAGCGGCGACCAGCGCGGCCCAGGTCGAAGCCTGATAGAGGCCGGTCATGGTCAGGATTTCCCCGACAAAGCCCGACGTGCCCGGCAGGCCGACATTGGCCATAGTGAACAGCAAGAAGACGAAGGCGAAGTGCGGCATCAGCTTGGTCAGACCGCCGTAGAAGGCAATTTCGCGCGTATGCCAGCGGTCATAGACCACACCGACGCAGAGGAAAAGAGCGCCGGAGATAAAGCCGTGCGAAATCATCTGATAGACCGCGCCCTGCACGCCCGCCTGATTACCGGCGAAGATCCCCATGGTCACGAAGCCCATGTGGGCGACCGACGAATAGGCGATCAACTTCTTGATATCCGTCTGGCGGAAGGCGATCAGCGAGGTCACGACGATGGCGATGACCGACAGGGTCAGCACGAAGGGCGTGAACAGTTCCGAGGCATAGGGGAACATAGGCAGGTTGAAGCGGATGAACCCGTAGCCGCCGAGCTTCAGCAGAATACCGGCCAGCAGGACCGAGCCCGCCGTCGGGGCCTGCACGTGGGCGTCGGGCAGCCAGGTGTGCACCGGCCACATCGGCATCTTCACCGCGAACGAGGCGAAGAAGGCGAACCACAGCCACGGCTGCGCCGCTTGCGAGAAGGCGTAGGTCGAAAGAGTCGGAATATCCGACGTACCTGCCACACCGACCATGTACAGCATGGCCGCCAGCATTAGCACGGAGCCCAGCAGGGTATAGAGGAAAAACTTGTAGGCCGCGTAGATACGGTCCTTACCGCCCCAGATACCGATGATGAGGAACATCGGGACCAGACCGCCTTCGAAGAAGACGTAGAAGAGGAACAGGTCGAGCGCGGTGAAGACGCCAATGACCAGCGTTTCCAGCACGAGGAAGGCGATCATATATTCGACGAGGCGCGTCTTGACCGAGTCCCACGAGGCGAGGATGCACAGCGGCATCAGCAGCGCGGTCAGGGCCACGAACAGCACCGAAATGCCATCGACGCCCATGTGGTAGCTCAGGAAGCTGAACCACTGCACCTTTTCCACGAACTGATAGTCGGTGGTGGTGCGGTCAAACCCGGCCAGCAGGATGACGGTCAGCGCCAGCGTTGCCAGAGTCGTCCACAGGGCGATCCACTTGGCATTGCGTTCGATGACGCTGGCGTCATCCTTACGCGAGACCCATTTGACGCCAAGGATGGCAAACGCCCCTACCAGCGGCAGGAAGGTAATAAGGCTGAGAAGATTGGGGATTACCGGTGACATACTTAAAAGCTCTCCCCTATCGCGCCATACCAAAGACAACCCAGGTCAGAAGACCCGCGATGCCGAGGAACATGACGAAGGCGTAGTGATAGACATAGCCCGTCTGAGTCTTGACCAGACGTTGCGCCGATTTCAGCGCCGTCCAGGCCGCACCGTTCGGGCCCAAGCCGTCGATGATCTTCACATCGAGCACCTTCCAGAACAGGTCGCCGAGCGCCTTGGAACCCTTGACGAAGGTCGCCTGATACAGCTCGTCGAAGAACCATTTGTTGTACAGGAAGGTGTACAGCGGGCCCTTGCGCGCCGCCATGGCCTTGGGCAGGGCCGGCTTCAGCAGGTAGAAGTACACAGCCAGAGCTGTACCGATCAGGGTGACCACCAGCGGGGCCCACTTGACCCAGGCTTCCTCGATATGGTGCGCCTCATGCAGGACGTGGTTATGCGGTCCGTGCTGAATGGCGTGGCCCCAGAAGGCGTGGGCATGATCGCCGATAAAGTAAGGCGCGAAGACGAAACCGGCAGCCACCGCACCGATCGACAGCACAATCAGCGGGATCAGCATGACGATCGGGCTTTCGTGCGGCGTATGCGCATGGCCGTGGTGATCGTCGTGACCATGAGCGTGGGCGTGGTCGTCATGAGCATGGGCGACAGCCGCAGCCGCATCGTCGTCATGGACGTGGGCGTGATGATCGTCGTGCGCGGCTTCCCAGTGCTTCTTGCCGTGGAAGGTCATGAAGGCCAGACGCCAGCTATAGAAGGCCGTCAGCAGCGCCGCCAGAATACCGATCACGAAGGCGAACATGCCCTGCGGGGTATTATGGGCCGCCCAGGCGGTTTCGATGATCATATCCTTCGAGAAGAAGCCCGCGAAACCGATCTGCGTGTAGGGAATGCCCAGGCCGGTGATGGCGATGGTGCCAATGGTCATGGCCGCGTAGGTGACCGGCAGATACTTGGCCAGACCGCCCATGTGACGCATGTCCTGTTCGTGGTGCATGCCGTGGATGACCGAACCGGCCCCAAGGAACAGCAGCGCCTTGAAGAAGGCGTGGGTGAACAGGTGGAACATGGCCGCTTCGTAGGCCCCGACGCCCGCGGCGAAGAACATGTAGCCAAGCTGCGAACAGGTCGAGAAGGCGATGACGCGCTTGATGTCGTTCTGCGTGAAACCGATGGAGGCAGCGAAGATGGCGGTGATGGCCCCGATATAGGTGACGATCATCTTGGCCACCGGCGCATATTCGAACAGCGGCGACAGCAGGCAGACCATGTACACGCCGGCGGTGACCATGGTGGCGGCGTGGATCAGGGCCGACACGGGGGTCGGGCCTTCCATGGCGTCCGGCAGCCAGGTGTGCAGGAAGAACTGCGCCGACTTACCCATGGCCCCGATGAACAGCAGGAACGCGGCCAGATCGAGCGCCGAGAAGCTGTGGCCGAGGAACATCCAACTGGTGCTGGCCTTGGCGGCGATCAGCGGGAACAGTTCGTGGAAGTTGATGGTCCCGAACATCCAGTAGATCGTCATAATGCCCAGCGCGAAGCCGAAGTCACCGACGCGGTTGACGACGAAGGCCTTGATGGCCGCCGAAGACGCCGAGTCCTTCTGGAACCAGAAGCCGATCAGCAAGTAGGAGGCCAGACCGACGCCTTCCCAGCCGAAGAACAGCTGCATAAAGTCGGCCGCCGTCACCAGCATCAGCATGGCGAAGGTAAACAGCGACAGATAGGCGAAGAAGCGCGGACGGCTGGGGTCTTCGGCCATGTAGCCCCAGCTGTAAAGGTGCACCAGCGACGAAACTGAGGTCACCACGATCAGCATGGTGGCCGACAGGGCATCAATGCGGATCGACCACGCCGAGTGGAAGGTGCCGATATTGATGAAGTCGAGAAGCTTTACGGTGAAGGGCTCAAGACCTCCCCAGGTGTGCTGAGCAAAGGTGTACCACGACAGGGCGCAGGACAGGAACAGAAGCCCGGTGGTCACCGCCTGAGAGGCGATGTCACCGATCTTGCGCCCGAACAGGCCCGCCACCAGAGCCCCCAGAAGCGGGGCCAGAACAAGGATCGTAACCAGATTTTGCATGACTTCCCTTAGCCCTTCATCATGCTGGCGTCATCGACTTCGATGTCGCCGCGGTTACGGAAGAACGTCACAAGAATAGCCAGACCGACCGCCGCTTCCGCAGCCGCAACGGTGAGGACGAACATCGCCATGATCTGACCCTGCACATTATGCAGGTGCGTCGAGAAGGCGACGAAGTTGATATTGACCGCCAGAAGGATCAGTTCGATCGACATCAGGATGATGATGATGTTGCGGCGGTTCATGAAGATGCCAAACACCCCGATGGTGAACAGGATGGCCGAAACGATCAGATAGTGTTCAAGACCGATAGTCATTCCTTGATTCCTTCGCCGGTTTTGACCTTGACAATGGCCACGGCGTCCTTGCGGCGGCGCGTCACCTGGGTGTGGATGTCCTGACGCTTGACGTAGGTGCGATGCTGGAGCGTCAGCACGATGGCGCCGATCATGGCCACCAGAAGCACCAGACCCGACGCCTGGAAGACATAGACGTAATCTGTGTAGAGAACGCGACCGATGGCTTCGATATTGCTCATCTCTGCGCCATAGACCTGAGGCGATTGACCCGCCGCCGCGCCGCGCTGGGCCACGGCCGAAGAAATCATGATCAACTCGATCAGAAGCAGGATGCCGACCACCATGCCTATGGGCAGGTAGTTGGCGAAGCCCTGACGCAACTTGGTGAAGTCCACATCCAGCATCATGACGACGAAGAGGAAGAGGACCGCCACCGCGCCGACATAGACGACGACCAGAAGCATGGCGAGGAATTCCGCCCCCATCAGGACGAACAGGCCCGCCGCCGAAAAAAAGGCGAGGATCAGAAACAGCACCGAGTGCACCGGGTTGCGCGCGGTAATCACCAGCGCCCCCGATACGACGGTCACGGCCGCCAGAATGTAAAAGGCTATTGCCAGCATGATCGGGACCTCCGCCCCTTCTCTACTTTGCGGGTTCGGGATCGCTCCCTAGCCCCTCAGACTGTGATCCCGCAAGGCATATCCTTACGGAATCGGTGGATATTCATAGGCTCAATTAGCGGTAAGGTGCGTCCAGTTCGAGGGCGCGTGCAATCTCGCGCTCCCAGCGGTCGCCATTGGCCAGCAGTTTCGACTTGTCGTAGTACAACTCTTCGCGCGTATCGGTAGCGAATTCGAAGTTCGGGCCTTCGACGATGGCATCGACCGGACAAGCTTCCTGACACAGGCCGCAATAGATGCACTTCACCATATCGATGTCGTAGCGCGTCGTGCGGCGCGACCCGTCTTCGCGCGGCTCGGCCTCGATGGTGATGGCCTGAGCCGGGCAGATGGCTTCGCACAGCTTGCAGGCGATGCAACGTTCTTCGCCGTTGGGATACCGACGCAGGGCGTGCTCACCGCGGAAGCGCGGGCTGATCGGCCCCTTCTCGAACGGGTAGTTGATGGTCTTCTTCGGCTTGAACATATATTTCACGGCAAGGCCCGTGGCCCCGACGAAGTCAAGCAGCAGCGCGCCCTTGGCGGCTTGGACAAGACGGCCGATCATGCGAAATTACCTCCGAAAACCTGGTAGGCCGCGATGATAACGACGGCAACGAGAGACAGGGGCAGAAAGACCTTCCAGCCCAGACGCATCAGCTGATCGTAGCGGTAGCGCGGGACGATGGCCTTGGCGATGGCGAACATGATGAACCAGAACACCACCTTGAGGATGAACCAGCCGAGGCTGATCAGGGTGTAGGCCAGCGTGCCGGGGGCAATGATCGAGTCCATCGGGATGGGCGATTGCCAGCCGCCGAAGAACAGAATGGTGATCATCGCACACATCAGCACGATGTTGGCGTATTCACCGATCATGAACAACAGGTACGGCGTCGAGGAATATTCGACCTGATAGCCGGCGACCAGCTCGGATTCGGCTTCGGGCAGGTCGAACGGAGGACGGTTGGTTTCGGCCAGAGCCGAAATATAGAACATGACCATCATACCGAACATGACCGGCAGCTTGATGATGCCAAGGCCCAGAAGCCCGCCGCCGCCGAGGAAGTTCCAGTTCCAGAAGCCCCCCGCCTGCTTGTTGACGATGTCCGACAGGTTCATCGACCCGGCCAGCAGCACAACCGTAATGATGATGAAGCCCAGCGACACTTCGTAGGACACCATCTGCGCGGCGGAGCGCAGGCCGCCGAGGAAGGGGTATTTTGAGTTCGAAGCCCAGCCGCCCATGATGATGCCATAGACACCGAGCGACGAGATGGCGAACAGGTAGAGGATGCCGACATTGATGTTCGACACCACCCAGCCCGGCGCGAACGGAATGACCGCCCACGACATGAAGGCCAGAACGAAGGTCAGAAGCGGTGCAATCAGGAAGACCGGCTTGTCAGCCCCGGCGGGGATGATCACTTCCTTCAGCACGAACTTGAAGAAGTCGGCGAAGGACTGCATCAGGCCGAAGGGACCAACGACGTTCGGTCCTTTGCGCATCTGCACGCCGGCCCACACCTTGCGGTCACCCCACAGCAGGAAGGCCAGCGAGACCATCACGCCGACAATAACGGCGAGGGCCTGCCCGATGGTGATGATCGTCCAGCCCCACGGACCGGCCCAGAAATTAGCGTCTGTCATATGCTCTTACTCCGCCGCCAGGCTCACCGGACCGGACCGGGTGGCCGAAATATCGGCCATGGCCACGGACGCCCGCGCGATGGGGTTGGTCAGGTAGAAGTCTTTGATAGTGCTGGCGAAGGTTTCGCCGGTGATCTCGCCCCTAGCCCCCAGTATCGCCACGTCGAACGCCTTGGGCGTCGGGCGCGCGTCGATGCGGCCAAAGGTCGGATGATCGGTGATCAGGGCGTGGCGCAGGTCCGACAGGCTGTCGTAAGGCAGGGTCTTACCCAGCTTGGCCGACAGGGCGCGGAAGATTGCCCAGTCCTCTTTCGCCTCGCCCTTCGGGAAGACGGCGCGTTCGGAAATCTGCACGCGGCCTTCCATATTGACGTAGAGGCCCGACTTTTCGGTATAGGCCGCGCCCGGAAGGATCACATCCGCCGCCGAAGCCCCGACATCGCCGTGCGAGCCGACATAGACCACGAACGACCCTTTGAGCTTGGCCGTGTCGATTTCATCGGCACCCAGCAGGACCACGACGTCCAGCCTACCGTTCAGGATGCCTTGCGTATCCAGCCCGCCCTCACCCGGCACGAAGCCGAGGTCGAGGCCGGCGACGCGCGCGGCGGCCTGATGGACGATGTTGAAACCGTTCCAGTCTTCGCGCACCACATTGTAGGGCTTGAGGATTTCGCTGGCGATCAGGGCCAGCACGGCAGCACCCTCTTCGCCCGACACCGCTCCGGAACCGATCAGCACGGCGGGCTTTTTCGCATCCTTCAA
Source organism: Asticcacaulis excentricus CB 48 (assembly GCF_000175215.2). Lineage (NCBI taxonomy): Bacteria > Pseudomonadati > Pseudomonadota > Alphaproteobacteria > Caulobacterales > Caulobacteraceae > Asticcacaulis > Asticcacaulis excentricus. The sequence continues at coordinate 486,272 of NC_014817.1, read as the reverse complement.
CAGGTCACGGAAAGCCGATTTCTTAAAATCTTTCAGCGCCTTCGCGCCGGTTCCTAAGTGCGCGTAATCGTAGGTCAGATCACAGGCTTCGCCGATCACGGCGACCTGAGTCTTGCCCTTGAGCCACGCTTTGCGGATGCGCGCATTGATCAGCGGCGCTTCGAGGCGCGGATTGGTGCCGATCAGCAGTATGACATCGGCCTCTTCGATACCGGCAATGCCGGAATTAAACAACCAGGCTTCGCGCGGCGTGTTGGCCGAGACCGGACCGAAGGCTTCGCCCGCCTGACGGCAATCAAGGTTTTTGACGCCCAGTGAAGTGAACAGGTCCTTAGCCGCTTTCAGGCTTTCGGCGTCCTGAAGGTCACCGGCGATCACGCCGACCTTGTCCGCAGACGTCGCTTGCAGCTTGTCCGCCACAGCGTCCAGCGCCTCATCCCACGAGGCCGGGGTCAGGCTGCCGTTCTTGCGCACATAGGGACGGTCGAGACGCTGACGGCTCAGACCATCGACGGCGTAGCGCGACTTGTCCGACAGCCATTCCTCGTTGATGTCGTCCTTCAGGCGCGGCAGGGCGCGCAGGACGGTCGAACCGCGATAGTCGATACGAATGTGCGCGCCCAGCGCGTCATGCACGTCGATGGTTTCGACCTTTTGCAGTTCCCACGGGCGGTAGTTGAACGACCATGGCTTGTGCGTCAGGGCTCCGACCGGGCACAGATCATTGAGATTGCCCGACAGTTCCGACGACACGGCCTGTTCGAGATAGGAGGTAATCTCGGCGTTTTCGCCGCGCGAAATCATGCCCATTTCGGTGACACCGGCCACTTCGGTCGAGAAGCGGACGCAGCGCGTGCACTGGATGCAGCGCGTCATAAAGGTCTTGATCGTCGGCCCAAGATACTTTTCTTCAACGGCGCGCTTATTTTCCTGATAGCGCGAACCATCGCGGCCATAGCCCATGGCCTGATCCTGAAGGTCGCATTCACCGCCCTGATCGCAGATGGGACAGTCGAGCGGGTGGTTGATAAGCAGAAACTCCATCACCCCTTCGCGCGCCTTCTTGACCATCGGCGTGTTGGTGAAGATTTCCTGACCGTCGGCGGCCGGCAGCGCACACGAAGCCTGCGGCTTCGGCGGTCCGGGCTTCACCTCGACGAGGCACATACGGCAGTTGCCGGCGATCGACAGACGCTCATGGTAGCAGAAACGGGGAATCTCCTCACCCGCCAGCTCCGCCACCTGAAGCACGGTCATGCCGGGTTCGAACTCGACCTCGACACCATTGACTTTAGCTATCGGCATCTGCCTCAAACCTCATACAAAAAAGCATTCCGAACCGTCAGAACCAGGACTTGTCGCCAGCGACATAGTCTTCGTGGAACTGTTGTTCGGACTTGAACAGGTAGATGATCAGCTCGATGAAAGAGATGAACGCCACCGCCAGACCCGGCAGAATCAGGAACCAGCCAATCGTGCCGCAAGCGAGCATGATAATGCCGGCATTGGTCTTGCCGAGATAGAATTTGTGGACGCCCCAGATCCCGAAGAAGAAGGTCAGGAGGGCGGCCACCCATTTGTTTTTGTCAGGGATGCCGGACTTGATGACGTAGACGCTGACGGCAACGCCTTCAGAGCCTTCGAAATCCACCGCCATACCGGCTGCTACGGAGCGGGCACCGCCCATCAGATCGGCGCGCGAAAAGCTGTAGCGCTGACCGTCATCGCCACTGATCAACCCCTGACCCGTGGCATCGCTGAATGAGAGTACCTTGCCCCGCATGACCGTCCCCTACTCTGCCGCAATCGAATGTCCGGCGAAATTACCCTTCGACGAACGATATAGGGCAATCCGGTCTTCAATTTCGTGACGGAAGTGCCGGATCAGGCCCTGAACCGGCCAGGCCGCCGCGTCGCCCAGCGCGCAGATGGTGTGGCCTTCAACCTGTTTGGTCACGTCCAGCAGGATGTCGATTTCCTTGGGGTCCGCATCGCCCTTAGCCATGCGCTCCATCACGCGCCACATCCAGCCCGTACCTTCGCGGCAGGGCGTGCACTGACCACAGGATTCGTGCTTGTAGAAGTAGCTGAGACGCGCGATGGCCTTGATGAGGTCAGTCGATTTGTCCATCACGATCACCGCCGCCGTGCCGAGGCCGGAGCCCAGGCCGCGCAGGGTGTCGAAATCCATCGGCATGTTTTCGCACTGTTCAGCCGGGATCATCGGCACGGACGAGCCGCCCGGAATCACCGCCTTCAGATTGCCCCAGCCGCCCCGGATGCCGCCGCAGTGATCTTCGATCAGCTGACGGAAGGGGATCGACATGGCCTCTTCGACATTGCAAGGGCGCTCAACATGGCCCGAAATGCAGAACAGCTTGGTGCCGGTATTGTTTTGCGCGCCGAAACCGGCAAACCACGCCGCACCGCGACGCAGGATGGTGCCGACAACCGCGATGGATTCCACATTATTGACCGTCGTCGGGCAGCCGTAGAGGCCGGCACCGGCCGGGAACGGCGGCTTCAGGCGCGGCTGGCCCTTCTTGCCTTCCAGCGATTCCAGAAGCGCGGTTTCTTCGCCGCAGATATAGGCCCCGCCACCGTGGTGGACATAGATGTCGAAATCCCAGCCGTGGACATTGTTCTTGCCGACCAGCTTCGCCTCATAGGCCTGCTTAATCGCCGCTTCGAGACGCTCGCGCTCGAAAACATACTCACCACGGATATAGATATAACAGGCGTGGGCCTGCATGGCGAAAGACGCGATCAGGCAGCCTTCGATCAGCAGGTGCGGATCGTGGCGCATGATTTCGCGGTCTTTACAGGTGCCCGGTTCCGACTCGTCAGCATTGACGACGAGATAGTGCGGACGGTCCTTGACCTCTTTCGGCATGAAGGACCACTTCAGACCGGTCGAGAAACCCGCGCCACCGCGACCGCGCAGCCCCGAATTCTTCACATTGGTGATGATCCAGTCGCGCCCGTAGGACAGGATGTCCCTCGTCGCGTTCCAGCAGCCGCGTTGCTTTGCCCCCTCGAGGCCCCAGTCATGGAAGCCATAGAGGTTGGTAAAGATGCGGTCCTTGTCTTCGAGAATACCCACCATGATTACGCCTTGACCTCCGCTTCCGGAGCATTGGGGATTTTGAGCGGCTTGGCTGCCGAACCGTCATACAGCGACGGGTCTTTCAGCGTGGTTGCGCCGCCCAGAGGTTCGGACGTGAAGCGGCCATTGTACGGGCCGGTCTTCGGCGTCTTACCCGCCGAGAAATCGTCGATGATCTGGGCCAGATTGTCCGGCGTCAGGTCTTCGTAGAAATAGTCGTTGATCTGCGCCATCGGGGCGTTGGTGCAGGCGCCAAGGCACTCGACTTCCTGCCAGTAGAACTTGCCATCAGCCGACAGCTTGTCCTTCGGGCCGATCTTGTCCTTGCACACCTTCATCAAGGCCTCAGAGCCGCGCAACTGGCACGGCGTCGTGCCGCACACCTGAATCAGCGCCGCCGAGCCCACCGGCTCCAGCATGAACATGGTGTAGAAGGTGGCCACTTCGTACACGCGGATGCGCGCCATGCCGAGCATTTCGGCGACGACGGCGATGGCGGGTTCCGACACCCAGCCCTCCTGCTTCTGGATCAGCCACAGGATGGGGATGACCGCCGACTGACGGCGGTTTTCGGGGTACTTGGCAATCCACCAGTTAGCCTTTTCAAGCGTTTCCGGCTTGAACGCAAAGCTATCCGGCTGAACGGCGGCGAGACGGCGAACGGACATCTCAGGCCTCTCTCATCTGGGATACGGTAGGATTATAAGCGGGCAGGCTCATTGTTTATAAGCCTCCCAGCGATCGTTGCGGGCCTTCATCATGCGCGCGCTGGCCGCCTTGACCAGCGGGATGCGCCGCGCGACCATCATCGACACGACGGCGACAGCGATGGAGGCAAACACCATGGGGGATTGGCCATACTGCGGATTGACGTCGATATAGATGCGGACGCCAAAGATGATCAGTAGCATGGGCGCATAGGAAATGACGGTTTCCAGCACCAGATCCTGCAAATAGCCCTTCATGCCGCCGGGGTGATAGCCCCAGGCGGCCTTAGCCAGCCACAAACGCAAACCCAGCGCCACCGCCAGGAACACGAGGACGAGCAGGAAGGTTTGCCAGGTTTGGAGTTGAAAGCCCTGCATCAGCGGTCCACTTCCCCGAACACGATGTCAAGCGAGCCGAGGATGGCCGACACGTCGGCCAGCAGGTGGCCACGGTTCATCCAGTCCATCGCCTGAAGGTGGGCAAAGCCCGGCGCGCGGATCTTGCAGCGGTACGGCTTGTTGGAGCCGTCTGACACCAGATAGACACCAAATTCACCCTTAGGCGCTTCGACGGCGGCATAGACTTCGCCCGGCGGGGTCTTGAAGCCTTCGGTGTACAGCTTGAAGTGATGGATCAGGGCTTCCATCGAATTCTTCATGTCGGCGCGGCGCGGCGGCGTGATCTTGTGATCGGTTGCCAGGACTTCACCGCCGGTTACGCGAAGCTTTTCAACGCACTGTTCCATGATCTTCACGGCCTGACGCATCTCTTCGACGCGGCAGAGGTAACGATCCCAGCAGTCGCCGTTCTTACCGATGACGATATCGAAGTCGAGTTCGTCATAGCATTCATAGGGTTGCGACTTGCGCAGGTCCCACTCGATGCCCGAACCGCGGATCATGACGCCGGTAAAGCCCCAGTCATAGGCTTCCTGCTTGCTGACCACGCCGATATCGACATTGCGCTGCTTGAAGATACGGTTTTCCGTGACGAGAGATTCGATATCGGCCAGAGCGCGCGGGAATTCCTTGCACCACTGTTCAATATCGTCGATCAGTTCCGTCGTCAGGTCCTGATGGACCCCGCCCGGACGGAAGTAGTTGGCGTGCAGACGCGCCCCGCAGGCGCGCTCATAGAACACCATCAGCTTCTCACGCTCTTCAAAGCCCCACAGCGGCGGCGTCAGAGCGCCAACGTCCATGGCCTGAGTGGTGATGTTCAGCAGGTGCGACAGGATTCGACCGATTTCCGAGAACAGGACGCGGATCAGTTGCGCGCGCTTGGGCACTTCGAGACCCAGCAGGCGCTCGATCGCCAGACAGAAGGCATGCTCCTGATTCATCGGCGCCACATAGTCGAGGCGGTCGAAATAGGGCGTGTTCTGCAAATAGGTGCGATATTCCATAAGCTTTTCGGTGCCGCGGTGCAGCAGGCCGATATGCGGATCGACACGCTCGACGATTTCCCCGTCAAGGTCGAGCACCAGACGCAGAACGCCGTGGGCCGCCGGGTGTTGCGGGCCGAAATTGATGGTGAATTTGCGGTCGTCAAAGTTGGCGCGTGCCTCGACCTCTTCGAAGGCCCCGGTGCGGGGATCGACGAAGGAGGACAGCGGGGTTTTGATGTCTTCAGCCATGATAACCCTCTACGCCTTGTTCGGATTGGCAGCCTTCTCATCGCCCGGAAGGACGTAGGAGGCCCCTTCCCATGGCGACAGGAAGTCGAAACGACGGAATTCCTGAACCAGCTTGACCGGTTCGTACACGACGCGCTTCTGCTCTTCGTCGTAGCGCACTTCGACGTGGCCCGTCATCGGGAAGTCCTTGCGCAGCGGATGGCCGGAGAAACCATAGTCGGTCAGGATACGGCGCAGGTCCGGCTGCCCCGAAAACAGCATGCCGTACATGTCGAAGGCTTCGCGCTCGTACCAGTCGGCGTTCGGATAGACGCTGCGCACGGTTGGCACCGGCACGGTTTCATCGGTCATTACCTTGACGCGCAAGCGCAGGTTCTGCGTCAGCGACAGCAGGTGATAGACGACGTCGAAACGACGCTCGCGCTTCGGATAGTCGGCCCCGCACAGGTCGATGAGCTGATGGAAGCGGTAGGGTTCGGCGCGCAGCTTGCTCAGCACTTCGACGATGCGCTCACGCTCCACCACCAGCGTCAGCTCGCCAAAGGCGTGGATAACGTCGATCAGCGCGTCCTTGAAGTCGGCGCGGGCCTGTTCGGCGATCTTGAGGAATTTTTCTTCAGACATTCCGTAAAATCCCTCTTAACGGCGGATCGTGCCGTTGCGGCGGATCTTCTTCTGAAGCTGAAGAAGACCATAAAGCAACGCTTCGGCCGACGGCGGGCAGCCCGGCACATAGACATCGACCGGCACGATTCGATCGCAGCCACGCACGACGCTGTAGGAATAGTGGTAATAGCCGCCGCCATTGGCGCACGAGCCCATCGACAGGACATAGCGCGGATCGGGCATCTGGTCATAGACCTTGCGCAGAGCCGGTGCCATCTTGTTGGTCAGCGTGCCGGCGACGATCATCAGGTCCGACTGACGCGGTGAAGCGCGCGGCGCCATGCCGAAGCGCTCCATGTCATACCGCGGCATCGACGCCTGCATCATTTCCACGGCGCAGCAGGCCAGACCAAAGGTCATCCACATCAGCGAGCCGGTGCGCGCCCAGGTGATGACATCGTCGGCCGAAGCGACGAGGAACCCCTTCTCGTTCAGTTCCGAGGACACCGCCTCAAAGAACTTGTCGTGGACCTTGGGATCGTAGCCCTCAACGGTGCTGCGGCCGGCCTGACCGGCAGGAATGATTACTCCCATTCCAGGGCTCCTTTGTTCCACTCATAGATAAAGCCGACCGTCAGGACGCCCAGAAAGACCATCATCGACCAGAAGGCAAACTGCATCCCCGCCTGCGGCAGGTCGAACATCGACACCGCCCACGGGAAGAGGAAGGCCACTTCGAGATCGAAGATGATGAAGAGGATCGAGACGAGATAGAAGCGCACGTCAAACTTCTGACGGGCGCTGTCGAAGGCGTTGAAGCCGCATTCGTAAGCCGAAAGCTTTTCGGTGTCGGGGGCCTTGGGCGCCAGAACCAGCGCCGCGATGATGAACCCCAGCCCAAGGACGAGGGCGATGCCGAAGAAAATCACAATCGGCAGATACTTTATAAGGAGGGCTTCCATTGTACGATCCCACTTTTGGCTCTGCCCCACCCATGGTGCACCGCAAAAGGTTCGGGGGACAGACTCAACTGAGCCTATTAGACCACCTCGCGCCGCGCTTCAAACACTCAAAAGCCTAAAATCGGGGGAAATGCCAAAAATGTCGTCGAATTCTCTGCACTTGAAAATCGTTCTCAAGCCCTCCCCGGTCTTCCACAGCCAAATGGCTTTTTGACGGTTTTCCGCAATATGACGCTTGACACCGCGGGCCGCCCCGCACTATCTAGCGCACCTCTTCGGAGGGGCTAACGTCCTGACGCAGAGAATGACAATGTATGGATGCGGGTGTAGCTCAGTTGGTTAGAGTGTCGGCCTGTCACGCCGAAGGTCGCGGGTTCGAGCCCCGTCACTCGCGCCACCCCTTGTAGCACAAGCCGGTGGCCTTCGCCTCCATAGACATTGTTGCCCGAACAGGAATGCGGGTGTAGCTCAGTTGGTTAGAGTGTCGGCCTGTCACGCCGAAGGTCGCGGGTTCGAGCCCCGTCACTCGCGCCACCTGGAGGATACGCTCTCTCAGGTGGCCCCGCATATCCTCTCTTCTTCTTTCATCAAAATTCATCTTCGCGCAAAATTTGCATTAGGCAAATCTTTGTCTTCGCGTGTATGTCTGTGACGAAACAGGGTTGACGCAAACGACATATACGGGCCCCGGCATGTCCGGGATGACATAGAATAGCCCATATTCGTCCCGAAAAGTCGCCGCTGACACGAAAGCGGGAAAATTCCGCCAGTACATTGTTTCTTTGGGGGCAGGCGCGCCATTGCATGACGCGACGCGTTGTTCTGTCTGAGAATTCAAATCGACGAGCGAAAGCGAGACTATGCGCAAATCTCATCTCTTAAATGCCACCGCCCTTGGCCTGGTCATCGCGGTTACCGCAGGTGTGGCGCAGGCTGAAGTCGTTATTAATACTTCGACGACCGCCCCTGTTAAAACTTCAACGGCGACTACGGCGGGTACGGCAGACGATATCAAGCTGGATACGGGCGGCACGATTACGCTCAAGACAGCAGGCGCGCGCGCAATCACGATTGATTCGAACAATAAGGTGAATGTCGTCGGCGCGATCGACATGTCGTCTTCGGGCGATGACGCCACGGGCATTTATATTGATGGTGGCCGCACCAGCGGCCTCACCCTCTCCGGCAAGATCACCGTCACCGACGACTACACCCCGACAGACACAGACTCCCCTGCGGACGGCATCGCCGATGGCGTCTTCGCCAAAGGCGAGCGTCGCTACGGCATTCGGTCCGTTGGCACCTCCCCTTTCATTGGCGATGTCAGCCTCGCTTCGGCCAGCGCTATTCAGGTCGAAGGTAACAATTCATACGGTGTGCGCTTTGAAAACGCCCTGACCGGTAATTTTGCTTCCGACAGCACGGTAAACGTCGTCGGCACAAACGCGCGTGCCTATTCGTTTGAAGGCGGTGTCACGGGTAATATCGTCATCGGCGGTTCGACAACGGTACAGGGTGAGAATGCTACGGCGCTCAACCTCGCGAGCAACCTTACCGGCGCGTTGATTCTGGACGGAACGGTCGCTGGCACCGGCTACCGCCTGACCACAGTGACGGACAAGGCGACACTGGACAAGCTTCAGGCAGAAGACAAGCTACAGGCGGGACCATTGGTCAATATCGCTGGCAACGTCACCAAGGGCATACTGATTCAGTCCACCATTGCCGATACTGATGCTTCGAAGGCGGAAGCCGAGCGCAATAACGACGAAGACGGCAATGGTGTCACCGACACGGGCGACGGTGCCGCCAGCCTGTCGCAATATGGCGGTGCGGCGGCCCTTAAGGTCGGTTCGTCCACGCAGGACATCACTATCAACGCGATCAATATCGCGACGACCGCGACGGATACCTATAAGAACCAGAAGTTCGGTCTGGTCGTGCGCGGCAGCATCGCCTCTTCCGGCGTGTTCGAAGGCGTGATCGCCAAGGCCATCGAAACGGGTGGCATGGGTCGCAACGTCACCTTTGAAAACGGCATCCTGATCAACGGCACCGTTTCGGCCTCTTCCTACCTGGCCGAAGCGCGAACCGCCAACCTTCTGGCCGGGACGTTCGCCAACGTCTTTAATGTCGGTGGCACCCTGCGCGCCGCCAACAGTTCCACCAAGAACGAAACCGCCTATGCCCTGTATATCGGCTCAGGGGCTAAGGTGCCCGAAGTCAATGTCAGCGGTACGATCAGCGCGGCGTCAACGGGCTCCAAGTCGAACGCGACGGCGATTTTTGATGGCTCGAACACACTGGTACGCCTGAACAATACCGGCAATATCACGGCCTCGCTCACCCAGACCGACGACGATGCTAATGGCGTGGTTGACCCGACCACCAACCGGGCCGTGGCCATCGATCTGAGCGGCAACACGGCCGGCGTCACCCTGGTCCAGACCGACCTCAAGCCGGATGATAACACAGTCGCCGCCCCCGTTATCTCAGGCGATATCCGACTGGGCTCGGGCAATGATGTCGTGAAGATCGATGGCGGCTTCGTCATCGGCAATATCGACTTTGGCGCCGGCAGCAACAGCCTGAGCATCACCACCAACGGCATTGTTGGCGGCAAGATGACCGGCTCCGGTACGGTGTCGCTCGACATCGTGAAAGGCGCGCTCAATCTCGACACCGGTTCCAAGCTCAATGCCACGACGGTGAATGTGCGCAAGGAGGGGACGCTGCGCTTTGTGCCGGATACAGCCAACCCCAACACCCCCCTTATCGCCGCCTCCGGGGCCGCCGTGTTTGAAACCGGCGCCAAGGTGCAGATCGGCATGTCCAGCATCGTCAAACCGGCGACGCGCTATACGCTTCTGACCGCTTCGAACATCACGCTCGGCACCCTCGATACGGCCAGCCTCGACAGCAATGTCCCCTATCTGTACAAGGCCGCCCTTTCGACCAATACGGCCAATACGGCGCTGTACGCCGATGTGCGCCTGCGTACACAGAGCGAAACCACCCTGTCGGTCAATGAGTTCGCGGCCTTCGATGCCGTTATGACCGCCGCCCAGGGCAATGCCAGCGCCACACGCGCCCTGCTCGACCCGACGACGGCGGATGGCTTTAACAAGGCCTATCTGTCCTTCCTGCCCGACTATTCCGGCGAAACGCTGCTGACCCTGTCCAAGAGTAATGACGGCCTGTCGCGCACCATGGCCAGCCAGTCGATTATCCCGCAGGCCGGCGTCAACCAGTACTGGGCGCAGGAATACGGCTTCCAGATCAATCGCAACCGCACCGACGTTACGGGCTTCGAATCGACCGGCTTTGCCTTTGCCGGGGGCGTTGAGCGGGGCATTACCTCGACGCAGGCCGCGGGTCTTTATCTGGCCTACACGGCCACCAACCCCAAGGGCACGCTGGGCGCGCCGGACGAAGACCTCAGCTCGACCGACCTGTCTCTGGGAGCCTATTGGCGCATGGATAACGGTTCGGGCCTGAAAGGTTGGGTGCGCGGTGGCGTGGGCTACGCCAACTTCGAATCGAAGCGTCAGATCCTCGAACCCGCCTTCATCGCCAGTTCGACCGCCAAGTGGAAGGGCGTCAGCTATTCGGGTAGCATCGGGGCCTCCTACAGCGTCGATGCCGGCTGGCTGAGCCTGACCCCCATGGTCAGCGCCGACTATTTTGGCCTGAAGGAAGACGCCCATACCGAGACCGGCGGCGGCACGGCCTTCGACCTGTCGGTGGATGAGCGCACCGGCCATATCTTCAGCGGCACCGCCTTGCTGAATATCGGCCGTTCGAACAAGAACGCCCTCTTCCGTCCGGAAATCTGGGTTGGTTACCGCAATAATTTCTCAGCGGAAATCGCCGATACGGTGGCCCGCTTCGGCACCGCCACCCCGTTCACGCTCAAGGGCGGCGACATCAAGGGCGGCGCACCGATTGCCGGTGTGCGCCTCGCAGCTTCGAATGAGTACAGCTATTTCGGTATCGAAGCCGAATATGAAAAGTACGACGCCTACGACAACGTGTCGCTGTCGCTGCGCGCCCGCTTCCAGTTCTGATCTGTTCCAGATCGGACCGCAAAAACCGCCGGTAACCCCGGCGGTTTTTTTTATGCGCTTCCTATTCGCCGCGGCTGTTATCCGTGCTGAGCGCTTTCACGGCTACGCCTATCCTCGGACCTTCGAAGAGATAGAGGAGCCTTCCTATGGCGAGTACAACGACGGCCCCCGGTAAGGGCACAAACAGCATTCTCATCCTGATTGGCGTGGCCGTGATCGCGCTTTTGGCGGTCGGTGCCGTGTTTCTGATGCAGGACAACCGTAGCGGCTCTGAGCGCATGGGCGATGCCGTAGAGGCCCTGCCGCAGGGCGTGGACAAGGCCGCTGATGAGTTGGGTGATCAGCCCCCTGCCGAAAACATCAAACGCAACGCCGAAAAGGCGACAAACTAAAAATCAGACCGGCCTGAGAACGTTCAGGCCGGTTTTTCTTTGCCGCTTTGGACGCGCAAAAACCAGTATGATGTGTGGGGAAATCGATGGCGATTACGGGATTGAACCCCTTTAGCGTCTGCAAACAAGCAAAGACGCGTCGGTTCGCAAATCGTAAGGGGAAATAGTGGGAGATGACGGGATCGAACCCCCGTTTGCGTCAGCAAGCACACAAAGATGCGGCGGTTCGCAAATTGTAGGGGGAAATGGTGGGCGATGACGGGATCGAACCGCCGACCTACTCGGTGTAAACGAGCCGCTCTGCCAGCTGAGCTAATCGCCCCTCCACAGGGGACCGGATATAAAAAACCGGAGGCCGGTCAATGCCAACCTCCGGTCCCGAAGTCAAGCCGTTTCGGCTTAAATTCTGTGAGTGGTCTTAACCGTTCAGGGCGTTCTTCAGGCCTTCGCCGACGCGGAAGCGCGCGGTGACCGAAGCCGGACGCGAAACGGTTTCGCCGGTACGCGGGTTGCGGGCGGTGCCGGCTTCGCGCTTCACAGCGAGGAAGGTGCCGAAGCCGACGAGGCGGACTTCTTCACCCTTTTTCAGGGCGTCCACGACGGAATCGGTGAAGGCGTCAACGGCCTTCTTGGCTTGTTCCTTGGTCAGGCCCGCCTGATCGGCAATGGCGGCCACGAGTTCAGCTTTGGTCGTCATAAGTTTCTCCCTGCCCGCCATGACGGGCATTTGTGTGAACCGTTCCCTGTCGGACTCAGCGAGTCGTCGGCGGGTGGACCCGATAGAGACTACAAAAACCCCCGCTCGTCAAAAGCGAAATCGCATTTTTTGCACTGCAAACCGAGTTTTTTTAATGACTTACACAAAAAAGAGCGAAATTTGAGGCGCTTAGCCTGCAAATTCCGCTCTTTTTTCTCAACCGTTTTGGCGAGTGCACGCCAAAATAGCGCTATCCCTTACGGCTTAATGGGCCGTAAGACCGTCTGCGTCATCCGCAGCGGGCACCGCGGGGGGCGGAATCACCGGCTCCACCCACTCGATAGATTCGAGCGGCCGGGTCAGGGCGTGGGTCAGAACCTGTTCGACATGGCTCACCGGAATGATCTCCAGACCGGCCTTCACATTCTCAGGCAGTTCAGTCAGGTCCTTCTCGTTCTCCTTGGGGATCAGCACGGTCTTAACGCCCGAACGCAGCGCCGCCAGCAGCTTTTCCTTGAGGCCCCCGATGGCCAGTACGCGGCCGCGCAGGGTGATTTCGCCGGTCATGGCGATATCCTTGCGCACCGGAATACCGGTCAGGACCGAAACCATAGCGGTGACCATGGCCACGCCGGCCGACGGACCGTCCTTGGGCGTGGCACCTTCGGGGACGTGCACGTGGACGTCGGTGCGTTCAAAGACCGGCGGCAGGATGCCGAACTTCGGCGCCAGCGCCTTGACGTAGGAATTGGCCGCCGAAACGGATTCCTTCATCACGTCCTTGAGGTTACCCGTGACCTTCATATTGCCCTTACCGGGCATCTTGATGGCTTCGATGGTCAGGATGTCGCCGCCGAATTCCGTCCAGGCCAGGCCCGTGACGATACCAACCTGATCGGTTTCATCGGTTTCGCCATAGTGGAATTTGCGCACGCCGGCATATTTGGCCAAGCGCGCCTCATCCACCGTGATCGAACTGACCTTCTCACGCGCCAGGTCACGGATAGTCTTGCGCGCCAGATTGCCCAGTTCCCGCTCCAGCGAGCGCACGCCCGCCTCGCGGGTGTAGTAACGGATCAGGTCGCGGATGGCCTGTTCAGGCACGATCCACTCGTCGCCTTGCAGGCCGTGATCCTTTGCCAGAGACGGCAGGATGTGGCGCTTGGCGATTTCGACCTTCTCGTCCTCGGTATAGCCGGGGATGCGGATGATCTCCATGCGGTCGAGCAGGGGCTGAGGCATGTTGAGCGAATTGGCCGTCGTCACGAACATGATCTTGGACAGGTCGTAATCGACCTCCAGATAATGGTCGTTGAAGGTCGAATTTTGCGCCGGGTCCAGCACTTCGAGCAGGGCCGAAGCCGGGTCGCCGCGCCAGTCGGCGCCCATCTTGTCGATTTCATCGAGCAGGAAGAAGGCATTGGTGGTCTTGGCCTTCTTCATCGACTGGATGATCTTGCCCGGCATAGAACCGATATAGGTGCGACGATGGCCCCGGATTTCCGATTCGTCGCGCACGCCGCCGAGACTGATGCGCACAAATTCGCGGCCCGTCGCTTTGGCGATGGACTTACCCAGACTCGTCTTACCGACGCCCGGAGGCCCCACAAGGCACAGGATCGGGCCTTTCAGCGTGCCCATACGCGCCTGTACGGCCAGATGCTCAAGGATGCGCTCCTTGACCTTCTCAAGGCCGTAATGGTCGGCATCCAGAGTATCTTCGGCCTTGCTGAGGTCGATCGGCTTGGGCTTGGACGCACCCCACGGGATGGCCAGCAGCCAGTCGAGATAGTTGCGCACCACGGTCGATTCGGCCGACATGGGAGACATATGGCGCAGCTTGTTCAACTCCGACATCGCCTTGGCGCGGGCTTCCTTGCTCAGCTTGGTCGCCTTGATCTTCTTTTCGAGTTCGAGGATCTCGTCCTTGGCGTCGTCCTGCTCACCCAACTCGCGCTGAATGGCCTTCATCTGCTCATTGAGGTAATATTCGCGCTGGGTCTTTTCCATCTGGCGCTTGACGCGCGAACGGATCTTCTTTTCGACCTGAAGGACGCTGATCTCACCTTCCATCAGGGCATAGATCTGCTCCAGACGCTTGGCGACCGCAAGTTGCTCCAGAAGCTGCTGCTTCTCGCCGATCTTGATGACCAGATGCGCGGCAATCGAGTCGGCCAGCACGTCGGCTTCCGACACTTCGGCCAGAGCCTGAAGCGCTTCCGGCGGAATCTTCTTGTTGAGCTTGATGTAGTTTTCGAACTGATCGGTGACGGCGCGCACCAGCGCTTCGAGGTCCGGGCCCTGCGTCACGGCAGGCTCCAGCGCATAGGCTTCGGCCTCATAGAATTCGCTGCGGCCGGTAAAGCGCTTGATCTTGGCGCGCGACTTGCCTTCGACCAGCACCTTGACCGTGCCGTCCGGCAGCTTCAGCAACTGCAGCACATTGGCCAGAACACCAATGTCGTAAATGGCGTCGGCTTCGGGATCATCGTCACCGGAATTTTTCTGGGTAGCCAGCAGAATCTGCTTGTCGCCCTTCATCACCTCGTCGAGCGCCTGCACAGACTTTTCACGTCCGACAAACAGCGGCACGACCATGTGCGGGAACACCACAATATCCCTTAAAGGCAATACGGGTATGGTTAGAACATCAAACATTACTTACTCCTGAGCCGGACAGCGCGCCTCGCCAAGGCGTCCAACGACCACCCTGCGTAAAGAAAAAGGGCGCGTTCTCCGGATATATACGCGCAATGCCTGCGCAGGGGTTCACCATTCACCTTAGACGATTCCTCGGCTGAACCTAGGCTGAATGTGGGACTTTACCACCCATATTCAAGGGAGGCCGGATCGGGCCCCGCCACCGGTTTCCGCAGAAACTTTCGCTTGCGCGAGCGCTTATGAACGGCTATGGCGAAAAGGCATCCAGAGTTAAGCGACGCGCTTAACGCCAACCTGCCCTTCCCGGCAAGGTGGCGTCCGGAAACGGAGATGCGGCCGAACCGGCAATTAACGGGACCAAGGCTCATGCGTCGCTCAACTCATTTTATCTGAGAGACGCCCCATGCCGGACACCGCCCTGCCCCTCACGATCTTAGCGCCGCAGCAATTCGCCAGCGACAACTATGCCGGCATCTGCCCCGAAGCGTGGAACGCCATGCACGAGGCCAATGCCGGCTCGGTCCCCGCCTATGGCGACGACCCCTGGACGCAGCGCGCCGCCGACGCCCTGCGCGACCTGTTCGAGCATGAGGCCGAGGTCTTCTTCGCCTTCAACGGCACAGCGGCCAATTCCATGGCCCTTGCGTCATTGTGCCAGTCCTATCACAGCGTCATCTGCTCGGCCACGGCCCACGTCGAAACCGACGAATGCGGCGCGCCGGAATTCTTCTCCAATGGGTCGAAACTGTTGGTCGCCGCCTCGACGGACGGTAAGCTGACGCCAGACGCCATACGGGCTATGGCCACCAGTCGCTCTGACATTCATTTCCCCAAACCACGCGCCGTCACCATCACCCAACCGACCGAAACCGGCCTCGTCTATACCATCGACGAAGTGAAGGCCATTGCCGCCGTCTGCCTGGAACTGGGCCTGCGTCTGCACATGGACGGGGCGCGTTTTGCCAATGCCTGCGCGGCGCTCAACTGCGCCCCCGCAGACATCACCTGGAAGGCCGGGGTCGATGTTCTATGTTTCGGCGGCACCAAGAACGGCATGGGCGTGGGCGAAGCCATCCTGTTTTTTGATCGCGGTCTGGCGCAGGATTTCGACTATCGCTGCAAACAGGCCGGGCAACTGGCCTCCAAAATGCGCTTTCTGGCCGCGCCGTGGCTGGGCATGATCAAGGACGGTGCGTGGCTAAGGAATGGTCACCACGCCAATGCCTGTGCCCGCCGTCTGGCCGACAAAATTTCCGGTTTACCGGAAATAGAGCCCATCTTCGCGGTGCAGGCTAACGCGGTCTTCCTCAAGGCACCTGAGAGCGTTCTGGACGCCCTGCGCGCCAAAGGCTGGCGCTTCTATACCTTTATCGGTGGTGGGGCGCGCCTCATGTTTGCCTGGGACGCTGACCCGGCGAGGGTAGATCAACTGGCCGCCGATATTAAAAACGCATCTGAAAGCAAATAATCCGGCGCATTTTCTGAGAGTCCACTTGCGGTCTCGGCGAACCACCTGCGGCATTGCGCGCATTGATTATTTACCGGGCCGGGCGCATCCTGATCGCTCAACCACAAGATGGGAGATGGATCATGCCCGGACTGGCCTACCGCTTTTTCGACAATAATACTGGTGAAGAGGTGTTCGCCTCGGATGATTTCGACTTTGCCGCCATGCCGACGGTCAATCACCTGATCCGCGATCCGGAACTGGTGGCGCGCTACGGCGGCCCGGCGGTCATCAATCGCATCGAACAGGGCGAGGTGAACACCGCGGGTGCCGTCGAATACCGAATCTTTATCGACGGCTCTGAGGAGCGCCTGAATTCGCAGGACATCGACGAGAATTACCGACGCTCCTGAGCTTTTCTTTGTAAGGCACTGATTTTAAAAAGCCGCGTCCAATGGAGGCCGCGGCTTTGTTCTGTCGGGATGCCTCCTGCTGCGGCAAGGCGTCACAGCCCTCCAGGGCGTCACCTCTCGCCAAAGTCCACTCTGTCAGCTAAACGCTTGACGTGAAGCCATGGAGACTTTGATGCGCGCAGCCCTGTTTTTTGCCCCCCTGACCCTTGCCCTGTGTCTGTCAGGCTGCGGCGACAAACCCGCAGAAACGGCAAGCGAAACCGCTGCACCACAAGCCAGTGTGCCGGCGGTCGAGGGACCGTCCGAAGCGGAAAAAGCCGCAAAACTTGCTGCCCTGCCCGCCCCCTACAATACGGCCGATCTCAAGGCGGGTGAGAAGGCGTGGACCAAGTGTCGCTCGTGCCATACGCTGGTCGAAGGCGGGGCCAATATGGTCGGCCCCAACCTTTACGGCGTGTTCGGGCGCAAGTCAGGCAGCAAGGCCGATTATCAGTATAGCGACGCGATGAAAGGCCACAACGCCGTGTGGGACTTTGCTACGCTCGATGACTATATCACCCATCCGCAGGCAACCGTCCCCGGCACCAAGATGGGCTTTATGGGCCTTAAGGACGAGACGGAGCGTCACAATCTGATCGCCTATCTCAAGGTCGAAACCAGCCCGGCCCAGAAGTAAGCAAAAAGCCCTCCGAACCGTTCGGAGGGCTTTATAGTTCCGGGGTGAAGGGGGCGAGCCCCCTTCCTCTTTTGAGCCTAAAGCGGCTCGCTCATCAGCTCATCGACAAACGGGGCGATCCACAAACCACGTGAACGGCGCGCCGTTTCCGAATGATAGATGTGCACCAGTTCAGCATAGGAGCGGTCGAAATCATCATTCAGAATAACGTAGTCGTATTCGGCCCAGTGCGCGATCTCACCTTTGGCGCGGCTAAGACGGCGCTGGATGACGTCATCAGCGTCCTGCGCGCGGGCATAAAGGCGGCGCTTCAGTTCTTCCATCGAGGGCGGTAGGATAAAGACACGCACCACATCCGACGGCGCCTTGGCCGAGATGCGCTGCGCCCCCTGCCAGTCGATATCGAACAGCACGTTCTGCCCCTGCGACAAGGCTTTTTCCACCGGTTCACGTGGCGAGCCATAGCGGTGGTCGTGCACCGCCGCCCATTCCAGCAGGGCGTCGTTTTTGACCAGATCATCCATCGCGGCGTCGCTGATGAAGTGATATTCGCGGCCATCCTTTTCACCGGGGCGCGGTGAGCGGGTGGTCACCGAAATCGACAGGTCGAGATCGGCGTGATCGGCCATCAGGCGACGGCACAGAGAGGTCTTGCCCGCGCCCGAAGGCGAGGAAACAATCAGCATAAGGCCGCGGCGAAGACGTTGGGAATTAGGCATATTACTCTACGTTTTGAACCTGTTCTCGGAACTGGTCGATAACCGACTTTAACTCCAGACCGACCTTGGTCAGGTCGCTAAAAGCGGCTTTCGAACAGAGGGTATTGGCTTCGCGCATGAATTCCTGCGACAGGAAGTCGAGCTTGCGCCCCTGCGACTGGCTGTCGCTCAGGAGTGTATGCGCGGACGCGATATGGGTGCGCAGACGATCCAGCTCTTCACGAACATCGGCCTTGACGGCCATGACGGCGGCTTCTTGCATGACGCGCTCCTGAAGGTCAGAACCGGGCAGAAGCTCATTCAGGCGCCTGGTGAAGCGTTCGCGGATCACTTCGGTCTGCTGCGCCGCCAACGCCTCGGCCCGATCCACGGCTTCGGTCATCGCGACCAGGTGCTGGGCCAACACCTCAAACAGCGCCCGCCCCTCGTCCTGACGTGCGGACTTCAGATGCTCCAGCGCTGCCCCTAGATCGGCCAGCAGGGGCGCTTCCAGCGCCGCCAAGTCGGTATCGGTTTCCGCACTGGTCGCTTCGATGACTCCTCGCAGGGACAGAAGCCCGTCCAGTGACGGCATGGTGGCCTGACCGGCCTGCATCAGGCCCTGGCCCACTTCAAGATACTGGCTGAGGACCGCGTGATTAACACTGTAGCCAGTCTGGGCCTCGGTCGTCTGGATGCTGAGGTTCAAAGACACCTGGCCGCGCTGAAAACGCTGCTTGACCAGATCGCGCGCCGCCCGCTCCACATAGTCATAGCCTGAGGGTACGCGCGTTTTGAGGTCCAGAGACCGCCCATTGACTGAACGCACCTCATAGACCCAGGCGAACGTCCCATGATGGCCTTCCACCCGCCCGAAGCCGGTCATGCTTGACAGGGTCATTTACCGGTGTCCTTGACGCGTTGGGCCGAAGAGAGAGTCGTTTGCGCCTCGATCTGACGCCATTTAGCCACGTTGATCAGGTGCTGCTCATAAGTTTCGGCGAAGATATGCCCGCCCGTGCCATCAGCGACGAAATAGATATCGTTGCTCGACGGCGGGTTGAGCACGGCCTTTAAGGATTCCTTGCCCGGATTGGCGATCGGAGTGACAGGCAGACCGTCGATCAGATATGTGTTCCACGGGCTGGGCGTGTCCAGTTCGGAGCGTTTCAGACCCCGCCCCAGAGGCTCACCTTTGGATACGGCATAGACGACGGTTGGGTCCGATTGCAGGCGCATCCCGTTACGCAGGCGGTTCACAAACACCGCCGCGACCTTCGGACGTTCATTGGCCAGCCCCGTTTCCTTCTCAACCACGGAAGCGAGGATCAGGGCCTCTTCCTTGGTTTTCAAAGGCAGATCCTGCGCGCGTGTCGCCCACAGCTCATCAAGTGATTCACGTCCGGCGGCCAGCATGCGGTCCAGCACAGACTGACGGGTTTCACCGATCTCGTACTGATAGGTTTCGGGCAGAATGGAACCTTCGGGCGGCACCTCGACATCACCGGTCAGGCCCTGCGTCGCCATCAGAATGCGCACTGCCTGAGCCGAGGTGCGTCCCTCGGGAATGGTAATGAAGTGCTGCACCACGCGGCCCTCAAGGATCTGATTGAGGACGCCGATCATCGACAGGCGCGACGGGAACTCATAGGTGCCGGCGCGCAATGCGTTATCACGCCCATCCAGCTTGGCAGCAATGCGGAAGAAGGTCACCGAGCGGATGACACCCTGCTGTTTCAGCTTGCGCGCTATGGCATTAAGCCCCTGCCCGCGTTCAACCGTCACGGCGGTGACATTCCCGGATTTCGCCGATGGTCCGGGGCCATAGGTGTTGGCAAAAACGAACAGTTCTGCCGCCAGAAGCAGCAGGACAATACCGGACAAGAGGCCCGCCACCGGCGCCATCAGACGCCGGTCTTTGCGCCGCGGGGCTGGGTGGGCCTTCTGCTTTGCCATCTTAGTCCACTTTGCCGAGGATCAGGGCCGCATTGGTGCCGCCGAAGCCGAAGGAGTTAGACAGGACCTTGTTGATAGTCATCGGCTTGGCCTTATGAGGCACAAGGTCGATGGGGGTTTCATAGGCCGGGTTGTCGAGATTAATGGTCGGCGGCGCGATCTGATCACGGATGGCCAAAGCGCAGAAGATGGCTTCGACCGCGCCGGCACCACCCAGCAGGTGGCCGATGGCCGATTTGGTTGAAGACACCGTGCCGGTGGCCGCGCGATCGCCCAGAAACTTCTCAATGGCTTTTAGTTCAATACCGTCGGCCATAGTCGAGGTGCCGTGCGAATTGACGTAGTCGATTTCCTTGGGGTCGATACCGGCATTCTTGGCCGCCGCGACCATGGCGCGATAGCCGCCGTCGCCGTCTTCGGAAGGCGCAGTGATGTGGTAGGCGTCACCCGACAGGCCGTAACCCAGCACTTCGGCATAGATCTTGGCGCCGCGCGCCTTGGCGTGTTCGTATTCTTCCAGCACCACAATGCCTGCGCCTTCGCCCATGACGAAGCCGTCGCGGTCTTTGTCGTAAGGGCGCGAAGCCTTGATCGGCTGATCGTTGAAGGCGGTGCACAGGGCGCGGCAGGCGATAAAGCCGGCAATACCGATGGGAACGATGGCCGATTCGGCACCGCCAGCGACCATCACATCGGCATCGCCGCACTTGATCAGGCGGGCGGCATCACCGATAGCGTGCGCGCCGGTGGCGCAGGCGGTGACGACCGAATGGTTCGGTCCCTTGAGGTGGTGACGGATCGACACCTGACCGGAGGCCAGATTGATCAGCGAGGACGGTATAAAGAAGGGCGAAATGCGCTTCGGACCTTTCGCCCGAAGTTCCAGCGCCGTCTCGGCGATAATGCCCAGCCCCCCGATGCCCGACCCGATCATAACGCCGGTGCGTTCCTGATCCTCGGCGCTTTCGGGGTGCCAGTTGGCATCGTTTAGCGCTTCATCGGCCGCCGCTATAGCATACAGGATGAAGTCATCGACCTTGCGGCGTTCCTTGGGCGATAGGACCGTGGATGGATCAAACGAGCCTTCGATGTCAGGGCCGCCACCGCCGCGGCCATCGACCGTCGGAATTTCGCAGGCCACCGTGCAGGCGTAGTCTGTGGTGTCAAAGGCGGTGATGTTTCCGGCCCCCGACTGCCCGTCGAGCAGACGCTTCCAAGAAATATCCACACCCGCGCCCAAAGGCGACAAGAGACCCAAACCGGTGATGACGACGCGACGAACCATATAAAATCAGCCCTGTTATGCAAATAGCAGAAGGGCGCGGCTTCGATGCGGCAGTCACCGTCGAAACCACGCCCTCAATCCGGTACTTCAGATTAAGCGGAAAGCTTTTCCTGAATGTAGTTGACGGCGTCGCCAACGGTCAGGATGTGCTCAGCCGAGTCATCAGGAATTTCGATGTCGAATTCTTCTTCGAAAGCCATGACAAGCTCAACGATGTCGAGGCTGTCGGCTTCCAGATCGTCGATGAAGCTCGCCTTTTCCGTGACCTTATCCGGATCAGCATCCAGATGATCAATCACAATCTTGCGAACACGTTCAAGAACTTCAGACATATCAGGCCCTCTAACAGGTTATATAAACACGACCCAAAGCGGCTTATGGCTTTGCAGGGGCCGGGTATCGGAATCTAAGCCAACTGCCTTTTATGCACACACTGTGCAGGTTTCAAGCCATTTTCAGCGGCTGGAAAGGCAGTCTTTCACAACAAAGACGTGATGGCGGGGTTAAATCATCACCATGCCGCCGTTCACATGCAGGGTTTGGCCCGTCACGTAACCGGCTTCATTGCTGGCGAGATAGACGGCGGCGGCGGCAATATCAGCCCCTTCACCAAGTGTACCGGCCGGGATTTTCGACAGGATACCTTCGCGTTGCTGCTCGTTGAGCACATCGGTCATGGGGGAAGCGATGAAGCCCGGCGCGATGCAGTTGACCGTGATATTGCGCGAAGCGACTTCCTGTGCCAGCGCTTTGGAGAAGCCGATCATTCCTGCCTTTGATGCCGCATAATTGGTTTGCCCCGCATTGCCCATGACACCCACCACCGAGGTGATGCCGATGATGCGCCCATAGCGGCGCTTCATCATGCCCTTCACGGCTGCGCGCGATAGGCGGAAGTAGGACTCGAGGTTGACCTTGATCACCGCTTCCCAGTCCTCATCCTTCATACGAAGAATAAGACCGTCCTTGGTGATGCCGGCATTGGCTATGAGGATGTCGAGCGGCGAACCGGCTGCGACTTCAGCTTTGGCGATCAGTCCATCGACCTGTGCCGGGTCAGACAGGTTGCAGGTCGCAACGGAGGCCCCTTCGCCCAGTTCGGCAGCCAGTTCCTGAAGTACGGCTTCGCGCGTGCCGGACAGCACGACCTTAGCCCCTTGTTTATGCAAGGCGCGGGCGATCTGCGCCCCCAATCCACCGGTGGCACCGGTTACAAGCGCCGTCTTGCCGGTCAATTCAAACATTGGTGTCTCCTGTGAAAAGGGTAGGATTGACCACGAAAAACAAGAAAAACAAGAAAGGTCTTTGCCATCTATCGCGCCTGAAGGGCCATAAATCAAACGGTGGCGTGAAGGTGTGAGGGCGCTGCACGCCTGAATTCAACCTCCCTTTTTGCGTTTTTCGAGCTTTTCGTGGCTGAAAACTTAAATACTCTTGGCAAACGCCTCAAAGTCCAACGCGCCGTTCAGCGCCACGGCCTCGCAGCCGGGGGCCAGCCGCTTGATCATGCCGGTTAACACCTTGCCTGCACCAAGTTCGGCGAACTGCGTCACACCGCCGTCCTGCGCCAGCCACTGTACCGACTCGCGCCAGCGCACGCGCCCTGTCACCTGCTCAACCAGCAACGGCGCCACCTGCGCCTTATCGCCAACGGGCTGGGCTGTAACATTGGCGACCAGAACGGACTGCGGGTCACGGAAGTTGATTTTGGATAGGGCCTCAGCCATTTCTTCGGCCGCCGGCTGCATCAGCGGGCTGTGGAAGGGGGCAGACACATTGAGCAGCATGGCCTTGGCCCCCAGTTCCTTGGCCTTTTCGACGGCCAGATCGACGGCTGCCTTTTCGCCGGAAATGACCACCTGACCGGCATTGTTGTCATTGGCCACGACGACCACGCCCGCGGCACGTCCGGCTTCGCAGGCGACTTCGGCCAGAGCCAGATCGGCCTTGGCCCCAATTAAGGCGGCCATAGCCCCCTGACCTACCGGCACGGCGCGCTGCATGGCCTGACCGCGCAGTTTCAGCAGTCTGGCAGCGTCCGCAAGTGTCAGCACCTCCATCGCCGCCAGCGCCGAATATTCTCCGAGCGAGTGACCGGCGCAGAAGGCGGCTTCCGACACATCGACGCCGAAATCGGCCTTCAGCACGCGCACAACGGCAAGCGACACCGCCATCAGGGCCGGCTGCGCATTTTCGGTCAGGGTCAGGTCGGCTTCCGGGCCTTCGCGCATCAACCTGAGCAGGTCCAGCCCCAACACCTCGTTGACTTCGCCGAAGACCTCACGGGCTGCCGCGAAATTATCGAACAACTCGCTCCCCATGCCGACGCTCTGAGAGCCCTGTCCCGGAAAAACGAATGCCAAAGTCATGTAATGCCTTGTCCCGACCTGTTGGTTTGAGCGGCATGGGTTAGGGCAATCCGTCAGTAAGGGCAAGAGGCTTGAGCCCCAGCCCGGCGGACACAGCGTGTCTGATCGACATGAAAACGGTTGTAGGTGACCGCAAATATCCGTAAAGATAGAAGCGATTAAGGACGGTTGGGGCTGTCCGGTGAGGGTATTTCTGGGGGATTTCATGTATTTATTGAAAAGCAGCGTCCTTGCAGGCGTTCTGGCGGCCTGCGCCTTTTCGGCGGCGGCCAAAGCTGATCCGGCAAATACGCTGGGGGCGCCCCCGCCGCTCACCGCATTCAGTAAACTTCCGGATATTGATAAGGTGGCCCTATCGCCCGACGGGAAACGCATAGCCCTGATCAAGGGGCTGGGGGCGCAACGGCTCTTGCTGGATATTGACCTTGAAAAGGATGACTTCAAAGCGCTGAAGGTTGGCAATGTGAAAGTCCGCCACCTGTTTTGGGGCGATGACACCCGCATCATCCTGATTACTTCGCAATCCGTTTATCTGCGCGAATTTGTCGGCGGCAAGGATGAATATTATTCGGGTCAGATACTTGATTTGCCCCGCAACAAGACCTTTGCCATGTTTGATAATACGGAAGGTTTTTATCCCATCGTTATGGGCGATTATAACCGCATCAAGGTCAAGGACGCGTACCGGGTCACCGCCTCCAACGTCAAAATTCAGGGTGAAGGCCTGCGCAGTCTGTATAGTTTCGATCTAAATACCGGGCGCGGACGTCAGATGGACGAAGAGCCCCATCACGTCCAGAACTGGATCGTACGTCCAGATGGCGAGATCATGGCTAGAGCAGAGTATGATCGCGATACCAAGGTATGGACGCTGCGCTACCGTCAGAATGGTAAGCTTCGCGCAATCTACTCGGAAAAGCAGTTGCTGGATGCGCCGTCTCTGGTGGGGCGCGGCCGCGATGACGAATCGGTGCTGGTCTACATCAATGCGGGAGAAAAGGCCGGCAACTATTACGAAGTCTTCCCGGATGGCCGCTTCAGCGAGCCTCTGGATACCAAGGGCAGCAATGTCGGGACCTTCTACCATCCGGCAACCGGCAAGCTGGCGGGCTTTATCAACTACAATCCCGATGGCCCCGCCTACACCTTCTTTGCACCTGATCTGGCCAGCCTGCCACGTCTGATCGAAAAAGGTATGCCCGGCTATACCTATCGCACTCTTGAAGATGTTTCGGATGATGGCAAAAAGATTATTGTATACGGCGAAGGCCCAGGCGATCCCGGTTCCTACTACTTTATAGATTACACCACCAAAAGCTTTAAGGTGGTAGGGCAGACGCGCCCCGACGTACCCGCGGAATGGGTCGCCGAAAAGCGCAAGGTCACCTACAAAGCGGCGGACGGCCTTGAGATTAATGGTTACCTGACCCTGCCGCCGGGCCGGGAAGCGAAAAACCTGCCGCTTATTGTCTTGCCGCATGGCGGCCCCGAATACTATGACGACATCAGCTATGACTGGATGTCTCAGGCCATCGCTTCGCGCGGCTATGCGGTCCTGCAACCCAATTTCCGCGGTTCCAGCGGTTACGGCGAGGCCTTCACCGAAAAGGGTTATGGCGAGTGGGGCCGCAAAATGCAGACCGACCTGTCGGACGGCGTGCGCTATCTGGCCAAGGAAGGCACGATCGACGCAAAGCGTGTGTGCATTGTCGGTGCGTCCTACGGTGGCTATGCGGCCATGGCCGGCGCGGCACTCGATCCCGGCGTCTATCGCTGCGCCAGTGGCATTGCCCCTGTCACCAACCTCAAGAAGATGATCGCCTACGAAGAAGAATCCGTCGGTTATGACAAACAAGCGCGGAAGGTGCTGTACTGGAAGCGTTTTCTTGGTGACGAAAGCCGCTGGGCGGAGGTCTCTCCGGATCTGAAAGCGGCCAATATCACCATCCCCATCCAATTGATCCACGGCAAGGACGACACTGTGGTGCCCATTGACCAGAGCTACCGGATGCGCGACGCCCTGAAAAAAGCCGGCAAGGAGGTCGATCTGATCCTGCTTAAGGAAGAGGACCACTGGCTGTCACGCGAAGCGACCCGCGTGCAAACCATGGATGCCGTGGTCAGCTTTATCGAAAAGCACAATCCGCCCCATTGACGAACAGACATACCGTGGATTGAGCCATTCAAACGTAAAAACGGGGGCGTTTATGCCGAATGAAATTTTTAATCGTCGCAGCTTTATTGGAGCGGGGGTCTCCGTATCTGCGCTTTGGGCGACAGGGGCGCTGGCAGAAAAGAACACCCTTGGCGTGCCACCTCCATTGACGCTTTATGGCGATCTCCCCGCTATTGATCACGTTGACCTCTCGGCCGACGGTGGGAAAGTCGTCATGGCCTCCGGACGTGGCGAGTCGCGCAGCCTGATTGTGTACGATTTGCAAAACCAAAAGGTATCAAAACAGCCGATTGGCGATATTAAGGTTCGGTCAGTCTCCTGGATAGATAAATCTCATCTTTTGATCGAGAGTTCCCTGACCTCAACACTCGCCATGTTCAGTGACGTACAGCAGGAGCTTTTCACAGCCATTGCGCTGAACTACGAAACCGGCAAGGCGCGGTCCATATACGGAAATATGGCTGACTATTTCCCCGTTCTGGGTTCCGATGCGTCGGTTATCCGAACGGATAAAAAAGCTTACGTGTTGGCGGGTGGTGTAACCCGCGTAAAATATCTTCGCATTCTAAATCGCTTTGATCCCGAAACCGGCAACGCCTTTCAGGTTGACGAAGGGAGCCCCGACACCACGGACTGGGCGATCAATGCGGAAGGCGGGTTGGTGGCGCGGGAAAACTACCGCCGCGAAACCTACACCTGGAGCCTTGAGATGAACCGGGGCGGTTGGAAGACCGTTATGACAGAAAAGGCTGAACTCGATTACCCCAACCTCGTCGGGCTGGGGCGGAGCCCTCAAACGGCAGCTATTTATTTCAATCAGGGAGACCGCGCCAACCGCTATTACGAAGCGACTCAGGACGGCGCACTGACCCCTATGTTCGAGGACGCCAAAGGCAGCATCAGCCTTCTGAGACATCCCAAAACGCATACTGTGGTTGGGTATGCCACGCACGGGCACTGGATCAAATACGCCTACACTGACCCGCAATTGGCTAAACTCGCCGAACAAGTCGGCAGCATTTTTACTGGCTACCGGACTTTGATCGTGTCACTGGCCGATGACTGCCAAAAGGCCATCATCTATTCCGAAGGTCCAGACGATGCAGGCACGTATTTCTTTGTGAATTTCGCTACAAGCGAAAATGTGCGCCTTGGACAAGCCTATCCCGATCTGCCTGCTGCCTGGATCACTGAAAAGATACCGTTTACTTATAAAGCCTCGGATGGCTTGGAGATCGAGGCCTATTTGACACTACCGCCGGGCCGGTCACCTGAAAAACTCCCTTTGATCGTCCTGCCGCACGGCGGCCCTTAGGCACGCGATACACAGAGTTTCGACTGGGACGTTAACGCCTATGCCTCACGCGGATATGCCATCCTGCAACCGAATTTCCGCGGTTCGGACGGCTACGGAGACGCCTTCGTCGAAAAGGGTTACGGCGAATGGGGCCGAAAGATGCAGACCGACCTTAGCGACGGCGTCCGTCACTTGGCAGCCAAGGGTATAATCGACCCCTCCCGTGTCTGCATTGCCGGTTATTCTTATGGCGGATATGCGGCTATGGCCGGAGCCACTTTTGATCCTGGTGTCTATCGCTGCGCTGCCGCCTATGGCGGCGTATCGGACCTACGCAGTATGATGGTGAGTGAAGGTAAGCAGTCTGGTGATAACAACAGTCACGCCATCCGTTATTGGAAACGTTATCTCGGCGATCCAGCGAAATGGGACGCCGCTTCCCCTCTACGCAACACCGACAAGGTGACCATACCGCTACTGTTGATACACGGAAAGGACGATACGGTCGTCGATTACATGCAGTCCAAGCTGATGGCGGAAGCTTTACAAAGAGCCGGCAAGCCAGTCGAACTTGTAACCCTCAGCGGTGAGGATCATTGGCTGTCGCGCAGCGAAACACGACTCACCATGCTGACCGCCATCGTCGCCTTTATCGACAACCATAACCCGGCCTATTAGCCTTACGTCCAACAACACAGGACTTTTGCAAAAAGCGGTGCTTGAAGTGTGCATGAGTTGACATATAGTTTCTCCGCTAGGGGATCTTTTTAAGGGGGAAATCATGCTATTCATCAATCGTCGGCACGCTCTGGGTCAGTTTTTGTCGGCCAGCGGTCTGCTGACCACTGTTCCACTGACAGTAAGCGCTTCTAAGGCGACGGCGGCTGAGTCCCCTCGTCCGGCTGTCTCAGTTTACGGACGCTTGCCCGACATGTCGGAGGTCACGATATCGCCGGACGGCAAGCGAGTGGGCTTTATTCGGAACATCAAAGGGCAGTTGGTCTTGATGGATTACGAGATCACATCCGGCAAGCTGAATTTTATGCCCATCACAGATATGAAAGTGCGTGATTTGACTTGGGCCGATAATGATCGGTTACTCGTGACATCCTCTGTGACGGCTGATCTGGTCAGATTTATCGGAGACAAGAACGAATATTCGCGCGCTCATATCGTCGATGTAAAAGCGCGTACCTCTTTGCTGCTTTATGAGAATCTGAAGGACTACTACCCAATAGTCATGGGCAGCCTTGGGCGCATTTTGATCAACGGTAAACCCCATGTGACCGCCTCGAACGTGCGGTTTGGTGCTGAGATTTTTTACAGCCTGCTGGCTTTCGACACCACCACAGGCCGTTATACCAAGCTGGATGAAGGCAGGGAACACGTCCTGAACTGGGTTTATAAACCCGACGGCACTCTGATCGCACGTTCGGAATACAAGCAGAGCGAAAAATTGTGGCGCCTGCGCTATCTCAACGCACTGTGGACCACCATTTACGAAGAGGTGTTCGACGAACTTGAGCGCCCGTTCCTAGTCGGACGAGGTCGCGCCGAAGACAGTCTGCTGGTTCGGTTTAACGGGGGGAAGTGGGACGGAAAATATATTGAGTTTTCACGGGACGGCACGCCGAGCGAACCAGCCACACTTACAGGAGACAATGTGTCTCCACTCATTCATCCGGCAACAAAACGGCTTGTCGGTTTTTTGCGGCGCTCCCCCGAAGGCAATGAATACGAATTTTTTGATCCATTGCTTGAAAAATTACATAAGGAAACCAATGCTCTGCTCGAAGGCAGTATCGTCACGCGCGTATTATCGCGGGCGGATGATCCCCGTAAGCTGATTGCCTACAGCGAAGCCGTTGATGACGCCGGAAGCTATTACTTCATCGACTTTACGACCGGCCAGAACAAGCTGGTGGGACAAACCCGTGCAGATTTGCCTGCCGATTGGATCGCTCCCAAAAGCGAACTCACCTACAAGGCGGCAGACGGCCTCAGCATTCATGGTTACCTGACACTGCCCCCGGCCCCGGCGCTCAAGGGCCGTGGCCCAAAGAACCTTCCCTTGGTGGTTTTACCGCACGGCGGTCCGCAAAGTGCTGATGAGATTGGTTTCGAGTGGTGGTCACAGGCGCTGGCCTCGCGCGGATACGCTGTCCTCCAACCGAACTTCCGTGGTTCCGACGGTTATGGTCAGGAATTTGTCGAGAAGGGCTACGGTGAATGGGGCCGCAAGATGCAAACCGACCTGAGCGATGGTGTGCGCTACCTCGCAAAGGAGGGCATTATTGACGCTAGGCGCGTTGCCATCACCGGCGCGTCCTACGGCGGCTATGCGGCCATGGCGGGGGTAACACTCGACACCGGCATATACCGGTGTGCGGTAGCTGTAGCCGGCGTATCCAACCTGAAGGCCATGATGGACTGGGAATTCAAGGAAACAGGTCGCCGACTGAGCCCAACGCTTCAGTATTGGAACCGTTTTATGGGCGACAAGAGCCTGTGGGATGCTGCATCCCCTGATCTGCACGTGGACAAGTGCGATGTCCCAATTCTGCTCATCCACGGTAAGGACGACGATGTGGTCCCGATAGAACAAAGCCAGCGCATGCAAAGGGCTATGCAAAAAGCCGGCAAACCGGTAGAAATGCTCGTACTCGCCGGGGAGGATCACTGGCTGACCACAGAAGCGACACGTCTTCAGATGCTTGAAGCCACCATCGCCTTCCTTGAAAAGCATAATCCCCCCGACCTGAGACGAGCCTAACTTGCAAAACGCAAGCTTTTTGGTTGCGAGAGACAAGTCAAATTCGCCCGGATTATCTGAGCCAGGGACAGAAAACTGTCGTATAAGACGTTACGAAATCCAATGGAGACGTCCCATGATCACCCGTGCCGCTCTGGTTACCGCTGCCTTCGTCCTCACCGCCACCTCGCCCGCCCTTGCCGCGCTTAAGGTGGGCGACAAGGCTCCCGACTTCATGGTCAAGGCCGCCACCAACGGCAAGGTTCATGATTTTTCGCTGAAATCAGCCCTGAAGCAGGGCCCGGTGATCGTGTACTTCTATCCGAAGGCCTTTACGGGTGGCTGCTCGCTGGAGGCACGTCAGTTCTCCGAGAACATGGACAAGTTTGCCGCCAAAAAGATCAGCGTGGTCGGCCTTTCGGCGGACGATGTGCCGACGCTTCAGAAGTTCTCCACCGCGGACTGCGGCGGCAAATTCCCGGTGGGCTCCGACAAGGGGGCTAAGATTGCTGAAAAATACGACGCCAAGCTGCCGGCGGTGCCCATGTCCGGCCGCGTCTCCTACGTGATCGGCAAGGATAGCAAGATCGCCTTCGTGCATGACTCGAAAGACGCTGCGACGCACGTCCCCAGCCTGCTGGCTGCCGCTAACGGGCTTAAATGAGCGGTTTTCAGAATCGGAAGCGCAGAAAACGTCCGTTGCAGACCGTTTGCACGCGATTACCGAGACTTGATTATGCCGGCGTTATAGACTATAGCGCCCGCTTCGCTTGCGTGGTGGTCATCCCTCATTGTGAGGAGCCATGATCCATCGTGTGTCCGGGACTTCCGCCCGAATGCGCGCCACCCCGCTCAACGGAAGAGGACCAAATGGCACTTTATGAACACGTCGTGCTCGCACGGCAGGACATTTCGCCGCAACAGGCGGAAGGTCTCAACGATACCCTCAAGGCGCTGATCGAAGAACTGGGCGGCTCGGTCGCCAAGATCGAATACTGGGGTCTGCGCAACCTCACCTACCGCGTGAAGAAGAACCGCAAGGCGCACTACTCGCTGCTGGCCATTGATGCGCCGGCCGCCGCCGTGAAGGAAATGGAACGTCAGTTGTCGATCAACGAAGACGTCATCCGCTTCCTTACCGTCCGCGTCGAAGAGCTGGATCTGGAACTGTCGCCGGTTCTGTCGCGTCGTGACCGTCCGGAGCGCGCTGAGCGTTCCGAACGTGCTGAATTCGCTGAGCAATAAGGAGAGCTGAAGATGGCTGAAGACACTATCGCCGCCACTCCGGGCGCTCCCGTCGGCTCCGCTCCGGCTCGTCGTCCGTTTTTCCGCCGCCGCAAGGTGTGCCCGTTCTCCGGCGCCAACGCCCCGAAGATCGACTATAAGGACGTCAAGCTGCTGCAACGCTACATCTCCGAGCGCGGCAAGATCGTGCCGTCGCGCATCACCGCCGTGTCGCAAAAGAAGCAACGTGAGCTGGCCAAGGCCATCAAGCGCGCCCGCTTCCTGGCACTTCTGCCCTACGTCGTGAAGTAAGGAGACGCACCCATGAAAGTTGTTCTCCTGGAACGCGTTGAAAATCTGGGCGTTATCGGTGACGTCGTGTCGGTGAAAGACGGCTTTGCCCGTAACTTCCTGCTGCCGCGTCACAAAGCCCTGCGTGCAACGTCCGCCAATCTGAAGTTCTTCGAAGCGCAGAAGGAACAGATCGTCGCACGTAACGCCGCCGCTCGCTCCGCTGCGGAAGCGCAAGGCGCCGAACTCGACGGTCAGCAGTACGTGATCATCCGTCAGGCGGGTGAAACCGGTCAGCTCTACGGCTCGGTCACCGGCCGCGACGTTGCTGACGCGGTCGCCGAAACCGGCGGCAAGGTTGAGCGCAACCAGATCGTTCTCGACACCCCGATCAAGACCCTTGGTCTGCACGCCCTCAAGGTGCGCCTGCACGCGGAAGTCACGATCTCGATCACGGTCAACGTCGCGCGCTCGGCTGAAGAGGCCGAGCGTCAGGCCGCAGGCGAAAACGTTATCGCCTCGCAGTTTGAAGAAGACCGTCTGGCTGACGAAGCCGCCGCCGCCGACCTTCTCGAAGGTGGTGCCGGTCAGGCCATCGAAGAGTCGTACGAGTACTAAGCGATCCATCACACGATCGAAAAGAAACCCCCTGAGTCCGGGACTCAGGGGGTTTTTTTGTGTCCAGTCGCCAAAATGGCGTACGCTCTCTTCAAAAAAACGTCACATTTCGGCAACGTCACGGCGGTATCTTTCGTTCCGCATACGTGCGCGTCTCTTTTCTGAACGGTGTCTTTAGACCGTTGTTTTTTGACGCTCTGGATAACTCCGGAAACTTCCAAAGCAAAAAGCGAAAAAAATCATTGTTATCAGTATTTGACACAAGCGTCACAAAGGGACGTCACGCGCTTTGCGGTCTTCCGCACCTGATCTGGCGGCCCAAACCCGATGTCTTCACATGTGACAAACTTGTGTCAACACTCACCTGAGCGACGGGCGAAAACACATGCCTGTCTTATTGGCGAAGCGTCTTCGCCAAACCCGTTTCCAGCTCAGAGTGGTGCCTTATGACTTTTTCCGCGCGCAAACTCCCTCTCCGTCAACGTCTGCTGAGGGTGAGCAGTGCTATCGCCCTCTCGCTTTCGGCCTCCCCTTTGCTGACCCCGACCGCTCTGGCCCAGTCCGCCGCCGAGGAGGCCACCGAGGTCGTGGTGACCGGGTCGCGGGTCAAGCGCTCGAAGCTTGAAACCCTCGCCCCGGTGGACGTCATCAAGAGCGAAACCCTTCAGAGCATGGGCTCGACCGAGCTGGCCGAAGCTCTGTCGCGTCTGGCACCCTCCATTTCCTTCCCGCGCCCAGCGGTCACCGACGGCACCGACAGCGTGCGCCCGGCGACCTTGCGTGGCCTGAGCCCAGATCAGACCCTCGTCCTGATCAATGGCAAGCGCCGGCACGCTTCGGCGCTGGTCAATATAAATGGCTCTGTCGGGCGTGGTTCGGCGGCGGTCGATCTCAACACCATTCCCGAAGCCGCCCTCGGCACCGTCGAAATCCTCCGCGATGGCGCTTCGGCGCAATACGGCTCCGACGCCATAGCCGGTGTAATGAACCTGCGCCTGCGCGAAGCGTCCAGAGGCGGCTCTGTCACCCTGTCTGGCGGCTATTACAACACGCGGGTCAAGACGGCGAACACCTGGTACAACCGCAGCGATGGCGAAAGCCTGTCGCTGAGCGGCTGGGTCGGCCTGCCTCTGCTCGGCGACGGTTTTCTGACCCTTTCCGGAGAGTACAAGGACCGCAAGCCCACCTCACGCGGCGGCCTCGATACCCGCGTCACCCCGGCGGCCATCAAGTCGCGCTATGGCGACCCGCAGGAGCGCGGCCTGACCCTGTTTGCCAATGCGGGTAAGGCGATCAATGACGTGTGGTCGGCCTATGGCTTTGCCGGCTATCAGGACCGGCGCAACGACAGCGCCGCCAACTACCGCAACCCGACCAACTCCGGCAATGTGGTGGCCATCTATCCGGACGGCTTCCTGCCCATTATTCAGGTGCACACCAAGGACATGTCAGCCACCGGCGGGGTTAAAGGCAGTCTGCGCGGCTGGGACGCCGATTTCAGCCTGACCTTCGGCGACAACAAGTTGGACTACGCAACGGCCAATAGCGTCAACGCCTCCTACGGCACAGCCTCAAAGACGTGGTTCTATTCCGGCTCACTCGACTACAGCCAGACTGTGTTGAATGCCAGCTTCGTCCAACCTTTCGACATCGGCCTGTATAAGCCACTGAACGTAGCATGGGGTCTTGAGGCGCGCGGCGAAACCTACAAAATCGAACAGGGCGAGGAACAATCGTGGGCCAAGGGGCCGCTCAGCGCGCCGCAGGGGGCCCAGGGCTTCCCCGGCCTGTTCCCGCAGAACGTCGCCGACGTGGATCGTCATAATTTCGGGGCCTATCTCGACCTTGAAACCAGCCTGACCGAAAAGCTGTCGGGCAGTATTGCGGTACGCTACGAAGACTATTCCGATTTCGGTGACAACACTTCGGCCAAAATCGCAGCGCGTTACGACTTTACCCCCGCCTTCGCTATCCGGGGTTCGGCATCGACCGGCTTCCGGGCCCCGTCTCTGCAACAGCAGTATTTCTCTTCGACCGCCACCAATTTCGTCAATGGCATCCCCCTGCTGATCACGACCTTCCCGGCCACGAGTTCGGTCGCCAAGGCGCTGGGGGCCGCACCTCTGGAGGCCGAAACCTCCAAAAACCTGGCGCTGGGCTTCGTCTTCCATAGCGGGCCGTTTGAACTGACACTCGACACCTACAAGATCGAGATCGAAGACCGCATCGTCCTGACCGAGAACCTGATCGGCAAGAGCGGCACGACCATTAGCAATCAGGGGGTCTATAACCTCTTGTCGCCTTATGGGGTGGACGCGGCCCGCTTTTTCATGAACGGCGTGGACACCACGACCAAGGGCATCGACCTCGTCGCACGTTATCGCCTGCCTTCCGAAGGCTTTGGCACCTACGATTTCAGCCTGGCTTATAACCACGGGGAGACGGATATCGACCGCTTCCCGGCCATCAACACGCTGTCGAGCCTGCCGTCACCCCCGGCCCTGTTCGCGCGCGTCAATCAGAACCTGTTGTCCAGTTCAACGCCGGAGGACAAGCTGAACGCGGCTATCGACTGGAAGCTGGGCAAGTGGTCAGCGGGCGTTTCGGCCGTCTCCTACAGTTCGGTCCTGGTCGCGCAGTCGAACACCGCCTTTGATTTTGAAACTGGCGACAAGACGGTGGTCAATGTGTCCGGCAACTACAAGTTCGACAACGGCGTCACCTGGGCCGTAGGCGTCGACAACATCGGCGACGTCTATCCCAAACAGACGCCACTGACGACGCTATCAGGCACGCTGACGCCAACCGCCAGCACCCAGTATAACGGCGGTGCGGCCTTCAGCGCCCGCTCACCGTTCGGCTTTAATGGGCGCTATCTCTACACCCGCATCACCAAGTCGTGGTGAGGGACAACTTTCTGACGTATGCTCACGCCCCGTCCTTCGCGGCGGGGCTCTCTCAGGCTTTAGACGCTTTTGTTGGGTGCGTTTCGTTTTAAACTTTACCTGATCCACGACTGCATTTAATTTCAAGCGCAATCATATCGGGTTGCGCTGCGCCTATAAGCGGACACCGAATAGGGGAAATCAGCTAACAGGCGTATTTTCCTTTTGAATTCGCTCCCGTCTGGGTCTAAAGGCAGGACGGGTGCGCTCACGCATCGTAATAAATCTTTACAGTCAAGTGAGCTGTTTCACCGGAATCTGGCTTGCATTCTGTCGCAATGCAAAAGATTTTCGCTGTTAACGGTCGTGATCAGGATTGCTCATGAAAAAGATCGAAGCTGTTATCAAACCTTTCAAGCTGGACGAAGTGAAGGAAGCCCTTCAGGAAATCGGCGTGCAGGGTATGACCGTTCTGGAAGCCAAGGGCTACGGCCGCCAGAAAGGACATTCCGAACTCTACAGGGGTGCGGAATATGTTGTTGATTTTCTGCCGAAGATCAAAATTGAACTCGTGGTTGCCGACGATCTGGCACCGGCCGCACTTGAGGCCATCCAGACCGCCGCACGCACGGGCAAGATTGGCGACGGCAAGATTTTTGTGAGCGACGTCATCGATGTCGTTCGCATCCGCACCGGGGAGTCCGGACCGCAAGCGGTCTGATCTTCTCCAAACTACCCAACCAAAAACCCAGGGCGTCAAAAAATGACCGCAGCAGACATTCTCAAGCTCATCAAGGAAAAGGACGTCAAGTACGTTGACGTTCGCTTCACCGACGTTCGCGGCAAGATGCAGCATGTGACCTTCGACATCGATCTCGTCGATGAAGACTTCCTCAATGACGGCACCATGTTCGACGGTTCGTCGATCGCCGGCTGGAAGGCCATCAACGAATCCGACATGAAGCTGCGCCCGGACCTGAAGACGGCCTATATCGATCCGTTCTATCAGCAGACCACCCTCTTCCTGTTCTGCGACGTTATCAATCCGGACACCAACGAGCCATATAACCGCGACCCGCGCTCGATCGCCAAAAAGGCGCTCGCCTACGTACAGTCGGCCGGTATCGGCGACACCGTCTATTTCGGTCCGGAAGCCGAATTCTTCCTGTTTGACGACGTCCGCTGGTCGATCGCGCCGAACAACACCGGCTTCTCCTTCGACTCTTCGGAACTGCCGATCAACTCAGCCAAGGAATACGCCGAAGGCAATATGGGTCACCGTCCGGGCCCGAAGGGCGGCTACTTCCCGGTCAACCCGGTGGACTCCTGTCAGGACCTGCGCGGCGAAATGCTCGCCGTCATGGGGGAACTGGGCATGGAACCGGAAAAGCACCACCACGAAGTGGCTCCGGCCCAACACGAGCTTGGCCTGAAATTCTCGGACATGCTCACCATGGCCGACCGTACCCAGCTCTACAAGTACGTCGTGCAGAACGTCGCCCACGCCTACGGCAAGACCGCGACCTTCATGCCGAAGCCGATGTTCGGTGACAACGGTTCGGGTATGCACGTGCACCAGTCGATCTGGAAGAACGGCAAGCCGCTGTTCGCCGGCGACAAGTATGCCGGTCTGTCGGACCTGTGCCTGTGGTACATCGGCGGCATCATCAAGCACGCCAAGGCCATCAACGCCTTCGCCAACCCGACGACCAACTCCTACAAGCGTCTGGTTCCGGGCTACGAAGCTCCGGTGAAGCTGGCCTATTCGTCGCGTAACCGTTCCGCCTCGATCCGCATTCCGTGGGTCTCCTCTCCGAAGGGCAAGCGTATCGAAGCGCGCTTCCCCGATCCGCTGGGCAACCCCTACCTGACGTTCACAGCGCTGCTGATGGCTGGTCTCGACGGTATCGAAAACCGTATCGATCCGGGCCCCGCGGCCGACAAAAACCTGTACGACCTGCCGCCGCAAGAGCAAAAGGCCGTTCCGGAAGTCTGCGGCAGCCTGCGTGAAGCCCTCGACAACCTCGACAAGGACCGCGCCTTCCTCAAGAAGGGTGGCGTGTTCGACGACGACTTCATCGACTCCTACATTGAACTGAAAATGGAAGAAGTGATGGCCTTCGAACTGCGTCCGCACCCGATCGAGTTCGAGATGTACTACAAAGGCTAAGCTGAATATCTCCCTGCAAGGGGTTGATTTCAAAGAACAAGCCGCTCCTGAAAAGGAGCGGCTTGTTTGTATTTGGCGACAAAGCCCACCACTTGGTACCGTTACGTCATGTCGGTTCCAGATTTAATTTCAAGCGATACCTTTATAGTCTCATATGTTACCAAAACGTTTTTCTGGGTTTGCGCGTTTAAGGCGGCCATATTGACACATAAATGACGCATTGCGCTCCGCGACGCCCGCTCTCTGCCTCAGGTCTCAATAAAACCCTTTGCGAAACAATCGGATGGCGGCACTCTTCGCCAGTGCAACATCCGCTTATCCAAGGGGGATAACTTGAAAACGTGGATTAAACTCTCAAAGGTGCTTGCGGCCTCCGCAACCCTCCTCATGGCGGCTCCGGTCGTCACCGTCGCCCACGCGGCGGCTGTCACTTCCGAAGCTGCGGTTTCGGAAGCGGCTCCGGCCTCAGAGGCCGCTCCGGCTGAAGCGGCTGCAGCCGAACCGCCGGCTCCAACCCTGCTCGCTCACCAGAAGCCGTTG
Source organism: Asticcacaulis excentricus CB 48 (assembly GCF_000175215.2). NCBI lineage: Bacteria > Pseudomonadati > Pseudomonadota > Alphaproteobacteria > Caulobacterales > Caulobacteraceae > Asticcacaulis > Asticcacaulis excentricus. The sequence continues at coordinate 448,640 of NC_014817.1, read as the reverse complement.
GAACTGGACCTCGCGTCCTCGTCCTTCGTCTTCCTTTCGACTGCCCTCGTGCTTATGATGACCCTGCCGGGTCTGGCCCTTTTCTACGGCGGCATGGTGCGTAAAAAGAACGTCATCGCCACTGTGACGCAATCCGTCGCCGTGTCGTGCGTCGCCGGCATCCTCTGGTATGTTGTCGGTTACAGCCTGTCCTTCGGGGTGGCTGACAAGGCGCTATTGGGACTTCCGGCCGAGACCGTCAACAAGTTCATCGGCGGTTTTGATACGGTCCTGCTGAAGGGCGTCACCAAGGATACGGCTTTCAATCTGGCCCCCGGCCTGCCTGAAATGCTGTGGATCTCCTATCAGATGACCTTTGCGATCATCACTCCGGCCCTGATCACCGGCGCCTTCGCCGAGCGTATCAAACTGTCGGGTCTGCTATTGTTCATGGCCCTTTGGTCGGTCTTCGTCTACGCACCGATCTGTCACCAAGTGTGGGGCGGCGGCTTCATGGGCAGCATGGGCGTGCTCGACTTCGCCGGTGGTGCCGTTGTTCACGTGAACTCCGGTGTGGCCGGTCTGGTTGCGGCTCTCTTCCTCGGCCGTCGTAAGGGCTATGGCACCGAAGAAATGGCGCCGAACAACCTGATCTTCGTTATGATTGGTGCCGCCCTCCTGTTCGTCGGCTGGATCGGCTTCAACGCCGGCTCGGCCTGGACTCCGGACGGCATCGGTGCAGCTGCTCTGCTCAACACGATCCTGGCGGCACTCGCGGCGGCCCTGTCGTGGAAGCTGGTCGAATGGACCATACGTCGCAAGCCGTCGCTGCTCGGCATCCTGTCTGGTCTGGTGGCAGGTCTGGTCGCTATCACCCCGGCTGCGGGCTTCGTCAACCCGACGGGCGCCCTGATCATTGGCCTGATCGCGGGTCCGGTCTGCTACGTCTTCGCTTCGTGGGTCAAGAAGCTGCTCGGCTACGACGATTCGCTGGACGCTTTCGGCATCCACGGTGCGGGCGGTGCACTCGGCGCTATCCTGACAGGCGTGTTTGCCGACCCGGCGATCAACAGCCTGTCGGAAGGTGCCAGCGTCCTTACGCAGGTCATGGGTCTTGTCTACACTATCCTGTGGTCGGCCATCGGCACTCTTGTCATCCTCGTCATATGCAAGTTCACTACGGGCCTGCGCGTGTCGGAAGCGGATGAAGAAGCGGGTCTAGACTCGGCTCTCCATGACGAAGTGCATCACTAATACTTAAATACAAAATCCGTGATACAGATGGAGCGCTTTCGGGCGCTCCATTTTTTTTATCTAAATTTAAAATAGTATCTCTCAACGCTATTGTTTAGAACTTTGCATTTTTGTTACACGTCATTTGTTTATTAACCACGCAATAGAAATTTCTTTTCTCGCATGTACAATGAACCTGATGGCGTCGTAAAATTTTTCACGGCGCCAATACTATGCAGGAGGAGCGTTCAGGTGGCTCCATTAAAAAATGAGGAAGTCATCATGAAAAAAGTAATTATCATTGCCGCGGCCACTACGGCTCTATTCACAGCGGGCGCCGCCTCGGCCGAAAGTACGGTCAGCTATAATATCGGGGTTACCACCGACTACGTGTGGCGTGGCGTCACCCAGACCGATGAAAATGCGGCCATTCAGGGCGGCATCGATTACACCAACGGTATGTTTTACGCCGGCACTTGGGCATCAAACGTCGAATTCGGTGGCAAGGCCGACTATGAGCTGGACCTTTACGCAGGGGTGAAGCCCACAGCAGGTAATTTTACCTTCGACATCGGCGTGCTGGCTTATCTCTATCCGCAGGAAGACGACCTGAATTTTGAGGAGGTCAAACTGGGCGTTAGCCACCCCCTCGGCAAGGGCACAATCGGTGCGGCGGCCTATTTAAACACAGATGATAATTTCGAAGACTATTTCGAAGTCAACGCCGCCTATCCCCTAACCGATAAAGTGTCCGTTTCCGGCGCATTTGGTGACTATGGCACCTACAGCACCTGGAACCTTGGCGGCGCTTACGCCCTCACCTCCAACCTGTCTGTCGACCTGCGTTACCACGATACCGACGTCGATACACGCTACAGCGACGAACGTGTAGTTCTAAGCCTGAAGGCCGCGTTTTAAGACGTAGATACGGTTTGATCAGGAAACCGCCCGCGACTCGCGCAGGCGGTTTCTTGGGTTGCGGCCCATTCGCTTTTTGCGCACTGCGGCGCAAAAGTAACGCTGCGCCGCAGGAAAACCTCGCCACATTTGCAACACATAGAGGAGAAAGGCCACCTGAAATTCAATTTTTATTATTTAATTTCAATTATATAATTGAATTTATAGCTTGTGAACATCGCGTTAGAGATTCGTGACAATTTTACATCAAGCGCTGCCAAACCTTCCGCAGGGGGTAGTACGCAGCGTAAAAATTGCTACATTCATTATCGATTTACACCGCAGCTGCGTACTGCGGCCTATAATCTGAACCATAAAACAGGATACAGACCATGAAGAAGTTCCTCCTCGCCGCTACGATCGCAGCCAGCGCTCTGGTCGCAGGTGCCGCCTCCGCTGAAGGCGCCCTCAGCTACAACATCGCCGCCACCAATAACTATGTCTGGCGCGGTATCTCGCAGTCGAACAAGGAAGCCGCTGTTCAGGGTGGTATCGACTACACCAACGGTTCGTTCTACGCTGGCACTTGGGCTTCGAACGTCGATTTCGGCTCGGACGCTTCGCTGGAAGTTGATCTGTACGCTGGCCTGAAGCCGACCGTTGGCAACTGGTCGTTCGACTTCGGCGCTATCTATTACGCCTATCCGGACGAAGACGCCTTGAACTTCGGCGAGCTGAAGGCTGGTTTCACGCACCCGATGGGTAAGGGTACGATTGGTGCCGCCATGTACACCAACTGGGAGACGCTGGAAAATCCTTACTATGAGCTGAACGCGGCTTACCCGCTGACCGAAAAGTGGTCGGTTTCGGGTGCCATGGGTAAGCAGGAACTGACCAACGGTGACTACACCACCTGGAACATCGGTGCGGGCTACGCACTGACCCAGAACCTGTCACTCGACGTCCGCTACTGGGACACCGGCGACCACGATCTGGGTTGGACCGCAGATGGTCGCAACAACATGAAGGAGCAGATCGCTGTGACCCTCAAGGCGGCGTTCTAAGCCTTTAGGCTAATCCATCTGGCATTAAGCCACAGAAATCAGCCGCAAACCCCTTTGGGTTTGCGGCTTTTTTGTTTATGGATTGTTCACGCCCTCCATCGCCTGCCGGATGGAAATTCACCGAATCGGTACACAGTACGCGCATGTCCACTACGCCTCCACAGCCCTCTCTCTTCGGCGGCGACGCCCCCGTGTCTCAAACGGATACGCCAGCCATGCCTACTGCCAAACCCGCTCCCGCCAAAGCTGAGCCCGCCAAGACCTCGGCTCCCGCGCCCTCGGCCCTGACCGCCGAAGGTTACGGGGCTTCGGCGATTGAGGTGCTTGAAGGGCTGGAACCGGTGCGCAAGCGTCCGGGTATGTATATCGGCGGCACTGACGAAAAGGCGATGCACCACCTGTTCGCCGAAGTGCTCGACAACGCCATGGACGAGGCCGTCGCTGGTCACGCCAAGGCTATCTGGGTCGAACTGGATGCCGAAGGCTATCTCTCAGTACGCGATGATGGACGCGGCATCCCCGTCGATCCACACCCCAAATATCCCGGCAAATCAGCGCTGGAGGTTGTCATGACCGTCCTGCACTCCGGCGGTAAATTCTCCGGCAAGGCCTATGAGACCTCCGGCGGTCTGCACGGCGTCGGCGTCTCGGTGGTCAATGCCCTGTCTGAACACCTCGAGGTGACCGTATGGCGCGACGGGTTCGAATGGCAGCAGGTCTTTTCGCGCGGTCTCAGTCAGGGCCCCATCCGTCAGGTCGCGCCCTCCAAAAAGCGAGGCACCCGCGAACGCTTCAAGCCGGATGAAGAGATTTTCGGCGTCGGCGCGCACTTCAAACCGGCACGAATTTACCGCATGGCTAAGGCCAAGGCCTATCTGTTTCGCGGCGTACAAATCCACTGGAAGTGCGACCCTAGCCAGATTTCTGACCATACACCGGCAGAAGACAAGTTTTACTTCCCCAACGGTCTGGCCGATTATCTGGCCGAGCGCGTTCAGGAAACCGAAACCGTCACCGACATCTTCTCCGGCCGCGTAGAGCGGCAAGGCGAAGCCGGGGCCGTCGAATGGGCCGTCACCTGGTCCGGGGCCGGGTTCGGTGAATTTGACGGCTTTACTCAGTCCTATTGTAACACCATCCCCACGCCCGACGGCGGCACGCATGAGGCCGGCCTTCGCGCTGCCCTCACTCGCTCTTTGAAGACCTATGCCGAGATGACGGGCGACAAGCGCGGGGGCATTATCACTGCCGAAGACGTAGTAGCGCAAGCCGGCGTGGTGATCTCGGTCTTCATCAAGAACCCCGAGTTTCAGGGTCAAACCAAGGACCGCCTATCCTCCAGCGAGGCCCAGCGCCTGGTCGAAAAGGCGCTGGCCGATCCATTCGATCACTGGCTGATCAGTTCGCCAAAACAGGCCGACCGCCTGCTGCAATTCGTCGTCGAACGCGCGGAAGACCGCCTGAAAAAGCGTAAGGACAAGGAGGTGCAGCGCGCCTCAGCCACCCGTAAGCTTCGCCTGCCGGGCAAACTGGCCGACTGCGCACGTCAGGACGCCAATGGCACCGAACTGTTCATCGTTGAAGGCGACTCCGCCGGTGGCTCAGCCAAACAGGCGCGTAACCGCAATACGCAGGCCATCCTCCCCCTTCGCGGTAAGATCCTCAACATCGCCTCAGCCACTGCTGACAAGGCCAAGTCCAATCAGGAATTGTCCGATCTGGGGCTGGCCTTGGGTGTGCAGCCCGGCGCGCGTTTCAAAGAAGACGACCTGCGCTACGAGCGCATCGTCATCATGACTGACGCCGACGTGGACGGCGCGCACATTGCCTCACTGCTGATCACCTATTTCTACCGCACCATGCCGTCGATGATCCGCAATGGTCACCTCTATCTGGCCATGCCGCCGCTGTACCGCATCAGCCACGGCACCAAGATCGTCTATGCCAAGGACGACGCGCACCGGCTGGAAATCCTTGAAAAAGAGTTCAAGGGCAAGAAGCCCGAAATCGGCCGCTTCAAGGGTCTGGGCGAAATGATGCCGGCGCAGCTCAAAGAGACAACCATGGATCCGAAGACGCGCACCCTTGCGCGCGTCACCCTGCCTGAGAATGAGAGCGACATCGAGGATCTGGTCGAGACCCTGATGGGCCGCAAACCGGAACTGCGCTTCAAGTACATTCAGCAAAACGCCGAATTTGTCGGCGATGATCTGGACGTCTGAGCCGCCGCAGCGCAATAAATCTCTGTCCTTTTATGTAAAATCTGATACTAGAGGCCGCAAAGCCTTTACCGGCGTATTTATCGCCGTGTCCGCGCTTACGCGGCGGCTGATTTTTCCTGCGACTGTCCGAAACGGCAACCCTTCAAAGCTGAATGACCAAATTTACCGATCTAGGCCTGAACCCCGATATCCTGAAAGCCGTAGCCGATACCGGCTATGATACGCCGACCGCCATTCAGGAACAGGCCATACCCATCGCCCTGATCGGACTGGACGTTCTGGGAATCGCCCAAACCGGCACCGGTAAGACAGCGGCCTTTACCCTGCCGATGATCGAAAAGCTGGCTTCGGGTCGTTCGCGCGCCCGGATGCCGCGTGCCATCGTGCTGGCACCGACCCGCGAACTGGCCGATCAGGTGGCCGAAGCGTTTGAGAAATATGCCAAATATTGCAAGCTCAACTGGGCCCTGCTCATCGGCGGCGTCTCCATGGCCGATCAGGTGGCCAAGCTGGACAAGGGCGTCGATGTCCTGATCGCCACGCCGGGCCGTCTGCTCGACCTGTTTGAACGCTCCAAGGTGATGCTCAACGGCGTACAGCTGATGGTGGTTGACGAAGCTGACCGAATGCTCGACATGGGCTTCATCCCCGACATCGAACGCATCTTCAAGCTGACACCGCCGTCTCGTCAGACCCTGTTCTTCTCAGCGACCATGCCGCCGGAAATCACGCGTCTGACCGAGCAGTTCCTGAAGAACCCGGTCCGCATCGAAGTCTCACGCCCGGCGACAACCAACGAAAATATCACCCAGTACGTCTATCGCGTGCCTTCGGGCGATTCCAAACTGCTGGCCAAGGCCAAGCGTCTGGCGCTGCGCACCCTCATCGGGCAGCTGGAGATCAATAACGGCATCGTCTTCTGCAACCGCAAGACCGATGTCGATATCGTCGCCAAGTCTCTGTCGGTACACGGCTTTAATGCGGCCCCCATCCATGGCGATCTGGATCAGTCCTTGCGCATGAAGACGCTCGATGCCTTCCGCAGTGGTGAACTGAAACTGCTGGTGGCTTCTGACGTCGCGGCGCGCGGGCTGGATATCCCCAGCGTCAGCCACGTCTTCAATTTCGATGTGCCACACCATGCCGATGACTATGTACACCGTATTGGCCGCACGGGCCGCGCCGGTCGCACGGGCGAAGCCTATCTCATCCTCGCGCCCAACGATGAAAAGAACTACGATAAGGTTCTGAAGCTCATCAAGAAAGAGCCGAATACGCTGGAGCTGGATGTCGATTGGAGCCCGCTGGCCGATGCGCGTCCAGAGCGCGAAAAGCCTGCGCGCGGTCGCGGTGAACGCACTGAGCGCGACCGTTCGGCTCGCCCGCGCCGTGAACGCGGTCGCAAGGGCGAATCGGCCGTTGAAGCGGTCACCGAAGCCGTAGTCCCGGAAGAGATCGTCGTGGATGCCGCGCCGCCTCCGGAGAAAAAAACGCGCCGCCGCAAATCCACTGCGGCAGACACCCCGCCCCCGCGCGCAAAGGCAGTCTCTGACGATTTTCCGTTGAAAGACAACGAAGACAGCCTGCCCAAAGGTCCGGACTGTCAGGGTTTCGGCGGCCATGTGCCGGCCTTTATGCTGCGCAGCGCCTATCGCTGAGGGCAAGGGTAACGCAAAATAAGTTCCCGCGTTAACCGCCTGTCAGAGAAATTGACTTAATGTGTTTCTCGTCACCCGATTCGTGACACAAGGAAGCCTTTATGAGCAACGACATAGAAGTGAGCGTTCGCAGTTCCAATGCCTATAGCCTGGCAGTCGAGGCCATTCGGCTTATGGAAGTGCACGGGGTCTGGCCGACGCCGCTCAATTATGAAATCTGGCTCTATGTCGCGGGCGATCCCAACTCGGCTCTGGCGCAGGAAATTCATCGCCTGATCGGTTCGGGTGAGAAGATTACCGAGGAAATCTCCGAAAGCCTCGCTTCGAAATTCATTTCCCGCCTCAAGCTGAATGACGAAGTGCGCGACGCAGGCCTGCGTCTGACGCGTGAGTTGGCCTCGGTCAGCGAAGTCATCAGCGAAGCCCAGAAGGCGCAGAAAGACTATAACGAGACTCTAGAAGGCGCACGCAGCAGCATCGACGGTGATTCCGATGCACAACGCCTGCGCCAGCTAGTCGGGCGTCTGACGGACGCCACCTCGCAAATCCTAAACCAGCACGCCCATTTCGAGGTTCGCCTCAGCGAGTCCTCACGCGAAGTGGCACGTCTGCGTAAACACCTCGATCAGGTGCGCCTGGAAGCCATGACCGACGCCCTGACCAATCTGGCCAATCGCAAATCCTTCGACGAAGCGCTGGAACGCCACTGCGACAGCGACGAAGGCAAGAATATCACTCTGGCCGTTCTCGATATCGACCATTTCAAACGCTTCAACGACACCTGGGGCCATCAGACGGGCGATCAGGTCCTGCGTTACGTCGCCTCAGTCCTGTCGCGCATTGGTCGCGCCCCACGCATGGCCGCGCGCTACGGCGGTGAAGAATTTGCTATGATTTTCCCCAGCGAAAATATGGCTGTCGTCGAGCGTCTGCTCAACGAAGCGCGACAGGAAATCGCCTCCCGCGTGCTCAAGCGCCGTTCCACGAATGAAGATCTTGGCACGATCACGATTTCTGTTGGCATCGCCGAGCGTGACTACGGCGAAGACGCCTACGACCTGCTTGATCGCGCCGACAAGGCCCTCTATCAGTCGAAGAATAACGGTCGCAACATGGTCACCTGTGCCAAATCGGCCTTGAAAGCGACCGACGCCGCCTGAGAAACATAACTGAGAAAATATAATTTGAACATTGTTCAAATTTATGCAACAAGAAGCTGGTGGCGATCCCGTCACCAGCTTTCTTTGTGGATACTACCATGCGCGCCTTCGCCTTCGCCCTTGCCTACTGGGTTTTCTCCATCGGCTACAGCCTGATGGCTATTGGCCTGTCGCTCTTGCCGGGTCGCAAACCGGTTCTGTGGGTGGTGCAGCGCTATACGCGGCGAATGGTCTGGGCCATGCGGGTACTAGCCGGCATCCGGCTTGAGGTGCGCGGGCGTCACCTCGTGCCGGACACGCCGGTCATCTTCGCCGCCAAGCATCAGTCCTGGGGCGACGGCTTTTGTCTTTATTCGCAGTTTGAGGACGTGGCCTTCGTCACCGGCGATCATCTGGAAAAGTTTCCGCTGATGGGCACGCTGCTGCGCAAGCTGGGGGCCATTGTCGTCAATAATTGCGGCGGCCACGAAGCGCGACGCAGTCTCAGCCAGCGTTCGGCCGAAGCCGACCGTGACGGCCGCCACATCCTCATCTACCCCGAAGGCCACCTCAATGCGCCCGGCACCTATCGCCGCTATCGTTCAGGCGTGTGGCACATGTATAAGAATTTCAACCGCCCCGTAGTGCCCGTCGCCACCAATCTCGGTCTGTTCTGGCAGGAAACGCAGTACCGCAAGACCGCCGGCACAGCGGTGCTGGAGTTCCTTGAACCGATCGCGCCCGGCCTCGACAAAGCGCAGTTCATGACAGTGCTGCAATCACGCATCGAAGGCCGCACACAGGAACTGATTGCCGAAGTGCGCGGCGGCCCGGTTGAACCTTCCGAGTTGGTCAGTGAAGGGCCCGTTGCCGCTTAAATACATAAGATATAAGGTTTTTTAACAGACGCCCTTTAAGAATACAGCAGCCAGTCCTGTTCTGTAAGGTCCGCCGTGCCGCGCCCTCTCCGTCTCTCCCATCTTATCGACACGGATAAAAATCTGCTGATTGTCACCGCCCGCGGCGACTATACCAGCGAGGGCTTTGTGGATGCCCTGATCGATATTTATCAGCGGATCGACCAGCCGTGGCTCTACAACCGTATTCTGGATATGCGCTCCGCTCAGGGCGTGGTGGAACTGGCCGACCTGATGCGGGCAGCCGCCTGGTTGGCTCAGGCCGCCGGTACGCCGCCCCCACCGCGGCGGCGTCTGGCCCTGCTCTCCAGCGACCCGTTCGACCGCGCACGCCTGAACGCGCTGGGTGACGCCTTCCCCAAGGCCTTCATACAACTCTTCGAACGCCGCGACGAAGCCATCGAATGGCTCACCACCCCACAACCCTGACTCGTGGGAGGGACACCGGTTCCCTTTTAAGATAAGTGGTTCTTAAGTATTGGCATGTAAGCTAACCGGATAAATCACAAAGTTCGCTTACCATGTCGCAAAAATATCGCCTCAGTGTCTATCTGGATGACATTCATTCCATCCTGATTGCCCGCGTTTTCGGCCCTATGCCCAGCGCCGAACTGTGCGACCGCTTCATCGAAGCCTATGCCGAAATCGGCGAGCCGTGGCGCTATGACCGTCTGATCGACTTTCGCCGCTACACCGGCCATCTGGAAGACGAAGACCGCGAACGTTTTGCGCAGACCTGGGCCGAGTGGACCCGCAATGTCCCCGAAGGTCGGCGTGTCGCCTTCGTCACACACGATGCGGTCGAAGAAGACTCCATTCAGCGCGATTACGCCTCTTTCCCCAAAGACACGATGCGCAACTTCTACACCGCCGATGAAGCGCTCGACTGGCTAACCGGACGCAGTGGAGAGGTCGAGTTTGTGCCTCTGGCCTTGCGGGCCTGATGCGGGTTAGTCCGATTCCGTGGCTGCGGGCTTGATCGTTACACTTTCACCACACCCACAGGCATCCGTCTCGTTCGGATTGTTAAACACGAACTTCGACGCCAGCTTGGTCGTCTCATAGTCGATAACGGTGCCGACCAGATACAACACCGCCTTAGGTTCGATCAGTATGGTCACCCCTTTGTCGGTCACCACCTCGTCAAGCGGGTCCGCGGCCTCGGCATAGCTCAGCACGTATTCCTGACCCGCGCAGCCGCCCTGCTTCACACCGACGCGCAGACCCACATAGGGCTTGTCAGCGCGCGACATAATGGTCTTGACCTGCGCGGCGGCCGCATCCGTCAGCGACACGATGGCTGGACGGGGCCGACGGGGACGAGGCGTGATAACAGGCTGAATATCCATAGCTATCTCTGCGGCCTTTATACTCACGGAAGGGGGCACATAGGGGAAACCGCGTTTCCCCTATGCGAACTAAAACATGTTGAGCTGAAGTTTGGCTTCGTCACTCATCTTCGAAGAGTCCCACGGCGGATCGAAAACCAGATTAACGTGACAATCGGCGACACCACGCACGCCCATCACCGCATTTTGCACCCAGCCGGGCATTTCCCCCGCCACCGGGCACCCCGGCGCGGTCAGGGTCATATCGACCACCACTTCGCGGTTGTCATTGATATCGACGCGATAGATCAGGCCCAGCTCATAGATATCGACCGGGATTTCCGGGTCGAACACCGTCTTAAACGCCGCGATCAGCTCATCGGTCAGGCGATCCAGTTCCTCCTGAGGCAGTAGCTCAGGATTTTGGGGCTCGACCGCCGTCGTTTCTTCCGGTGCAAACAGCTCGGCCTGCCCCGGTTCGGCAACCGTTTCGCTGGCGTCCTCAGCGGACAGGGAAATGATCTCGTGCTTGGACATGGTCATTACTCAAAAAACCCTTGCGCCTTTTCGACCGCCGCAATCAGCGCGTCGATCTCGGCCTCGGTATTGTAAAGCGCGATGGAGGCGCGCACCGTCGAGGTCACCCCCAGCCGTGTCATCAGCGGTTCGGCGCAGTGCGTCCCCGCCCTCACCGCTATATTGTAGCGGTCGAGTATCTGCGCAACGTCGTGCGCGTGGGCAGAGCCCAGAGAAAAGGTCAGGATCGACCCTTTTTCCGCCGCTTCGCCATAGATGCGCAGGGCGTTGATCTTTTTCAGCCCCGCATGAGCGCGTTTATAGAGCGCCACTTCATGCGCCGCAGCGGCTTCACGATCGATCTGCGACAGCCAGTCAATGGCCGCTTTCAGCCCGATGACCTCAAGAATAGCGGGCGTCCCGGCCTCAAAACGATGCGGCGGCTCAGCATAGGTAATCATCTCCTTGGAGACGCGGGCGATCATTTCGCCGCCCCCTTGCCAGGGCGGCATGGCCTCCAGCAGGTCATATCGGCCCCACAACACCCCCAGACCCGTCGGGCCGTACAGCTTGTGCGCCGAAAACGCATAGAAATCGCAGCCCAGCGCCTGCACATCGACAGGCAGATGGACCACACCCTGACAGCCGTCAATCAGCACCCTAGCGCCGACCGCGTGAGCCTTTTCAATGATCGCCTCAACCGGATTGATAGTGCCCAGCACATTCGACATGTGCGCCACGGCTACCAGCTTCACGCGATTGGTAAGCAACTGATCGAACGCCGCCATATCGAGGCTGCCGTCCTCAAGGATCGGCACCCATTTCAGCACCGCACCGGTGCGCTGCGCCAGCATGTGCCACGGCACGATATTGGCGTGATGCTCCAACTCGGTGATCAGGATTTCATCGCCCGCCGTGATATTGGCCAGCCCCCAGGTCTGGGCGACGAGGTTCATCGACTCCGTCGCCGACTTGGTGAAGATCACCTCTTCCGAGCGGGCGGCGTTGATGAACTTCGCCACAGCCTCGCGCCCGGCCTCAAAGGCATCGGTGACCTCATTGGCCAGCCGGTGCAGGCCCCTGTGCACATTGGCGTAGGACTGCGCCATATGGTGGCTCATGGCGTCGATCACGGCGGTTGGTTTCTGCGCCGAGGCTCCGGAATCGAGATAGATCAACGGTTTACCGTTGATCTGACGGCTGAGGATGGGGAAGTCGCGGCGGACCGCTTCGACATCAAAGGGCATAGAATCCCTCCGTCTTGTCGGCGATCCAGTTCAGCACCATGTCACGCAGGGCTTCGTCCTCGATCTGCTCGGCGACGGGCACGACGAAGGCCTGCATCAGCAGGGCGCGCGCCACCTCTTCGGGCATACCGCGCGACTGACAGAAGAACAGCGCCGACTCGTCCAGCGCGCCGATGGTGTTGCCGTGCGCGCATTGCACGTCGTCGGCGTAGATTTCCAGCTCCGGCTTGGCGCGCACATGCGCTCCGTCATTGAGCATCAGGGCCTGATGGCGCATGCGCGCGTCGGTGCCGTCGGCGCCCTTTTCGACATAGATGCGCCCCTGAAACACCGCCGTAGCGCGGTCCTTGACGAGGCCCTTGATCAACTGTTGCGTTGCGCCATCGACCTCGGCGTGGTTGACGCGCGTCGTATAGTCAAAGTGCGCCGTGTCTTTCAGCAGATAGGCCCCGTGCATCTCGACCTGCGCGCCATGACCGTCGTGCTCGACGTGGGTTTCAAAGCGCTGGAACTTCGCCCCGGTGGCGAAGACATACTGCTTGAAGACGCTGCCCGGAGCGGTGGTCACGGTCGAACGGCGCACGGAAACGGCGCTTTCCGGCTCATCGAGAATGACCACGCGGATCAGAGTCGCCCCTTCGGCCAGATCGAAATGGAGGACTGTGCTGGTGGCATAGTCCAGCGCCCCGCTGTAATCTTCGAGCAGGATCAGGTGTTCACCCGCCCCCAGCGCGATGCGACCTTCGCCCTGATAACCGGCAACGGCTCCCTCCCCGCCGACATCGCTCATATCGAGGTAGAGACGGCCATCAGAACTCTGAACCGCTCTGGAAACGGCGGCTTGCAGATCAGCCAGTTGCCCGTCTCCGGCACAGTGCCAGTAGAAGCCCCCGAAATCCCCGGCTTCGGCCTGCATATGCGTCAGGTCGGCGCGCGCCGGTGCCTCCCGCAGGGCGCGCGACAGGTCGGAATATTTCCATTCCTCATGACGCCGCGTCGGATAGGACGACGGGTCGAACAGGTCGAGCGGGGTCAGGTCAAACGCCATTACGCCGCCTCATTGACATAACGGTCATAGCCGTGCGCTTCCAACTCCAGCGCCAGCTCCGGGCCACCCGAATGGACGATCCTGCCATCGACTAGGATGTGGATGCGGTCGGGTCTGATATGATCAAGCAGGCGCTGGTAGTGGGTGATGACCAGCATCCCGCGATCGGAACTGCGCAAGGCATTAACGCCGTCGGACACCACCTTGAGCGCGTCGATATCAAGGCCCGAATCCGTTTCATCGAGGATCAGGAACTTCGGTTGCAGCAGCGCCATTTGCAGCACTTCCATGCGCTTCTTTTCGCCGCCGGAGAAGCCGACATTGAGCGGACGTTTCAGCATGTCCATGTCGATTTTCAGCGCCTTGGCGACCTCGCGGATGGTCTTGAGGAATTCGGGGGCCGACATCTCCTCTTCGTCGCGCAGCTTACGCTGGGCATTGAGCGCCGTGCGGATGAAGGTCATAGCCGGCACGCCGGGGATTTCCAGCGGATACTGGAACGACAGAAAAAGACCGGCCGCGGCGCGCTCATGCACGTCCTTTTCCAGCAGGTCTTCGCCGTTGAAATCGACCGCCCCTTGCGTCACTTCGTAATTTGGTCGCCCGGCCAGCGTGTAGCCCAGCGTCGATTTCCCGGCCCCATTGGGCCCCATAATGGCGTGCACTTCCCCCGCCGGAACGCTTAGGTTCAGGCCCTTAAGGATGGTCTTGTCGTCAACGCTGACGGTGAGGTTTTCAATATTAAGCATTGTTTTAGCAACCTTCTTTAAGCCGAGCCTTCACCGACTTCATACACATACCGAACTTTTGAGGCGGGCACACAAATGTCTACCAACGCAAAAGGATGGGACTTGTCATCTATTTCCGTCCAAAGGAAATCTTTGTTTCCATCTGCGACACCAAGGACAAGCAACCGATCTCCAGGTTGCACCACAAGGGGCGGTTCATTTTCGGCATAGTGCTGATAAATCCCCTCTATGGGGGTAACCACAGAATGCATGCCTATAGGGTGTCCAAGGCTGTCGAGAGCCTCGTCTTCAAACCAAATGCATTTGGTTTTTCGTATCTCAATGTCGAAAGACAGCGTCATCCCACGCTCCCTTCAAGACTGATGGCCAGCAGCTTCTGCGCCTCGACGGCAAATTCCATCGGCAGTTCCTGCAACACTTCGCGCACGAAACCGTTGACCAGCAGGGCCACCGCTTCTTCCTGCGACAGGCCGCGCTGCATGGCGTAGAACAACTGATCTTCGCTAAGTCGCGTCGTGGTCGCCTCGTGCTCGAACTGCGCCGAAGCGGTATCGGACTCGACGTAGGGCACGGTGTGGGCGGCGCAGGTCTTGCCGATCAGCAGGCTGTCGCACTGGGTAAAGTTGCGCGCACCGCCGGCCTTGGCGTGGGCCGAGACCAGCCCACGATAGGTGTTGGACGATTTGCCCGCCGACACACCCTTACTGATGATACGCGAGCGGGTGTTTTTGCCCAGATGGATCATCTTGGTGCCGGTATCGGCCTGCTGCATCCCGTTGGTGACGGCAATGGAGTAGAATTCCCCCACGCTGTCGTCACCGCGCAGGATGCACGACGGGTATTTCCACGTCACCGCTGAACCGGTTTCCACCTGAGTCCACGACACTTTCGAGCGCGCGCCCCGGCAATCGGCGCGCTTGGTCACGAAATTATAGATGCCGCCCTTGCCCTCGGCATCACCGGGATACCAGTTTTGCACGGTGGAATATTTGATCGAGGCGTCTTCCATGGCGACCAGCTCGACCACGGCGGCATGAAGCTGGTTTTCATCGCGCATGGGGGCCGTGCAGCCTTCCAGATAGGAGACGTAAGCCCCCTTATCGGCGATGATCAGGGTGCGTTCAAACTGACCCGTATTTTCGGCGTTGATGCGAAAATAGGTCGAAAGCTCCATCGGGCAGCGCACACCCGGCGGCACATAGACGAACGACCCGTCGGAAAACACGGCGGCATTCAGCGCGGCAAAATAGTTGTCCGACACCGGCACGACCGAGCCGAGATACTCTTTCACCAGTTCAGGATGTTCGCGTAAGGCCTCGGAAATAGAGCAGAAAATGACGCCCGACTTCTTCAGTTCTTCCTTGAAGGTGGTGACGACCGACACCGAGTCGAACACCGCATCGACGGCGTATTTCGGCGCACTGGCCACACCGGCCAGCACCTCCTGCTCTTTGAGTGGGATGCCCAGCTTGGCATAGACGGCCAGCAGTTCCGGATCGACCTCATCCAGACTGTTCAGTTTGGGCTTCGGCTTGGGCGCGGCGTAGTAATAGAGGTCCTGATAATCGACCTTCTGATAACGGACCTTGGCCCAGTCGGGTTCGTCCATCGACTGCCAGCGCTCAAAGGCCGCCAGACGGTAGTCGAGCATCCATTGCGGCTCGTTCTTCTTGGCCGAAATGAAGCGCACGATGTCGGCATTGAGCCCTTTGGGCGCATATTCCGTCTCGATATCGGTGACGAAACCGTGCGCATAGGTCTCAAGCTTCTGAACCGTTTCAATGGTTTCCTTGACCGCTGCCATCAGGCGCTTTCCTTTACTCTGCTGGCTTTTCGGGCCTGATGCTTCGCATAACCCGTTGACCAGACGTCTATAAATTGTTGCCAGTCGGCGGCGCTTGTCGTCCATCCGGACGAGACGCGCAAGGCCTTGTCCGCCACGTCGGAAAGGCCCATGGCCTCCAGCACGCGGCTCGATTTGACCTTGCCCGACGAACAGGCCGACCCCGATGAGACGCAGACACCCGCCATATCCAAGTGGATAAGCTGAAGCTGCGCCGTCCAGTCGGGGACGGTGAAACAGGTAATCCCCGGCGCGCGCGGGGCGTCTTCGCCGACAATGGTCGCACCCAGCGCCTTCAAAGCCACCTCGGCCTCGGCCTGAGCACTATCGGTCATCGGTCGCGCGTGGCGGGTGGCTTCGGCAAAACCGGCGATCCCGGCGATGTTTTCCGTGCCGGCGCGGTGGCCGAATTCCTGACCGCCGCCGGGAGTGGCCGCCCGAATGTCACGGTCAGCGCTGTAAATCAGCGCGCCCACGCCCTGCGGTCCGCCGATCTTGTGCGCGGCCAGTGACAGGCTGTCGGCCCCCAGCGCCTCAAAATCAAGCTCGATCTTGCCCCCCGCCTGCACCGCATCGACATGCAGCCAGCCACCGGCGACGTGCACCTGATCTGCGATCTCACGGATCGGATTGATGACGCCGGTTTCGTTGTTGACCCACATGACGGCCACAAAGGGCTTGCCATCTGCGTTCAACTGTTGATCCAGCGCTTCTCTATCGACCACGCCAGACCTTAACAGCGGCGCATAAACCACGGGCAAACCATAACTTTCGGCGGCTTTAAAGACGCTGTCGTGTTCACCGGCGCTGACGATCAGGCGGTCAAAGCCGTGCGACTGACTGAGCGCCAGTTGATTGGCCTCCGTGCCGCCCGACGTGAAGATCAGACGCGCCGGACCGACGCCGTTGACGAATCCAAGCACGTCGTTGCGCGCCTCTTCCAGCAAAAGCTTGGCCTTCCGCCCAAGCGCGTGCACGGACGAGGCATTGGCCCCGATCTCCCATGCCCGGATCATGGCCTCGCGCACCTGCGGCCGGATTGGCGAGGTGGCGGCATGGTCCAGATAGAGGGGGGTGTCTGCCATCAGGCCAGTTCCTTCTGGGCATCGACCGGAAAGCGGTTTTCGATCGTCACCCGCTTGCGCGTGCGCTTATGCACGACGTCGTTCAGGGATACGGTCGAAAGATAGTCGTGGATGGCAAAGCCCAGATCTTCCCACAGATTGTGCGTCAGGCAGCGCTGACCGCCCGGCATACAGCCGATTTCACGCGCCGCACTCTCCTTGGACAGACGCTTGTTGGCCCCCAGTTTGTTGGAGGTCAAAGCGCAGCGCGTCGCCTTGATCGGCTCATCGACAGCCAGCACGATCTCACTCACGAACAAAGCGTCCGCCGTCCGCGCCAGCGTGTAACCGCCACCGGGCCCGCGCGCGCTCTTGACCAGCCCGGCCTTGCGCAGGCGGGCAAAGAGTTGCTCCAGATAGGACAGGGAAATTTGCTGACGCTCGGAAATTTCGGACAGGGAGATGGGCTTGCCCTGCGCATTTAGCGCCAGATCCGTCATGGCCATGACGGCGTAACGTCCCTTGGTCGATAATCTCATGCCGTCAGTCCTGTGGCTACCCTCGGCTAAATCGCAACAGGCCGATGAAAAACCTGCACAAAGCCGAAAAGAGTGTGCTAAACGGCTTGCCTGATAAGGGGACGCCGCCTTCCCTGCGCGGGACATAGTAATCCTGACTATTATAGTCAAGAATTATGCGCCGCACCATGACACATTTTATTACGAAACAAGGGTTCTACATGCCTGAAGTGATCCTCGCCGGTGCTGCCGGTCGAATTGAGGCCCGATACACCGCCGGAAAGACGGACAACGCGCCCATTGCCCTGATCCTTCACCCCCACCCCAAGGCCGGCGGGCACATGAATAACCCGGTGACGGCGCAACTGTTTCACCTGTTTATGACGCGCGGCTTCTCGGTGCTGCGCTTCAACTTCCGCGGCGTCGGCAAGTCGCAGGGCGAATTTGATGCGGGCATTGGCGAACTGGCCGATGCGGCGACCGCGCTCGACTGGCTTCAGGCCAAGAACCCGACGGCATCGCAATTCTGGGTCGCGGGCTATAATTTCGGGGCCTATATCGGCATGCAATTGCTGATGCGCCGCCCGGAAACCGACGGCTTTATCTCGGTGTCACCGCCGGCCAATGCCTATGATTTCAGCTTCCTGGCCCCTTGCCCGGCCTCGGGCCTGTTCATCAACGGCTCAGCCGATTCGGTGGTACCGCCGACCGAAGTCGAGCGCGTCGTGGCCAAGCTGCGCACGCAGAAGGGCATCACCATTGCCCACGAAGTCGTCGAAGGCGCGGGCCACTTCTGGACCGAGCATCTGCCGGAAATCGAAGGCCGCGTCGGCGGTTACCTCGACCGCCGTCTGGCCGGTGAGCTTGAGTAGGGTTTAAAGGACGCTTCGGCGTCCTTTTTTATGGCCGCGAATGGGGTTTAGCCACGAAAAACACGAAAAGCTGAAAAAGCAGCTGTGTGAATTTTCAGCGCATAGCGCCGATCTGGTAGTGCCTACGGATTAACGCGGCCCTGCGGGCACGGCAGGATCAAAAGCTTTTTACCAACTTTTCGTGTTTTTCGTGGCCAATTCTTAAGCGCTGCGGCGCGCGTTTGTGGCGCGATAGATGACCCCGCCGGTCAGCGGCGTCTTCACACCCGTCGTGCCGGGGAAGGAAATCGGCAACCCTTTCAGCGACCGCGCCGCCATATAGGCAAAAGCCTCGGCCTCAATGGCCCCACCGCGCCAGCCAAGGTCTTCGGCAATGCGTACCGGCGCGATGTCGGCCAGACGCTCACGCAACACCTTGACCAGTTGGCGGTTATTGCGCCCCCCACCACACAGGACGATGGCCGAAGGCGTCACGCCTGCGCGCACGATCTCATGGCGCAGGCTTTCGACCGTAAAAGCCATCAGGGTCGCCATGCCGTCTTCGTGACTGAGGGGGCTGACGCGCTCCAGCGTAAAATCGTATCGGTCCAGTGACTTGGGCGCAGGCGCTGCGAAATAGGGGTGGCTCAGATAGTCCGCCACAATGGCCACATCGGCCCGGCCTTTTGCCGCCACTGCGCCGTCTTCATCGAACCATTGGCCGGTGTGCTGACGCATCCACTGGTCCATCAGGCCGCTGGCCGGGCCGGTATCGAGCGCCGTCAGGCCGTCAGGCGTAATCACGGTGATATTGGCCACCCCACCCAGATTGACCACCACAACCGGCAGGTCCAGCCCCGCCTTGTGCGCCAGCGCGCGGTGATAGACGGGGGCCAGAGGCGCCGCCTCGCCGCCCGCTTCGATATCGGCGCGGCGGAAGTCGCAGACGACCGTCAGTCTGGTTTTTTCGGCCAGATAGTCACCGTCGAACAGTTGCACCGTCCGCCCCGGCATCCCGTTTTTCGGCCGTTCGTGCAGCACGGTTTGCCCATGCACCCCCAACGCATCAAAATCCCTAATATTCAGATCGTTTTCGCTTAAAAACTGATCCAGTGACTGAAGATGATAGTCGGCGATCACCCGACGCGCCGTGGTGAAACTGTCAGGTTCCGCCGCACCGCGCGGCCAGTTCAGCGCGTCCTTAGTGGCGGCCTCCAGAACGGCCCGGACCTCACCAGGCATGGGCTTTTCGGCAAAGGGCCCGAAGCCCAGCTCAGCCTCGCCATCGGTTTCCAGCACAGCCATGTCGATGCCATCGAGCGAGGTGCCGGTCATAAAGCCGATGATTTTCATGCGAAAAGCCTATGGAAAAGCGGGGGCTACGTGTTAGACGCAACTTGCACGCAAACCCGCGTGACAGCAACATTGTTAGAGACATGACCTCCTTCAAATCCGATTTCCTCAACGTCCTCTCGGAGCGCGGTTTCATCCACCAGTGCACGGACGCGGAAGCCCTCGATACGCTGGCTTCTGCCGGACCGATCACGGGCTATATCGGCTATGATGCCACGGCTTCGTCGTTGCACGCCGGGCATCTGGTGCAGATCATGCTGCTCTACTGGCTGCAAAAAACGGGCAACAAGCCGATCGTCCTGATGGGCGGCGGTACGACCAAGGTTGGCGATCCGACCTTTAAGGACACCCAGCGCCCACTTCTGACCGACGAACAAATTCAGTCGAACATGAACGGCATCAAGTCGGTGTTCAACAGCTTCCTGACCTTCGGCGACGGCGCGACCGACGCCATCATGGTCAATAATGACGACTGGCTGTCGGGCTTTGGCTATATCGAATTTCTGCGCACTTTTGGCACGCACTTCACCATCAACCGTATGCTGACCTTCGACTCGGTCAAGCTGCGCCTTGAGCGTGAGCAGCCGATGACCTTCCTCGAATTCAACTACATGCTCATGCAGGCGGTCGATTTCCGCGAACTGAACAGCACCTATAACTGCGTCCTGCAAATGGGCGGTTCGGATCAGTGGGGCAATATAGTCAACGGCGTCGAGCTGACGCGCCGCCTGAACCAGAAAGCCGCCTTTGGTCTGACCACGCCGCTTTTGACCACGGCATCGGGTGCCAAGATGGGTAAGACGGTGGGTGGCGCCGTGTGGCTCAATGCCGACGCGCTGTCGCCCTATGACTACTGGCAATACTGGCGCAACACCGAAGACGCCGATGTCGGCAAGTTCATGCGCCTGTTTACCGACCTGCCGATGGACGAAATCCGTCGCCTCGAAGCCCTGCAAGGTGCGGAAATCAATGAGGCCAAGAAAATCCTCGCCGACGCGGCCACCCGCATGGTGCACGGCGAAGCGGCCGCCGCCACGGCCCGCGACACGGCGCAAAAGGCCTTTGAACAGGGCACTCGTCTCGTAAGCAACGTTGTTGAAATGGATTGGCAGCAAGGCCAAGAGTTCACATACAGAACTCCTGAAGCACTCGCGGCAAAAGCATTCAACCTCAGCATCAAAGACGCTAAGCGTTCAATCGCTAATAATGAGATCAAAATTAACGGGGAGCATCCTGCTACCGATAAGCTTTACAAAAGGTCAGAAGTGAATGCAGAGGACGCCGCTTTTGTCCTTCAACGAGGAAAAAAAACTGTTTTGGTAAAACCCGTTTAAAATCAATCTTCCCCCCTGATATCAGGGGGGATACCGCCGGAATCGGCGGAGGGGGGTTATGGGTCGGTCATTAACCCCACCGTCTTTTTGTCTTTCAGACAAAAATCCACCTCCCCTGAAATCAGGGGAGGTGCTTTGCCAAAAGTGTTGAAAGGCCGGAGTTCGCGCTCCGGCCTTTCCTTTGGCTCCCAGTGAAGGGGTGTGGGCCTGTGGCCCCACGACTCCTTAACTCTTACGCGGCGAAGTCACATCGACCGGCGGCAGCGGGTCTTCGTGTTTTTCATCGAGAATGCGGCGCAGGAAGCCCGGCAGGACCAGCGAGAACGGGTTGATCTCAGCCTGCGGCGTGCCAAAGCGGCCCTTAAGGCGGTATTTGAGACCCAGCACGCCTTCGCCGCGGTTGGAGGTCAGGGCGTCCCCGACCAGCGGAATACCGACAAAGGCGGCGTTGACGCCGTAGGCCGGGATCAGGGTGCCGTGATAGTCCATGGTCTGTTTACTGAAATCCTGTGCCCCCCAGACATTGATGCGCAAGGCGTCGCCCTTGGCCCAGCCATTGCGGATAAACAGATAATTGTCGCGGTAGCGGATGGGGAGTTCGTAGTCGTCGAACTTGATACCGGCTCCGGACAGGGTGTCGGACAGGCCGCGCAGCGAGGCAAGGGTCAGCACCTGCCCCAGAGCCGGTATCTGCTTGATGCGGATGTCTTCTCCTTTCAGCGTGGCGTCAATCTGACCGTTGCGATAGACGCCCTCGATCACGGCATCACCACCCGACAGGCGCTTGTCGCCCAGGGCTGTCGCCACAAGATCACCGAGGTCGTCAGCTTCGAAGGTAAAGGCGGTGTAGTCGTTCTGCGGCTTGAAATCGAGCGTTACCAGAGAGCCCAGACGCGTCAGGGCCGAGCCTTCGCCGGCAATCAGATTGCGCCCATCCCAGCCGGCCTTAAGTTCCACCTCACTAAACACACCATCTTGTGAGGTGCGCACGGCGCTGATGTCCACCAGCAAACGCACGGGCCGGTCAAGGCGCGGCGCGGTGTTGGCCGCCGTCGCCGGGGCGCGCGGCAATTCCGCAGCGGTCACCGGGCGGGCGTCAGTGACAGTCGGCTGGGTACGTGGCGGATTGAACCACGGCCGCACATCAAGTCGTTTACCGCGCAGCGTCAGGGTCTGGACCCCGGACGCGTCAGCAGGCGACAGGCGCGCGGTTAAATCCGCGAAGTCCTTCAGATAGAGTTTTGAAAAATCGACATAATCGACTTCACCAGATTCTTTCACAGACACCCGCCCGTCGATCTCCACGCGCTCGCCGGTGGCGCGAATACGCGGCATGTCGAGACCGCCGCCGCTGCGCTCATCGAAGCTGATCGACAGTCTGGCCGCCTCACCCACCGGCTTGACCCAGTCGCTGCGCGCCAGTTGCAGCCGTGTCGGCGTGGCGTCGATATCGAGCACCGCCGCCGAAATCTGCGCCGGAGACAGGGCGCCCAGCGTGCGGTTTTCCGTCTGATAGAGGTTGAGTTCAAACCCGACCTTGCCGTCCAGTTCAAGGCTATGGCTGACATAGCCGAGCCGACTTAAGAAGGCGCGGTCCACGGTCCCCCCGATGCGCGCCCACGCTTTGGGCGGGCCAAACAGGAAGGTCGCGCCATCGCTGTCGGGCAGGTCAAACGTCAACAATTGATCGCCGATAAACACATCGCCGTCGATACCGCGCGCATCCTGTTCCCAGCGCGCAAACACAGGCAGGGTTTCCTGCGGAGTGAACCACGCGCGCGGCAGGCCCAGCGCGTACATCTGCTCCGGCGTCAGGCGCGTGGTCAGGGTCCGCTTGGGCGGCTTGTCGTCTTCATCGGTCCAGTCGAGAACGGAATTGATGTCGCCCACACGGATGCGGGCTTCGCGCGACTCGGCATCCAGCCCGATATTGACCGTCAGGGGCCGCGTCTCGCTGAAATAGGGCAAGGCCCCCAGACCCAGCAACCGGGCGCGTTCGGGCGAGATATTGGCCATATAGACCAGCCGCGGATGCTGGCTGTCGATATAGGCCAGATTGCCGGAAAAGCCTTCGGCCTCCACCTCGCCCGTCCACACATCACCCGACCGGCGCAAACGGATGTCGGTAGGGATTTCGGGACGGAAACGCCCAAAGATGGGCAGGCCCTGCCCTTTCATACCGTCGCTCAGCGTATTGCCGGACAGCACCACCTGCGTCGGGCGCGCTTCGGTGCCATCCCAGTTGACCGTACCACTGAAAATATCGGACTCGATGCGGCCCTTGCCGATATTGTTGAACAGTTCCAGTTGCCCGCGAATGGCGACGCGTTTGGTGGGCGACCCGCCAAACTGCCGCGCATTAAAGCTGCCCGTGAAGTCGATATACTGCATGGTCGGCTCGAACTGCGTCCGGTAGCCGATCTCACCGGCATAGGGCCCCAGTTTCGCGGGACCACGCACCTCAAGACGGTTGGCGAGGTAGTCGCCGGTCACCGTCAGGTCGCCTTCGACAATGTCCCAGCCCAGCGCTGCCTGTTTGAGGCCGGCATTGCGTATCTTACCCGCAAAGGTCAGGTTGAGATTTTTGAGCGTCAGATTGTCAAAGGTCGGAAAGCGGATATCAAGCCGCGTTTCGGCCTCCCCGCTCAGGCGATCGCGCGTCAGCCCTTCCTTTTGCAAATGGCCGCCGGTTAGTGGGTCAATGGCCTCGATCAGTTGCGCCGCCCCGCTTTGCGCCGTCAGCCAGATATGGGTTTCGGCCCTGGGTGCGCGGCGCTTATGGAACTGCGGCACGGAGACGCCGCCGCCGGTCAGCGGCACCTCGACCAGATGGCCACCACGCAGGCTGAGGTCAAAGCTGGTCCCCTGCAAGAGGCCCGTCCCGTAAAGCCCGGCAGCATCCTGCAAGCGGCTATCGACGCTGAGGCCCATATTGCGGAAGCCAAAAGTCAGGCGCAGGTCCTCTTTTTCAAGCTGCCCGTCGCGGAAATGGCCCGGCGGAGCTTTCAGCACGAAATCGGCGTTGGAATAGGTGCCACCCTTGATACGACGGATCAGGTCGCCGCGGGTAATCGGCGTCAGGTTTTCCGGCCAGAAGGCGAACACCACCTCCTTACGGAAATCCCCGTCGATGCGCGCCGTCAGATCGGCCCCCAACTGCCCCTTTTCGTCCGTGTAAAGCCGCCCCTTTGTGGTCAGCGGCGCATCGACCAGCAGGGCCTTGCCCGACTCGATGTCGAGCTGCCGCAGGTCAGGGGTAAAGGTGCCCTTGAAATGCACTTCGGTCAGGGTCTGGGCCGGGAAGTCGTCGGCCAGTTGCCCGGTGACGCGCGGCCCGGCAAAATCGAAATGCACCGCCATCTTGCGGTCGCGCTTGGGGTCTTCCGGGGTCATAAACACACGACCCGACAGGTCGGTATCGATATAGCGCGAGTCAAGCCGGAAAGTGGTGAAACGCACGGTACGCGTCTTGGGCACATAGTCGGCCTTAAGACTTAGGGCGTCAAAATCCTGCGCCGACTTGCCGAAATCATAGCTGCCCTTGCCGGCGGAAATATCAAGAAAGGCGCTCTCGATACCTGTGCGCGCCGCGTATTTCAGATTGCCGCGCCCGTTGATCGCCGCGCGAAAATGCGACAGACCCCGCAGGGCACCCGCCGACGGGAATATCTGCGACGGGATAAGGTCACGGATTTCCGCCTGAACCTCGGCCGTCTTCAGGCCCGTCTGTGCCTGCGCGTTCAGCGTCAATGAGGCCTTGCGCCCCTGACTTTCGACCTCCAGACCGATCTTAGATTGAATCCGTTTATTGCGTTTGGAAAAGTCGATCTGCGCCACGCGGGCGCGCCAGTCGAGCGGCGTCCCCACCTGCCGGAAGGCCAGCGTGCCGTTGGTCAGATGGACTTCGCGCGTGTAGCTGAGCGGGCGGCCCAGAGTCTCCTTGCCGGTCAGGTCATAGAAGAGGCGCTCAATCGCAAAGGCTTCGGGATTGCCGGTAGCGTCATAGCCCAGTTCGATACGGCCATTGGGTGACGCCGACAGGGCCACAAAAAACCGGTCCGCCGTCAGCCGTGCCGGGGCCAGATGCCACCAGATCAGACTGTCGAGCGCCAGCGCGGCCTCCATCTGATCGGCCGAGGCCACGGTGCGGCCCGCCTTGTCCTTCAGCAGCAGGTCGTCAAACCGCAGACCCAGCGCGTTGGAGTCATGGAACCAGACAAGGTCCAGATGCTTCAGACTGGCCTCAGCCCCCGGAATGGTGCGCTCCAGCCGCGATACGATCAGAAACCGCAGGCCATCCACGCGGATCGGCCCCTGCGACAGGCACCCGACAAACACCAGCGCCATCAACAGAATGACGCCGCTCAGGCTAAGCCTCCAGTGTTGTCTGAGCTGGGTGATCAGGCTATGCACGAAGATCCGAACGCACGCACCGGGCGTACCACTAAACGAAACCAAAAAGACCGCCAGTATGCGGCGTTCCTTTTCTCATATGATTAACCGAAGGCATTGTCATGGCAAAAAATTTGGCAAAAAAGTCAACGAGTGAGTCCGCAGCCGACGCATTCGCGCCCTACCCTCTGCCCGACTTCACCCTGCCCGGCGATGATGGCCAAAACTGGACGCCGGAACATTTCAAGGGCCGCTGGACGGTGCTGTTCCTCTACCCCGCCGACAACACCCCCACCTGTACGCAGGAAGCCATCGACTTCACCGCCGCCGTCCCGCAATTCGAAGCGCTGGGCGCGCAGGTGATCGGTCTGTCGAAGGACGATCTCAACAGCCATGCCCGCTTCAAAACGAAACACAAGCTGACGCCTGTCCTGCTTTCGGACACCACACTGGGCCTGATCGAGGCGCTGGGCGCGTGGGTCGAAAAGTCGATGTACGGCAAGACCTATATGGGGACCGATCGCTCGACCTGGCTGATCGATCCGCAAGGCGTAGTGCAGGCCGCATGGCGCAAGGTACGTATCAAAGGTCACGTCGAGGCCGTACTCGACACACTGCGGGCAAAAATCGCCTGAGCCGCGAAATTCCCTATTGACATCCTATTTTCACAATAACCGCGTTACGCGGCACTTTTCTTGAAACAGGCGATTTTGTCCCTCTCGAAACGGGACATATCGCCTGAAAGGCCCCATACTAACCTTCTGTTTTACAACAGATTACACCTTAGGTGTGCGGGGCATCTTCCGGCGATTCGATTAAGGCTTGCCAAAGCGCATTTGGTTAAGTCATAATTAAAATCAAGTGGAAGGGCGCGGGTGTTATGCCTAAGAGAAGCTTTCATCGCCTGAGGAGCGCTCTGGAACAAACCTTTCCGGAGCGGCATCTTTACATCCGCAGTGGCGACGAAACCCACGGTTATATTCTCAGCACGGGCAAACAATTCGGCTTCGCGGTACTGGCCACCATCGGCCTGACCTGGCTGGCCATGAGCACCGGGGCCGTCTTTTTCATGGCCATTTCCGGCGGTAACGGTGCTGAAAAGCAGATCATGATGGCGCGGGCTCAGTCCGAGCGCCTCGTGGCCGACCGTCAGGCGCGTCTGGACGTGCTGATGAAGCAAAGTGAAGCCTCCTCCGGTTCGCTGGAGCAACTGGCGCAAACGGTCGAAAAGCGTCACGGCGCACTGGTCCAGATTCTTCAGGATTTCAAAGGTGTACCCGGTGCGGCTCCGGCTCTGGCCCCGGCGCGCATCGACCCGTCCATGCCGCCGGTGGAACGCATCTATGCGGTGCGTGCCGAACAGGAACGCATGGTGTCCAAAGCTGAGACATTCGCCAAATCGCGCGCCGAGCGTCTGCGTCTGGCCTTCCGTCTGGCCGGGCTCAATCCGCAGAGCTATGCCGGGGCGGGCTCAAGCGCGCTTCTGGAAACGCGCGACGCCAAGGAACTGGCGACATTTCTCGATGTCGATCAAGGGTTTGCCGAACGCATCCGCAGCGCGGCGCTCAATCTTTCGGACATGCGCGGCCTCGAAAAGTCGTCCCGCGTCCTGCCTTTTGCCCGCCCGACCGTCAATACGCGCATGACCTCCGGCTTTGGCGTCCGCTTCGATCCCTTCACCCGGCGGCCCAAAACGCACGCTGGCCTAGATTTTGCTGGACCCTTCCTGACGCCGATCCATGCCACGGCTCCCGGTATTGTATCCTTTGCCGGGGTACGCAGCGGCTATGGCAACTGCGTCGAAATCGACCACGGTAACGGCTTTAAGACCCGTTACGCCCACATGCAGTCCTTTGCCGTGCGCGCCGGTCAGCGCGTCGGCGTTGGTCAGCGGGTGGGCGCGATGGGCTCAACGGGCCGATCCACTGGTGTTCACCTGCATTATGAGGTCTGGCTCAACGGCCGTCCTCAAAACCCTGCGCGCTTCGTAAAGGCTGGAGACTATGTTCAACAAAACTAGCAAACCCGTCCGTCCTCAGTCCGACGCCAGTCGCGCGCCGGTAAAGGCCAACACCCCGCCGCCGCTGGATATGTCCACGGTCAATATGAAGACGCCCGGCGCACCCGCTCCGGCCCCGGCTCCGGCGGCCCCGGCTGTGTCGCGCGGTGCCCCGTCGCTTCTGGCCGCGCATCTGCGCATCGAAGGCAATATCAACGGCACGGCTGATCTTCAGGTCGATGGCAATGTGCGCGGCAATGTGAAGGTCGCCCACCTGATCGTCGGTGAAGCCGGCAATATCGAAGGCGATGTCGAAGCCGAAACCATCGAAGTGCGTGGCCGCGTCGTCGGCAGCATCTCCGGCAAGGCCGTCAAGCTCTATTCCTCGGCCTATGTCGAAGGCGACATCACACACGAAACCCTGTCCATCGACATCGGGGCCTTCTTCCAGGGCCGCTGCCTGCAAAGCCGCCCGGCTCAGCCTGCTCCTGCCCCGGTGGTTCAGACCGCCCCGGCCAGCTATACCAGCGGCGACGCCACGGCGATGAACAGCTATGATTTCAACGCGCTGTCGGACCTGAAATAAGAAACCGATAGCCAATTTTGCACAAGACGCCGGAAAAGGATTGATCTTTTTCCGGCGTTTTTGCGTTTGATACCCCTATGACCCACACGCCACCACCCGCCCGCCCGCCCCTGACCCTCAGCCTGTTGGGGCGTATGCTGCGCGAAGCCTTACACGAATGGAATGAGGACAAGGCCCCGCGTCTGGGGGCCGCGCTCGCCTTCTACAGCATTCTCTCCATCGGGCCCCTGCTGCTGATCGTCACTGGCATAGCGGGCATTGCCTTCGGGCGTGAAGCGGTCAACGGCTACATGATGGCCGAACTGAGCGCCCTGATCGGCGATCAGGGGGCCGGTGCCGTACAAACCATGCTCAGCGGCGCATTTAACCCGCAACAGGGGTTAGTGGCCACGGTCATCGGCTTTGTGACGCTGATCATTTCGGCCACCGGCTTCTTCGCCCAGCTTCAGGAAGCGATGAACGACATCTGGAATGTCGAACCACAGCGCCTGCACTGGAAAGTCTTTATCCAGAAACGGCTTCTGTCCTTCGCGCTGGTGGTGGGGATCGGCTTCCTGCTGCTGATCTCGCTGGTGGTGTCGGCGGGACTGGCGGCCTTCAGCGCCTTTATCGCCCCCTATGTCCCCGCGCCCGTCATGGCACTGATCAATCTGATCATCTCATTCGGGGTGGTAACCTTCCTGTTTGCCATGACCTTCAAAATCCTGCCCGATGCGCGCATCGAATGGACCGATGTGTGGGTCGGCGCGGCCATCACCGCCGTGTTGTTCAGCTTCGGCAAGCAACTGATCGGCCTCTATCTGGGGCAAAGCGCCCTGTCCTCCGCCTACGGGGCGGCCGGGTCGCTTATCGTGCTTCTGGTGTGGATCTACTATTCGACGCAGATCTTCTTTTTCGGCGCGGAGTTCACGCAGGTCTACAGCCGCCATCTGGGCAAGACCATTCAGCCGCGGCGCAAACGAAAAGCCGCCCCGGAGTTATAGAGCGTATGATTTCGAATGGAATTATCCTGCTCAAGCCGCCATTGAGGCGGCGGCCAAGGCGGCGGAGCCGCCGCCCGGCGAGGGGCTAAGCAAAATCTAGATCATTAAACCATAATGATCCACATGCAAAAAGCCCGGACCTTGCGATCCGGGCTTTCTGTTTTGACTTTCCGAAGAAAGGCGAAATTACTTAACTTCGACCTTGGCGCCGGCGTCTTCCAACTTCTTCTTGATGTCAGCCGCTTCTTGCTTCGAAACGTTTTCCTTGACGGTCTGCGGAGCGCCTTCGACGAGGTCCTTGGCTTCCTTCAGGCCGAGCTCCGAACGGATGCCACGGATTTCCTTGATCACGTTGATCTTCTTGTCGCCGCCGTCAACCAGGACGACGGTGAATTCGGTTTGCTCTTCAACGGCTTCAGCCGGAGCGGCAGCAGCGCCACCGGCGACGGCAGCGACGGCGACCGGAGCGGCGGCCGAGACGCCCCACTTGTCTTCGAGGAGCTTCGACAGTTCAGCAGCTTCCAGAACGGTCAGGGCGGACAGGTCGGCGACCAGTTGTTCGAGTTTGGACATGGTATTTCCTTAAGGATGAGATGGGTTGGGGAATGAGCTGTTAGGCGTTTTCTTTGGTCGCGTAAGCGTTGAAAACGCGAGCCAGTTGGCCGGCAGGCGCCTGAAGCACGCCAGCAACCTTGGTCGCCGGGGCCTGAAGCAGACCGATGAGCTTGCCACGCAGTTCGTCCAGCGACGGCAGGGTGGCCAGAGCCTTGACGCCATTGGCGTCGAGGACGGTCGTCCCTTCCATGATGCCGCCAACGATCTTGAACTTGTCATTCTCTTTGGCGTACTGGGCGGCGATTTTCGCGGCCGTCACCGGATCATTGGCGTAGGCGAGCACGGTCGGGAATTTGAACAGGGCATCGCCCTGTTCACCCGCAGCGCCAGCCAGAGCCTTCTGAGCCAGACGGTTCTTGAACACTCTGAGAACCGCGCCTTCCTTACGAAGACGCAGACGCAGATCAGCCATTTCCACAAAGGTCATGCCCGAATACTGGGCAACAACCACGGAGCCGGATTCGGCGAAGACGCTCTTAAGCTCTTCAATCGATTCGGCTTTTTTAGCGCGGTCCATTGTGGCCTCCAATTGAGGATTGCTTTGCGGGACAATCCCGCAAAGGTGAAACGACTTAAACGTCCCGGTTGCCCGGAACGGCAAAGTCACTGTCCCATGATGGGAGGCAAAGGCAACCAGACCACGCTGCCCTTAAGGCAGACATGAAATCCTAGAGGCGTTTCGCGTCCCGTCTATATTCGGGTTCCGGCGGCTACCGGAAGCTTATGGAACAGGCGGCCCCTGCTCCCACGAAGGTCTCGGACAGAACGGAGGGAAACCGAAATTCCCACACCGAGGCGGCTCCCTTACCCCTAAGTCGCCGCAAAAGCAAGAGGCCCTCGACATTTATTGCCTTTACCGCGGTTCAGCGCTATGGCGCTTGGCAGATATTAGCCCGAAAGGCAAAATCATGCCAAAGACCCTGCTCAATCACGATGTCTGCGCCCTCGCCTTCGACGGGATGCCTTTGTTTGAGTTTTCGATCGCCGTTGAGCTGTTCGGGCTGGAACGCCCGGAAATGGGACCGGACTGGTATCGCTTTCAGGTGGTCAATGTCGAAGATGGCCCCTGCCGCACGACGGCGGGCCTTAGCCTGACGGCCACAGGGCCGCGCGAGTGGCTGGAGACCGCAGGCACGCTGATCATCCCCGGCTGGCCGTTGGACAAGCCAATCCCTGAGCATCTGGTGGCCCTGATCCGGCGGGCCTATGCACGCGGGGCCCGCATCGTCACCATCTGCTCCGGGGCTTTCGTGCTGGCTGCCGCCGGGTTGCTCAAAGGGCGGCGTGCCACGACCCACTGGAAATATGTCGAGCACGTCAAATGCCACTGGCCGGAAGTCGAGCTGGTACCGGACGTGCTCTATATCGACGAAGGACAGATCATGACCTCGGCCGGGAGTGCCGCCGGGATCGATCTGTGCCTGCACGTCATACGCCGCGATTTCGGCCCCGAAGCCGCCAATAAGGTCGCCCGCCGCCTGGTCGTGCCCCCACACCGCGACGGCGGTCAGGCGCAATATATCCAGAAGTCCGTGCCCATCGAATATGAGCGTAACCGGCTGGGGCCCCTGCTTGATTATATGCGTGAATGCCTGGATCAGCCGCATACGGTGGCGCAACTGGCGCGCCGCGCCGGTATGAGTGAGCGCACCTTCCTGCGCCGCTTCGAAGAGGCCACCGGAACGACCCCCGCCAAGTGGCTGATGCAGGTTCGCTTGCAAACCGCACGCGATCTTCTGGAGGCCACGACCGACAGTATCGACCTGATCGCCCACGCCTGCGGTTTCGGCAGCGCCGCCAACTTCCGCCACCACTTCCGCGAACAGCTTTCGACCACGCCCACGGCCTACCGCCAGACCTTTCAGCGTTTACCCCCTGCCGCGACTTGCGCGCCGTCGCCGGATTTGGCAGAGGCAGGCTATGCGTACTGATCTTGACGACATACTGACCTTTCTGGGCTCTGCGACGCCGCCGGAGTGGATTGAGGCCGCCCTGGCCCATCAGGAAATACTCCTGCTCGATCACAAGGCGTGCGAGTACAAGGCAGCCTCCAACGCCATCAACCTGATGGCCAAGTATCAGACCCATGCAGAGCTGGTCGATGCCATGAGCCGGTTGGCGCGCGAGGAACTGGTCCACCACGAACAGGTGATGAAGCTGATCAAAAAGCGTGGCATTGCCCTGCGGCCCCTTTCGGCGGCGCGCTACGCCTCCGGATTACGCACGATGGTCCGACGCAGCGAACCCGGCATGATGACCGATATTCTGGTCATCTCCGCCTTTATCGAAGCGCGTTCGTGTGAGCGCTTCGCCGCGCTTTATCCGCATCTCGATGAGGAATTAGGCAAGTTCTACAAGGGGCTGCTCGACAGCGAGGGCCGCCATTTCCGCAACTATCTCAAACTGGCGAACCTCTATGGCGACGCCGATGACATCGCGGCGCGCATCGACGCCATCCGCCCGGTGGAACAGGCTCTGATCCACGACCCCGACCCGGAATTCCGCTTTCACAGCGGCTTACCGGTGCTCGTGGCGGCCTGAAACCAGACACAAGAAAGCCGCCCCGTTGCCGGAGCGGCTTTTTCCGTATCAGGTTACCCTGAAACTTACATAGCGGAGGACGTATCGACCTTCACGCCCGGCCCCATGGTCGAAGACAGCGAGATCTTCTTCACATAGAGACCCTTGGCACCCGACGGACGCGCCTTCACGAGGGCGTCCACCAGAGCCTTGGCGTTAGCTTCGAGTTGCTCGACCGTGAACGAGGTCTTGCCGATGCCGGCGTGCACGATACCGGCCTTTTCGACGCGGAATTCAACGGCACCCGACTTGGCGTCCTTGACGGCCTGAGCGACGTTCGGGGTCACGGTGCCGACCTTCGGGTTCGGCATCAGGCCGCGCGGGCCAAGCACCTTACCGAGGCGACCGACCAGAGCCATCATGTCCGGAGACGCGATAACGCGGTCAAAGTCCATGAAGCCGCCCTGAATCTTTTCGACCAGGTCCTCGGCACCGACGACTTCGGCACCGGCGGCCAGAGCTTCCTCGGCCTTCTTGTCCTTGGCGAACACGGCGACGCGGACGTCCTTACCCGTGCCCGACGGCAGTTGAACGACGCCACGGACCTGCTGGTCGGCGTGACGCGGGTCAACGCCCAGGTTGACGGCGATTTCGACCGACTCGTCGAACTTGGCCTTGGCATTGGCCTTCACAACGCCCAGAGCGTCGGTCAGGTTGTGCAGCTTGTCGGCCTCGACGTTCCAGGCCTGAATGCGCTTTGCAATCTTGGTCATCAGAATTCCCCTTAATCGACGATCTTCAGACCCATCGAACGGGCCGAGCCCTCGATGATCTTGGCGGCGGCGTCGATGTCGTGAGCCGAAAGGTCCTTCATCTTCTTTTCGGCGATGTCACGCAGTTGCGCCTGCGTGATCTGGCCGGCCGAGTCACGACCCGGCTTCGACGAACCCGACTTCAGGTTCAGCGCCTGCTTGATGAAGAAGGTCGCCGGCGGCGTCTTGGTGACGAAGGTGAACGACTTGTCCTGATACACCGTGATGATGGTCGGGAGCGGCGTGCCTTTTTCGACGTTTTCGGTGCGGGCGTTGAATTCCTTACAGAAACCCATGATGTTGACGCCGCGCTGACCCAGAGCCGGGCCGATGGGGGGCGAAGGCGTGGCAGAGCCGGCCTTCACCTGGAGCTTGATGTAGCCCAGGATTTTCTTAGCCATTGGATATCTCCATAAAGTCCCGGTATTTTGGGACGTTGTGAGCCGTGGTGCGGGTCGCCCCTTCCACGGATTTAGCTCCGTCCGGAGACGAAGAGCCGGTGCCTTAGACGAAAAGCCCCGTCACCGCAAGGGCGATTATGCGATTTCCTAGCAAACCCAGAGGAGGGGCACGGCCCCTGCACCCGGTTCTGAGAAAGCCTACAGCCGCGAAGACCTGAACCTGTTGTGGCCCGATCTCTTCCCGCTGGATACGGGGTGACGGGTTTAACCGCTGAAGATTTAGCCACGAAACGTAGTTCGGCGAAGCCAAAAGAGCCGTTGAAACGCCCGGCCAGCAGGGCCCTTTCCCTCTGTGCGGCTTGCACGGATGAATGGCGCTGCGCGCCCCTGCGTGACGCAGACACGAATAATCTGTGAAAGCTGTGTAATCTGTGGTTCCTAGAGCATTCGTCGGCTCAGCTGCGCCGCCGAATGGCTCTACGTTTTTGTTTGGTCAAGCAATTTTCCGAAAAGTGGTGCCCACTTTATCGGCTTGCGCTCTAAAATCTCGCGCGGCACAGCACAGCACTTGATACATTAAGCGCAACGCTATGCCCCAATCTCCCGTTCGTGCTTTTCGTGCCGTTCGTGGCTAAAATCTTCCGAGCACCAAACGCGCAAAAACAAACCCCACGTAGCCGGGCCACATGGGGTTTGCGTAAGCGGATTTGACGAAGAGGATCAGACGGTCTTTTCGACCTGACCGAATTCCAGATCGACCGGAGTGGCGCGACCGAAGATCGACACCGACACCTTGAGGCGGGCGTGATCCTGATCGACGCTTTCGACCACGCCGTCGAACGAGGCGAACGGGCCGTCGATGACCTTGATCTTTTCGCCGATGTCGAAGGACAGAACGGTCTTGGGCTTTTCAGCGGCGACTTCGACATTGCCGACGATGCGCTGAACTTCTTT
The DNA here is from genome assembly GCF_000175215.2 of Asticcacaulis excentricus CB 48. Lineage (NCBI taxonomy): Bacteria > Pseudomonadati > Pseudomonadota > Alphaproteobacteria > Caulobacterales > Caulobacteraceae > Asticcacaulis > Asticcacaulis excentricus. Next base: position 414,418 of record NC_014817.1, on the reverse strand, counting down.
TTCGGAGACCGGCATGGGCTTGGAGCCCGAACCGAGGAAGCCGGTGACCTTGGGGGTGTTCTTGACGAGGTGGAAGGCTTCGTCGGTCAGTTCCATCTTCACCAGCACGTAGCCAGGGAAGAATTTGCGTTCAGAGTTGAACTTACGACCGCGACGGACTTCGACCACTTCTTCGGTAGGGACGAGGATTTCGGAGAATTTATCCTCAAGGCCCTGTGCCTTGGCCTGCTCGCGCAGGGATTCGGCCACCTTCTTTTCGAAGTTGGAATAGGCGTGGACGATGTACCACTTGTGCTTGGGGTTCGGTGCGAGCGTCGCTTCCAGGGTTTCGGCCATGTGTTGTGAGCCCTTAACGTCCGATATTGATGAGCGAGTTGACCGCGAATCCCAGTCCGCCGTCAACGATATAGAAGAACGCACAGGCGACAACGACCATGATGAACACCATCACTGTGGTGATCCAGGTCTCCTTGCGCGAGGTCCAGGTGATCTTGCGCGCTTCCTGACGGACTTCGGAGAAGAATTTGGCCGGGCTGGTGCGCTTCTTCGGGGTGACGGCTTCGCTGCCGGCCGCCCTGGCCGCAGCCACGGGGGCGACCGCGCCTTTGCGCGCGCTGTCTACCGTCGGGGTCGAAGGGGGCTTTTTGGCCATAAGTGTCTCGTCCAGCTTTCTCTAAGGGTGCGCCTTACAGGCGCTTCCAGCACAAATGAGGCTCGAAATCGTGATTTCAAGCCTCATTTGCGATGAAATGGCAGGGGCAGAGGGACTCGAACCCACGACTTCCGGTTTTGGAGACCGGCGCTCTACCAGCTGAGCTATACCCCTATAAGAAACACGCCCTGTTGTGACAGGTGGTTTCAGAGGAAGTCGCGTGTATCAGCGGTTGGCGCAAAGGGCAAGCCACCGCTACGCAAAATCCACCAAAAACTTGTTATTCACCAGACAGACGCTTCGCCGCGTGCAGCAGTTCCTGCGGGAAGCCAAGGATGATGGTCGAATTCTGCTCGGTGCCGATCTCTTGCAGCGTCTGGAGGCGGCGCAGTTCCATCGCGCCCGGTGCCTCGGCAATGGCCATGGCGGCGGCCCGCAGGGTTTCCGACGCTGCCTGCTCGCCCTGCGCCTTGATCAGGCGGGCCTTGGCTTCGCGGGTGGCCTCGGCTTCCTGAGCTAGGGCGCGCTGCATCTGCACCGGAATGTCGAGATCGCGCATTTCCACAGCGTCAATATCGACACCCCATTTGTTCGCCGCACGATCAAGCTGCGTCATCAGGAGGGCGTTGATCTGTTCACGGCCTTTGAGGATGGCGTCGAGATCGTGCTGCCCGATCACGTCCCGCAGCGAGGTTTCGGCGGCCTGAAGCACTGCTGTATGCGGGTCGAGCACACTGTTGACGGCCTTGGCCGGGTTGTCGATGCAGTACCATACCACCGCATTCACCTTCACCGCTACGCCGTCGCGGCTCAGGGTTTCCTGAGTCTGGAGATTGACCGAGAGGATACGTACATCGACCTTGGTGCTCCATTCGATGAACGGGATGATCCAGAACAGGCCCGGTCCGCGCACATTCACAAAGCGCCCCAGCCGATAGACGATAGCGCGCTGGTATTCCTGATTGATGCGGAAACCCTGAATGACGAAGACAAACAGGATGACGGCGATCGTCGCGACCTGCATAAAATTGATGCGCCAGCCGCCAAGCACCGACAGGCCGTCCAGCAGGGTCTGCATGACACCCCTCCCCCTTACTCCAGAATAAAAGGGTTAACGCAGTCGGAGCCGGTTGTCAAAAGACGGTACGATGACAAAAAAACGCGACGGTCACCAGGGCCGCCGCGTTTGAGTTTATGGAGAACCAGAGAGTGCCAGACCGAAAGATCAGGCCCGTCTCCTGATCGCCACCTGCCCCGGAAAGCGCAGGCGGAGATTTCGCCGTCGGATCAAAATATGACCCGACGAAATACCTGTTTCTGTCAGCGGCCGCCCTCACCGATGCGTACTTTGCCGGAGCCCATGACGGAACGTGAGACGTGACCGGTGACCTTGCGCACGGAAACATCGCCCGCGCCAACGATAGAGACATCGACATCGACCGCTTCGCCGCCAAAACGCACATTGCCCGAACCGGCGATAGAAACGTCCACCTTGCGGGCCGTGCCCTTGTCGATCCTCACATCACCGGAGCCGCCGATGGCGATTTCGACCGGCCCGGCCACTTCGGCGACATTGATCGAGCCCGACTCGCCGATGGCCCCCGACAGGGATTTGATACGACCCAGATAGACATCGCCGGAGCCGCCGACGGCGACTTCGGCATCGCCCGCATTGGCAGCGCGAATGCTACCTGACCCGCCGATGTTCAGTTCGGCCTTGCCCTGCACCGTATCCACGGTCCAGTCACCGCAGCCGCCCAGCGCGAACTCTAGCGATTTGGCCGCCCCGATGCGCCCGGAGACGGCCCCTTCCGAGGCGACCTTGGCATCCATCGGTACCCGCAAATAAACCACCGGCAAATCGGCTACGGCTACCTGCCCCTTGCCGTCGATGCGCACCGTCTGATTGCCGGAGCAGCCATAGCTGCGTTTGCGCAACTGGCCCGAGGCGACCAGCTTGTCGCCCTTCGTGCTGACCATAATTTTCGGCAGATCGGCCCTGCCGTAGGTGACGGTGAGTTTCACGTCACTGCGGTTTTCCGGCGTGACGATGACGCGCGCCGCCATGTGTTTCAGTTCGACCTGCGTTGCGGCCTGCGCGCCCGCTGCGGCCGCCATAGCTGCGATGGCGACGAAAACGCCCGCCTTGATGCCCGTGCCCATTGTTAAACCCCTGATCGGTTTCAATAGGCCTAGCATGAAGAAGGCGGGCGCTCAGAACAACTTAATTACGTGTCATGAAGCAATTGTAATATAACAAGGTTTTAGGCCGTTATTTCTTCAGTTTTCGGTCGAAAAAGTCGAGATACAACCGATAGCGGAACAGATTCTTCTCATTGCTGCGGATGCCGTGTCGGTCGCCCGGAAAGAGCATCAGCTCAAACGGGATCGACCTCTTTTGCAGGGCATCGACGACGCGCGTGGTGTTTTGCAGGATGACATTGTCGTCGGCCATGCCGTGCATCAGCAACAGGCTGCCCGGCTTTAGATTATCGAGGCGGTTGACCACATCATATTTGGCATAGTTCTCGGCATTGGCCTGCGGCGTGGACATATAGCGCTCGGTATAGGCCGTATCATAAAGCCCCCATTCGGTCGGCGGCGCGCCGGCCGCCCCGGCGACAAACGGCGTGTCCTTGGCCGTCAGAGCCATCAGGGTGACAAAGCCCCCCTGTGACCAGCCCATAATGCCGATCTTCGCCGGATCGACATAGGGCAGGCTTTGCAACCACTTCGCTCCCATGATCTGATCGTCGATATCCGGCCCGCCGAACTGCTTATAGATGGCGCGCTGGAACTTCACCGAGCGGTTGGGCGTGCCGCGGTTGTCCAGCGTAAAGACGATGTATCCGGCCTCCTGAAACAGGCGGTTGGCGGGCGACACCCAGCCGCGCCGCACATCCTGCCGCGCCGGGCCACCATAGATGGAAACGATGACCGGGTATTTTTTCGCCGGGTCGAAGCCGCGCGGCTTGAGCATCAGCCAGTGCAGGTCTTCGCCATCCAGCGCCTCCAGCTTACCGAATTCCGGCGCGCTATAGGTGTCTTTGTACGCGAAATACGGATGTTTGGCGTCGAGCGCGTTCTCCTCGATCCAGCGCACGCGCTTGCCCGTCGCGTCATAAAGACCGGTCTGGGCCGGGGTTTGGGGGTCCGTATAGGTACCGATAAAGGCCTTGGCATTGGGCGATACGTCCGTGGACCACCAGCCGCCGGCTTTGGTCACGGCCACCGGCTCGGACGGCTTGAGGAAGGAGGTCTTGTAAAGCCCCATCTCGACCACGGCCTTATAGGACGACTCAAACCATACCTCGCCCTTCGCCTCATCGACGGCGGCGACCTTCGCCACCGGGAAGTCGCCCCGCGTGACCTGACGGATCAGCTTGCCGTCCTTGTCATAGAGGTAGAGGTGGTTATTGCCATCGCGTTCCGACGCCCACAGGAAACGCCCGTCCTTCAGGAAACGCAGGTCGTTATTCAGCTCGACCCAAGTGTCCGAGGTCTCGGTCAGAACCGTCCGCGGTGCCCCGCCGGTAAGCAGGTATTGCAGCAGGTCGAGCGTCTTCTGATCGCGGCTCAGGCGCTGCACAAAGACGGACTGCCCGTCCGGGCTCCAGTTGACGCGCGCCAGATAGATGTCGCTATTGGCCCCCAGATCGAGCGGCACATCGGTTCCGGTTTTCAGGTCGTGCACAAACAGGGTGACGATGGCGTTGGGACGCCCGGCCTTCGGGTAGCGCTGATCGACGGTGCGCGTGCCCGTGCCGTTGATCTCAAAGCGTTCGACGATATCAACCGGGCTTTCATCGACCTTGGCATAGACGATCTTCGTGCCGTCCGGCGACCACCAGTAGCCGGTATAGCGGTTCAGTTCTTCCTGCGCGATGAACTCAGCCACGCCGTAGGAAATGACTCCCTCGCCTTTCGGTGTAATGGCGCGCTCGGTGCCGGTCGCGAGGTCGCGGACATAAAGCGTCTGATCGCGGACATAGGCCACCTGCCCGCCCTTAGGGTTCAGCTTGGCATCAACCTCATCGCCCGGCGTCTCGGTTGCGCGGCTGATCTTTTTGGTCGCCCGATCGACCAAATAGACGTCGCCATCCAACGGCACCAACAGCGTCTTGGACGACGGGTCCCAGTCATAGGCCACCACGCCGCGCGCCGACACGCGCATCCGCTCGCGTCGCGCCTTTTCGGCCTCAGATAACTCCTTGCCCTCGGAAGACAGGCTGTCGGCATCAACTAGCACATAGGGCGCGCCGCCCTTGACGTCGACGGCCCACAGGTCCTGCACCGTGGCATTGGTCAGCTTGGGCTTCAGGAAGGTCAGAAGGGTCCCGTCCGGCGACAGGCGCGCCCCGACCGCCTTCGGCCCGGACAGGTCCGGATTGGCAAACACCCGCTCAGGGGTCAGCGTAGCCTGCGCAAAGACGGGAGAGGCGACCGCCGCCCCCAGCAGGGCAGCGGCAGAGACGGCAAGGGTCAGCTTGGACGGCATGGGGGACTCCGGAAATCAATGCCGGAAGCTAGCCCCTTCCCTTGCAGCGGGTCAAGCGGTCACACGGGTAACTATCATTGCGACGGCCGGGACAGCACGTAAAGGGCGCACAGCAGGCACACCCCCGCGGGCACAAAGGCCCACACACCGCGCAGGGTGACGAAGCCGATTACCGACGACACGGCCATGCCGCCGACCGCGGCGATCTTGGCCGCCGGACCAATGACACCGCGCTCACGGAAGGCGCGGACGGGTGGGCCGAACTTTGGGTGCGCCAAAATACGCCGCTCCCATTCCGGATTGAAGCGGGCAAAGATCACGGCGGCGATGATCAGAAACACCGTCGTCGGCAAAACCGGCACGAAGATGCCGATGACGCCAAGCGCCACGAAAAACAGGCCAAGCAGGTTCAGAACCACTCTCATTCGCACAGCATAGCCCCGATTGCCGGCGGGCGCACCTGTCTTATGGTCACAGCGTAACTTAGAAGACTAGCTTCTTATGCAATAATCTCACTCAAGCCGCCATTGAGGCGACAACCAAGGCGGCGTTGCCGCCGCTCGGAGAGGGACTAAACAAAGGCGAGCTCATTATGCTTCTTCCAGAAACCATAATGATCCAGCTGCTCCCGATAAGTTTACCGCCCCCCTTCTGCGGTCTGGAACCGCGTTATGGTAAATTCACTGAACAAGAGAGTCGCCTAGGATGCGGCCGGGAGGAAACCATGACTATCATCAATACACTGCTAAGCCCGAACGGGCGGCTGTCGCGCATCGGCTTCTGGGGCTGGTGCCTCGCGATCGCCGTCGTCTGCGCAACCCTGTGGTGGCTGAGGACCCATTATGGCACCGCTGTGGGCCTGAGTCCGGCCGAGGGGGTGGACCCGATGTGGCTGGTTCTGGGGCTGCCGCTCCTGTGGATCGGCTTCTGCCTGAGCGTCAAACGCTGGCACGACCGGGGCAAGTCCGGCTGGTGGCTGATGGTCGTCCTCGTGCCGGTCCTGGGGCAGGTCTGGGCGCTGATCGAATGCGGCTTTTTGGCCGGCCAAAGGGGCGGCAACCGCTTTGGCCCCTCGCCCGAAGGCCACCGCCCGATGCTCGACGCCTATCGCCTCGAGGACATGCCCGAAGACATGCCCTAGATCATTATGATTTCTGGTAGAAACATAATGATCTAGGTTTTTGTTTAGCCCCTCGCCGGGCGGTGGCTTTGCCACATTGGCCGCCACCTCAATGGCGGCTTGAGCGGAATGAGTCCATTAGAGATCATTCTGCTCTAATCAAAATATTTCTTGAAGAAACCAACCGTTCGCTGCCACGCCAGATCGGCAGCCGCCTTGTTGTATCGCGCCGGTGAGGTGTCATTGTTGAAGGCGTGATTGACGCCTTCGTACATGTGAATCTCGAAACGCTTGCCCGCTGCGGTCAAAGCTGCGCGGTAGGCTTCGATCCCGGCATTAATGCGCTCATCCAGACTGGCATAGTGCAGCATGAGCGGGGCCTGAATGCCGGGCACGTCGGTCAGAGGAGCCTGTGAGCCATAATAGGCAACGCCGGCATCCAGCGCCTTCGACTGCGTGGCGATACGGTTGACCAGACCGCCACCCCAGCAAAAGCCCATTGCCCCGGTCTTGCCGTTGCCATTTGAATAACCGCTCAGCCAGTTCAGATAGGTTTCGGCATTGGCAACGGTCTGCGTGCCGTCCAGCTTGCCGATCAGGGTACGCGCCTCGTCTTCATTGGCCGGGGTGCCGCCGACAGGTGACAGGAAATCCGCCCCCAGCGCCACGAAGCCTTCCAGCGCCAGCTTTCGGGTGACATTGCGGATATGCGGCGTCAGGCCGCGATTTTCATGGATGACCAGCACACTCGGCAGCCTGCGCGACACAGCTTTGGGCCTCGCCAGATAAGCTTTCAGCCCCTCAATCGTCACCTCTTCGGTCACCAGACGGCTGTCATCGGCCGCAATGGTCTGTGCCGCCGCCTGCCCGGCACTCAGAAGCGGCAGGACCGCTGCGGCGGCGGCAGCCGATCCGGTCAAGGCCGTCAGGCGGCTCATAAAGGCGCGGCGATCAAATGAGGTATGGGTGAATTCATCATAGGCGTCGATCATCGCCTGTGTAACAACGGGTTTGTCCATGGAGCCCTCCAGTCTGAGGTTTCTACGCCCAAACCCCGCCCATCCTTCGGACATCTCCCAGAAAAAAGCGGCCCCTGAGGATCAGGAACCGCTTTCAGAACGCAATCCGATAAGGTGGCCACCCCTTTTCGGACAATTTGTGCACTCAAAACTCAATTCGCGGGTTTGGGGCCGAAGTGTTTGATGTCTTTTTCGGTGATGTCCATAAAGTCCGGCACAATCTGATTGTATTCCGTGACCTTACCCGTATCGACCACGATGTCGCGATGGCCGTCCCAGATCATGTTCAGCGCCACGTAGAGCACCACGGCCAGACCGAAGAAGCCGATCCAGCGGTACTTGTGCAGGACCTTGGCGATAAAGTGCGAGGCGACCCCCATCAGAGCGATGGCGAGGATCAGGCCGAAGACCATGATTTCGGGATGGGCGTGTGACGCCCCGGCTACGGCCAGCACATTGTCGAGCGACATCGACAGGTCGGCGATCAGAATCTGAACCACGGCGGCCTTGAAGCTCTTGCGCTTAGGCGCCGGAGCGGTCGCCCCACCCGTGGTGGGATTGCCGTTGATGTCGGCCCCGGTGGCGTCTTCCAGCACCGCTTCGGCGTGTTCCTGCGCGTGAGTATCGGGCTCGCGCAGTTCGCGCCACATCTTCCACGCCACCCACAGCAGAAGCAACCCACCCGCAAGCAGCAGACCGACAATCAGCAGCAGCTTGGCCGTCACCAGCACAAAGCCGATGCGCATAATGACCGCGGCGATCAGCCCATAGAGGATGGCCTTCTTACGATCACTGGCCGCCAGACCTGCCGCCGCCAGACCGACCGCCACGGCATTGTCCCCGGCCATGACGATGTCGATAAAGACGACCTGAAAGAAGGCCGAAACCTGAGACGCGAACTCAGGATTGCTAAAAAAGTCCATGACAGGCCCATAAATAGAAAGGTTTGCACACCCTCCTAGTTTTCACATCCCGCCTTGTCCAGAGGCAGATCGCATGACAGGCTGGAGAAGTTCAGGTCGCCGTTGAGGTTCGTCCATGCCTACTGATCCTTCCGAAGGCTGGGACGCACTTGCCGAGCGCTTCATGCAAATGCGTTCCGGCGTTGGGGCCAGCCTTGTACGCGACTGGGCCATTGCCCAATTGCCAGCGGGTAGCGCCATTGTCGATGTCGGTTGCGGATCGGGCGTGCCGATTGCTGAAACCCTGATCGAGGCAGGGTTTGCCGTGTCGGGCATAGATGCTTCGCCCCGTCTGGTCGCCGCCTTTCACGCCCGCTTTCCCGAAGCGCCAGTCGCCTGCGAAGCGGCGCAGCTCAGTGCCTTCTTTGGCCGGACGTTCGACGCGGCAGTCTGCGTGGGCCTGATCTTTCTGCTGTCGAAGGTGGATCAGGCGGCTCTGATCGGCCGGGTAGCCCAAGCGCTGAAACCCGGCGGGCGCTTTCTGTTTACCGCGCCACTTCAGGCCTGCGAATGGCCGGACACCCTGACCGGACGCCTTTCCCGCTCATTGGGCCAGACGGCCTATGCGGCGCTTCTGGACGCGCACGGCCTGTCCCTCGTCGCCAGCCACAGCGATGAGGGCGGTAACCACTATTACGAGGCGATCAGACCGCGCGACCCAGAGCCTCATACAAGGCAATCGACGTCGCATGGCTGACATTCAGGCTCTCAAAGCCACCCGGCATGGGGATTTTGACCAGATGGTCGCAGTGTTCGGCCACCAGTCGCCGCAACCCCTCGCCTTCTGAGCCCATGACGATGACCAGCGCACGCGGGCTGCCGGCCTGACGCCAGCCTTGCTGTTCCAGCACGGCCTGAAGGCTGTGCTCCGCCTCCCCGGCCATGCCCAGACTGACAAAGCCGTTTTCCGTCAGGGACTCCAGCGCCCGCGACAGGTTGGTGACCCGCGCAAAGGGCACTCTATCCATCGCCCCCGCCGCCGTCTTGGCCAGCACGCCCTGCATGACCGGCGAATGGCGGTCCTGCATGATCAGCCCGGCCGCGCCAAAAGCAGCGCAGGTGCGCAGGATGGCCCCGATATTCTGCGGATCGGTCACCTGATCCAGCATGACCAGCACCGGGCGCTCTTGCCGAAGCGCCCCTTCCATCAAACCGTTCAGATCATCGCCTTCCAGCGGGGGGCCATTCAGCGCCACACCCTGATGCACCGCCCCCTGTGGCAGAAAGCCGGAAAATTCAGCCATTTCGGTCAGGCGCACATGCAGGTCGCCACGCTTTGGGGCCACCTGCTCCAACGCTTTTTGACGGTCCGGCGTCACATAGAGACGAATCGGTCCGAGCCGGGACTGATTTTTCAGCGCCGCCTCCACCGCGTGCAGGCCCCAGATCCAGCCGTCTTCGGACACACGCACCGGCGGTTTAGGTCGCGCCTGAGCGTGGGTCTGCGTTTGGGATCGCGCTGTCTGGGCCGGGGCATAGCCGCCCTTGTCGCGCGGTTTGTCCTTAGCATAAGGCTTGGATTGTCCGGAAAAAGCGGCCTTAGACCCCGATTTTTTGGGACCATTCGGTCCTTTCCGCGATTTAGGGTCGTTGCGTTCGCGTTGGCTTGACACTATAAGACGCGCTCCGATGTGAGGCCGGTAAGGCTTTTTGGCAGGATTGGCGGTCTGTTTAATGCGGGCATCCACAGAAACCAAAAAGTTTTTTTGTTTTTGGGCTTGTTCTTTGTTCAAAGATTGAGTTTAAGGACCACCTCGTTTCAACGGGCGCGCTTGGGGGAATGTCCCGAGCGGCAAAGGGGGCGGACTGTAAATCCGCTGCGTAAGCTTCGCAGGTTCGAGTCCTGCTTCCCCCACCACCGCGCGCCCTTGAAACGTTCTTCGGCCACGGCCCTGCCTCAAGGGCGGGTATAGCACAATGGTAGTGCAGCAGCCTTCCAAGCTGAGGATGTCGGTTCGATCCCGTCTACCCGCTCCAAAATCTTCCCTGAAATCTCAGAGCCTGGTTGCCGCCCCGTAGCGGTTATCGCCGTTTGTGCCTTCCAGAAAGCCGCACTCGATCAGCACCCAGAGCCAGCCAATCACCGGCACCAGTGTGATCAGCGCCCACCAGCCTGACTTGTTGCGATCATGCCAGCGTTTGACCTGCACGGCGGAGGTGGCATAGAGCACGCCTAGCCAGGCGAGAAAGCCGATCAGCCCCACCCCGTCAAAGCGATAGGGCCGCAGCAGGTTGATGCCGTGATTATCACCGCCAAACAGGGCCACGAAGGCCGAACTGATCAGCCACAGAAAAACGCTGTAGAGCCAGAAATCCCGGCGGCGAAAACGTCCGTGATAGCTGAAAAAGGCGTTCGATATATCCATAACGGGACTCCTCTGTCGCTTATGGATATGTCCGAACGCCTTTGTTCGCTAATGAATTATTGTTCAGGCGGCGTCACTGCCACCAAAGCGCGCGGCCCAATCGGCGACCATGTCGTCGTCGATCTTTTTGAACAGCACCTCGCCCGATTTGACAGCCGCGCCGCCGGGCAGCTTGGACAGTTCCGCCTGAGCGTCCGTCGTGGGCCAGTCGAGCGGCAGTTCGACGCCCACACAGTCGGCAATGGACTGCGCCGCAAACGGCGTCAGAGGCTGGGCCAGCACCGCATAGAGGCGGACCAGATTGAGGCCGTGGCGAACAATGACGCCCGCGCGCTCGACATCAGTTTTGAAAGCCGTCCACGGGGCGGCCTCCTGAAGATATTCGTTCCCTAGCACCCAGATGCGGCGCACCGCCTGCGCCGCCTTGCGCATTTCCATGGCCTCAAAGGCTTCGGTCGCCTCCGCCAGCAAGGCCGACAAATCGGCATAGAGCTTCTGTTCCTGAGGCCCCGCCTCGCCGCCTTCCGGCACCACCCCGCCGAACTTCGACTCGGTGAATTTGAGGATGCGGTTGGCGAAATTGCCAAGCACGTCGGCCAAATCCTTGTTCACGGCGCTCTGGAACTGCTCCCAGGTAAAGGACGAATCAGAGCCTTCCGGCGACTGCGAAATAAGATACCAGCGCCAGTAATCGGCCGGCAGAAGCTCCAGCGCCTGATCCATGAACACGCCGCGGTTCATCGAGGTCGAGAACTTGCCACCGTACCAGTTCAGCCAGTTAAACGCCTTCAGCGTATCCACCATCTTCCACGGTTCATTGGACCCGATAATGGTCGCCGGGAAGCTCACCGTGTGGAACGCCACATTGTCCTTGCCCATGAACTGCACATAGGTGACGTCGACCGCCCCCTGATCGAGGCGCCACCAGCTTTGCCAGCCGTCGGCATTTCCCTTCGCATTGAAATATTCCTGCGTGGCACCGATATACTCCACCGGCGCATCAAACCACACGTAGAAGACCTTGTTTTCAAAGCCATCTCTGGGCTTTCCGTCCTTGGTTATCGGCACGCCCCATTTGAGGTCGCGCGTGATGCCGCGGTCTATCAGCCCCTCGTCGAGGTGCTTCATGGCGATGGACTTGGCCAGTTGCGGCCACTGCGTCTTCGACTCGATCCACGCCCGCAACTGCGGCTCGACCTTGGTTTGCAGCAGATAAAGGTGCTTGGTATCGCGCACCTCAAGGTTCCGCGACCCCGACACCGCCGAATAGGGATTGATCAGGTCCGTGGGGTCGAGCAGCCGCCCGCAATTGTCGCATTGGTCCCCGCGCGCCTTTTCGAACTTACAATGCGGACACGTGCCTTCGACATAGCGATCCGGCAGGAAACGCCCGTCGTCGATGGAATAGACCATCTTATCCGTGCGTTCCTCGATCAGACCGTTACGATCCAGCGCCTCGCAAAAGGCCTGAGTTAGGTGCCGGTTTTCCTCCGAGCTGGAACGACCGAACCAGTCATAGCTGAGCCCGAACGCCTCACCAGCGGTCTTCTGGATCAGGTGCTGCTCGTCGCAATAGGTCTTGACATCCTGTCCGGCCTTGGCGGCGGCCAGCTCAGCCGGCGTGCCATGTTCGTCGGTCGCGCAAATATAGAGCACCTCATGCCCGCGCGCCCGCATGAACCGGGCATAGACATCCGCAGGCAGCATGGACCCGGCCAGATTGCCGAGGTGCTTAATGCCGTTGATGTAGGGCAGCGCGGAAGTGATCAGAATGCGGGACATGCTCAGACCCTCTAAAACTCAGGAAATCGGCTTGTCCTTTAGACCATTTTGCCGCCCTGCACACAGGTTTGATGGCCAAAACACGAAAAAATCTGTGGCGAAGCCGCCAAATCCGTTGCGTTCTGCGATGGCTCCCGGCATAAGGACGGCCCTGTCTGCGACAGACCTCATGACTCGCAGCGTGCCGGTTTAGCTCAGTTGGTAGAGCAGTTGTTTTGTAAACATCAGGTCGCGGGTTCGAATCCTGCAACCGGCACCATAACCTTCTCACAAATTCAGCGGTTTACGCACATACGCCAAAGAACACAGGCGGAACTTTTACTGGCGTGTGACGCGCCTCAGGCCATGGCCTTGGTGTGCGCTTCCTCCTCCTGAGAAAGTCTCCTAAGTAGCGGAGTGCCTTGGTGCGGGCGTCTCAACAACACAGCCTGCACGTCAGGGGCCGAGCTTATCTCATAGAACTGATCATTTCGCCTTTTCCGGCCAATAGATCAGCTTCGGGGCCTCATTGATAAATACATCCAGCACGCCATCGGCGATCCTGATCGGGCCTTCGGGGCGTGTGGCACCGGGTATGGTGCGCAGTTTTGACGCCTCGGCCGCCAGTCCTTGCGCCGCCGCAAAGCGATCCGCAGCCGTTTGGGCATCGGTGGCCTCAAGACCCTCCACGGTCAGGCGCAAAGCCTTGCCCCAAAAAGCAGTGGCCGCCAGCCACGGGGCCGCTTCCTCCACAAACCCTTTATCCGTAACCCCGGTGCGGATGCGGTCGGGCGCATTGGCGAGATCATCGGCCCGTTGCGACAGGGCGTTCAGCGCCACCTGCCGCTCGGCTATATCTGTCCCCGCCAACGCATCGCGCACGCGGTTGATGGCGGCCCTCAGTTGCGGGGCCTGCGCCTGCCACGGCTGATTGCCAAAGGTGGGCGCCAGATGCTGCGTATCGAAAAAGGTCAGAAGCGCCTGCGTCACCTGCGGATCATTCCTGGCCAGATCACGCGCCGCCGCCCGCCAGGTGCGTTCGGCGTCATAGCCCTGATCGTTCCACGCAAAGGCCACCAGCCCCGTCACCGCGGGGCGACTGGCCACCTCCTGATTCATCGGATTGGAGACGATGCCGCTCAGTTCCGCCGACAGGCCGGCCTCACGCCGCGCGTAAGGTGCCATCAGCAGACGACCAGCAGACTCACCGAAATCATTGACCGGATAATTGTCCCACAACAGCGTCTTGCGCCCGAAAGCCTTGGTGGCATTGCGCGCATCAGCCACCGAAATCGACGGGGGCACGGTGTCCGTCCCTGTCCACTGGATCACCACCCGTGGGTCGAGCGTCGCGGCCAGAGCGGTCTTATAGGGCGAGACCTTGGCATCGTAATATTCCGTCGGCACCATGATCAGTTCGCCGTGCCCACTGGCGGCCAGATCGGCCTGCACGGCGTTCAGGAGACTGGCCTGCGCCTTCGCCGCCGCCTCTTCACCCGAAGGTCCAAAGGCCGCTTCATCGGCCGTACAGTTCCATTTTTTATACTCGATATCATCGAGCGCCACATAGAAACTGCGCACCCCAACGCCGCGCAGGGCTGCGAACTTGGCACGAATATGCGCCAGATCGGCCGGGTCGCTGTAGCAGATGGACGGCCCCGGTGAGACGGCATAGACGAAGTTGACATGCTGCCGGTTGGCCTGCGCCACAAGGTTCCCCAGGTCCTTTAACGTCTCCGACGGATAGGGCTCGCGCCACTTGTCGCGCGCATAGATGTCATCCTTGGGGCTGTAGATATAGGTGTTGGCCTTCAGCCCCGACAGGAACTCAATGTGGGCGGCGCGCTGAGCCATGCTCCAGGGCTTGCCGTAGAAGCCTTCGATGGTGCCGCGCACCGGCATGGACGGATAGTCACTGATCGTCAGCGCCGGGAAGCGGCCCTGCGCCACAATCTGACGCAGACTCTGGGCGGCGTAATAGAGACCGTCGGCATCGGCACCCGCCAGCACGATCAGCGCCCCGGAGGCCTGCTGGCGCATCGTCAGCACATAGGACTCGGCGCGTGTGGGGGCTGTCGTGCCAGTGGCGTTGAGCGCGGCCTTGACCACGGCATCGTTGACCGTGCCGATCAGCGCATAGTCGCCCGCAAAGCGCTTGGGGAGGCGCTTTACCACACGAACCGTATCCACGCCCGCCGCCGTCAGAACGCGACGCACCAGCGCTTCGGTTTCGGCATCGACCTTATCACCACGTACCAGCAACAGCGACGTCCCCAGCTTGAGGTCCGGCCCGGTCAGGGTCAGGGATTGTGGCGTGGGATAGACCGCTGGTGCCGTGGCCACCGGTTGCGCCTGTGCAGTCACCCCTGCTGCACACAGTATGGGCGCGCTGACGGCGCACACAAACCAGCGTAAGGCCAGCCAGCGCGAACAACGGGTTGACTTCAATCCCATGGTCAGGTCCTTCAAAGGTAATACAGAGGTTCTATATAGGTATTAGGTATAGGCGAAAATTGCGCCTGTCCATAGCCCGCACCTTCACAATGCGGGATTCGGGATCGAAGATGCGTCTATCCTACCCTCCCGGCTAAGGGCACAGCCGCACGCAAGACGGCGGCGATTCGACGCCACCGCCGGATCGCTCTCAGAGACAAAAGACGTTTGGGATCAGAAAGCCGGATCAGCCCAGTTCGGCGATAACGTCGTAAGCTTCGCCGTGATAATAACACTGGCTGAATTCGACCGCCGTACCGTTGGACAGGAAGCCGCGACGTTCGATAAACAGGCCGCATTCCCCCGTTTGTACGCCCAGCAATTCCGAATGCGCCTCACTGAGGGGCGCAGCGCGCAGGCGTTGCAGGGCGCGCACCGGACGGCTGCCCGCTGCGGCCATGGCTTCGTAGAGCGATTCCTGCACCACATCGACCGAGGGCAGGAACTGCGCCGGGACGACGACGAACTCCAGACAGACGCGCACGCCGTCGGCGCAACGAATGCGGTGAAAGCGGTGGACCAGCGACCCCGGCGACAGACCGAGCGCCAGCGCCTCTTCGGGCGTGGTCATACTGGTGGTCTTTTTCAGCCAGATGCTTGATGGTTTATAGCCACGCGAGCGGATATCCTCGGAAAACGAGGTGAGAATGGCAAAATTCTTCTCAACTCGCGTAATCGAGGGCATGGACACGTAGGTGCCCGAACCCCGCGTGCGCGTCAGAAGCCCCTCTTCGACCAGCCCTTCGACGGCTTTACGCACGGTGATGCGCGATACGCCATAAAGCACGCACAACTCACGCTCAGGCGCAAGCGCCGCCCCCGGCTTCAGCTTACCTCCCGCGATCTCGTCGCGGATGGCATTGCGGATAAGCAGGTAGGCGTGGCCGCCATCATCTTTCAGAAAGGCAGAGCGCAG
The DNA here is from genome assembly GCF_000175215.2 of Asticcacaulis excentricus CB 48. Lineage (NCBI taxonomy): Bacteria > Pseudomonadati > Pseudomonadota > Alphaproteobacteria > Caulobacterales > Caulobacteraceae > Asticcacaulis > Asticcacaulis excentricus. The sequence goes on along the minus strand of NC_014817.1, from coordinate 398,631 downwards.
AGCTGACTCGTTCATGTCATATCCAGTCGTTTCCTACCCATTTCATGTGGGTCTTCTGGCTTTCAGTCAATTAGAAGTTTGCATTTTAAGTCTTTGCGCGTTGTCCCCACACGCAAAACGGAAATCGTATACGGTGGCGATATCAATCGCAGCCGAAACAGACAATACATATTAAATACATTTGCTTGCCAAAATCCTAAGGCCAATGACGATCGAAATCGCGGCGTTCACCCCCCTGATCTAACCCGCCTGTGCACCCGTTGACCATACGAATGCCTGTGTTTTCAGCATTAAAAGCAAAATAGGAAGCGTCTGACTTTAAGGCTTGCAATCAATCCCGGCTGAATTAGGATGTTACCAATTATGAACCAAAGAGGCAAATTGGCCATGATAATGGATCGTCGCACCCTGTCCCTGTCCGTTTTCGCTGGTCTGGTCGGCGGCCCGGCCCTGGCCCGCGCCCCCAAAGGCCCCACCCCCTTCGGCGCGACACCGTCGGTGCGTCAGTACGACTGGCAGCGGCTCGAAACCTACGGCTTCATGCACTACACCATGAACGCCTTTACAGACCGCGAATGGGGTTATGGCGATGAGCCCGTCAGCCTGTTCAACCCGACCGATTTCAGTGCCGACCAGATCGTTCTGGCTGCGAAAGGCGGTGGTCTGAAAGGCATTATCCTGACGGCCAAGCACCATGACGGCTTTTGCCTGTGGCCCAGCCGCTATACCGAGCACTCGGTCAAGTTCAGCCCTTACAAGAACGGCAAGGGCGACATTGTCGGCGAAATGGCCGAAGCCTGCCGCAAGCATGGTCTGAAGTTCGGCGTCTATCTGTCGCCCTGGGACCGCAACCACGCGGAATATGGCCGCCCGGCCTATGTCGAATACTATCACAATCAGCTCGAAGAACTGACCACGCAGTACGGCCCACTGTTTGAAGTGTGGTTCGACGGGGCCAATGGCGGTGACGGCTATTACGGTGGGGCGCGCGAACGGCGCAAGATCGACGCCCTCACCTATTACGGCTGGGACACGGTGCGCGCCATCGTGCGCAAAAACCAGCCGCACGCCGTCATGTTTGCCGATGAGCACATGGATGTGCGCTGGGTCGGCAATGAGCATGGTCAGGCCGGTGACCCCTGCTGGCCCACAGTCGATGAAACCCCCTACACCATGGCCAAGGGCAATGCCGGTGTGCGCGGCGGCAACATCTGGAACCCGGCGGAAACCAATACCTCGATCCGGCCCGGCTGGTTCTGGCACGCGGACGAAAGCCCGCGCACGCCGGCCAATCTGACGCGCGTCTACTTCGAGTCGGTCGGGCGCGGTACGACCCTGCTGCTCAATCTGGCCCCGGACCGCCGCGGCCGCGTACCCGATGCGGATGTGGCCTCGCTCAGCGGCTGGAAAGCCATTCTGGACAAGACCTTTGCCCGCAATCTGGCCACCGGAGCCAGGGTGACCGCCTCCTCGACCTATGGCGAGGGGTTCGATCCGGCGCAGGCCCTGAAAGCCAATGGCTTCTGGGCGGCGCGCACCTCGGACAAGGCCGGGGCGTGGATTCGCTTCGATCTGCCCAAGGCGCAGACCTTTGACGTCATCCGCACCGCCGAAGACATCCGCAAGGGCGTGCGCGTCGATGATTTCGCTATCGACATCCTCGAAAACGGCCGCTGGCGTACCCTGCAAACCCACACCTATATCGGCTATAAGCGCCTGACGCGCCTGTCCGCCCCCGTCACGACGCGCGCTGTACGTATCCGCATCCTCAAGGCGGCTGCCTCGCCGGTTCTTGGCGATTTCGGCCTGTTCCTGATGCCACCTGTGCTGGAAGAACCGGTCATCAAACGCGACCGTGCCGGGCTGGTCAGTCTCAGTGCCGCCGAAAGCGATGTCCGCCTGTTCTACACCCTGGATGGCAGCGCGCCGACGACCGCTTCGACGCCGTTCAGCGCCCCCTTCCCCCTGCCCGAAGGCGGTCAGGTGCGGGCCGTGGCCTTCAGCCCGGCGCGTAAAGTGCTAAGCGCGGCCTCGGTCGCGCTGTTCGATGTGGCCCCGGTCGGCTGGCGCACGGTCTCGGCCAGCAGCGAGACGCCGAACGCGCTGCTCGATGGTAAGGGCTTTGTCGGACGCAAGGGCCAACCCGCTGAACTGATCCTTGATCTGGGCAAGGTCTATGACCTCAAGGGCTTTACCCTAACACCCGGCGTTCAGGACATCTATCTGGACGTGAACACGGTGGCCCAGATGGGGGCGCCGGCGGGTTACATCGCCTCTGTCAGCCTTGACGGTCAAACCTTTGCACCCGCAGGCGAAGGCGAATTCTCCAACATCGCCAATAGCCGCAGCGAACAGCGCATCCGCTTCGATGCGCCGCATAAGGGGCGTTACCTGAAACTGGTTCTGCCGCGCGCTGTACAGGACAAGCCGACCGTAGCCTTCAGCGGCGTAGGCGTTATTACGCGGTAACGGACGGCGCAGGCGGCTTATCGCGGATAGAGCCAGACCTGCGCCACCTGCCGTCCGCGTCCGGAACCGCCCAGCCCTTCCGGGCGAAACCACTTGAGGCTAAGGCGACCTGTGGCCGTGACCTCTGGCGGCAGATCCAGTTCTACCGTTTCCGGATTGCTGCGGCGGGTGCGGGCCGCGTGTAGGGTCGCCGTATCATTGGCCACAAGCGTCAGCGGCAGGGCATAGTCTTCGCCAGCATAGACCACCTTCAAGCGATAGGCGCGCGCACGATCAAGCCCCTCATAACGCAACTCCAGCGGTGTTTCGTACAGCGCCTCGGCATAGGTGATCCACGCCAGCCGCCAGCCATCATCCGGCGTGCGGTCGGCAATGCTGTCTATGGCCCCCGCCATGCGCTGCGGGTCGTCGGCCCAGTCGCCCCCCCGCACCAGATGTGGTGAGGCCTGCGGATCACCCAGATCATCGTAAAACCCGCCGGGTGGCGGTGTATCCCGGCGTAAAAGCGCCTCCAGACGTTCAGCGCGCGCGGATTCGGGCAGAGCTTCGATCTCAGCCAGCTGCCGGGTCAGCCACGCCCGGTCGTTCAGCGACACCTCAAGCCGGTCGAGATTGGCCCCGCGCTCCCAGTTGGACGCCCCATAAAGCCGCACGCTCAGTTGCAGACCGATGCCCTCATACAGCCGTCCGGCCAGTGCCTGAATCTCTGTGCGGAGGGCCAGAGTGTCTGCATCGTCAGGGGTCGCCAGCGCAACACGCGCCGCCTGAAAGTCATTTTTAAACAGCGACTTATAGGCTTCATCTTCACGCTGCGTCTCCGCCACAGCGCGCCGCTGCACATAGGCGTCATAGAGGGCACGATAGGCCAGCATGTCGTACCGCCAGTTATCGCGTCGCGGTAAGGTCCTCAGCGTCATCAGGGTGCGCGAGATGTCGCGGTTTCGGCGCAACGGCCCACGCCAGTTGCGCTCCAGACCTTCCAGCACCGCCCCGAACCGCGCGTCCCCCAGAAAATAGCGCCCATAATCCGCCGCTATGGTGGCGGGCGTTTGCGCACGATCCATTCCGAAACCCACCCACAACATCTTGTTCACATCGTCCGTCACGCCTTCGGAATAGGTGACAAAGCCCTCAAAATCAGCGGCGAAATGGCGGTAGATATGGCCTTGGGCCTGCGGTTGCGGGTTGATGGGTTCGCGGCCTTCGGTGAGGGCGAAGGCCGCATCAAAGCCCGGCACCGGGAACTGCGCGTGCAGGGTATGGGCGATGTCCGGATAGAAAAGCACCTTGTACCGCGCCGGAATGCGGGCCCGCTGCACCGACACGGTGTCGCGCGACTGCGGCCCGACAAAGACACCGGTCAACCATGGATTTTCTTCTGCCATCAGGGCGTAGAAACGCTCATACTGCGCGCGGTCAAAGCCTTGCGCCGACACCCACACCGTCGCCTTCGGGTGATAGCGGCGCAGGATCGCCGCCTCATCACGGATCAGGGGGAACAGGATATCCGGTTGGGTATGGCCGGGGTCGCCACCGGGAATGAACAGACTGCTTATGTACGGTGTGGCGCGCACCAGTGCCTCAAAGCGTTTAAGCTCCGTCGCTCTTTGCGCCGGGTCGCCATAGTCGGCCATCATCTGCGGGTAATAGAGGTGAAAATCGACGCCATAACGCTCCGTAAGCCGCGACACCCCGATCAGGGTGTCCAGCGCCGGTGCCGGAAACAGCGGGCTTTCGGCGGCGTCGTCTGAAATGGGCGCGATCCATTGCAGGCCATTGGTGCCGAACACGATAAGGTCGCGCAGGTGGCGCTCAAACACAGGCAGCGTAAAAGCATCATAACTGTTGTTCTTGAAACGGTAGCCGATCTGATGCGCGCGAATGGCCTTGTCAGGCACTACATAGAGCGGCAGGCCGCGCACCCGCCCCTCTAGATCATTATGATTTCTCATGGAAACATAATGATCTGGATTTTTGTTTAGCCCCTCGCCGGGCGGTGGCTGCGCCACCTTGGCCGCCGCCTCAATGGCGGCATGAACGGAATGATTCCGGTAGAAATCATTCCGCTCTAGCGCCTTGCGCAGCACATGGCCCATACCGAACATCAGGCCGCGATCATCGTCACCGGCGATGATCAGCCAGTTGTCTTTGGAAAACAAGGCATAGGCTTCCGGGCGCGCGGCCGGCAGGGTGCGGCTCCAGTCCTGCCACGCAGCACGCACCTTGGGCGGCAAAAGTGCCGCCACCTGCGACCGCTGCGCCAGCACCACCTGCCCTTTTAAGGCACCCAGCGCCGGCTCCTCCCGGAACCACGCCGTCGTGGTCTGCGCCTGCGGGCTGGCGTCCGGCGCGGTGATCAGGTTGGCCGCGACTGCCTGTGACGCCGACAGGCACAGCCACACACACAAGCAAAGTAAGCGTCGCATCACACGAAGGACGGCGGGCGGTCAGCCAGCCGCGCCCCGAAGGCCGGGTTGGGCGTGGCGCTCATCAGGAAGCGCAGTTCGCCACCGCGCATCAGGGTATCGTGGGCAATCCACGACCGGCTCCACGCCTTACCATTCAGGCGCACGCCGCTGACATAAACCTTATCCGGCCCGTTGCCTTCGGCGACAATACTCAGATGCCGCCCGTTACCGAGCGCAAGGCGGGCGCGATTGACCAGAGGCGAGCCGAACACATAGACACCGCTGACCGGATCAACCGTATATAGCCCCAGCGCGCTCAGCACGTACCAGGCGCTCATCTGGCCGCAATCCTCATTGCCCTCCAGCCCGTTAGGCTCAGCGCGGTACATGGCCTTCATCAGCATCCGCACACGCGACTGCGTCTTCGGCAGGGCCCCGGCATAGGCATAGAGATAGGCGACGTGATGGCTGGGCTCATTGCCGTGCGCGTACTGCCCGACCAGCCCGCTGATGTCGTCCAGCGAGCCGTGATCAAGGTCAGACGGCGCATTAAATAGCGCATCCAGCTTGGCCTCAAATGCCTTCTCGCCGCCGAACATCCGCATATAGCCGTAGAGGTCGTGCTGATTGAGGAAGGTCGCCTGCCAGCCATTGGTTTCCGTGTAGTCGCGCCAGCGCTTCTGATCGTGGCCCAGAGACTGCGGGAAATAAGGCGTCACCCAGGAACCATCGGCCTTTTTGCCGCGCATAAAGTGGATGTAGAAGTCAAAGAGATTACGATAATTTCTTGAACGTTCACGCAATTTGCGTGCATCCTCATGCGCGCCTACCGCCGCCGCCAGCTTAGAGGCGCACCAGTCGCTATAGGCGAACTCCAGCGTGCGCGACACGGACTCATCGACCTTGTCCGCCGGGATATAACCCAGTTGGCGATAGAGGCCAAAGCCGTGCACATCGTCATCGAAGGCGCGCTTGCGGATCACCTTATAGGCGGCCTTATAGTCCACGCCGGGCACGCCCTTGACGCAGGCTTCGGCCAGAACGGCGGCGCTGTGGTAACCGATCATGGTGTCGGTTTCGCGCCCCTGAAGCGGCCAGATGGGCGCGCCCGCCGGGTTTTCCTGCCCCATGCGCGCCAGACCGCCGATCATACCGGGCAAGCGCGGCCCTTGGGTAAGCGTGTAGAGCGGGTGCGCGGCGCGATAGGTGTCCCACAGGCTGTAGGTCGAATAGTTCTCTTCGCCGGGTTTCAGGAGGTGCACCTGATTGTCCATGCCGCGATAGCGCCGATCGATGTCGGAAAACAGGGTCGGCGCCAGCAGGCTGTGGTAATGGGCCGTATAGAAGACCTTACGGTCACCGGGGTCGCTGAGGTCCACGCGGATGCGCGACAGTTCGTCCTGCCACGCCAGATGCGCCGCCCGCCGCGTGCCCTCGAAATCAAAGCCCGGCTGTTCGGCCTCAAGGTTTTTCAGCGCACCCTCTATGTCGACAGCCGAAATCCCCACCTTGACCAGCAGCGGCGCCGATCCGGCCTCGTCGAAATGCAGCGCGCATTTCAGCTTACCACCGGCAACCTCCGTGCCGCTGACGGAGGCGTCGTTCTGATAAAGTTCGGCGCGGCTGAACGGCCGCGACAGTTTCAGGGCGAAGAATATCCAGCGCCCACCCGCCCACATGAAGACCTGACGCCCACCCACCAGCGTGTCATTGCCAATCAGACGCAGACTTGTGTTATCGAGCTTGGTCGCTGGTGATTTTTCCCACCAGTTGCGCTGCCCATGCGCCCAGTCGATCAGCAGGTGACCGGCCTCCCCCGCTGGAAAGACATAGCGATGCAAGCCGGTGCGCAAGGTGGCCGTCAGTTCGGCGCGCACGCGGCTGTCGGTCAGGGTGACGGCGTAGTAACCGGGGCTGGCCACTTCTTCGGTATAGCGCGAGCGGTAACTGCCTTCGATCTGGCCCGGTTCGCCGGGATTGAGCACCACCGGCCCGGTGCGCGGCGTCACCAGACAGTCGAGCATGTCCGCGCAGCCCGTCCCCGAAAGGTGGGTGTGCGAAAAGCCCATGATCGAGCCGTCCTTGACGTGATAGCCGGAACAGGAATCCCAGCCATTATTGCTGGTGTCCGGCGACAACTGCACCATGCCGAACGGCAGGGTCGCGCCCGGATAGGTGTGGCCGTGGCCGCCCGTGCCGATAAAGGGATCGACATGGGCGCACAGGTCATCTTCGGCGGCCAGAGACTGAACCGGCAGGACAGAAGCCACCGAGGCGGCCCCCAGAAGCGAACGGCGATTGATCATCGAAAGGCACTCCATAGTCGCGGGGTATCGCGGCAAATCACAAGGTCACAGAAGGTCGGGGGCAGTCCGCATCAGGGTCAGCACCGTCTCTCCGAACAGGCTGTTGGCCCAGGCAAACCATGAGCGGGTGAAATGACCGGCGTCATCCTTATGCACCGACTCATTGACGAAGCCGCGCGGGGCCGAGGCCCGCAAAATCCCCTCAAGGCAGGCGCGTTGCTCCGCCTTGTCCTGCGTGGTCAGTATCTGCATCATCAGGGCGATGGGCCACACCGTCTCAGGTTCCGAATGCGGGCTGCCGACACCGGACAGGACCTTGCCTTCGAAATAGTAGGGGTTGCGACGGCTCAACACCGCGCGTCGGGTGCGTTGATAGAGCGGATCGTCGATCCGACAGGCCCCCAGATAGGGCAGGCTGAGAAGGCTCGGCACATTGGCGTCGTCCATGAACAGGCCATTGCCGAAGCCATCGACCTCATAGGCCCACATGTCGCCACCGTCCGGCGCGCTGAGGCGGCCATAGGCGTTCAGGGCGTCACTGACCTCCTGCGCCAGCGCCAGACAGGACTGCGCAAACGCCGTCCCCAACCCTGTCGGCTCGGCCAGTTCCGCCAATTGCCGCAGGCTCACGACCGCGAAATGATTGGCCGGGATGAGGAAGGGATAGAGGCAGGCATCGTCGGACGGGCGGAAGCCGGAATGGATCAAACCGACCTTGCGTGTCGGGGCCCCGTAGCCGCGGGCAAGCGTCTCGGTGGGTTCGGATGCCGTGCGCTGAAAGCGGTAAGGACCATTATTCTCTTTGCGCTGCTGCACGCGGAAAGTATCGACCACCGTGTGCATGGCGGCGCGCCAGGTGTCGTCAAAAGCGCTGACATCCCCGGTCTGACGCCAGTACAGGTAGGACAGGCGCACCGGATAGCACAGCGAGTCGATTTCCCATTTGCGCTCGGCTACGCCCGGCTTCATGTCGGTAAAGTCGGTCTGCGACCACGAAAGGTTGGTGCGCGCCTTGGGGTCGTGCATATAGGCATTGGCATAGGGGTCGATCAGAATGCAGCGCGACTGACGATGTATCAGACCGACAAACAGGCGTTGCAGCGCCTTGTCCTCCGTAACCAGCGGCAGATAGGGCGTCACCTGCGCCGAGGAATCGCGCAGCCACAGGGCTTTGATATCGCCGGTAATGACGAAGGTGTCGGGCTTACCATCGACCTCCCCCAGTTCGACCGTTGTATCGAGCGTGTTGGGATAGGCATTTTCAAACAGCCGCGCCAGAGCCGGATTACGGATAGCACGCCGGGCCCTGGCGATGGTGGCTTCGACCGCCGCCGAGCGGAAACCGCGCTGTTGCGGCGGCAGCCGCAGGCCGGACGCCACCTGTGGCGACATGGGCGGAATCTCGGCCAAAGCGGGCGTCGCCAATGCCGCGAAGCTGGTGGCCCCCAAAGCGGTCAGGAATTGTCTGCGTTGCATGGCCCCTATCCCTTCACCAGACCCGGCAGGTCCCAGATCTGCGATCCCGAACCGGCCAGTGAGCGTTCGCCCTGATCATGGAGATCAAGCACCACCACCTCATTGACACCCCTCTTGAGATAGGGGGCCGGGACGAAGACGGCGCGCTGCGGCCCAACGGACCAGTAGCGGCCCAGATTGTGGCCATTGACCCAGACATAGCCCTTGCCCCAGCCGCGCAGGTCAAGGAAGGTGAAGCCCGCCTCTGAGGTTTCAAACGTGCCGCGATAAAAGGCCGGGCCATTAACGCGCTGCCGCTTGAAGCGCAAGACGCTCAGGTCATCGAGCGGCACGCCCTGATGCGTCCAGCCGGTGAGCGGCTTGCCGTTCAGGGTCACCGGCCCGATCAGCCCCTTCTGATCCTTGCCGATCTGATCGCCATAGTTGACGTGGCCCATAGCGTCGATCAGCAGGTCGAGCGTATCCCCAGCCTTCAGCGACACCTCAATCTCGGTCTCTTTCAGGCGGCGATCCAGCGTTCCGAAGCGCGTCTGACCGGCGCTGACGAGGGCATAGTCGCGCACATCAGCCATTTTCAGATGGCCGGAAACAGCCGTCTTGGCCGCGTGGCGATACAGCATCAGGCCATGATTTTGCCCCATCTGCTCAAAGGTTTTGGGTTGCGGGTGGCTGGTCCCCTTCGGGTAGAGTTGCGACAGGGGCGCGGTTTCACGCAGGGCGAAGCGCTCAATTTTGAGGGCCTTTTCCGGTTCCGGCAAAGCGGTGAAACGCTCCGGCGGCAGGTAGCGACGGAACAGCTCGCGCGCCGCCTCGTATTTCGGCGTGACGCGCCCGGCCTCATCCAGCATGGCGTCGTAATCATAGCTCGAAATATCCGGCTGATAGCCGTGGGTCTTGTGGAAGTTGGCCCCGGCGTCAAAGGCAAACGAGGTGCCTCCGTGCAGCATATAAAAGGAGAAGCTGATGCGGTTATCGAGCATCCATTTGAGGCTCTCCATCAGAGGCGAGATTTCCATATTGGAATGCACCTCACCGAAGTGGTCGAACCAGCCGCCCCACAGCTCGGTACACATGCGCGGGCCCTTGGTCTTGAACTTGGCATAGCGCGCAAACTCGCCTTCCGCCTTGTCATAGGTGCCGAAATTGATGCCGTTAAACAGCTCCGGCAAGGCGCCGTTCTCGATGACCGCCGCCCCATCGACCGTATAAAGCTGACCGCTGAAACCGGCGGCGCGCACCTGATCGCGGACGGCGCGCATATAGTTGAGATCGTTGCCGTAGGAGCCGTATTCGTTCTCGATCTGCGTCATCAGGACCGGGCCGCCCTTGTCGATCTCAAGGTGCGCCACCTCCTGCCCCAGCCGCTTCAGCCACTGCCCTGACGGGCCCATATAGCGCGGATCGAGCGAACGCGGGCGGATGTCCGGGTCATTGAGGAACCAGGCCGGATAGCCGCCATTGTCCCATTCAGCACAGGCATAGGGGCCGGGCCGCAACAGGACGTGCAGCCCCTCTTCCTGCGCCATCTTCACCCATGCGGCGACATCGAGATTGCCGCTGAAATCATAGACGCCGGGCTTTTTCTCATGCGCGCTCCAGAAGGTGTAGGTCGAGAGCGTGTTCAGCCCCAGCGCCTTCAGCTTACGCAGACGATCACGCCACAGTTCGCGCGGGATGCGTGGATAGTGCATCTCACCCGCCATCAGGTGCAGAGGCTGTCCGTCCAGCAGGAACTGATCGTCCTTTATCGTAAAGCGCGACGGGGCCGCGCTGGCGTCACCGGCTGAAAAACCGAGCGTTACCGCCGAAGCGGCCAGCCCACCGAGAATCTGTCTGCGATCCATCATGGAGTCTTTTCCTGTCTTATTTCGGCAGCGCCATCTGACCGGTAATTGAAAAATCGGCGTTGAGGGTCGGGGCAAAGCCGGGCTGACCGCCGCCAACCGACAGGCCATAGGCCCCCGCCCGGATGGCGCGCTCCCCCTCAAGCGTGACCGTGCTGAGGTCGCGCGGGTCAATCGTCATGACGACCGTCCGGCTTTCACCCGCCTTGAGGCTGACGCGCGCGAAGGCCGCCAGCGAGGCGTTCAGACCGAAGGTATCGGGCCGTTTGACATAAAGCTGCACCACCTCGTCACCCGCGCGTTGCCCGTTGTTGCGCACGCGCACGCTGACGCGCAGCGGCTGACCCGCCGTCAATGTGGACGTATCGAGTTTCAGATCGCTATAGCTGAACTGTGTGTAGGACAGGCCGTGGCCGAACGGATAGAGCGGCTTGCCCTTGAAATAGCGATAGGTGCGCCCTTCCATGCGATAGTCGATAAACGGCGGCAAATCCTGCACCGAGCGGTAGAAGGTCACGGGCAGACGACCCGACGGGTTAGCTTCCCCGGTCAGGGTGCGGGCAATGGCCGTACCCCCCGCCTCGCCCGGATACCAAGCCGCCACCACGGCATCGGCATGGGCGTCGGCCCAGTTGAGCGCCACAGCCGAACCAGACAGCAGGACCACGACCAGCGGCTTACCCGTCGCTTTGACCGCTTTCAACAGGTCCTCCTGCGTGCGCGGCAGGCCGAGGTCAGTGCGATCCCCACGGTCAAAGCCCGGCACCAGAATTTGAAGTTCTTCGCCTTCGATGTCGGGCGACAGGCCGACAAAGGCGACAATGGCATCGGCGGCCTGCGCGGCCTTGACCGCTTCGTCGATCTGCGGCTGCGCCGGGGCGATCCATTGCAGGCGCACGCCCCAGTCGCCACCCACATGGCGGTACTCAAGGCGCAGGCGGCGCGCGGCGGCGCTGTCGAAGGTCAGTTCAGTCTCCAGCGACTTGCCGTCGCCCGTATCGACGATGACCGGCTTGTCGTCCAGATAAAGGCGAACCTCATCGTGCTGGTGGCTCTCGCAGGACCAGCAGCGATCCACAAAGACCTTAAGGCGATAGGTACCCGCCGCCGGGGGCACAATCTGACCGCTCCAGCGAATACTGTAAGGCCCGTCTTTCAGGGCCTTGACCGGCATCCGGTTCATGAATTCCAGATTCACGGTACGCTCGGTGCGGGTTTCTACCGGCGCACCGGCGAAGTCAGCATTGGCGTAGTAGCTGGCCGTTAGGCCCGACAGGCCTTCGGGCGTGCGTAGCGCGGTTTCCGGCACAGTGGTCGGCACCCCTTCGGCGAGGGTCGCACCCTGTGCATAGAGGACCTTTGCCGCCCCCAGTTGCGCCCGCAATCCGGTCAGCGGCGTCACCGGCTGGCGCGCTATGCCATTGTAATTGCCGCGCAGCGTCTCCTCCGTATCAGCATTGGGGCCGATCACCGCCACGGTCTGCCCCGGCTTGAGCGGCAGGACGCCGTTGTTTTTAAGCAAGACCAGCGACTGTTCCGCCGCCTGTAGCGCCAATCCTTGCGCTTGCGGCGTATTGATCGCCTCCGGGCTGATCCTCGCCCAAGGGCTCGGCGCGCCGTCGATCCCCAGACGCTTGCGCACATCCAGCAGACGGTTCAGCGACTGATCCATCAGGGATTCGGGGATCAGACCCTTCTGAACGGCTTCGGGCAGGGCCGCATAGGCATTGCCGCAGTTGAGATCGACACCGGCCTTCAGGCTTTCGGCCGAGGATTCGGCGTCATTGAGGCGATAAAAGTGAAAGCGCGTCATGTCGTAGATGGCGTCGCAATCGGTGACGACATAGCCCTTAAAGCCCCATGCCTCGCGCACATAGGTCTTAAGCAACAGGTCCGAGGCACAGGCCGGGACGCCACCTACGGCATTATAGGCGCACATGACCGACTGCGCTTTTGTGGTCATCACGGAATAACGGAAGGCCGGCAGATAGGTCATTTCCAGATCATAGGGCGACACCGAGGCGGCAAAACCATGCCGCCCGGCCTCAGGCCCCGAATGCACGGCCAGATGCTTGACCGAAGCCACGACCTTGGGGTGCTGCGGGTCCGGCCCCTGAAGCCCGGTAACGAAGCCTTCGGCCAGACGGCTGGTCAGGAAGGGGTCTTCGCCATAGGTCTCCTGCCCCCGGCCCCAACGCGGATCGCGGAAGATGTTGATATTGGGTGACCACAGGGTCAGGCCGTAATAGCGCTGGTGATCGCCCGCCGGATCGGTCGAATTGAACTTGGCGCGCGCCTCGGTCGAAACCACATCCCCCACCTGTTTCAGCAGGGCCGGGTTCCAGGTGGCCGCCAGTCCGATGGCCTGCGGAAAGACAGTCGCTTCGCCAGCCCGCGCCACGCCGTGCAGGCCTTCGTTCCACCATTCGTAGGCGGTCAGGCCCGCCGACGGCAGGTCTGGGGCGCGGTTCTGCATCTGCGCCGCCTTCTGTTCGACCGTCATACGGGCAATGCGCGGGTCCATGGGTGGCTCAGCGGTTTGCGCCAGTGCCACCCCTACGGACAGGGCGCTGAGGCTCGCGGTCAGCAACAAGGGTTTCAAACGGGGAAATACAGATCGGGAAATCATTGCGCGGCGCCATAGAGGGAACGGATGGTCAGCGCCCGGCGCAGTTGCGCCTCGGAAGCTGAGGTTTTGAGATCGAGGGTAACGGTTTCACCCGGCATCAGGTCAAAGGCATTGTCGGACAGGCTCACCTCCAGCGCGTCCGTATCGACCCACACCTGCCGCGCCAGCGTGCGTGCCGACAGGGTGAGGCGATAGCCGTCGGCGGTGCGGGTCAGGCGCGACTTGATCTTCGGATCGCTGAGCGCCAATGCCTTGGAGGCGACGAAATAGCTCTGATGACGCGAGATGACCTGATCGTTTTCCAGAAGCTCGACGCTGACCAGGGTCGATTTGGGATCGGCGCCTTTCAGCAGGTCGGCATCGCTGAGGCGCGTGACAACCTGTGCGCTGAGCGGGGCGGCGTTGAGGTCCTGCGTCCATTGCGACAACAGCTTGCCGTCGAGCGTCATCACCTTCAGCCGCCAGTGCAGGCGCGCCTCGCTCTGGCGATCCGACACCACCGACAGTTCGGTCACGCCCTCGCGGCGCAGCAGCGATACGGAGACGGGGGCATAGAAGCGGCGCGCCGAATAGTGCAGCGCCTTCCAGCGGCCGTAATAATCGACGCTCGACCACGACGCCACCGGCCACACATCGTTAAGCTGCCAGTAGAGGCCGCCCATATTCTGCGGGCGCGAGGCGCGCAGGTGCCGCGCCGCCAGTTCGATGCCTTCGGCCTGCATCACCTGCGACAGATAGACGAAATCCTCAAAGCGCTTGGGCTGACCGTAATTGTTGTTGATGTACATCAGAAGGCGCTGATTGCCGCGACCCTTGTCAAACTTCTGGTGCGCGATCATCACAGCGGCATCAATGGCCATGTCCTTTGGGCCCGCAAAGGCCTTGATCGTCGCCATGACCGGGAAGGATTGCAGCCCGTATTCCGACATGAAGCGCGGCGTTACCGTCAGATAGGTCTCCACGGGCTGCTTGCCGCCCCAGACCGTCCAGTAGTGGCGGTCCCCGTCCCTGTCGCCATCCGATGGCCCGTCATAGTCAGCCGTGGGGGAACCTGGCCAGTAGGGCGTGCCCGGCGAATACCTATCGACCGCGCCGCGCAGCACCTGATCGAACAGGCGAACCAGACCAGTATGGATGCGTTCGGCCTCCTTGCGGCCTACCTTGTCCTTCAGGGCCTGACTGTCGCCCCAGTTATCCCAGTTGACCTGCACCTCATTATTGCCGCCCCAGATGACGATGGACGGATGGTGGCGCAGACGGCGCACCTGATCATAGGCCTCCTGACGCACATTTTCGCGATAGGCTTCGTCATAGGGCGGGATCGAGCCGCCGAACATGAAGTCCTGCCACAGCATCAGGCCATGGGCGTCGGCCCAGTCGTAGAAGCCGTCATCGAAATAGTGCCCACCACCCCACAGGCGCAGCATGTTCATATTGGCATCGATGGCGGTTTTCAGAATGCGATCACGGTAGGCATCCGACACCCGCGGCGGCATCATGTCGAGCGGGATCATATTGGCGCCTTTCATATAGATAGGCACGCCATTGATCAGTATGTCGAAGCTGCGACCCCATTCGTCCTTCTGGCGGCGGATTTCCGAGGTGCGCAGACCGATGCGGTGGGTACGTTCGCCCATCACCACATTCTCGCGCAGGACACGCGCGCGAACCGTGTAGCGATCCGGACGACCATAACCCACCGGCCACCAGCGTTTCGGATGATCGATACGTACCGGCAGGCTGAGGCTGTTATTCCCGGCATAAAGCGGGACACTTTGTGTCTGGGTCTGCGTCTTGCCGTCCGGATCGGTGACGGTGATCTCCAAAGTGGCGTTGCGCGCCGTATCGGAGACGATCTCAAACCGCGCCTCAAGGGCGGCGACCTGATCATCGAGGTGCTGCTGCTGCGCATAAAAGTCCGACAGGCGCACCCCGTCATAAATTTCCAGCCGCACCGGTCGCCACGGCCCCAGGGTCACGATGCGGGGGCCCCAGTCCCAGCCGTACTGATACCCGGCCTTGCGCACATAGGCCGAACTGTTCTGCCCCAGCGGCTCATCACCAAAGGCCGAGTCATAGGCCCCCGGCTGGTAATAGCTCAGCCCCTGCATGAAGGGCCGCATTTTGTTGATGGGAGAGGCAAAGCGAATATGCAGGCGATTGGTCCCGCCCACCACCATGCTCTTAACCGGCACGCGCCAGCTACGGAACATATTGTCGGCCGACATCAAGGCCTTACCGTTCAGCGTCACTTCGGCAAACGTATCCAGCCCGTCGAACACCAGATCAATATGACCGCGTTTAAGCGTCGCCTCATCCAGCGTAACCGACGTTTCGTATTCCCAGTCCGACAGGCCGACCCATTGCGCGGTCGCCTCGTTCAGGCCGACATAGGGGTCTTTGAGCTTGCCCGACGCGATCAGGTCGCTCTGTACCGTGCCCGGCACCGTGGCCGTCATCCAGTTCGCGACTTCGGGATGCGCTGAGCGATTGGGGTCGCCCTCAGCGAGTCGGAAGCGCCAGCCCTCCGTCAGGGTCCGCGTCTCAGGCCCCTTCTGGGTTTCCGCCTGTGCCGGCACGCTAATCAGAGAAAAGGCCACAATCAGGCAGAGACATAAAGCGATCAGCCCGTCTATTCCGGCGGCCACACGCCCCTTCGAAATTACTGTCCGATGCACGAATGCTTCTCCCTTGCTCTGCACAGCCCTCAGGCCACCCGCCGCAACAGGCGTGCAAAATTAATAGCAATTCAAAAAATCAGATCAACTAAAATAAGTTTTTGCAAACGATTTTTATTTTAAAATTCAATTTTGTGACAATAAAAAATGGCCCGCACCTCAATTGAGGGCGGGCCAGTTTGCACCACTAATACATTCAGGATAGTTTAAATACTAATACTAAAATGTGAATACTGAAAATTACATTTTCAGATTCACGCCAACGAAGAAGCGGCGGCCGTTCTTATAGAAAGCGGTCGGCGCGTCTGCGAACGAGCTGAACGAGTAGTACATCTCGTCGAGCAAATTCTGACCGTTGGCATAGACCGACACATTGTCATTGACCTTGTAGCTGGCCGACAGATCGACCTGCTTGTAGGAGTCGGTGAAGTCCTTCGAGTTACGACGACCGATGCCCGTGAAGTATTGCGAGCGGTAGTTGTAGCTCAGGCGTACCTGCCAGGGGCCTTCTTCGTAGTAGGGGATGACGCTGATGGTATCACGCGACAGGTACGGCATGTTGTAGGCCGTCGTGCCGGTGTCGGCATCGGCGAAGGTGTAGTTCGCGATGATACCGAAGCCGTAAGCGATATCCTTTTGCCCTTGCAGCGCGAAGCCGGTGACGGTGGCGTTCTGGGCATTGAAGGGCGAAGAGAAGGAGTAAGTCGCGTTGGCGTTGGTCAGCTTGTTGAAGAAGACCTTCTCCTGCGTGTCGCTGACGACGTAGGAGCTGATCTTGCGGTGGAAGAGTTCCGCCGCCAGAAGGCCCGTCTTATCGAAGTACCATTCGACCGACGCTTCAAAGTTGGTCGATTCATAGGGCTTCAGGTTGGCGTTGCCGCCCCCACCAGTCAGCTGACGGTCGTTCAGTTCTACCGTACCGGCCAGTTGGCTGTAGCGCGGACGGGCGATCACCTGCGCCGCACCGACCTTAATCAGGACATCATCAGCCGCTTCATAAACGACGTTGATGCTCGGCAGCAGCTTGCTTTCCTTCTGGGTCACGCTCTTGGGCGTGTAGGTCGTACCGCCGTCCGTGGTTTCCCAGTAGTTCGACTGATCTTCGGTCGAAACCAGACGCGCACCGACGTTACCGCGCCACTTGTCGTGACGGAAGTTGCCTTGCAGGTAAGCGGCCGCGATGTTTTCCTTCACCGTGAATTCCATGCCGTACTTCGGCCCGTTGTAACGGGTGATGCTGGCATTGATGACGCCGAAGATGCCGTCACGCGTCAGGCCCAGATACTGCATGGCGTTGCCGCTGCCGCCCATGTCGGCCCACAGGCCGTTCGGCGTCAACTCAGAGGCGAAGTCACTGAGGTACAGGGTCTTGTTGGCGTAGTAATCCCAGCCCTCGGCATCCAGCGAGTTCTCGTGCTTGGTCAGCTTGGCGCCGAACAGCACGGTCTCAAAGAAGCCGTCCAGATTGCGACGGAAGTCGATCTGGCCATAGGTTTCCTTGTCCGTAGTGCGGCTGCGCTCCATGCCGCCCATCTGGACGTAGTTGCCGGTCACGCCGTTGATCGTGCTGGTCGAAGACGACGGCGAACGGAAGAACGACTTGGGTGTCGTGGGCGAGGTATCGTAGTTGATGTAGGTGCTGTTGGCCGTGAAACCGAACTGGAAGCCCGAATTCAGGTCGAAGCTGATCATGCGCTCTGGCTCTTTACCGCCGGTCGCCTGCGTCCAGCCGACATTACCGGATACCTTCCAGTCACCGGCATTCCACTTACCAGCCAGATTAACACTGTCCGTCTTGACGACCGTGGTGCGCAGGATGGCGTCATACTGCGTCAGGGTGCCGGTGCCGGCGGCCTTTGCCGGGATATAGGCTCCGGTGATCAGGCCGTTAGCAACGGTGAAATCACGCGCGTTCGAGCTGTTCCATACCGGAACGGCGTACATCGACTGGTTATAGTTGGTGTAGTCGCCTTCGATGTGCAGAGCGGTCAGGTCAAACTGAGTGTCGTCATTGGGCTTCCACTGGATGGCCGTGCTGAGACCAGTGCGCTGACGGGTCTGGTCAAAATAGGCCCAGTTGAAGCAACAAGGCACGTTGGCAGCGGCAAGAGTGTTGTACGACGCCAGGGTCGGCGCGGCGCCATTGATCTTCGGCCCAGTGACCGTGTTACCAGACACCGTGAAGGCGCTGTTGAAGGCACCCGCACCCATATAGCCGAAATATTCGATACCGGCGCGGTGCAGTTGCTGCTTGTCATAGGTGGCCGCAACGAGGATACCAAAGGTCTTGGCTTCGTTATGCCAGCTATACAGAGCCGAACCGCGGACATCGCCCTTTTCTGAGCGGTCATTATAGCTATAGCCGAGCGAGCCGGTGATGGTGCCGGGCTTCAGGTCCAGCGGCTTGCGGGTTTCGAGGATAACCGTACCCCCCAGCGAGCCTTCGTCGATCCATGCTTCAGGGTTCTTGTAGACCTTAAGCTGACCAACGATTTCCGGTGCCATCAGCGAATAGTTGAAGGTACGGCTGGTCGGGTCGTTCGGGTTGCCGCCCCAGTCAGCCGAGGCAATCGAGTGGCCATCGACCAGAATACGGTTCAGCGCCGGGTCCGTGCCGTGGATCGAGACCTTTTCGCCTTCGCCGAAGTTACGGTCAACGCTTACACCCGGAAGATGCGACAGCGATTCCGCGATATTGGTGTCCGGGAACTTGCTGACGTCTTCGGCAGAGATGACATCGACGATGGCGTCGGTCTTCTTCTTGATCGCGGCGGCCTTTTGCAGACTGCCCTTGATACCGACGACGACAACTTCCTGTACGTCACCGCTTTCCTGCGCGTAGGTGGCGCCCGAAAGCATCACCCCGACAAGCGCTGTGCTCATCAAAACAGAGCGTTTCAAACTCATCACTTCGTCCCCTTTAATGGTCCTAAATCCATGGTGGCTCGCACGCCGTTCGCGTCGCTTGTGTGACACGAAAATGGCGTTCGTATAACGAGCGTATGACAACTTTGAACTCTGTCAACGAGAATTCATATATTTGATTTAATTATTGTACGTTTTAGGGACCAAATTTGCCATATAAATAGACCCTTTGGTCCTAAATATCGGACTTTAAAGTTTTTTATTCCATTATTTCAATATTATAAATTATTCTCAATGCCGTAACCATATAGGACCAATAATAGACCTTGATGCAAATTGGCAACATGACCACTAAAATACCAAATTGGCATTGCGCCGTTCCGCAAACTTTGTGACCCTGCCTTTTCATCTTTGAAATACCCCCTCTTCGATCAGGCTCCCCATGCAGGATTTACCACGGAAGCAACCGGGTTTTCGTAAAATTGTCATTGTTGGCGGCGGAACAGCCGGCTGGATGACAGCGGCCCTTCTGGCGAGACTCACCGAAGGCAAGCTAGGGCAAATCCACCTGATCGAGTCGGAAGACATCGGCACCATCGGCGTGGGCGAAGCGACGATCCCGCCGATTCAGGACTTCAACAGGCTTCTGGGGATCGACGAAACGACGTTTCTGCGCGAGACCAAGGCCACCTTCAAGCTGGGGATCGAGTTTCGCAACTGGCACCAGAGGGATGACAGTTATATCCATCCTTTCGGTGTCATCGGAGCGCAGATCGGGCGGGCGGCCTTCCACCACTATTATACAAGGGCAGCTCTGTCCGGCGACACGACGCCCTTCGAAGCCTATTCCCTGGCCAGTGTCGCCGCACGACAAGGGCGTTTCGCCCCTGCGCCGCGCCATGACACCGGTGTACATTCCACACTGGGCTATGCTTATCACTTTGATGCGGGCCTGTTTGCGCAGTTCCTGCGTCGTTATGCCGAAGCGCGCGGCGTCGTGCGTCACGAAGGCCGCATTGCGCAGGTGAATCAGCGCGCCGAAGACGGCTTTATTACCGGTGTGCAGACCGAAATGGGGGACATCCTCGATGGAGACCTTTTCCTTGACTGTTCCGGTATGCACGCGCTTCTGCTGCAAAAGACGCTGGATACGGGCTTTGAGGAGTGGAGCCACTGGCTGCCCGCCAACCGGGCCTGGGCGGTGCCCTGCGCCAATGTCTCAGCCCCCCTGCCCTATACGCGGGCCACGGCCCACAGCGCGGGCTGGCAATGGCGTATCCCATTGCAACACCGCACCGGTAATGGCCATGTTTTCAGCGCCGACTTTATGAGCGAGGACGAGGCGCGACGCATACTTCTCGACAATCTCGATGCCCCGACCCTGGCTGAACCCCGCCTGATTCGTTTCCGCACGGGCCGCGCCAGACAGTTCTGGCACAAGAATGTGGTCGCTATCGGCCTGTCCGGCGGCTTTCTGGAGCCGCTGGAGTCCACCTCCATCCACCTGATCCATTCGGGTCTGATCAAGTTCATGGACCTCTTCCCGGACCCGGACTTCAATCCACTTCTGGCCCAGCAATATAATCAGGCGGTCGGCATGGATTATGACACCATCCGCGATTTCCTGATTGCCCATTACAAGCTGACCAAGCGCGACGATTCCGAATTCTGGCGATACTGCCGCGAGATGAGCATTCCCGCTTCGCTCCAGTACAAGTTGGATCAGTTCAGCGAAAGCGGGCGTGTCATCATGTCCCGCGGAGACTTGTTTCAGATCCCAAGCTGGCTGGCCGTCCTGTTCGGTCAGGGCCTGAGGCCGAAGCGGTATGACCCCTTAGCCGACCTTATCGAACCGCAGGACCTGTCCGCCATACTGCGTCAGATGCAGGGCACCATTACCGATTACGCGAACACCATGCCGCCGCAGGCCCGCTACATTGAAAAGCTGGGTCTTACGATCGTGGCCGGAGAATAAACTTAGATGCCGCTTTCCAAATACCCCACCCTGCTGGCCGAGCCCGCGCTGCGACCCATCCCCACGCCACCCTGCCAACTGGAAGTCTGCGTGGACAGTCCACGCTCGCTATATGCTGCCGTCGAAGGCGGGGCGGCGCGCATTGAACTGTGCAGCGCGCTTAGTCTGGGCGGCCTGACGCCGGGCCCCGGACTGGTCCGCACGGCGCAGGCGCTGGGCCATTCCACCCGCGCCATGATCCGCCCCACCGAAGGCGGCTTTGTCTATGGGCCGGACGATCTCGATGTCATGCGTCGCGATATCGACGCCATGGCCGACCACGGTCTGGAAGGCGTGGTGATGGGCGCGCTCACCGAAGACGGCTATCTGGATGAGGTCTTTCTGGCCCGGCTGTGTGCCCACGCCAAGGGGCTGAAAATGACGCTGCACCGCGCCATCGACCTGACGCCTGATCCGCTTGACGCGCTGGAAACAGCCATCGGGCTGGGCTTCGATACGGTCCTCACCTCCGGCACACAGATGCGCGCTATCGAAGGGCTTGAGACTGTGCGTGCGATGGTTGAGACCTCAGCCGGACGCATCGAGATCATGGCCGGCGGCGGTGTCAACGCCGCGCAGATCGGGCAGATCATCAGTGCCACCGGCGTGCCCTGGGTGCATGGGTCCTGCTCGCGCCTGCAAGAGGTCGGTCCCGCGGAACTGGAACTAGGCCTGTCGAGCGACTCCTACCGCCTCACCGAGGCTTCGCTGGTCCGGGCGATCTGCGACGCCCTGATGACGCAAATCTGAGGCAAGGTTCATGTCAGGATACTTCATCGGAATTGACGGCGGCGGCACGCGCTGCCGCGCGCGGCTGACGACCTCAGATGGCCGCATGCTTGGGCAGGGCCTGTCAGGACCGGCCAATATTCAACTGGGCCTCGACTATAGCTGGGGCAATATCCGCGAAGCCATCGACCGCGCGCTGGATCAGGCGGGGCTTGAGGCGCGTATCTTCCCTGAGTGCCGGCTGGGGCTGGGGCTGGCCGGCGTGGTCACCGAAGCGGATCGGCAGCGGGTCGCCGCCAAAGCCGCAATATTTCATAGCGTCAAGGTCGCCACCGATGCCCATACGGCCTGCCTTGGGGCCTTTGGTGGCCGTGACGGAGCCATCTTTATCGGCGGCACGGGGTCGGTCGGCTATGCCTGGTTGTCGGGTCAGAGCCATCAGGTCGGCGGTTGGGGCTTCGCGCTGGGCGACGAAGGATCGGGGGCCACTCTGGGGCGTCAGGCCCTGCGTCACGCTCTGATGGCCCGCGATGGTCTGATCCAAGGCTCAGCCCTGACCGAGCGCGTTAATCGCTTTTTCTCCAGTGCCGGTATCGACCTGCATGCCTGGTTGGCTGACTCGCGACCGACCAATTTCGGCACCTTTGCGCCAGATGTCGTAGAACTGGCCAAGGCCGGAGACCCTCTGGCGACCGGGATCATCAAGACCGCTGTGCGCTGGCTGGAAACCTATGTGCAGCGTCTGAAGGCACTAGGGGCCCCGCAGGTGTGTCTGCTGGGTGGCGTGGCACCGCATTACATCCCCTACCTGTCGGACTCTGTGATGCCCTTTATTGCCACCGCGCAGGGCGATGCGCTGGACGGCGCGCTTCTGATGTGCGCCGGCGCCAGCAAGGGACAACTCAACCCCTGTAACGACAGCGCCGTTTCGGCATGAGGCTTTACAACAAGCCAGAGCCAGACGGCGGCTTGACTGAGGCGCACAGACTCAAAATTAGCCGAGACTTCCACGGGTATGCCGTTGATCATGGTCAGAAGGTGAATGTCGTTACCAAGGCCGCAGGCGCGCTGTGATCAAAAATGGTACAAAAGATGGCCTTCAGTTACACCTGCCGCAAGCCTTTGCTGAGGCGCTTGAAGTCGATATTCGCCATAGAGGTTTCTACGGCTTTCAGGATGTTTGCGGTGACGCCGTTGCCCGTTGGGGCCTTTGCCTTCAGAGGTTGCAGACGCAACATTGTGGGCAATATATTGCCGTTGAAATTTTAAATGAACTCACTTCCATTTAACCGTTCAGTTCACGCGCAAAATGCCCACTGGTTCTTTTTGAGCAAAAAAAAACGCGACCTCGTTTCCGACGCCGCGTTTAATATCTTAGATTAACAACCGTTGTGAGACGTTCCTAAGCCCTCTTTCAGAAGACTCAGGCGGCGCCGCCACCACGCTTTTCAGCATAGATCAGCAGCGGCTGAGCGCGTTCTTCGACGACCTCAGCATTGATCACCACCTCTTCGACGCCTTGCATGTTGGGCAGTTCGTACATGGTGTCGAGCAGGATGCCTTCGAGGATCGAACGCAGGCCGCGCGCGCCGGTCTTACGGACGATGGCCTTCTTGGCGACGGCAAACAGGGCCTCGTCCGTGAAGGTCAGGGTGACGTTTTCCATCTCGAACAGGCGGGCATACTGCTTGACCAGCGCGTTCTTCGGCTCGGTCAGAATCTTGACCAGCGTCGCCTCGTCGAGGTCTTCCAGCGTCGCCAGAACCGGCAGACGACCGATAAATTCCGGGATCAGACCGAACTTCATCAGGTCATCCGGTTCGACCTGGTGCAGCACTTCGCCCAGACGGCGTTCTTCCGGGTCCTTAACCGTGGCGCCAAAGCCGATGGAGGTGCCCTTGCCACGGCCGGAAATAATCTTTTCCAGACCGGCGAAGGCGCCGCCGCAGATAAACAGGATGTTGGTCGTATCAACTTGCAGGAATTCCTGCTGCGGATGCTTGCGCCCGCCCTGCGGCGGCACGGAGGCGACAGTGCCTTCCATGATCTTGAGCAGGGCCTGCTGCACGCCTTCGCCCGACACGTCGCGGGTGATGGAGGGGTTATCAGACTTGCGCGAAATCTTATCGACTTCGTCGATATATACGATGCCGCGCTGAGCGCGTTCGACATTGTAATCGGCGGCCTGAAGCAGTTTCAGGATGATGTTTTCGACGTCTTCACCCACATAACCGGCTTCGGTCAGGGTGGTGGCGTCGGCCATGGTGAACGGCACGTCGATAATGCGAGCCAGAGTCTGCGCCAGCAGCGTCTTACCCGAACCGGTCGGCCCGATCAGCATGATGTTCGACTTGGCCAGTTCCACGTCATTGCCCTTGGCAGCGTGGTTCAGGCGCTTGTAGTGATTGTGCACGGCGACCGACAGGACCTTCTTGGCCTGCGCCTGACCGATGACATAATCGTCGAGGACTTCGCGAATTTCCTTCGGCGTAGGCACGCCGTCCTTGGACTTCACGAAGGCGATCTTGTGCTCTTCACGAATGATGTCCATGCACAGTTCGACGCATTCATCACAGATGAAAACGGTCGGACCGGCAATGAGTTTGCGCACCTCGTGCTGGCTCTTTCCGCAGAAGGAGCAGTAGAGGGTGCTCTTGCTGTCGCCACTGGCGGCTTTCGTCATAAGCGCTTCTCACCTTCGTTTGCGCCGGCCTTTTTCCCTGTGCGGAGAAAACGCCGAGGCACTATTCAACCGATACTATGCACCTTTGACCCTTAAGAAAAGGTCATTCCGGTACGATTTTGGGCCAGACCCACACCGCTTGGGCCATCTATGCACAGATTAGACCAGCCCTCAACCACCCCCGCACCGCAAGCTATGGTTAAGGGGCTTTTTTGCGAACCCTGTTGCCTATATGGGGAGAGGGAACCGGATTGTCAGCCATGCCCCTCCCCATCCACGCCTTCGATTTTGATGGCACCCTGACCTATAAAGACAGCTTTACCGCCTTTCTAGCGTGGCAATGCGGCCATGCCCAACTGGCGCTCGCCTTTGCACGCCATCCCTACATGCTGACGGACTATCTGCGCACCCGCGACCGGGGGGCGTTGAAATCGCATCTGCTGTACCATCTGATGGGGCCGATGCGCCGGGACGAACTGCAAGCGCGCTTTAGCGCCTTTGCCGAAGCGACGGGGGATCGCCTGTTCCGCCCGGATGCGCTGCATACCTGGGCCAAGGTGGGTCAACACGCCGAAAGAGTTATTGTGACCGCCTCCCCGGAAATGCTGGTGGGGGAATTTGGCAAAAAGCTGGGGGCTGAGCGCACGATCGGCACGCGACTGGGGTTTGACGCTGATGACCGGCTGACGCCGCATCTGGACGGCCCCAACTGCCGCAGCGAAGAAAAGATGCGCCGTCTGCGTGAGGTTTATGGCGAGGCGCTGGGCCTCGAAGCGGCCTATGGAGACACATCGGGCGACCTTGAAATGCTCAAGGCCGCCCGGAGTGGTCACTACAGACTGTTTGTCAAAAAGCCTGTTTAGGCGTTGCTGACCGGATCGGTCCGCTTTTCATAAACGTGGTCGATCAGGCCGAACTCCTTGGCTTCGGCAGCCGTCATATAGCGGTCGCGGTCGAGCGTGCGCTCGATCACGTCATAGGGCTGACCCGTGTGCTTGACGTAGATTTCGTTGAGGAGTTTCTTGGTCTTGCGGATGTCTTCGGCCTGAATTTCGATATCCGAAGCCATACCGCGCGCGCCGCCTGACGGCTGGTGCACCATGATCTTGGAATTGGGCAGCGAGATACGCTGACCGGCTTCACCGGCTTGTAGGATCAGCGAGCCCGCCGAAGCGGCCATGCCCATACACACGGTGGTGACCGGCGACTTGATGTACTGCATGGTGTCATAGATCGCCAGCGCCGAGGTCACCTGACCACCGGGGCTGTTGATATACATCGAGATTTCCTTCTTCGGGTTTTCCGATTCAAGGAACAGCAGCTGGGCGCAGATCGAGGTGGCCATGCCGTCTTCGAACGGGCCGGTGAGGAAGATGATGCGTTCCTTCAGCATCCGCGAATAGATGTCATAGGCGCGCTCACCGCGGCTCGATTGCTCGATGACCGTGGGGATCAGGTAGCTGGTCAGGTTTTCGACTGGATCGCGCATGGAAGTCCCTAAAGCGTTATGGGTTATGAGACCGCATCTAAGGCTGATTTGATTAACCGAAGGTGTGCGCAGTCCCCGTCGCGTTTAAATTGGCAATTTGCCCGCGCGTTTTCAAGTGGAGAAACGCCTAGATCAGGCCTTGGGCTTTTTAGCCGTCTTACAATCGATAACCGCACATACGCGCTTTTTCATATCTTCCTGAAACTCTGGCAGCAAGTCCATGGCAATTTTCGTGGCTTTAGGCATTACCAGAGGCATCTTCTCTAGGATTTTCTTGCCACGCGGGTCTTCATAGAAAGACACCATATATTCCAGCTCTTCCAATGTGTAGACCTCCGCGTATAT
This sequence comes from Asticcacaulis excentricus CB 48, assembly GCF_000175215.2. NCBI lineage: Bacteria > Pseudomonadati > Pseudomonadota > Alphaproteobacteria > Caulobacterales > Caulobacteraceae > Asticcacaulis > Asticcacaulis excentricus. The sequence continues at coordinate 372,696 of NC_014817.1, read as the reverse complement.
TTCCGCGGAACGATCCATCATTTTCACCATATAGGCAGAAGTCGCGTCCATTGAGGCCTGCATAAGCTTCTGGGCTTTTTCCTCATCCAATTCAGGATTGTCACGCTTCATTTGCTCGACCATAGCAGGCCCCATAGAGCCAGTGACCTGAGACATCATCTTCTCAAAATCTATCGCCTTGAAATAACGCTTCACCAGCGCGATCTTCTCCGGTGTTGCGGCTTCTTGAGCCATGGCCGAAGGGGCCAGCCCGGCAGCGGCGAAAAACAGTGTGACAGCAATCAGAAAACGGCGCATGGCCTCCCCCCAGAAAAAATGACAGCTCTGCATAACAGATGCGAGCGGCGCGCCCACAAAAAAAGCGCAGGAGAGGCTTCTCCTGCGCTTTTCTTATTCCGGCAATACCGTCGAAACGGGATCAGTCCTCTTCGTCGGCCAGCAGGTCTTCCTTGCTGATCGGCTCCTCGCTCACCTTGGCGATGGCGAAGATGTGATCGACGACCTTTTCTTCATAGATCGGGGCGCGGATCTGAGCAGCGGCGGCGGGGTTCTGACGATAGAACTCGAACACCTGACGCTCCTGACCGGGGAAGTTGCGGGCTTCGCGGGCGATGGCCTGCGCCACTTCCTGCTCAGAGACCTGCACATTGTTCTTCGTACCGATTTCGGCGAGGACCAGACCGAGGCGCACGCGGCGCTCAGCGATCTTCATATATTCGCCCTTCAGTTCGTCTTCCGACTTGGCGGCGTCTTCTTCGGACAGTTGGCCAGCGGCCTTGTCCTGCTCGACCTGCTGCCAGATGCCGGCAAATTCGGCGTCCAGCATCTTCTTCGGCAGTTCGAACGAGTGCTTTTCGTCGAGGATGTCCAGCAGGGCGCGCTTCATCTTGAAGCGGGCGGCCTGAGCGTATTGCTGTTGCAGTTGGCCCTTGAGCAGGTCCTTCAGCGCGTCGAGACCTTCGAGGCCGAGGCCCTTCGCCCACTCATCGTCGGCCACGGCGTCCTTGGGGGCCGAGATTTCGTGCACAGTGGTTTCAAAGGTGGCTGCCTTGCCGGCCAGATTGGCCGCGCCGTAATCGGCCGGGAAGGTCACGTTCAGCACGCGCTCCTCGCCCTTCTTGGCGCCGATCAGTTGCTCTTCGAAGCCCGGAATGAACTGGCCCGAACCGATGACCAGCTCAGCGCCTTCCATCGAGCCGCCTTCGAAGACTTCGCCGTCGATCTTGCCCACGAAGTCGATCTTCAGCTTGTCGCCGTCCGCCGCCTTGGGGGCCTTGCCGCCCTTGGACTCATACGACTTCGTTTGCTTGAGGATGTTTTCGAGTTGCTCGTTCACTTCCTCTTCGGTCGGCTCATAGACCGGACGCTTCAGTTCGAGGGTCGAAGGATCGACCGGCTCGAATTCCGGCATCTGCTCAACCGAGATTTCATAGGCCAGATCGGCCTCACCCTTGATCACGGCGTCGATGTCACCGATCGGGTTCAGTTCCGGCTGGCTGGCCGGTCGCACCTTGTGCTGCTCCAGCGTGGCCTGCGAGGTTTCGTTGAGCTGCTCCTGAAGGACTTCGCTCATCAGTTCCTTGCCATACAGCTTGCGAACGTGCGCCGCGGGCACCTTGCCCGGACGGAAGCCCTTGATTTGCATCTTGGGCGCGATGTCCTTGATCTTGGCGTCCAGCTTGGCGGCCAGGATGTCCTTGGCCACGGTCACTTCATAGACGCGCGACAGACCTTCATTCAGTTTTTCAACGACTTGCATCGATCTATTTTACCTGTTGCGAAGGGCAGCTACCGAACATCGCGTTCGTTCCGCGGTTCGCCGTTAGAGACAAACAACCGCCCGCGCAGACCGCGGGCGGCAAATTCAAAGATGCGCTCTTATGGCATGAGCGGGGATAAGGTCAACGATAAAAGCATTAGAAAGGCGGTCTTTCCCGGCAATCAGACCCGTCAGGCAAAAAGAGCCACCGCGGACGTCAGGAGCTTTAGAAGATACGGAGACAGCACGGACAACAAGCCTAATGTCGCAATTTGTGCAAGCGCGTACACCGATGCCGTTTTCCACGATACGGAAAATACATTCACCGCCAACACGATGATCATGACCGCTGAGGTGAAAAGAAAATGTCTCCAGATCGTCTCAACATCAGACGACCTGTCAAAAAGCCACCAGACAAACGTTATGGGTAGGGCCGCGAGGAACGGAGACATCCACACCAATGACCACGTTCCTACACTCTGCCACCCGTACTCCCTATCTAGAACTGATTGGGAAATAAACCGCCGCATAGCTTATGCCCTGTAGCTTAGGTTTTGGGGGTCTCCGGCTCCGGGTCGCCCAGTTGGCCTTCCCATTTGGCTACCACCGCCGAGGCGACGGTATTGCCCACCACATTGGTTGCTGAGCGGCCCATGTCGAGCAGGTGATCGACCCCCAGCACGATAGCGATCCACGCATCCGGCAGGCCGAAATAGCTGAGCGTCGCCATGATGACGACCAGCGAGGCGCGCGGCACCCCGGCAATGCCCTTTGAGGTGACCAGCAGCAGGAACAGCATCATCACCAGTTGCCCGGTGGTGAAATCGACACCGTGCGCCTGCGCGATAAACAGGGTGGCGAAGGTACAATAAATCATCGAGCCGTCGAGGTTGAACGAATAGCCCAGCGGCAGAACGAAGGAGACAATTTTGCGCGATACGCCGACCTTGGGCAGACCTTCGAGCAGCTTGGGATAGGCGGCTTCGGACGAGGCCGTCGAAAAGGCCAGAAGCGCCGGCTCACGCGACGCCGCCAGAATCTTGAAGATGCGCCCGCCGACGAAGATGAGACCGGCCAGAAGCAGCACAATCCACAACACGCCCAGCGCCGAATAGAAGCCGCCGATAAACTTGGCATAGGTGACCAGGATAGGCAGGCCCTGCTTGGCCACCGTCGCGGCCAGCGAACCGAAGATCGCAAACGGGGCGAACTTCATCACCAGTTCGGTCACCTTGAGCATGATCGACGCGCCCTGCTCAGCCAGACGCATGATGTCGGGCGACTTATCGTCCAGCATGGCGATGGCGGTGCCAACAAACACCGAGAAGACGACGATCTGAAGGATTTCGTTCTTTGCCATGGCGTCGATAATCGACGACGGAATCATGTGGGTGATGAAGGATTCCAGCGTGAAGTTTGAGGTGTTGGGGGCGTTGATGGCGTCCGCTGCGGTCTGCAGGTTCATGCCCGCGCCCGGCTGCAACCATTCGACCATCACAATGCCCAGCAGCAGCGACACGATGGAAGCGGCGATAAACCAGCCCAGCGCCTTCCCGCCGATACGGCCGACGGCGGCCGCATCCTCCATATGGCCGATCCCCGCCACCAGGGTGAACAGGACCAGGGGCGCGATGATCATCTTGATCAGCAGCAGAAAGACCTTGGTTAGCAGGCTATAGATCGAAATGGCCTGTTCGAGTTGCGCCGCATCGAGATATTGGTTGCTGGCCCATCCGGTGGCCACACCCAGCACCATGGCCGCGATAATAAAGAGGGCAAACTTGTTTTTCACGGAGGGCTCCGGTTAAATCAGAACATGGCTTCGTTCAGAATGGATCGAAACCGCGCTCTCAATTTTTTGGTTTAACGCGCTTTTTTATCCGAAAAGTACGTCATACCTTTTTTAAAGCACTTAATTGCACCTGACACTACCCATGTGCGGCGTATTAGCAAGGGGTCCGCTCAACGAATCCTATAACCGCCCAAGAAGCCGGTCCTAAAATCAGGCGCATGAGAACATCGTCAGGATAGCCGCAGGCTTGCTCTCCGATCAGAATCGGCGGCGGATTCGGGCGATGTCAGATGCCGCCCACGCCCTGAAAAGCCGCTATTTCGACCGGCGCAACGCCCTGCTGCGTCAGACGGCCGGGCCTGATCGCACCGCGCAGGGCGAACGGGAATGGCGCACGCTGGAAACCCTCAGCCGCCTCAGCGGCTATGCTGAGGTGATGCAGCCTTTCACCGGGCGTGTCGTCGATGCCGGATGCGGCGACCGCTATCTGGAAAGCGGTGCCGCCGCGCGGGGCTTCGCTTATCAGGGTTACGATATCGACACGCTGAATTTCGAAAGTGACGCGTTTCCGCTGGAGGCGCAAAGCCTTGACCTGTTTTTGTCTCTTGCGGTGATCGAACATTTGCGCGACCCCGGCCTGTTCCTTTCGGAGGCCTTGCGCCTTCTGCGCCCCGGTGGCGCGGTGGTCATTTCCACACCCAATTTCCAGCAGGATTTTCGGAATTTCTATAACGACCCGACCCACGTCAAACCCTATACCCCGCTCAGTCTCGCCTCTGTTCTGAAGCTGGCCGGTTTTGTAGACGTTCAGGTCTATCCGGGATTAAGGTGCAAGCCGGACTGGTACTACCGCGGGAAAAGCCGCTTTTGGAAGGCGCGTTATCTGTTGCCGTTTCGCGGCGATAATCGTCTGGCGCCAGACTGGCTCAGAGGCCGCGCGACCTCCATGTTCGCCATAGGACGAAAGCCGCTGTGAAGATCACCCACCTGAACAATTCGTTCATGATGATCGAAGCGGGCGGCACGCGCCTGCTGTGCGACCCGTGGGCGGGGGTCGCCAATGAAGGCGGCTGGCACAGTTTCCCGGAATATGACCCCGATGCCCTCTATGCTTTCATGCGCACGGCAGACGCCGTCTACATTTCGCACATCCACGCCGATCACTTCGACCCGGCCCTGCTCCGGGCCTCAGGTGTGCTCGATAAGCCCTTTATTATAAAAGATTTCATAAGCAAGACGCTGAAAAATCGCCTTCTCAGGCTGGGGGCCGCACGGGTGATCGAACTGGCCGGTCAGACGCGGTTTGACTTCAACGGTCTGTCGCTGAGCATCGTGCCTCAGATGACCAGCAATAGCGGGGGCCTTGAGGATCAGATTGACTACGATCTCGATACGTCGATTATCGTTCACGGCGACGGCCTGACCCTATTCAATCAGGTTGATAACCCGCTCTCGCTCGATAACTACCGCACGGTGCGCGACTACATAGACCACACCTACGGCACGCTGGACGTCGCGTGCCTGATGACCGGGGCCGCCAGCGGCTATCCACAGCATTTTGTCAATCTTGATCGTCCTTCCGAACAGGCTGCCGTGATCGCCCGTTCCCTCGACAAGTTTTCAGCCATTATCGACGTACTTCAACCGCGCGTTTATATACCAGCTGGCGGCACCTACATCCTGCCGGGACGCTTTGCGCCCCTCAACCGCTGGGTGGCTCAGCCGGACTTTCAGGCCCTGCGCGAGCGGCTTAAGGAGCGCGCACAAGCCTTTGACATCGAGGGCGGTTTTTGTCTGAACCTCAGCGATCTGACGCTCAGTCAGCCCCTTAGCCCCCTGCCCCGAAGCAAGGCCGAAGCCGTTACGGCTCATGCCTCCGATACCTATCCGCACGACGATTTCGACGACCGTGACGTGGATGCGGATGCGCTCGACGCCCTGTTTGCGGAGGCCTATGCCCGCTACAGCGCCCGCATGTCGCAAGGCGGCGTGGTCATCGGTCAGACCGTCACCTTCATCCTGCACGAACGCCTGAGCGTGGATGCCGATGGGTTACCATCGGATGACATTATCGGACGTTTCACCCTGCGCGACCACCGGGCCGAAGGCCATGCCCTGAACATTCATTTGGATCGCAAGCTGTTTATCAAGGGCCTGTCGGGGCGGTCGAACTGGAACCAGCTCCTCAGTCTGGCCCTGTTCGAACGCACACCCAACCTCCACATGCCGACGGTGGATTTCAGCCTGAACTATCTGGTCTGCGCCCCGCCGCCTACCGGATAATCAGCCGAGCGCCAGTTCGATCAACGAATCGACGGTCCTCAGATTGCGGGCCGTCATCTCGGCCTTGAGGAAGCGCGGCAGCTTCTCGGCCACCACCGACTTGCCAAAGCCTTGCGGCGTATAGAGATAAAAGACACCCTTACCCATGTGGAACTGCTCGCCCTGCGTGGCCAGCGCTGCGAGCCCATCTGGGTCATAGGCCTTTATCCCGCCCTTGAGAAACATCAGATGCACTTGTTTGTGGGCACCCTCCCCCTCTGGAACGAAGGTGCAAGCCTGACGCGCGGCGCGGACCTGATCTAGGCTAAGCACGTGGCAGACGGGCGTAAACCCAAAGCGCGCCCCTATGTCAGCGGTGATAAGGTCGGGGAGACTTTCGGCGGCCTTATCGCTTTCAAACACGGCATTACCGCTCTGGATATAGGTGCGTACCTTCGCAAAGCCCTGCGTCTCAAGACTTTCGCGCCAGTTTTTCATTGGCAACCTGTTGGTGCCGCCGACATTCACCCCGCGCAGCAACGCCACATAGATCGTCAAGCCCGGCTCCTTTTGCCTTAAGCCCATGATAAGACGCGGATGGGCGATTAGCCACAGGTTTTTCCGCACACAGATAGCAATTGCATCGCGCCCCCTAGCCAAAGCGAGCAGATATGTCTAAAGGAGACCCAGCGCGGCTATGGCGGAATTGGTAGACGCACCAGGTTTAGGTTCTGGCGCCAAAAGCGTGGGGGTTCGAGTCCCTCTAGCCGCACCACCCTCTCTTTAGACGCAATGTCTGACATTTAAACGCGTACCCATGGAGCGCGTCAGGCCTTAGCGGCGTCGCATATTTGCCACTATATTCCTACTTATTTTATTTTAAATTTGAACACAAACCCTCATTCCGTTTATTAATCTTCACACAAACTCAAATTAAATTACTGATTTATATAACTTAATTTATAACCATAACCGTCATAAATTAGGAAAACTAATCGTCGCCCTTAGAACATATGCCGCTGTTGATCCCTTTAAACGGGTCTATGCCGCACCAAGATATGGCGCAGTTCAAGCCATGATCTGTTCAGGAGTATTCCCAATGTCCATCCGTGCCTCGCATCGCACACTCGCCGCCGCACTGACAGCGACGACGGCCCTTACCTTCGTCTCCGTGCCCGCATTCGCTCAGGACGCCTCGGCGGAAAGCGATGTCACCGAAGTGGTCGTAACCGGCAGCCGCACACAGCCCCGTTCGCGCCTTGACACACTCGCCCCCGTCGATGTGATCCGTAAGGATGCGCTGGATGCGCAAGGCTCGACCGAACTGGCGCAGGCCCTGTCGCGCGTCGCCCCATCCCTCACCTTCCCGCGCCCGGCCGCGGTAGACGGCACCGACAGTGTGCGCCCGGCCTCTCTGCGTGGCCTCAGCCCGGACCAGACGCTGGTCCTGTTGAACGGCAAGCGCCGCCACACCTCGGCGCAGGTCAACACCAATGGCTCTGCCGGTCGCGGCTCGGCCCCGGCTGACCTGAACGCCATCCCGACCTCGGCGCTCAGCACGGTCGAAATTCTGCGCGATGGTGCCTCGGCGCAATACGGCTCGGACGCCATTGCTGGCGTCGTCAATCTGCGTCTGCGCGAAGCCCGTTCGGGCGGCAGCGTGTCGGCCAGTTACGGCCAGTACAATACCGAGGTCGAGGCCGCCCGCTCATCGCGCAAGGAAAACGACGGCCGTACCTATAATGTCGCCGGCTGGGTCGGCCTGCCGCTCGGCGAAGACGGCTTCCTGACCGTATCGGGCGAATACCGTAACCGCGAGGCGACCAACCGCGCCGATACCGATCCGCGCGTCACGCCCAACCGCGTCACCGGTCGCTACGGCGATCCGGAACAGGAAAGCCTCGCCCTGTTCGCCAATGCCGCCAAGCCGCTGCAAAACGGCTGGAAGCTTTATGGCTTCGGCGGGGTTCAGAGCCTCGAGTCCGAAAGCGCGGCCTTCTTCCGTCAAACGGGCAACAGCGGCAATGTCGCGGCCATCTATCCCAACGGCTTCCTACCGCTGATCAATGTCAAGTCGAACAACTATTCCGCGACCTTTGGCACGCGCGGTCAGTGGGGCGACTGGACGTCCGACTATTCGGTCAACTGGGGCCGCAATGAGCTGGAATACAACACGCTCAATTCGGTTAACGCCTCTTACGGCACCGCCTCCAAGACCAGCTTCTATGACGGCAAGGTCATCTATGACCAACTGGTGCTCAATGCAGACATCAGCCGTCAGTTCCCGATTGGCTTCTATAGCCCCCTGACCTTCGCGTTGGGCGTTGAAGGCCGTCACGAAAACTATGAAATCAAGGCTGGGGAACAGCAGTCCTGGGCATTGGGCCCCATCACGTCGGCCACCGCCGGGGCGCAAGGCTTTATTGGGTTCCAGCCGTCGAATGCGGTCGATGTCAACCGCGACAATTTCGGCCTCTATGCCGAACTGAGCGCCACGGTTGTGCCGCAGCTGAGCTTCGACTTTGCCGCCCGCGCCGAAAAATATTCTGACTTTGGCGACAACCTGTCGGGCAAGCTGTCGCTGCGTTATGAACTTACCGATAATCTGGCCCTGCGCGGCTCGGTGTCCACGGGCTTCCGTGCGCCGTCCCTGCAACAGCAGTATTTCACCTCGACGGCGTCGGTCGTGTCGGGCGGCGTAGTGGTTGAAACCGGCACCTTCCCGGCCTCGTCTGCGGTGGCCAAAGCGCTCGGCGCCCCGGCGCTGGAGGCAGAAGAGTCCACCAACTATGCGGCCGGCTTCGTCTATCGCAAGGGCCCGTTCGAGCTGACGCTTGATGCCTACCGCATCAATATTGATAACCGCATCGTCCTGACGGAAAACCTGTCGGGAACGTCGGAAATCACCGCCTTACTGAAGCCCTATGGCGTGACGGCAGCCCGCTTCTTCACCAATGGCGTGGACAGCGAAACGACCGGTATTGATGTGGTGGTCAATTATCGCCTGCCAACCGATCATTATGGGCGCTTCAACTTCAACCTCGCCTGGAACACCGGCAATACCGAAATTACTCGCCTGCCGGGCGCCAATACGGTGTCGAGCCTGCAAAACCCGCCGGTGCTGTTCGCCCGCATCCGTCAGTACATCCTCACCAACTCGACGCCTGAGAACAAGGGCAGCGCCACGGTGGACTGGAAGGGCGGCAAGTGGAGCGTCAATGGCCGCGCCACCTATTATGGCGATGTGATCGACGCGGCGGCGACCTTCCCCAGCGATATCCACACTGGCGAAAAGACCCTGCTCGACCTGTCGGCCAGCTACAAGCTGACCGACAAGACCTCGGTCACCTTCGGCGCGGACAATGTCCTCGACGTCTATCCGGACAAGACCCTCGCTTCGCTGCAAGGATCGCAGGGCGCGCTGGCCTTTACGCGCTTCTCGCCTTTCGGCTTCAACGGGCGCTACCTCTATGCGCGCGTAACGCACAACTGGTAAGCGAAAACCGTCGCCTCTCCAAACCCCGCAGAGCGATCTGCGGGGTTTTTTTCGTGCCTTCCTGCCTAAAAAGAGGGACTTGCGGTCTGATAAGTTCGTGGCATCATCGCGCCATGACCAAACGCCTGATGACCTTCACCCGTATGTTTGTACTGACAGTTGCCGCGGCAGCCCTCACGTCCTGTGGCGGCGGAGGTGGCGGAGGCAGTTCGACGGCGACGGGATCAACCGGCGGCGGAGGCACCGGCGGGGGTGTCACGGGCTGGGTCAGCGGCGTGTTTCAGGCCGCCAGTACCTTCAAAGACAAGTGCGAAACCGTGCGCACTGGTGTCGATATCGAAGGCAACCGCTTCCCGGACAAGGCCGGTACATCGCTGGATGAAAAGAACTGGCTGCGCTCCTGGACACGCGAAACCTATCTTTGGAATACCGAAGTCATTGACACCGATCCCGCGACGGGCGGCACGCGAACGCAGTATTTTGCGGGCCTCAAGACCTTTAACAAAACGACGTCGGGTAAGGATAAGGACAACTTCCATTTCAGCGAGCCGACAACAGAGTACCTGGCGCGCCGCAATGCCGCCGCGACCGCCAGCTACGGCATGGAACTGACGGCCTACTCGACCACGACGCCACGCGATTTCCGTGTTGTCTATACTGAACCGGGCTCGCCCGCCGCGAGTGTGGTGCCGCGCGGCGCGCGCATCCTGACGGTCAACGGCATCGACCTCGTCAATGACAATACGCAGGCCGGCGTCAATGCGCTGAATGCGGGGCTTTTTCCAAGCGCAACGGGCACCTCCACGACCTTCGGGCTGCGCCTGGTCGATGGTTCGACAAAGACCGTCACTCTGACATCGGCCAATGTTAGCCCCAAGCCGGTCAATAAAACGAGCGTGCTGACGGATGGCACGTCGAAGATCGGCTATATCCTGTTCAACACCTTCAGCCCCTATTCCAGCGAAACCGAAATCGTTTCGGCCATGCGCGACATGCAGACCGCCGGGGTCAATGACCTGATCCTCGATCTGCGCTATAATGGCGGTGGTCTGCTGGCCGTGGCGTCGCAGCTCAGCTACATGATAGCCGGCAATGCGCGCACAGCTAACCGCACCTTTGAAACCCTGAAATTCAACGCGGCCGCCGGCAACACCAATCCCGTAACGGGTCAGGCCAATAACCCCATCCCCTTCTATAATCAGGGTCTGGGGTTCACCGTCATGGCGGGGACATCTTTGCCGACGCTTAACCTGTCGCGGGTCTATGTGCTGGCCACCGAAGACACGTGCAGCGCCTCAGAAGCGGTGATCAACGGCCTGCGCGGCGTCGGCGTCGAAGTCGTCCTGATCGGCGGCAAGACCTGCGGCAAACCCTATGGCTTCTACCCACAGGACAATTGCGGAGAGACCTACTACACTATTCAGTTTCAAGGCGTGAACGATCTGGGCTTCGGAGACTATGCCGACGGTTTCGTGCCGAACAACACCTCTTCCACAACGGGAGTCAAACTGCCCGGCTGCGTCGCTAGCGATGATCTGAGCAAGGACCTGGGACTTGCGACCGAAGGGCTGGTCAGCACGGCGCTCAGTTATCGTCGTACCAGTTCGTGTCCGGCCTCGGCCACCGCTTTCGCAGCCGCTAGTTCGGCGGTGCAATCAGCGGGCCCTGTCGGCGGCGGCTCAGGCCCGGCCATCGTACCGCCCAAATGGATTATGGACGTAAACCGCGACATGACCCTGCCGGGGGGGCGCTGATGCGCCGCCTTGTACCTGCCGGTCTGCTGTGCGCGCTGGGGCTGGTGGGCTGTCAGACGATGGCCGCCGGAAAAGCCGTACCGGCCAGTGTCGATTTAAGCGATCCGCAAACCGTCAGCCGCCTCAAGTCTGCCCTGGCCCCGGTCATTGGCCGGGCCCACATCGAGTTCGGCCCCTCTGCCGCCAGTCAACCGACCATGCTAAGCGTCCTGCCGCCGCCTCTGGGGCCGCTGGAAACCCATTCCACCGCCCTGCCCGCGATCTTTGACGTGGTGATAAAGGACGGTAAGTGTCTGGCCGTGCGGCACGACACAGGCGCCGAAACCGAGCTAAAAGATGTCACCTGCCGCCCGGTGCAACATTAATTTATCCCCGTTATTCACAGGCTGTGAATCGGAGTTAAGTGGACAGTCGGCGTTGCGCCGCATAGGGCCAGCGACAGCCCGTCCCCGACCTGCTTAAACAGCCCTATGAACACGAACCTGCTCGACGCCTCCCTGCCCGTTTCGGCCGACACGCCACAGGCCTTGCCCCACAATCTCGAAGCCGAACAGGCGCTGCTCGGAACGCTGATGTTCGACAATGGGGCCTATGAGCGCCTGTATGATGGCCTGAGCGCCCGGCATTTTTACGAGCCATTCCACCAGAAGCTATTTGCCACCATCGAAGAGCAGATCCGCATCGGGCATCTTGCTGAGCCCATCGTGCTGCTCGACAAGTTCAAGACCGATCAGGCCTTCAATGATCTGGGGGGTATTCGCTACCTGGCCGATCTGGTCGATCGTGCCCCGCCTTCGGCAAATGCCTCGGACTATGCGCGCGTCATCTATGATCTGGCGCTGCGCCGCGACCTAATCCGTCTCGGCGGCGAAATCGCCCGCTCGGCTACGCAGGAAGGCAATGGCCGCGAGCAGATCGAGCGCGCTGAAGCTCAACTTTATGAGATGGCCGAAAAGGGCACTTCTTCGACCGGCTTCAAGACCTTCTCCGAAGCCGTGACGGGGGCCATTTCCAATGCCGAAGAAGCCTTCCACCGCGACGGCGGCTTGTCCGGGCTGGCCACCCGCCTGGACGACCTCGACCGGCAAATCGGTGGCCTGCACAAGTCGGACCTGCTGATCCTAGCCGGGCGCCCCTCGATGGGGAAGACGGCCCTGGCCACCAATATCGCCATGAACGTGGCCAAGAAATTCCGCTTCGAGATTCAACCCGACGGCACGCGCAAGACAGTCGATGGCGGCGTGGTCGCGTTCTACTCGCTCGAAATGTCGGCAGATCAGCTCGCGACCCGTCTTCTGGCCGATGCCTCCGGCGTTTCCTCCGACCGTCTCCGCAAGGGGGAAATTGACGCTGTGGAATTCGGACGGCTCAAGGACGCGGCCATGGAGATCGCCTCCTATCCGCTGTATATTGACGATACCGGCGGTCTCAGCCTTGCCAAGTTGACCGCCCGCGCCCGTCGCCTGAAACGCACGGCCGGCCTCGACCTTATCGTGGTTGACTACCTGCAACTGGTCACCACGGGCGACAGCAATATGAACCGCGTGCAGGAAATTTCGACCATCACTATGGGTTTGAAGTCGCTGGCCAAGGAGCTTCAGGTGCCGGTCATCGCCCTGTCGCAGCTCTCGCGTCAAGTCGAAAGCCGCGACGACAAGCGCCCGCAACTGTCGGACCTGCGCGAATCCGGCTCGATCGAACAGGACGCCGACATCGTCATGTTCGTCTATCGCGAAAGCTATTATCTGGGCCGCGCCGAACCCAAGGAAGGTACGCCTGAGCACCTGCAATGGCAGGAAGATATGGACAAGCTGCGCGGCACGGCCGAAGTCATCATCGGCAAGCAGCGTCACGGTCCCATCGGAACGGTACGCCTGTCGTTCGACGAAAACGTAACGCGGTTTGGCAATCTGGCGCGGCAGGACCGGTACAGCACCTACGAGTAGAGTGGGGTAACTAGCCAGCCAATCTGCCGATTTTCTTGCTCTATCGCTTCGCTATCTGAGAGCGGGGCAAAGCTGGCGCGTCAGGGCCGGTGAAGTAGCAAGGCGTAGCGGAGTGTTGATTTTGTCCATAGATGGTCACACAGGTATTTAGGAATCACAGATTTCACAGATTGACGCTTCGGGCCATCTAGCCTTCACCGCTTTGGGCGCCCGATTGAAACGACGCAAACTGTGTAATCTATATAATCTGTGGGTTGAAATTCATGTTACCAGCCACACGCTGAGGCGATCTGTGTGCCTCTGTGGCGAATATTTCCCAGCACGCAAGTTCACAATTTGTTCTGGATTTTTGCAACCGCTCAAGCTATCGGTTGCGCAGCATAAAACCCTTTACGCGAGCGAATCATGTCCAAGGCTCAGGCCGTCTTTGTCTGTCAGTCCTGCGGGATGACCCACACCAAATGGGCGGGTCAGTGTTCGGGGTGCCTGAGCTGGAACACGCTCGTGCAAGAGACCTCTTCCGCACCGCCTGGCAGTCTGAGACCTGAAACCTCGCCTTCGAAAATCTCAAGGCTTTCAAAGCTCAACTTTGAAACTCTTGATGCGCCCGACGAGGCGCCGCAGCGCATGGTGACCGGTATCGAGGAATTCGACCGTGTGTGCGGCGGCGGCATTGTCCCGGGCTCGGCCATCCTGCTGGCTGGCGATCCGGGCGTCGGCAAATCGACCCTGTTGTTGCAGGTCACTGCCCATGCGGCGCTGCGCGGGCTCAAGGTCGCCTATATTTCGGGCGAAGAAGCCGTTGAGCAGGTTCGCGGGCGCGCCTCACGCATGGGGGTCAGCAAGGCCCGTGTCGATCTGGCCGCTGAAACCTCGCTGCGCACCATTCTCGATGCGTTGAAACGCGATACCTACGACCTCGTCATCATCGATTCCATCCAGACCCTGTGGTCGGACGCCATCGACGCCGCACAGGGCTCGGTATCGCAGGTACGGGCCTGCGCCGGGGAACTGGTGAGACTGGCCAAAAAGAACCGCATCGCCATGATCCTTGTCGGGCACGTCACTAAGGAAGGCCAGATCGCCGGGCCGCGCGTCGTCGAACACATGGTCGATGCCGTGTTATCGTTTGAGGGTGAGCGCGGCTATCCGTTCCGCATCCTACGCGGCTCCAAAAACCGTTTCGGGGCCACCGATGAGATCGGCGTGTTTGAAATGGGCGACGGCGGTTTGCGCGAAGTGCCCAACCCCTCGGCCCTGTTTCTCGGCGACAATGACGAGCGCTCATCGGGGTCGGCGGTGTTCGCAGGGATCGAAGGTTCGCGTCCGGTGCTGGTCGAAATTCAGGCGCTCGTGGCCCCGTCGGCATTAGGCACGCCGCGCCGCGCCGTGGTGGGGTGGGACTCCGGACGTCTGGCCATGATACTGGCCGTGCTCGAATCACGCTGCGGCTTGGGCTTCGGCGGCAAGGACGTCTATCTCAATGTCGCCGGCGGGCTGAAGATAAACGAACCCGCCGCCGATCTTGCGGCAGCTATGGCGCTGGTCTCCGCCCTGCTCGATCAACCCCTGCCCAAGGCGTCGGTTATCTTCGGAGAAATCAGCCTGTCGGGCGAGCTGCGCGGCGTATCGCGCATGGAAGCGCGCATGAAGGAGGCCCTTAAACTAGGCTTTTCCAACGCCATTGCCCCCGTCGCGGCTCAGGAAAATGCGCCGTTCGAGGTAAAAACCTACTCGCATCTGGTCAATGCGATGAGCGCCTTCGACCTCAACAGTTAGAGCCTTCGTCGGCTCAGTCGAGGCGACGCATGACTCTAATTTTTTGTAAGGCCTCATGTATTTCCAAAAGGTGGCATCCACTTTTCGGCATGAGGGTTAAAACAGGACTATCGCTTTTTTATAAAAAAGGCCAGAATGGGTAATAATCTCCGGTAACGCCGGTACGGGTTTAAAGCCATTGTGAGGGGACGCACATGCAAGGCTACGATCTGATCTTTCTGGGCATATTACTGTTTTCCTGCCTGTCCGGTTTTACACGCGGCGCGACGCGCGAAATCGTCGGCACAGCGTCCTTCATTCTCGCCATACTGATCGCCATCTGGTTGGCGCCGTGGTTGCAATCGACCTTCCATCTGGGTGAGATGTTCGCGCTGGCGGTGATCATTGTGGTGTTTATCTCTGCTTATTTTGGCATCCGGGCGCTCGGCAATTCACTGTCGGAGAAGGTTAACAAGCAGCAGATGATGGGCTATGCCGACCGCACCCTTGGAGTGGCCTTTGGCGTATTGCGGGCCCTGGCTATTCTGGGCTTTATCCATTTGCTTTTTTCAGTCGTACTGCCTAAAGGAAAGCCCGACTGGTTCACCGAAGCCAAGGTCTATCCTTTGAGCGTACAGTGCGCCAAGGCCATTGTGTCGGTCGCGCCGTCCTGGGCGAAATATGCCGACAGCGTGGCGTCGCCCAACCAATAGGGTGATATGGGACTGCGGGACGTCACCGGGGCTTCCATTTCTCCTTATACCGACTATATGGAGGCAGCTCCTCCCCTGTCTCGCGTCAGGCCGTAACCGGCCACAAAGGTATCGCCATGCTGACCTCGCCCTCGGAACTGTCGGATAGCTTCGTCTCACGCGATCCCGACGACGACAGCCTGCGCCTTGAATGCGGCGTGTTCGGCATCTACGGCATGGAGGACGCTTCGGCAGTCACCGCGCTGGGGTTGCACGCCCTGCAACACCGCGGACAGGAGGCCTGCGGTATCGCCTCGTGCGACGGCCGCCGCTTTTACACCGAACGCTCGCACGGTCTGGTCAGCGACGTATTCACCGATGCCGACCTGATCAAGCGCCTACAAGGCCACGCCTCCATCGGGCATACGCGCTACTCCACCGCCGGCGGATCGCATCTGCGGAACGTGCAGCCCATGTTCGCCGATCTCGATTCGGGCGGCATCGCCATTGCGCACAATGGTAACCTGACCAACTTCATGTTCCTGCGCACGAAGCTGGTTGCTGAAGGCGCGATCTTCCAGTCCACCTCGGACTCAGAAGTCATTTTGCACCTGATCGCGCGCTCGCGCAGCATCAAGATCATCGACCGCTTCATCGACACCCTGCGCGATATCGAAGGCGGCTATGCGCTGGTCGCTATTACGCGCAAGGGCATGATCGGGGCGCGCGACCCGCTGGGCATCCGCCCGCTGGTGATCGGCAAACTGGGCCACGCCTATGTTCTGGCTTCGGAGACCTGCGCGCTGGACATGATCGGCGCGGTTTTCGTGCGCGATGTCGAACACGGCGAAGTGGTGCAAATCGACGAGGACGGTCTAAAATCGTTCAAGCCGTTTGAGCGCAAGGCCGCCCGTCCCTGTCTCTTCGAATACGTCTATTTCGCCCGACCAGATTCTGTAGTGAATGGCAAGTCAATCTACGAAGTGCGCAAGGCGATGGGGCGCCAGCTAGCCATTGAGCACCCCGCCGATGCCGATATCGTCGTGCCGGTACCGGATTCCGGTGTGCCGGCGTCGCTGGGCTTTTCCGAGGAATCAGGCTTGCCGTTCGAACTGGGTATCATCCGCAACCACTATGTCGGACGCACCTTCATCCAGCCGACCCAGAACATCCGTGATCTGGGGGTGCGCAAGAAGCATTCCCCCAACCGCGTCGTACTGGAAGGCAAGAAAGTCATCCTGATTGACGATTCCATTGTGCGCGGCACCACTTCGGTGAAGATTGTTCGGATGGTGCGCGCTGCCGGCGCCAAGGAGGTTCATCTGCGTTCGGCCTCTCCACCCATCCTGTGGCCCGACTATTACGGCATCGACATGCCCGACCGCGCCAAACTATTGGCGGCACAACATTCCATCGAGGAAATGCGTCAGATGCTGGAATGTGATAGCCTCGGCTTCCTCTCGGTCGATGGGCTGTACAAGGCGATGGGCCACGACGGTCGCAACAACGATCAGCCGCAATATACCGACCACTATTTCACCGGCGACTACCCCACCCGTCTGACGGACAAGGAGATCGCCGCCGAAGCCGAAGCCAGCGGTCAGCAATTATCGCTTCTGGCCAATACACACTAAAAAATAAGAAGGACGGGGCGATGACGGATACCCTTTTTCAGGGGCGTATCGCCCTGATCACCGGCGCGTCGCGCGGCATAGGCCGGGCGACCGCGCTGGGCCTGGCGCGATCCGGCGCGCACGTTATCGCCTGTGCCCGCACAACAGGCGCGCTCGAAGATCTGGATGATCAAATCTTTGCCGAAACCGGTCGTCACGCCACCCTGATTCCCTTCGATCTCGCCGACGGGGCGGCACTAGAGCGCATTGGCGGGGCTATCTATGAGCGGTTCAAGAAGCTTGACATCTTCGTCCATGCGGCGGCGACGTTAGGGTCGCTCACCCCCGTTTCCCATTATGAGCCCAAGGACTTCAATCGCGTTATCACTCTGAATCTCAACGCCACCTACCGCTTGATCCGTCAGCTTGAGCCGGTGATGAAGCTGTCGGATGCAGCGCGCGCCATCTTCGTTTCGTCGGGGGCCGCCTCAAACGCTCGCGCCTTCTGGGGAGCCTATGCCGCCTCGAAAGCCGGGATGGAGGCGCTGGTGCGCACCTGGGCCGACGAAATGGAAGTAACCTCTATCCGCTGCGCACTTGTCAATCCGGGGGCTATGCGCACGCGGATGCGCGCCGAGGCGTTTCCAGGTGAAGACCCTGAAACCCTGCCGCGGCCCGAAGAGATCATCCCGCTGATGGTCGAACTGGCGAGCGCCGATCGCGTGCCGGCGCTGGAGACGATCCACTTCCGGGAATGGGCTCATTCCAAAGACGCATAACCCACCAAGATTTTTCTAGAAAAACAAAGGTTTCAGGTTCACTTTTTGCGGGATTTGGGTCAAATAAACTCATGACCCAGGCCTCGCTCACTCCCGACCTCACCTTCCCAAAACCCGGCAGCGGCGCACTTCTCGACGAACTTTCCCAGTACGTCATCGCCGAGCCCTATCCGTTCGTCGTCGATCTGGAAGCGTCGCGCGGTCTTGAGCTGGCAACCGTAGATGGTGACCGCATCACCGACTGGTGCGGTCTCTATGGGTCGCGCCTGATCGGCTATAACCACCCGCGCCTCTATGAGCCCGACTACGTGCGCCGGCTAGTGGTGGCGGCCAATACCAAGATGGCTAATCCGGACTTCCTGACGCGCGAATGTCTCGACTATTACCGCCTGCTGCACGCGCTGCGCCCCAAGTGCATGAGGGGGGAGCGCGTCGAAGTCTATGCGGTCAATTCCGGCGCCGAAGCGGTTGAGAATATGATGAAATATCTTATCAATCTCCACCACAAAAAGATGCAGGCGCAGGGCAAGTCGGTCCTCAACCACCGCTTCATCTATTTTGAACAGGCCTTCCACGGTCGCACCGTCTATGCGCTCAATATCACCAAGCTGTCGAACGACCCCATCGCCACGCGCGACTATCAGGGCTTGATTCAGGGCAATCTTCAGGTTCCCTTCCCCGAATATGACAGCCGTCGCCGTGAAGCCGACAACCAGCGCGAAGTCGATAAGTGCCTGGCGACGCTCGACTATTTGATGTCCACCTATCGCGATGAAATCGCCGGCGTCATTCTTGAGCCGCTTCAGGGGGCGGGCGGCCATCGTCTGGCCCTACCGCGCTTCTATCAGGAGCTCTCGCGCCTGTGCCACCACCACGGCATTGCCTGGGGGCTGGATGAGGTCCAAACCTCCGGCGGACAGACGGGTGAGGTCTTTTCCATCGACCTGTTTGACGTCCCCCACCCGCCGCAGGCCGTGGCCACGGCCAAAAAGTTCGGCAATGGCGTCGTCTACATGCTCAATTCGATGGAAGATATTGGCGTCCTTGACTCGACCTGGGGCGGCACCTTGTCCGATATGGTGCGCTTTTGCGAAGAATGGCAGATCGTCGAGGACGAAGGCCTGCTGCAAAGCGTCGAAAGCAAAGGCGCGCGCCTCTTTGGCGGGCTGAACACACTCGTTGAAAAATATCCCGACACGATAGGCAATGTGCGTGGACTTGGCCTCTATCAGGGGTTCAGCCTACTCTACGCACCGAACAAGGGGCGTCTGATCGACATGGCACTGGAACAGGAGAAGCTGTTGCTGCTTGGGGCGGGCACCGACTCGATCCGCTTCCGCCCGCCGCTGGACGTAACGGAAGCCGAGATCGACGAGCTGATCCGCAAACTGGGTAGATTGTTGGGGCAATTATGAGCGCGCGCCGTTTCCAGTTGGTCGATGTCTTCCATTCCGGGCCGTTCAGCGGCAATCCGGTGGCCGTGGTGCTCGACTCAAAGGGCCTGACGACCGAAGATATGCAACGCATCACGCGCTGGTTCAACCTGTCGGAAACGACCTTCCTGCTACCGCCAGATACGCCCGGCGCCGATTACCGCGTGCGTATCTTTACGCTGGACCGTGAACTGCCATTCGCTGGTCATCCGACGCTGGGCTCAGCCCATGCGTGGCGTCTGGCTGCCGGTTCGGACAAGACCGAGGTGGTTCAGCAATGCGCAGTCGGTCTGGTCCACGTGCGCTTTGACGGCGACCGACCGGCTTTTGCCGCGCCGCCACTGGTACGCAAGGGCCCGGTCGATGCGGCCAAACGGTCCGAAATTATCGAGGTGCTGCGCATCGAACCGAACGACATCGTCAGCGTCGAATGGGCCGACAACGGCCCCGGCTGGGTGCTGGTGGAACTGGCCTCGGCCGACGCCGTGCTCGCCGTCGATCCGTTGCGTTATCTGGATCGCCGCGTTGAAATCGGTCTGGTCGGCGCGCATCCGACGGGTCACGAAACGGCCTTTGAAATCCGTGCCCTGTTCAGCGACGCCACGGGCGGCATTATCGAAGACCCGGTGACGGGCTCTCTCAATGCCTCGGTCGCCCAGTGCCTGCTAGCCGATGGTCGTGCCACCGCGCCCTATGTGGCGGCTCAGGGGACGAGGCTGGGCCGCGCCGGGCGCATCCACGTGTCGCAAGGCGAAAACAATATCTGGATAGGCGGCGAAACCCGCACCCTGTTCAGCGGCACCGGAAGCTTTTGAGGACGCCAGGTTTCAGAGCAAGGCTGACAGCCTGAAAATGCCTATCACTGAAACTTCTGCGATAAAGCCTATGGGCGGAGTAAGAGCTTCTCCCGGCTGACCTGAGTTGGGAAAGCTAACCAGAAACAGGTCATTGTATCCAGATAGTTTTCTGCAACCCAATTCCTGCCGCATGCACAAGTCTAGCGCAGGCACCGGGGGGGGCATTGCGGCAGAGGTTCGATTTGCGTTTGTTAGACACTTAACAGGTCCGTACCCGGGTCAACACTTAGAGATAGGCCTACATCGTCACAAGCGAAGACTATGCGCTCAGGCCGACCATTAGGCACGGACGGATCCTCAAAGTACCCATGAATGGTCGGAAGCCGTCGCCCCTGAAAGGCCTCCCACTTAGCGCTTACCCTTGCCTGCGGGCTTGCTGCGACCACCGGGGGCGGCAGCACCGGGCTTGGTTGAAGGCCCAAGGCTGCGCGAGGTGCGCGCCTTCACCACCACCTTGGGCGTCGCGGGCATGCCCTTGGGCTTTTGCTTGACGCGGTTGGGGTGGGCTGGCTTTTCGCCCGGCTTGACCTTTGGCTTGGCACGGACGCGCGGCGGACCGCTGGTGTCCTTGCTGCCGCCTTCATCGAAGGGATTGACCCCGGCATTGGCCTTGACGCTCAGTCGAATGGGCACGCCCGGCATATCAAAAGATTCACGCAAGCTGTTGATTAGATAGCGTTGATAGTGAGCCGGCATGGCATAGGCGCGGCTGGCGAACAGCACGAAGGTGGGCGGACGCCCCTTGGTCTGCGCCATGTATTTCGGCTTTATGCGCTTACCATCTACAGCGGGGGGTGGGTGACGCTGAATGGCCAGTTTCAGCCAATCATTGAGGTCGCGCGTCTTCACCTTGGCCGACCAGTTGCGATAGGCCTTGAGCACCGCGGGCATCAGGCGATCGAGACCACGCCCGTTCAGCGCCGACAAGGCCACGAACGGGGCCCCGCGCAGTTGCGGCAACATGCGCTCGGCGATCTCGCTCAGTTCGTGCAGGCGCGCCTGCGGCTCTTCGACCGTATCCCATTTGGAGATGACGTAGATCAGAGCCCGGCCTTCACGTTCGACAAGATCGGCGATCTGAAGGTCCTGTGTTTCAAAGGCATTTTCCTGATCCATGACCAGGATCACCACCTCGGCAAAGGTGATGGCGCGGATGGTGTCAGCGGTCGAAAGCTTTTCCAGCTTTTCCTGCACGCGCGCCTTGCGCCGCAGACCCGCCGTATCGACGAGGCGGATCTTTCGCCCTTCATACTCCCAATCGACCGAGATCGAGTCGCGGGTAATACCCGCCTCTGGCCCGGTCAGCAGGCGGTCTTCGCCCAGCAGCCGGTTGATCAGAGTCGATTTACCGGCATTGGGACGCCCGATGATGGCGATGCGGACGGGCTTGGTGTCCTCATCCTCGTCTTCGTCCTCATCGGCAATGAAATCGCCCTCGATCAGTTGGCGGTACTTTTCCAGCGCCTCATAGAGCTCGGAAATCCCCTCACCATGTTCCGCCGACAGGTGCAGCGGCGCGCCGAAGCCCAAAACGTGCGCCTCTTCGGCGCCGGCAAAACCGGCGTGGCCCTCGGCCTTGTTGGCGATCAGGATGACCGGCTTATCCTTGAAGCGCAGGATGTCAGCAAAGATGCGATCGAGTGGCACAACGCCTTCGCGGGCGTCCATGACGAACAGGGCGACGTCGCATTCCTCGATGGCTTTCTCAGTCTGCTGGCGCATCCGCGCTTCCAGCGAGGTGTCAGCGACGTCCTCAAAACCGGCGGTGTCGATGAGGTCGAGATCAATGTCGCCGATGTGGCCCGAAGCGTAGCGGCGGTCGCGCGTCACGCCGGGCTGGTCATCGACAATGGCCAGTTTCTTGCCAGCGAGGCGGTTGAACAGGGTGGATTTGCCGACGTTCGGACGGCCGACAATGGCGATTTTTAAGGTCATGCAGAGGTTATTACAGGAGATACTGTGTAAAAAAAAGAAAAGATGCAGGAGGCTGGCCTCCTGCATCCGAATGTTCCTAGCTTTGGGTTAAATTACTGAACGGCGATCAGCTGCGCCTTGTCGGTCAGGACAAACAGCTTGTCCCCCACCACGATTGGAGCCAGATAGGCCGCATCACCCAGTTTCAGCGTCTCCTTGCGCGTCCCGGTCTTGGGGTCGAAAGCGACCATCTCGCCTTCGGAATTGACCATAATCAGGCGGTTGGAGGCCAGAATCGGGCCAGTCCACACCGGCAGGTTCTTGACCTTCTTTTCACCGCCCATTCCGAAGAAGCTTTTCTTGGTCTTGGCGCGACCCTGATTGAGATCGACTAGCCAGTAGACCTGACCCGAAGCGGCATTGGCGGCCATCAGCTCACTTTGAAGCGTCGACAGATAGACGGCATCGCCGGCCACCCATGGAGCATTGGTGGAGTCGGCGCTGACTGACCAGCGACGCTGACCCGACTTGGCATCCAGCGCCGAGAAGACGCCCGAATGGCTGGCAGCATAGACGAGATTGTTGGCGACCAGTGGGCGACCGGAAATGTCGCGAATTTCCGACAGGGCGTTGGTGCGCGTTGATTGGGCCAGAGTCTGGTTCCACACCTGCTGACCGCTATTGGCATCAATACCGACCAGTTCGCCCGACGAAAACGGCGCGATAAACAGGTTCTCATAGATCGCCGGAGAGGTTGTACGCAGGATGCGTGCCGGTTCGACCAGTGCCTGATAGGTCCAAGCGGGTTCCCCCGTTTCCTTGTTCAGCGCGATCATCTGGTTATCGACGTCACTGAAGACCACCACATTGCCGTTGACGGCCGGCGCGGCGCGCAGCGGGCTGTCGAAGGTTTTGGTCCACAACACCTCACCCGAGGCGGCATCAAGCGCGGCGGCCAGACGGAAGCCGGAGGTCACAAATAGTTTGCCAGCCGAAACGGCCAGACCACCGCCAAAGGCATCCTTGTCGCGGCGGATGTCCGGATTGAGGTTACGCGTCCACACTTCGTTGCCCGAATTCACGTCAAACGCGCGGATACGCGCTTCGCCGTCCATGGCGTAGATCAGCTTGCCATCCGATACTGGCGAGGCGACGACCTGAGCAGTACGTGACGAACCCGCCCCGACGGATTTCGACCAGGCAATTTTGAACTGCTCAGCTGCGGCGGCGTGCTCGACCGTCGTTGTCGGGCCGCTGGCGAAGGGCCAGTCGGCGACCGGTTGCGGCGACGGCAGGTAGAAGTCCTGCCCCGCCAGACGGTCGGACGGCTGCACCTTCTGTTCAAAAGCGACGATAGAGATGCGCTCGCCCTGCGTGGCGACCTCTTTCGGCTCTTCTTTTTTGAGCGGATTGAGGTTTTGGATGGTCGAGCAGCCCGAAAGCCCCGCGCCCAGCACCAGCGCCATAGCCGTGGCGGTCAGGATACGACCGGTATGGTGGGAAGTCTTTGCCGTCATCAGGGCTTTCTCATCAAGGCGAAGTTAGTCGGGTGTGTAGGTTACTGTTGCGGCAGGCTGAGCGGCGCGGCCATCTGCGGCTGCGCCTTCACTTCTGGCAGCTTGATCGCCTGACGCGCCACTTCGGCCCCGCCGGAGTCGATCAGGGCCACCGCCATCTGGGCGCGTTGCTTGAGCGGATCAGAGGCATCCAGCGAGAAGGCCAGCGCCTGAAGGTCGCCGCGCGCCCCCTGAATGTCGCCCTTCTGGATCTTGGCCATCGCCAGCGCTTCCTTGGCCAGAGGCGCGTAGGGACGGCCTTCCTTGGTCAGCGGCGTCAGGCGCTTCTCGACGTCCTCGAACGACGCCTTGTCCATGATGAGGAAGGTGGCCTTTAGCGTGGCCAGATCGGCAATCAGCGGATCAGAAGAGGTCTTCGACGCCTCTTCCAGAAGCTTAACGGCTTCATCGGTCTTGTTGTCCTCGACGGCCAGCCCGGCCAGTTGCGACAAGGCCAGTGCCTTATAGCCCGGCGCACCCGCGTCCACGACCTTCTGGAAATCGGCCTTTGCCGCCGCCTTATCATTCTTGGTCAGGGCTTCCTGAGCGGCCACATAGGCCTCAGACGCCTTGCTCACGCGTGAAGCGTCCCACGACGTATAGCCCCAGAAGCCCAGCGCCCCGATCAGCGCAACAGCCAGTGCACCTCCTACGAAAGGGGCGCTCTTTTTTGCGATGGCGGCCCAACGGTCCTGACGCAGACCTTCTTCGGCTTCCTCGAAAATATCGCTCACGTTTATTCCTTGTCTCAGAACACACTGACGGGACCGCAGCGCGGCGGTCACCGGTAAATCTGGCGCGAACCTAGCCGCAACAGGCCGGATGCGCAATGATCATTAATGACGCCCCATCAGGGTTGTCATTCTACTTCGCAAAATATGTCTCTTGTGGGGCCGGAAAGTCGCGGCTTTTGACATCTTTGGCGTAAGCCGCGGCGGCCTCACTGATGGTTTCGCGCAAGGCCGCATAGCGGCGCACAAATTTGGGGGACCAGTCGAACTGCCCCAGCATGTCATCCACCACCAGTATCTGCCCGTCACAGGCCGCCGAGGCCCCGATGCCAATGGTCGGCGCCTTGACCGCCGCCGTAATCTCTCCGGCCAGATCAGCCGCCACGCCCTCGATCACGATGGCAAAAGCCCCGGCCGCGTCGGTATCGCGGGCTTCCTGAAGGACTTTTTCGCGTTCTTCGGGGGTGCGGCCCTTGGCGCGGAACCCCCCATCGACATTGACCGCCTGCGGGCGCAAGCCAATATGCCCCATGACCGGGATACCGCGCTGCGTCAGATAGGCGATGGTGCGGGCAACGGTCGGCCCGCTTTCGACCTTTACCGCCTGTGCACCGGTTTCTTTCAGCAGGCGAGCCGCATTGGCAAAGGCCACTTCCGGTTCGCCCTCATAGGAACCGAACGGCATATCGACGACAACGAAGGCGCGTCTGGCCCCCCGCATCACCGCCTGACCATGCAAAATCATCATCTCCATCGTCACGCCGATCGTATTGGGCAGTCCATGCACCACCATGCCGACGCTGTCGCCGACCAGCAGGATGTCACAATGATCGTCAAGAATTTCCGCCATCGGCGCGTCATAGGCCGTTAGGCTGACCAGAGGCGTCCCGCCCTTGCGCGCATAGATTTCCGGCGCGGTCAGACGCTTGACGGGGGATGGGGTATGGCTGCTCACCTTGAAGGCACCTTTCGCTCAGCCGGGAGGACCGGCAGGGAGTGGGCCTATATCCCCTCTTCACGCATGTTGACGAGGTACAGGCCGACAATGCTCATACATAGCGAAAAGCTGATCCAAAAAAAGAGGGGCGACTGAGCGAAGGCCAAATAATCGGTGGACTTGCTTAAGGCTAGCGCCACTGCATTGGCGACGTTTTCCAGCAGTTCGCGCCCGAAGCCAAGGCTGGCTTCAAAGGTGGCGTCCGGGGTAGCGGCCGGGCGTGTGGCAGCCTGTGCCGTAGACGACAGGCCGGGCAGACGCACCAGTTGGGTCAGGGCATAGAGGCCACCCAGTAAACCGGCCAGCGCGATAAGGCCCTGCCGCAGCCAGTTTTTGGCACCCAGACGGCGCATTACCCGATCCTGAAACACCGGTTCGTCATCGAAGCGCATCGGCGTCTGGAACAGATGGTAAAGGTCTTCATCCTTCATGACATCACCTCTCGATAACAGCGGGCACGGCCTCAGCCATGTCCATCATCGCCCTCAGTTGCGTCAGTCCGCGCTTTATATGGCTCTTAACCGTCCCCAGCGGCAGGCCTGTCTCGTTAGACACGTCCTGATGGCTGAGCCCGCCGGAAATATTCAGCGTGACGCACAGGCGCTCCGCCGGTTTCAGCCGCGACAAGGCCCCGTCCAGATCACGCGCCGCGCCCTCGTTCTGGCCGGCCTGATGCAGGTCCGGCGCGGACTCATAAGGGGCTACATCATCGACCAGCAGGTATTTCTGTGTTGCCTTAACCTTGCGTAGATAGCGGCGGGCGGCGATCATTTTGAGCCAGTTGAGAAACGGACCATCGGCCCTGTACTCTGTCAGTCGCTCATAGGCCGTGATAAAGGCCTCCTGCGCCATGTCGTCGGCATCGGCGCCTTGCGCCCCCATGCGCCGCAGGTGCGTGCGCAGGGCCGCCGAGTGGCGTCGTACCAGCTCACCGAACGCGTCGGACACGCCCAGCACCGCCTGAGCGATCAGGTCATGATCGCTCAGATGTCGGTAACCGGCAGCGGTGGAAGGGGCGGACATGGCGGGTCGATTCTGAAAGCGTTACGGCTCAGGACTTCTTCTGATTGTTCAGACCGACAATGCCCATGATCAGCAGGGCGACGCCGATAAAGCCCGGAATGGCCGCAATGCCGGACAAGGTCTCAAACGTGTAGTCATTGCCGACATAGTCCATGACCACCAGACCCAGGGCCACGGCCATCAGGATCAGACCGGAGCGAATGTCGTTGACCGGCGTTTTCATCTTGCCAATCGACGCGCCGGACTTTTGCAGGCTGTCCAGATATTCCGGCGGCAGGGGCTGACCCTTTTCAATGGCCATACGGATGGTCTTCTGCACCTCGGCCCGGTCCTTGGCGCGGAAGTACATCACGATGCCGACGATAAAAATAGGCATCAGGATAGAGATGATGGGGATGAGAAGTGCCGCTTCGAAACCGTGCATGTAACGATCTCCCTTGAGAAAGTGTCAGGCGAAAATCCGCCTCTGTAGGATAAGAGGCACGGACAGGGCCATTTGGATGCACAGATAAGTATTAAATAAAATTCATTCGACCGAGAGGCACGCGCTCCTCTGAACTCACGCAAACAAGGCCGCATAGAGCTCAGGCTTGAAGCCGACGGTGATTATACCGTCCTTGTCCAGCACTGGGCGTTTGATCATCGACGGGTTGGATAGAATCAGGCGGATGGCCTTGGCCTCATCAATGTCGGCCTTGTCGGCCTCGGGCAAAGCCTTAAAGGTCGTGCCCGCCTTGTTGAGCAGAACCTGCCAGCCAACCTTCGAAGACCAGTCCTTCAGATGCGCCTCATCTATTCCCGCGACCTTATAGTCGTGAAAGGCATAGGCCTGCCCCTGCCCTTCCAGCCATACCCGCGCCTTCTTCATCGTATCGCAGTTTTTGATGCCGTAGAGGGTCAAGGCCATGAGGGGGACTCCTGTATCTAAGAGATGAGCCCCCTCCCTAAACGGCTTACACTACGTCCTCAAGGCTGAAACGATCGACCTTTTCGTCATAGTCGAAGGCTTCCGCATAGCGGCCCCACTGCACGACCGAACGCAGGGTTTGCTGCGCGAAGGTTTCGGACATGAGGGTTTCCAATTGGTCGCGTACGCGCTGCGCACTCAACGCCGCCTCGCCGCCGGTTTCCAATGCATGGCGGATATAGGTGGCCAGCGGCACATGGGTCAAAAGCTGCTGGCGGAACAGGTGTTTGCGGCCGTCAACATCGGCCTCGACAAAGGCCTGAGCGGCAGGCAGCAGTAAAAGGTCGCCGCCTTCTAGTTCGGCAAAGCGCAGCAGTTGCAGCACTTCGGCGATAGGGAAGAGTTCATCAGCCTCGTACTGAAGCTCAGCCGCCAGGGCCGGCAGGTCCGCCTTGCCGGCATAGGCCGACCCGGCCAGCGCCTCCGTCAAACCGGCCAGAATTGCGGTCGAAACGCGCGGCAGGACCATGGCCATGCCCATGCCCGCAAACAGGCCTTCCTGCACCGGAGCCTTGGGCGTGCGTGTGGTCATGCGGCGGTAGATGTCTTCGATCACCGCACGAAAGGCCGGGTCCAGACGGTCGCGCGGCTGCGGCAGATCGACGGTGATTCCGGCTACCGCCCGCCCCGGATTGGACGAAAAGACAAGGATGCGGTCACACTTCCGCACAGCTTCTTCGATATTGTGCGTCACAATCAGGATCGACTTGAGCGGCGTGCACCCTTCGAACCACAGGTCGAGCAGATCGGTGCGCAGGGTTTCTGCCGTCAGGACCTCCAGCGCCGAAAAGGGCTCATCCATCAGCAGGATATCCGGATCGACGACCAGAGCTCGCGCCAGACCGACGCGCTGACGCATCCCGCCCGACAGCTCCTTCGGGTAGCGCGACACCGACAAGCATGCGTGGTTTTCGGGCAAGGATACTCGCGCGGTCTGTTTTTGGGCTTAGGGAGTTGGGCTGACTTGGGGCGCGGCTATGAGCCAGACGGTAGCCTTCGCCATTCATCTCAAGGATGCTGAAGTGGTGGGTCATGCGGTCTAGGTCATTGGGCCCAAGGGGCAACGTCGGCAGCCGTCTGTTCGTTGTTATCAGAATTGGCAGTGCAAAAGCCGATAAATGAATTAGTGTACGAAATCGGCGCTCGCGTCGTCATTATAGTTATCGCCTTTCAGACCGCCGCATTCGAGGTCGAGCTTCGATCCGCCACTGCCTAGACACGAAAAATGAGTAAAAATAATATATTAGTTGTTGAAGACGATGATGAGTTACGCCAGCAAATGGCTCTCTATCTCGAAGATAATGGGTATAGCGTTATTCGGGCCCCCGACGCTCAAGCGCTTGATCAGATCCTCGCGGAGCAAAATGTGGACGTCATCGTACTCGACCTCGGCCTACCCGGCGAAGGCGGACTTTCGGTCTGCAGGCGTTTAGATGCCCGATTAAGACCCGGCATCCTCGTTGTGAGTGCCGCGGGTGAGGAAACAGATCGCATTATTGGACTTGAACTCGGGGCAGATGACTACCTTCCTAAGCCCTTTAGCCCCCGCGAATTGCTGGCACGGATCAAAGCGATGATCCGGCGGCATAGCGCCCTTAGGCAAGGATCTTCACGAGATGACGGCATCTATCGTTTCGCTGGGTTCACTTATGAAGCGGGGAAAAGGCGGCTGCTAAGCCCCTCCGGCGTGGTTATTGCCCTTACCATGGGAGAATGTCATCTACTGAGCGCACTTCTTGTCTCTGCAGACGGAACCGTGTCTCGTGAACGGCTGCAGGTGGCTGACGACGGAATGGGACGTGCGACAGATATCGTGGTCAGCCGATTACGCAAGAAGTTCGAAAACCACGGCGCTAGCGGGATTATCTTGACCAGTCGCGGAAAGGGCTACCGGCTCGGGTGTCAGGTTACGATCCCATGAAAATTTACCAGTTAAGGCGCTTTCCGCTTCGCGTACAAGTATTAGGCCTGACGCTTCTATCGATCGTTGTGGCGCAAGGTTTAACGCTTCTAGCCGTGTCATTTGCCCCGGTTCTTCCTCCCCCGGAATATCACCAGCAGGAAGTCATAGATGCGCTTTTGGGAAAGCAGGTTGAAACCAACGAGCGGCGCCCTCTCATCAAACGCATTGAACAGAAACTACCCTCTAAGCTCTCTGATCCTTCGCCCCTCGACACAGAATTGGCGCAACGCATAGCCGAAACGGCGGGAATGGCACCCAGTCATTTCAAACTCAAGGTCTATATGGCGCCCCCGGCCATGATCTCTGCGACAACTCCTATGACTGGCCTTCGCGGGCTTCCACCTGGCCCGCCTCCACCCGTGTCTGGCGGGCCGCCGCCCAACGGACCCTTAGAACGGTCAAGGGCGGGTATTTTCACCGAGTTCATCGCTGCGCGAGCGTTGCCGGATGGTCGCTGGGTGATTGTGGAACCGGCGCCGGAAAGAGAGTGGGTCCGGCGTTTGCTCTTCTGGATTTTAGGCGGTTTGATTATCATGGCGCCTCTTGCCTGGGTCTTTTCAAACCGCATAACCGCTCCTATCCAGAAATTTGCAGAAGCCGCAGAGACCTTAGGCAAAAATCCGGCAGCGCCACAGATGACCCTTCAAGGCCCAGCCGAAATTGGTCAGGCTGCTGAGGCATTTAACAGGATGCAGACCCGACTAAATCGATATGTTGGGGATCGTACATCCATGTTTGGAGCCATATCTCATGATTTAAGGACGCCATTGACCAGGATGAGGTTCAAACTCGATAGGCTTGAACCCTCGGCCAGAGACAGCTTGCTCAATGATGTCCGGCATATGGAGCTCATGATATCAGGTGTTTTGTCCTACCTGAAAGATGCCGAAAGTACAGGTCTGCGAGAGCCTCTGGACATGACCTCAGTGATAATGTGCGCGGTCGATGACATCGCGGAGACCGGAGGTAAGATAACCGTCCTAGGGACACCGCCCGTTTGGTCCGTAGAGGGCAATAGCGTTGCACTGAGATCTATGGTGGACAATGTCGTCGAAAACGCCATCAAATATGGTGAGGAAGCCTTCATTAGCATCGAAGTCAGTCAACAAGTTGGGCGTCTGATTGTTGAAGACGCGGGACCAGGCCTGCACGTGGAAGACCTAGAGCGCGTGTTCGACCCATTCTACCGCTGTCACAAAGAGACGGAAGGAACCGGCTTGGGATTGACTGGTGCCCGCACAACCGCCCGAGCACACGGAGGAGACATTAAGCTTTCGGCTGGTCCCAAAGGGCTAAGAGCGGAAGTTACTATCCCATGTATTTAAGATAAGCGATTCTCGCGTTTCACCCCGACTTTGTATCTCCAGAACGCGAAGCCCGATCCAAGGGTTAGGGCCGCCAGCCAAAGCGGCGCCAGACTGAAAACGCCATCAATTGCCGATGCAGTCGCATTTGGAGCTTCCATAAGCCGCTCGGCAACCCAAGCCACCGAGGCAACCGCTGCAAGGGAGGCACCTGTTAGGCGAAACAATCGATATGACCCTGCTTTGGCTAAAAAGATAAAACAGGGTGCGATAAGGCAGATTATAAAAAGCTGCATCGCTTCGATGCCTAAATTGAAAGTTAGAACAGCCGCAGTCTTCTGAACGACGTCGAGACCGATGGAGGCGATTGCGGTTGAAAAAGCCATGCCATGAACCAGGCCAAATATGCCTGCAATCCAAGCATCCTGCCCCTTGAACACAGGGCGCCAGGCATGGGCCGCAGACAGGAGTATTGAGAAGGCGACCAACACCTCAACCGCCTTTTGAGGTGCTGTTAAGACAGAAAATGATCCGAGTATAAGGGTCAACGAGTGGCCAATAGTGAATGCGCTTATGACACGCAAAAGCTTTATAAAACTTGCCTTTGCACCAACATACCCAGCCCACCGCCCCCCCTGCGCCAGAAGAGGTGAAGGGAGAATCAATGCGAGGAGGAAAAGAAGGTGGTCAGTACCCTCAGCGATGTGCCGCAAACCCATCGTGAACACATCTGTAATGCCCGCAAAGCGACTACCCTCGGATCTGTCGAGCCGTATCTTATAAAGCTGCCCCCCCAAGCTTCCAATGATGCGCGGTGACTGAGGTTGGAGCCCCTTAAACCAATCTGCCTCGAGTGAGACGATAGCGGAGTGTGTTGCGATCTCTTTGACAATCACCTCGTACTCGAGGTTCAACGCTTTTGGCGTCTCTCCCGCAGGCGGTATCAGGTCCACCTCTACCACCCAGTCATTTTGTTCCAGAGTGGGGGGCCTGGTCTCTGCTATGTGCAGGGACCAAATGTTACCATCATCGGAATTGGCCTTAATCCGCTCTTCGACATACCTGCGGACTATTGCCGATGTTAAGCCGTTCAAACCATTCCCGATAGGTTCGGGATCTGAAATTTGGCCTGCCTGAACCAATGCAACCGCCAAGCGGTCGCTGGGCAGGAGAAGCCTCAGCCGCCAAGACTTAGGATAAACTCTAACTTCCAGTGAAGACTGCGGCATTGGGTGGGCGTGTGCGGCACCAAACCCCACCCCCCAACACAGGAAAAGGCAGATAAAAGCTCTAGCAATCCAGGATTTCATGGGAATTAGAATGTAAAGTTACCGCCGTAATCGGTGGATCTGTCGCGCCAAATGCTGTGATAATGGTTGGCGCTGAGAACAATTCCGTTTTGCACACTGAGTTCTATCCAAACCCTCGGGCCATCGATCCGAACATAGGACCCTTTGGTGGAAAGGTCAGAATAGGACGCCCAGGCGATGTAAGTACTCGCTAGGGCCGTTTCTGTCGTGTAGGCATCTGACTGCCCAGTACCGTTTGCATCGTCTGAATAGGTCTTGATCGCCGCTTTAACGAGCTCCTTTTGAGCGCTTGTCAGGGAGGAGACCGCAATGCCTTGTTTGGTCGAAGGATAATTGCCATCCTTTTGAGGGCC
This sequence comes from Asticcacaulis excentricus CB 48, assembly GCF_000175215.2. NCBI lineage: Bacteria > Pseudomonadati > Pseudomonadota > Alphaproteobacteria > Caulobacterales > Caulobacteraceae > Asticcacaulis > Asticcacaulis excentricus. The sequence goes on along the minus strand of NC_014817.1, from coordinate 340,437 downwards.
TACCAAAACGTCATCATAGGCTTGGCTCAGCTTGGCCGTGGCCAATTCCGTACTGCTTAGGCCCGTCAGCATGGCAAGAAGGGCATTGCGCCGTGTCGCCATTGGCGTATGGGTGGTTGTACCACTGGTCCAAGTCACCGGCTCCACGGCTACAAAGTTAGGTGTCAAGCTGACATAGCTGCCATTCACACTGGCTAGAAATGTGTAATGGTGTCCGGTAAACTCCAAAATCCAGGGGCTGGAGTCTGACGGAGTGCCGAGGAAGGACACGTAGTAAAGACCAGAACCATATCCAGAAGCGTAGTTCGCCAAGTAGTCATCCGCAGCCAGAAGCTCGCTCATGGTTGTTTGGCCTGAGCTCGACAATGCGGCATTTAGCATCGCCATTGCGGCGGTCTTTTGAGCAGTGGTCAGGCTTCCTAAAGTGACCCCGTGGCGTGTAGCAAGAGTGGTTGGCAAATTCGACCAATAACCTGTCGCATTCGAAGATGTGAGACTATAACTCACCGATGTAACCTGGCTTGAGCTTAAGGTTGCGAGAAAGTTGTTAGCTAGGCACGTTAGCATTGCCCCCTGCCCCGAGACCGTAGAGCAGTCAGATGTTGTCGCGGTGCTTGATGAAGACGAAGCGCTTGAGCTCGATGAGGAACTCGAAGAGCTCGATGATGTTGTCGCAGTCGCCGTAGTAGTTGAAGAAGAATCCCCGTCACTACCGCAGGCTGATAACAGTGAAATTATAGTGGCTGCGCCGAGCGCAAGAGATTTTCTAGGAAAATACATGTGCAGGTCCGTATGTGGGCTTCACATGTTGGGATATCCAGAATATTTGACCATTTTGTGTGCAAATTCAATGATTTCGTTTCATTTTGAAACATTTGCTCGGCCTCCGCTGTGGTGAAGAGTCTCGACAGCTGGACATCCGCAAAAACCACTGGGGTTGGCGGGATAGGATGATTCACTGGTTGTGTAGCGTCAGTGGAAGAACATCATGGACCCAAAGCAAGGGACCGACGCCGTTGAAAGGCCCACCATCGATCGCCTTGAATTGACTTAACCAGCGGCGAACCCTATCACTAGGAAAAAATCAGACAATTAGGGTGAGGTTTTCCATTCTTCTCGTGCGTCGATGCGATCATCCCCCACTTGATCGCGGTTGAGAGGTCTTAAGAATCTGAAACCAAGGTTTTCCTGGAGTTTATATGTCCGCTTTTTCCAAGACGTTTATGATGGGCACCACTTGTCTGTTTCTGGCGTGTGCATCGGTTGCCACGGCTCAAAACCCGACACCGGCCAAGCCCAAATGGCCGATGAAGACCTGGCTGTTCACGTCCTTTCAAGGCAGCGGCGACGGCCTTCATCTGTCGTCGAGCGACGACGGCAAGGTTTGGGCGGATATGGGTAAAGTCTTCCTGAAGCCCACTGTGGGCAGCAAGCTCATGCGCGATCCACATATTCTGCGTGGTCCGGACGGTATCTTCCGCATGGTCTGGACCACAGGCTGGAAGGACAAGGGCATCGGCTATGCATCTTCCACGGACCTCGTGCACTGGTCAGAACAAAAATTTCTGCCGTTCTTTGAGACGGTTGCGGGAACCAACAATGCGTGGGCACCCGAAACCTTCTATGACGAAGCCACGCGGCAATATGTTATCACCTGGTCCTCGGATGTCGAGGGTCGCTTCCCGGAGACTAAATCCAGCGAGCGGATGAACAACCGCACCTACTACGTCACTACGACCGATTTCGAGACGTTCAGCCAACCCAAGCTGCTGATTGACGCGGGTTTCGATCACATCGACACGACGATCGTCAAAAGCGGACAGCGGTATATTGCCGTCTTCAAAGAAGGCGACAAGCAAGCGACCAAGGCATGGGGGGCGATCCGCTGGGCGGTCGCCGACTCTGCAACTGGTCCGTACAGACTAATGCGCAATGCCTTGGTGTCCGGTCAGCGCGCCGAAGGCCCCACACTAAGCGTGGAAGGCGAAAAAGTCCGGCTCTATGTCGACTACTATGCCGACAAACGTTACGGCGCGTTCGAGACCACGGACTGGGTGAACTGGCGCGACATTTCCGGCGACGTCGCCGTGGCTCAGGGCCAGCGGCACGGAACGGTTTTCAGCGCACCAGCGTGGCTGGCCGAAGATCTGGCAAAGGCCCCCCCCTCCGCGTCGCTGGTCACGCCCGTTCCCGCGCCGCCAGCGATCCTCGAAGGCTACACGGCCGATCCCTCTATCCGCGTATTTGGCGATACCTACTATATCTATCCGACCTCGGACAAACCGAACTGGCAAACAACTGATTTCTCGGTATGGTCGTCGAAAAATCTGTTGGAGTGGAAGAAAGAAGGCCTCATCCTCGACGTGGCCAACGACCTGAAGTGGGGCAAGGTTCAGGCCTGGGCACCCGACGCCATCGAGCGGAACGGCACCTATTATTTCTACTTCTGCGCCGAAGGCAGCATCGGGGTGGCCACGTCCAAATCGCCGAAAGGCCCCTTTGTCGATGCGCTGGGCAAACCGCTTCTGGCCAAAGGTACAGGCATAGAAACCAATACGATCGATCCCTATCCGTTCATCGATGACGACGGTCAGGCCTATCTTTACTATGGCAATGGCCGCCTCGGGAACGTCGTGAAACTGAAACCGGACATGATTACGGTCGACGGGCCGGTCCATACGATCGAACTGAAGGATCACCGCGAAGCGCCGGTCGTCTTCAAGCGCGACGGCAAGTACTATTTCATGTGGTCGATCGACGATGCGCGCAGCCCGAACTATCGCGTCGGATGGGGCGTGGCGGATTCCCCGCTCGGGCCGGTAAAAACGCCAAACGACGGCTTTATCGTCCTTCAGAAAAACGGCCCGGCAGTCGGCACCGCCCATCACAGCGTGGTCAATGTCCCTGGCACGGACCGTTGGTATGTCGCCTATCATCGCCATGCCCTGCCTGAAGGGGGCGGCTATCAACGCCAGACGGTGCTGGCGCGCATGGAGTTTACGTCTGACGGCGCGATTAAGCCGATGGACCCGCTGGTGGTGCCGTTCAAGCCGGGTGACGCAGGTGAACCGGTACGCCCCTTTAATGCCGCCCGCTCGAAATAGAGATCCGTCCATGAAACGCTCAATCGGTCTGGCCACCCTCCTGCTAGTCACCGGCTTTGGCCTTACGACGCCAGTCCTCGCGATCACGAACGGCACCGGCCCGACGGCCACCGGCGTATCGGCTACGGCCACAACCCCGGCCGATCTCGCCCGGACGGTGGCAGAAGCCCTCCGTAATGATCCCGCCTTCGCATCGCCCATCCGGGGCAGCCTGACGCTCTTCGGGTCGGGTGAAGACATCGACGCTCTCAAGGGAGTTGCGGGCGCTCAAGCCGTTTCGATCACCTGGCGCTCGTCCGATCGGACAACGATTTCGGACACAGACAAAACGGTTGGCCGGGACGTCATCCGCAAAGGGGCGGTAAAGCGCGCCAATGTCGACAAAACGGTCCGTTTGACCGCGACCGTCACCGTTGCGGGCGTCAAATCCCTGACCGTGCCCATCGACGTCACGGTTCTCGCCAAGCCCAAAACCCCTCAACTTGACACCGAGGCCTACGTCTTCGCCTACTTCGTGGCCGATAATATCAAAGGCGAGCAGATCTATTTCGCCGTTTCAGATGGCAATAACGCTCTTAAGTGGAAGGATCTGAACAACGCACAGCCGGTTCTGGAATCGACATTCGGCACCAGAGGCCTGCGCGATCCGTTCATCATGCGCTCCGCAGAAGGCGATCGCTTCTTCCTTCTGGCCACCGACCTGTCGGTGGGGCGCTCTGGCTGGAGCAAGGCCACCGATGAAGGCAGCCTCTATCTGGAAATCTGGGAATCCACGGACCTCGTCAACTGGGGCAAACAGCGCCATGTGAAGGTCAGCGCGCCCAATGCCGGCATGACCTGGGCACCCGAAGCCACCTATGATCCTACGATTGATGCCTATGTGGTCTATTGGACCTCTCACATGTTCGAGGACGCGGCACGCACGCGCAAGGACACTAACGGCCCGCAAATTCTGACCTCCATCACCCGCGATTTCCGCACCTTCACCGCGCCGCAACCGTGGTTCAAGGCAGCCGATCTCCCCGATCTCGTGAAGACACAAGGCATGATCGATTCCACCGTCTTAAAAGATGGCGATCACTACTACCGCTTTACCAAGGTGACCGATGCTCAGGGCTGTCCTTCGGCGGATATCATGGCCCAGCGCTCCACATCCCTGAGGGCGACGACCGAATCCGGTGCTTGGGAAGTCGTGGACCGCTGCATCGGACGCAAGGCTGGTACACCTGAGGTCGAAGGACCGAGCGCCTTCATCGCCAATAAGGGCGACACGAGCGGCTTCAAATACTACGTCTGGGTCGATCACTACCGGGGCATCGGCTACATCCCGCTCGGCACCAACTCGCTAGAGACGCCGATCAAATGGGCCTACCCGTCCGATTTCCGTCTGCCGGCGCGCCCCCGTCATGGCTCGGTGCTGGCCATCACCGCCAAAGAGCGGGACGCACTGGTCGCCAAGTGGGGTTCCACCCCCCAAGCGACCGCACCGCAGAACGCCGTGAAGGAGGCCGCCGCGAAGATATCCGACGGCTGGGTCGTGCCACCCGTCGTCGTATCGGGCACGCGCCTTCCCAATCCACTGGGTCACAACGCGCGCTGGCGCATTGACGGCACGGTTCTGGAAGACGGGGTTCCCACCAACACCCAATCAGCGTCGAAGACCGTGGAACTGACCGGGACGGTGTCGCTACCGGACGGCGCATCTTTGGAAAAACGCTTTACTGTGAGGTTGTTGGGCAAAGAGGCGCGCCGTCTCATCTCCTACGCCCGCACGCCGACAGACGCCCGCGACGCCAATCAGCCACTGATCGCACGCAGTGTTCATCTGGCGCTGGGCCATTCTACCGCTGACGCCAAACCGCTAAATGGCAACTATGGCGTCCTGTTCGCTACGGGCGATTACATTGGCGTCGATCGCGTCGAGAACCGCGGCATAGCGAACCCGTCCCTGTTCTATTTCGCCGACGGCAGTCTGGGTGTTATCGGCACCCGTGTCGATATGACCGGCACCGCAGTGCGGCCTTCGACCGCTTTTGTCTTCAAAGCTGATACCAAGTCGCCCGCGGATTTCGCCGAACTGGGGACGATCGACCTTTGCGCCGAAGATGGCGTCATCTCGCCGCGCGCCATGTGGGACTCTGCCTCAAAGCACTATATCGTGTCCTGGAAGACCATGTCGGGTGCGGCGCGGTGGACAACGGTTGAGGATCTGGCCCGCACCGAACTTAGAGGCGCGCCGTTCTTCCCGGAAAATCGAGGTCGCCGCACCCGGATCGTGTCCGACGGCAATGTCGGCGTGATACGGACCGGTGAGGTAGCGACCGGTGACGCTATCCTGACGGCCGATCTCCAGGCTCGCCTTCCTGGTTCTGAGGCTCCGGCCACCTTGCCGGTTGACGCCGAACTGGCACAGGCACTCGAAAATCGCTTCGGCCGGATCGTGAACACTGGGGCACGCGTAGAGGCAAAAACCATCACCGCTGGCGATATTGCCTCTGTCCAATCGACGCGTGTGACCCTAGACTATTCGGATGGTTCCACCGCAACGCGCGCTGTCGAATGGAACCTGGCAGACCTTGAGCGGCTAAAACGCGCACGCTCTGGCACCTATAGGATCCGGGGGACGATCCGGCAGGAGGCTTACCCTCAGATTTTCGCTTATAATCGCGCCGATCCGACGATTTATAAGTACGATCGTGGGGACAAGTCCCAATATCTGTTCATCGCCACCGACGATACCGACAATAAAAACGTCAATTCACCACATCTGCCTTTGCGCGTAGCTGAGACTATTGCGGACCTTGCCGACGCCAATGGCGGGCGAAAACGCGAGGTCGACCTCCTGAATCGGCTTACGCGGGCCGAGCGCACAAAGGAAGGGCGTGTTATTGCCGGTTGCTATTGGGCGCCGGAAATTCATGAGATCGGCGGGCGCCTGAGCATCCTGTTCGCACCATGTTTCAACCCCTATAACGATCAGTCGAACGAAAAAGGGGCGTGGTCCACCGTTGAAGCTCATATCATGCAACTGCGTGAAGGCGGTGATCCCGCCAATCCGGCCGATTGGTCTCAGCCGGCGGCCGTGCGCAAACCAGACGGCACCCCGCTGGGACGGGCGGAATACACTAAGAACATAAGCCTCGATATGTCCTATTTCGAAAGCGGTGGACAAGCCTATTACATCTGGTCACAGCGCTATATCCCTGAGCAGGGAAAACCCGGCGATCCGCTCACATGGATCGCCAAGGTCGATCCGTCCAACCCAACCCGTGTCACTTCGCAACCGCAACCTATCATTGCTCCGAACCTGTCGTTCGAAGAGAACCTGTCCGAAGGGGCCTTTGCCCTCTTCCGAGAGGGCAAGATCCACCTCATTTACTCCAGTTCGGGTGTGAGTCCGACCTATGTGGTCGGTGGGGTCTGGGCAGAGGAAGGGAGCGACCTGACGAATATCGACTCCTGGCACAAATGGAAGGCTCCCCTTCAGAAGAGTCTGCCCATGCCTGCGGGCGTCACGGATTACCTCACCTATGAACAAGGCCCCGGTCACGGCGCTTTTACGCGGGATTCCGACGGCAACCTGCTGTACGTGTATCATAGCTGGGGCAATGGTGTCGGCGGCAACGGTCGTGACACGCGCATGCGTCGTGTTCAGTGGACATCAGATTCACGCCCCGTACTCGATATGAGGTTTGATGAGGAAGTTGCGCCTCAAAACCGCTCTGTAACCCTGCATGTAACGGTTCGTAAGCCATGAAGTGAAGCAGATCCTGTTTCCGACTATGTGGCCGCGCATGGACTATGAACTGACAGATGTAGGGGACACACTTCTGACCCCTGTCACGTCGCTCGTGAGATCGGCGAAGGGCAATCAGGAGACTCTGATCCGGAATAGTGCAAGCCAGGACGATTGAGATTTTAGACTTAGGTCTACTGTGGACCATTAAGCACGAAGCCGCCCGTTTTCGGGCGGCTTCGCTTTACACGACAGGCGGCACTGCGCCATCGCTATGTCGACGCCACAAGGGCTTGGCCGGACTCTTTGACCGGGCTCTTTATTCAGGCAGAACAAGAAGTCGAATATCGAAGTCACCGGTTTCGGTTAGTTGCTTAGGAAAGCGCGTCCTCACCGTTCAAGCTTCGGAGGAGCCCTTTAACCGCATAGTGATCGAGATGCTTAGGTTGGCCTCAGCAGGGTTTCTGCCGCCGTAGCTGCCGGTCACGGGCGAAAGAGCGCCCATATCGTGCCCAACAGCGACCGCAATAAGGCCGTAGTGGCCCATCTGTTCGTTTGTCGGATCGAAAGCCACCCACCCTGCACCGGGCAGATAGATCTCACCCCAGGCGTGTGTAGTGCCCCCCTCCCCCGAGCCCAGCAGACCGAGATCTTCCGGAACCAGATAGCCTGATACGAGCCGGGTTCCAAAACCCAGTGCGGCGGCGGCTTTTGTGAACAACACCGCGAAGTCACGGCAGGACCCCAATCCCAGGGCCAGTGTCTCTTCAGCTGACTGGGTACCCTCCGCGTCGCGCGCCTCATAGGTGACCTGGTTGTGAATGCCAGAGTTTATCGCCTGAAGAAGGGTAAGTGTGTCCACGGACTGACCGTTCAGAAAGCTTCGGGCCCATCGCGTTAGGGAGTCGGAGACACTGTCTGAGCTTATGTGAGTGTCAAGGGCGGCCTTTTCAAAATCGGTGTACTCAAACGGATAGCGTGTTGCCGGGAGGTCAATACGATAGACCGGCCAAGGTACGGCACTGAGTTCCACTTCTGTGGTTGCCTCAACTCGTAGGCTCCTGGCTTTTTTTGATAGAGTGGCAATCGCAACGTCATTGCCAAAGACGTCCTCCGCAAAGAAAAGCTCAGCCTCCGGGGTTACTTTGACGGAATGTGAAATCAATTTGACCTGTCGCCCTTCCCTGGGCCTCAGAAGCAGGCGGTGCTCGTTCAGGTGGACCGCCTCACTATATCGATAGTCAGTCACATGGCTGATTGTGATCCGTTTGGCAGAGACCGGCATCATGGCAAAGGATGTCACGCTAGCGGATCCACCATCCGCGCTTCGGCAGCAAAGGAACAGAACCTCTCGTGGTTTTCGGGGGGGCCTTAACGGGATTGTCCCCGCTGACGTCGTCATCCAGCTCGATCAAACGGCTGACACAGGCGGATACTTCGGCGCCAAGCGCAATCCGCTCGCGCATGGATATCACGGCCGTAAGTTTGTTTTTGGAGATGCGGAGTTGGCGACGGGTCTTATCCAGAATAGCAAGTCGGTCTTTGCGCGGGTCCATGACCGTAGGCCTTTCATCTTGGAAAAAAGAAGCGATAGCGGTGAAGGCACGCGGTATCAGGGACGAGCCAGATGACGACGAAACTCTGTGAGCCCTCGCCGGGAGGCCATAACCGCCCCCATCAGGGCAAGCCCGGTAATCTGGCATTCCGCACCGGTCCACTTTAGCATCGCCAATCGGCCGGCGACGTAATCTGCCGCCAACCTCAGATCCCTTGCGTTACCGGTGGTTTCGACCGGGCCGAATACCATATTGATGATCTGCCGGTGGATTTCGGGCCTGAAGTCCGCTGTGGCGGAGTAAAGCTGGACCAGATACCCCAGAAGCTTCCTGGTCCCATCGAGATCGGCAACGACAGGCGGACGAATGAGAAAGCGCCTGAACTCTTGTGGTTCAGTCCGGGCAAGCGCGCCGGCGACCACAAACAGTGTCGCGGTCAGAGCCCGATTGTCGCTGTGTTTGAGTAAAGGCAGGTGCCGGTCGATAAGCCTGCGAAACGCCAGAACCTCCCCTTTCTCAAGGATCATCCCATTGAGAATGAGAGGTTCAAGCGTGTGAGCCAGGGCCTCTCGGTGCGCCTCTGTGCGGCCGGGCACACACGGCTGGATAAGCACCATATCCACCAGGTCGGCGATCGTGGTCAGATCGTCGTGAAAGGCGAGTGGCATGGAGGTCATTCGTGGTGAACCTGGTGCGATTTAAAGGGACTTGGGCGATCGCTGAGGTCAAAACACTGCGTTTGACCAACAGGGCTCGCCTGAAGGTCTCGAAGTGACTGGTGAACCAGCCATACCCACCAGTCGGCCTCGCTCAACAAGATCGGTTCCTGCTCTGGATTTGCGGCCAGACTGTGGGGAACGGACCGGGTCAGAATGGTGAAGCTGGTCACTTCATGTCCGCCCTGGCGATATTGTCGCCATAGGCCGGCCGCCGCCATCGGCGCACTTGTCGACGAGCGCGCCCGGAGAAGGTGCCGCCCGTCAAATGACGGCAAGGTAAATCCAATGATGGGGACGAGACAATGGTAGTGACGCCACAAGGTCTCGGAGGGGTCTCCACCTGTCACATCGTCGATTGGCGTCCAGCGCCGATTGCTCGTCCAGGTCTTCAACGCCCCATCATGCCATCGGGGCACCAGCCCCCATTGGGCGTCGACGGCCTCAAACCGCTGGAGATCATCGGACATGATAACAATAGGGATGGTTTGCGGGAGCCCCCCTGTACAATAGGCCTGGCGAGGGGGAATTTCAAAATTAAGCGCTTCGGCAAACGTGCTTAGATCGTGATCAGGTTCAAAAAGCACTTCCCCGGTGGCCTGGTCCGGCGCAGATCTTACAGTTCTGTTTTGGGGAACCATCTCTATGCCTCCCGCAACAGACGCCAACTGGCAGCCGCGCCACGCTCGAAGATGACCTGCATTGCGTCCCGCACGCTCAAAACCGCAGCGGCCCGGTTACTATGGCGTTCAATCGGCGCCGAGTCCTTGGAAACCGTCCACACACCAGCGATGTTCGAGACTTCAAAGTATGACGGTGTATTTGCGTTCACCAGCATCTCGCCGACCGTGGGCCAGATCGCGTGCCAGGTCTGTATGCAGGTTGAAATGGGAGCGAGGGGCGGTGCCTGGGGCATGGGGGTCTCCAAAAAAAAACGGGCCCGGCGCTTTGACCGGGCGAAGGTATCGTCAGATGATTTGCAGGTTACTCGCCGAAGATCGGCCACGATCCAGCTGGACCTCATAACTCACCTTCTGCCCGTCAGAGAGTGACCGCAGGCCCGCACTTTCGACTGCCGAGGCATGCACAAACACGTCGATCCCTCCCTCATCAGGCTGAATAAATCCGAAGCCCTTGATAGAGTTGAACCATTTAACTGTCCCGAGAGCCATGGAGGCCTCCTGTCGCATAAAGACGCGCGCCGTCCGACCCAGGCTGGGTCACTCGAAATCAACAATTTTTAGGAAAAGAGGCCGAATGCGGCACAGGTCCGAGCATTATTGCCCTTCAGACAGTCAGTAACACATTCTCTATGTATTTCCTAATTATTTTTTGCGATAATTCGATACGAGATGATATTTTTATTTAAATATTATTTCACTTTTACTTTACATTCTTTCATAAATTGGAATCAATTATTCCGATTAATGCGCCATAATTCATTTTTTATTTTTGCTAATTTCCGGGATTTATTTGAGCTGTGGAGCTGAGGGCGACACAGGCGTTGACGCTGACGGCTTTGACGCCGTCACTCTATACCGCCTGCAAGACGATTACTGTTAAAGGAGAGATCAGTTACCTCAACCCTTAAGCCCGCCCTTCGTCAAAAGCCATTCGAGCTAGATCCGCACGACAATCAGATCGACAAGGTTGGCGCCTAAGGCGGACGGGTGGGCGCGCGACCGGTAGCCGCGGCCTTGCGCGAACTGGTCGAGTTCGCGCGCCTGACGGCTCCAGGTCAAGAGATCGCTATGGCCATCAAACGGACAGCTGTAATCGCCGGGATCCCCCGATCCGATCGCTTCACGTAACGCCTGAAGCGTCACTTCCTTGACACGGGTCAGCATAGTCATGGAGGCCGCCTTTCGGTTTACACTGTGCCACATGTGCAAGGGCGCGGCCACCAGCTTCACCATGAGATAGTCAGGTATTTTAATGGAAATTCGAAGCCACCGGAAAGGCTCAATCCCCTACCCCTTATGACCTCGCACGGACTTGCGGTCTGAGGCGAGGAAGGCCTCCAAGATGTATGGTATGAGTTCCACAACGGGTTCCACGGTTCCGTAGGCTTCCGCGTAACGGTCTGCGTAGGCTTTCAACGCCTCATTGAGCTCAGACCCTAAAACGATGGTGAGTTTCACCGGTGTGCGATCCGGCAGCTTGGGCAGCTTTAAGTCAGCCATTCCGGGTTTCCTTTCAGTGCGTGTTTTCGACGGTCAAGATGTCGGTGAGAATGATCCGAACGGGCCAGCCCGGACGAACCGTGATGGTCGCAGGCGCATCGACCGCCTGTTGAATGATCTTTTGGCCGGCCTCATTGAAGGTTCGTCCCGCGGCCTCCTGAAGGGCGCGGGTCAGGTCGCTCTCGTCCCCGCCCCTGCGGCTATCGGCAAGTGCGAGAATCGTTGATAGGCCGAGGCCCTTCGCCAAGGCACCGGGATGGTAGTCCACGCGGTCTTTCAACCCGACAAACCCCGACTCGTCAGCCGCCAGAGCGTCCTTTAGAGTCGCTACCCGGCCATCGGGCAGCACCAACTTATCCCAACTGACATTGATGCGCTGCTGGCGCGCACCTGTGGCGCGCTCGTATCGACCGATCAGGCGGCTACCCAGGGGAATGACAATGATGCGTCCACTGCGGCTGTCGAAAACCGGTTCTGTGATCTGGGCCAGCACGACACCTGGCAGGTCAGAATTCAGACCCGTGATCAGGGTGGCCGCAATGATCGTACCGGCGGCGACTTTGAGATCAGACCCTTTGCGGACGGTCGCAGTGGGCTTTCCAACCTCAATCGTTGATAATGGAGGGTATGGCTGAGAAACCGAGACGAAGAGACCACCCGTAGGTGTCTCCGCGGCCGCTCCGCCTGCTGCCACCTGCTGAGGGCCCTGAATGCCCGGGACCTCGGCCCCGGGCGGCAGCTCCGCACGTTGCGCTTCCAGCATCGGGCCCCCTAAATCACCGGGCAAGGGCGGCCCGAGTTGGGGCACATCCGCATAGGTCTTCGGCAAACCGCTCAGACTTTCCGTGGGAGGTCGGACCCGCTTTTCGAGGTCGGCGGCTTTCTCCTGCGTTGCACCGGCTCTGATCAGGGGCGGTGACAGACCGATCCAGGCAATAGCGGCCAAAGCCAGCGACCCGGCGGCTCCGACACCGATCATCAGATTGCGCCTGAACCGCACGACGCGCCGAGGCTTAGCCCGAAGCACGAGGGTCTCAGGATGCACCTTTTCCGGGGTTTTGGTATTAGTCATGGCGGCGCCCCTTGGAACGAAGCGCTGGCACATCTGCCCGGCGTAGCCGCACGACGGTTTGGGGCGCTTTCCCGAGTCGCAGCTCAGCCACATCGATCAGGCGGTCCACCACGTAGTATCCAGCCTCAACCCGGAAATTCACGAGTTGGGCCTCGCCGGTCGCAGAAATGAGAAACAGAGGTGGCGCGACCGAGGTGCTCAGTTGCGAGGGAAAAACGATATAGGTCCGTGCCCCATCGTCAAATACCTGGCGGGGTCGCCACGGCGGCTTTGCCCCTTCAATCACATAGTCGAAATTCAGTTTCGCAACATCGAGACCTTGCGGATTTGGATCGACCAGAGGCTTCGGGGTCTTCTCCTCCCTGACGATCGGCGGTGTGGGGTAGCGCCAGGAGACGCCGGCCATATAGGTCGAGGGCGTGCTCTCCAAGTGGATATGATAGGTGCGAACAGAGGTCAGGACGACGAGATTGGTCTTCAAGCCGGAGACATGCGGTTTGATCAGGATATGGCTTCGCTGAGAGGCCCCTTCACCGCTTTTGGTGTCGCCAATGATCCAGCGCACCGTGTCCCCTGCCGAAATCGCCTGTATGGCTTCCCCCGGCTCCAGCATCAGATCCGTCACCCGATCCGGCGCAGCGTACACCCGATAGAGCGCCCCTTCCATGTAGGGATAGGTCTGGATCGCATTGAGGTAGCTTTCAGTCGAGGGCTCACGAAGCGCCGCCTTGTTTGCCGCATCGACACGACCTGCGGGCGGCAGCGTCTCGACGCGAGCCGACGCTTCTGAGGGGGCGACGGTCAATTTGAGCGGCGGCTTTTTAGGCGGGGCCGCTACAGCTATCGTGGCGACAAGGGACAGGGGCGCAAGGCCCCATAGGACAAGCGGCTTCATTGGTTTCTCCTTCAGGGATTGGCTTTGGGGGTGTCGGGGGCGTAATCGCTCGACCAGGCGATACTGGTGACGTACAGGCCGAGCGGGTTCTTGCGCAGAACCTCCTCGCGAGTCGGCGTCTGGACCTTCATGCCGACGATGGCGGTCCACCGACTTGTTCCAATAAGCTGCCCGTTTTCAAAGGCCTGTTCGGTCCACTTCACCTGAAACGAGGACGTTGAGGCTCTGACGACGCTGTTGATGGCAACCGTGACGGATCGCCGCCCCACATGGGCGAACGGATCGTTCAGGCGGGCGTACTCGCTGAGGAAGGTCGCAGCCTCGCCCGTTGCCATATCGTAGGCGTCCAGCCACTGACCCCGCACCAGTACCGGGTCGGTTGGCAGGGATCGGACGAGCGTGATGAAGCGGCCCAGATGCCAGGCGAGTTGCGCATCCGTCGGGTTATAGGTCTTTGTCACCGGCGCCACCGCCCTCACCGCGCCTAGACCATCGACCTCGACGACATAGGGCACGACGCGGCTTTGGGTGGTGCTCCAGATCAGCCCGGCACCGAGACTGAAACTCAAGCCCAGCGCGCCTAAAGCGACGAGGCGCCAGTTGGCGGCTTGCGCCACGGCCGACCCGATGCGGCTATCCCACACCTGTGCGGCCTTTTGATAGGGCGTGACGGGCTCCGGCGTTGTGCCGTAACGCTGAACGGGGCGTTTGAACATGACTTAGTCCTTTTGCGAGAGATTGGGTGAAGCCGACCCGGAGGCCTGATCGCCGGCGAGAATGGCGGCCTGAACCATCTGAATGCGCGCGCGGGTGCGTTGCTCGGCCTGCATCTTTTTGGCCCAAGCGGGCGGAGTCGCCCCATCAGAGGCCGATGCGCCCGTTGCAGAGCCCTGCGCTGTCGAAGATGAGGGCGGCGGCGGCGGTGGCGACGAGGCACCCGCCCCACCCGAACCGCCACCTAGCCTTGAGGCGGCCGAAGACACGGCTTGGAGGCTTCCACCCGCGCCGGCGAGGGCACGTGCCGCCCCACCGATCGCCCCACCCGCCAGCATCCCGGCTCCGGCTGCGGCACCCAGCGTGCCAGCGACCGATCCCGCGCCAAGCTGAGGTGCGCCTGTGACAAGACCGGAGGCTACGGTCGGGCCGAACAGACCGAGGCCCAGAAGGGTCAGCGAGGCCAGCACGAGCGTCATGGCCTGCATGAGGTCAGGCTCTGCACCGTCGAGCGCCGTGATGAAGGTGTCGAAAAAGCCAGAGCCGATGCCGACGATCACGGCCATGACCATGACCTTGATGCCCGACGTCACGACATTACCGAGGACGCGTTCGGCCAGAAAAGCGGTTTTGTTCCACAGGGCGAACGGCACCAGCACAAAGCCCGCTAGTGTCGTGAGTTTGAACTCCAGCACGCAGATGAAGAGTTGGACGGCCAGCAGGAAAAAGGACAGGATGACCAGAAGCCAGGCGACCAGCAGGACGACGATCGTCAGGAGGTTGCCGAAAACCGTATCGAGGCCCAGCAGGTCGGCGATCTGCTCCAGGAGCGGGTGCGCGGCCTCGAAGCCGGTCGCCGCCAGTTTACCCGGCCGCAGGAGGTCGTGGGCGGAAACACCCCCGCCGCCGGCCCTCAGGCCCAGACCGGCAAACGAGTCGTAGATGACCTCGGCCAGAAAACTGAAATGGGTGATGATGAAAGCAAAGGCGCCGACATAGAGGACCTTGCGGATCAGACGGGCGAACAGGTGCGCCTCTTCGTCCATCACCCAGAACAGGGCCGCCAGGGTGACGTCAATAGCGATGAGAGTGGCGGCCAGATGACCGACGTCGCCCTTCAGAAGGCCAAACCCGGAGTCCAGATAGGCGACGAAGGTTTCGAGGAAGGTGTCGATGATATTGAGGTCGGTCATGGTCGTCCCCTTAAGTCCCGCTACTGCCCGGCCTTGCCGGAGCCAAGAAACCGACGGGTGGCGGTCTTGGCTGCAGCTTCGGCCTCCGCCTTTCGCGCGGCGTCCAGCGCTTCCGCGCGGCCCTGGGCGGCCAGCAACGTCTGGATTTGCATCTGCTGCTTGGCGGTCAGGGCGAGAAGCTGGTTCGTGGCTTGCTGCGCCTCGAGAGACCCTTCGGCCCCTTCAGCCACTGAGACGATGCGGTTCAGGGCGGCGGCATCATCGGCTAAGGTCTCAGAGATCTGCGCCTGCACGTTCAGAGTCTGGCTGTAGGCCGCCATGGCGGATTTCCACCGCGTCTCCGCACCGGACAGAAGATCGCTGAACTTCAGGTGACTGCCATAAGCTCCGGGAAACTGACGGGAAAATGCCTGACGGGTTGCGTTAAGATTAAAGGCGATACCCCTGGCCTCCTTCATCAGCGCGTCAATGGCGGCGATGTTCTTATTGAGACCGGCCAGGGCACTGACGTCGAACCGTTTGAGGTTCTTCGCCATATTCTGGAGCATCACCGCTTCGTTTTGCAGGCTGAGGATCTGGTTGTTGATCTGCTGCAGGGCGCGGGTCGCCTGAAGGACGCTCTGGACGTAGTTGCTGGGATCATAGACCACCACCTGCGCCTGCACGGCCGGCACCAGAACCGTCATCGATCCGATCGAAAGTAAGCTCAGAGAAAGAACCAACAAAGCACTCTTTTTCATGATGAATATCTCCCTTATCTGATGTTTAGGAATGGGCCCGACCAGCCCCGACTGACGGGGGATCAGTGACCAACAGTAGGTCCGCTACCCAAGGCAGACCGCGCGCGGCGAGGTAGCGAGCGGCGAAGGTGTCTGACGGTCCTTTGGCCAGGACGGCCTCGATCAGGCGCTGGTCGTCCGGACTTGAGGCGGCGCAGACGGCGAGCGCCAGCGGCCCCAGACGCAGTTCAAACAGGCGGTTGCCGCGCCGGGACTGGAGATAGTAGTGGCGCTTCGGCGTTGCCTGCGCGATGAGGCTGATCTGCCGGTCGTTCAGACCGAGCCGCTGATAGGCGGCGCGGCTCTGGGGCTCGACCGCCCGCTCATTGGGCAGGAA
This sequence comes from Asticcacaulis excentricus CB 48, assembly GCF_000175215.2. Classification (NCBI taxonomy): domain Bacteria; kingdom Pseudomonadati; phylum Pseudomonadota; class Alphaproteobacteria; order Caulobacterales; family Caulobacteraceae; genus Asticcacaulis; species Asticcacaulis excentricus. Next base: position 324,152 of record NC_014817.1, on the reverse strand, counting down.
CAGACGTTGCGGGCAGGACTCGATCAGCACCGGTGCTATGGGGCTATCCACCACATCCGCCAGGCTCTGGGTGGCGAACAGGACGCTGACATTCTTCTTACGCAGCACCTTAAGCCACTCCCGGATGCGGTCGGCGAACAGGGGGTGGTCAAGGAAGACCCAGGCTTCATCAAGAATCATCAGGGTCGGTCGCCCGTCGAACCGGGCTTCAAGACGGTGGAAGAGATAGGTCAGGACGGGCGCGACCAACTGGCGGTCGTTCATCAGCCCTTCCATTTCAAACCCATGTACCGCTGTCAGTGCCAGGGTTTCGCGGTCGGCATCGAGGATGTGCCCAAAGGGGCCCTCGAGCGTGAAAGGCCGTAACGCCACCTTGATATCGTTGAAGGACAAAACCGCGCACAGACCCGTCAGTGTGCGCTGTTCGATGGGTGCGCCGGCGAGCGCTTCCAGTGCCGCCCAAAGCGCATCGCGCCCATCGAGGGAGAGATCGAACCCTTGCTGGTCGAGCAAGGCCGACAGCCAATCCAGCGCCCAGGTTCGTTCGGACAGATCATCGATATGGCGCAGGGGCTGAAAGGCCACCTCCCCTTCCCGGCCTATGGCGTGATGGCCGCCATTCAGCGCAAGGATGGCCGCCCGGGCTGAGCCGCCCTTGTCGAAGACGAAAACCTGCGCGTCGGCGTAGCGCGGGAAAGAAAGGGCCATAAAGGCGAGCAAAACGGACTTGCCAGCGCCGGTTGGTCCAAGGACGAGCATATGGCCGACATCGCCGACGTGGGTCGAAAACCGGAACGGTGTCGATCCCGTACTGACCGCATGAAACAGCGGCGGCCCGTTGAGATGGGCATTGCGCTCCGGCCCCGCCCAGAGGGTTGAGATGGGGGCCAGATGGCTGAGGTTCAGCGTGTGGACGAGTGGCTGGCGCACATTCGCGTAGAGATGCCCCGGCAGGCTGCCGAGCCAGGCTTCCACGGCATTGGGGCTTTCGGCGATGGCGGTGAAGCCCAGCCCATTGATGACACGCTCAATCTGGCGCAGGCGTTCATCGGCGCTCGCCCGATCCGGCCCCGTCACCGTCAGCGTGGTGGTGAGATAGCCGAAGCCCACATGATCGCCGCCTATGGCCTGCAAGGCCAGATCGACATCGGTCACTTTCGTGTCGGCATCGGTGTCTGTCAGCGGGGAGGCTTCTTTGTAGAGCACTTCGCGCATGAGGGACGCGACCGATTTGCGCTTGGCAAACCACTGCTTGCGCAGTTTCGTCAGGGTTTTGACGGCTTCGGGCTTATCGAGCGCGATAAATCGCGTACACCAGCGATACTCGAGATCAAGCGCATTGAGCGCGTCCAGCAAAGCCGGGCGCGTATGGTTGGGGAAGCCGAGGATCGTCAGGGTCCGCAGATTCTGATCCCCCAATCTGGGCTCCAGACCGCCCGACAAGGGCGTGTCGGCCAGTATGGCATCGAGATAGACGGGCACGTCGGGCACAGCGACACGATGATCTTTTGTGGAGACGCAGCCGTGCAGATAGGTCAGCGTCTCTGCGTCATCGAGCGCCCGGATGTGGGGGAGTACCGAGCCGAGCAGATCAAAGAGCGCGTCTGTGCGGTCGATGAACCTGCGCAAGGCGTCGTGCCAGTCGCGAGCGGACCCCTTATCTTCGCGCTCGACAAAGGCTTCGCCCATACTCTCGACCTGATCCGCCGGGGGCATAAAGACGACCGTCAGATGGTAGCGCGACTCGAAGTGTCGCCCGTCTTCGCCCGCAAAGGTCGCCCGGCGCTCCTCATCGATGAGGCGGGCCAGACCGGTTTCGGCACCCACATCCGGATAGGCGTGGGCGCGACCGCGCCGGGCCTCGAAGACAACCGCCCAGCCCGAGCCCAATCGCCGCAAGACGTTGTTGAGGCGCGCGGATAGCGCCACCAGTTCTGCAGGCGTGGCGCTCTCAACGTCAGGCCCCTCATAGCGGGCGGTGCGCTGGAAGCTGCCATCCTTGTTGAGGACGACGCCCGGGGCCACAAGGACAGCCCACGGGAGATGGTCGGCCAGCCGGTCGGCGGTCTGGCGATACTGGCGCAGGTTCAGCATGAAAAATAGCCCTTCAGGCGCAGATGGCGCAGGGTAACGGTGACGCAGTGCGGATCGTGTTTGGCGGCGAAGACCGCGAGAGTGTGGCCTGTTACCCAAAGGACAAGGGCTGGAAGCCACATGTGAAGGCCCAGGCCCAGCGCCGCGGCGAGTGTGCCGTTGAGCAGGGCCAGACCCCGCGGCGCCCCACCCAGAAGCAGGGGCTGGGTGAGCGCCTGATGCAGAGGCACCTCGTAGCCTTCGACCGCCGTGTCCATCAGATCAGCGCCCCGCCGCCAAAGGAAAAGAACGTCAGGAAGAAGCTCGACGCCGCAAAGGCGATCGAGAGGCCAAACACGATCTGGATCAGTTTACGCAGGCCCCCACTCGTCTCACCGAAGGCGAGCGCCAGACCCGTGACGACAATCGCCAGAACGGCGATGATCTTAGCCACCGGCCCCTGCACGCTCTCGAGGATCTGCTGGAGCGGTTCCTCCCACGGCATGCCGGAACCGGCCGCCAGTGCGCCTGAGGTCGAGACGGCGAGCGCCAGTCCCAATGCCAGAGGGAGGGCATACCGCGCACGCTCCACATTCAAAAAAGGCATATGCATCAGATATCTCCATGTTGAGGTTGAAGTCACATCTTCGCCGCTTCGAGCGGTCGAAGTCGGTAATCGCCCTCGGCGGTCAGGCCATCGACGGCCATCACGGCCTCGACCCGACGCGGCGTCCGGGTGAATGGGTTGTGGTTCTGGATGAAGACGACGACATCGACGGCGTCGGCGATCAGGCGGCGGGGCACGTAGACGACCGCTTCCTGAATGAGTTGTTCCAGCCGATAGAGCGCGCCGATGGCCGAATTGGCATGAAGGGTGGCGATGCCACCGGGATGACCGGTGTTCCAGGCTTTGAGAAGTTCCAGCGCTTCGCCGCCGCGCACTTCGCCGACGATGATACGGTCAGGTCGCAGCCGGAGCGTCGAACGTACCAGATCGCTTAAGGCGGCCACGCCGGCGCGAGTGCGAAGGGCGACAACATCGCGCGCGGCGCATTGCAGTTCACGAGTGTCTTCAATCAGGACGACGCGGTCATTCAGCGCCGCCACCTCGGCCAGTAAGGCGTTGGCGAAGGTGGTCTTGCCCGATGAGGTGCCACCCGCAATGAGGATGTTGCGGCGATCCTGAACGGCTGACCGCAAAAGCCGCGCCTGCACAGCGGACAGCATGCCGTCGCTGAGATAGTCGCCCAGCGTAAATACGCGCGACGCAGGCTTGCGAATGGCGAAACAGGCGCTTTCTACGACGGGCGGCAAGAGACCTTCGAAACGTTCGCCGCGGCGGTCGGGCAACACAGTCGGGAGTTCTGCCGAGACGATCGGCGCCTCGGCGTGCACCTCCAGCGCCACATGACTGGCGACGAGGCGCACGATACGCTCACGGTCAGATGGTGGCACCACGACATCGGTGGCCATCCGCCCCTCGCCTGCCCGATCAAGCCAGAGCGAGCCGTCCGGATTGACGAGGATTTCGATCACGGCGGGATCAGCGAGGGCCGCGTTGATCGCGTCCCCGAAGGCGGTACGCAGCATATCGCGCAGACGGCGCGCCGAGACGGACGATGTCATGACGGGGTCTCCTGTGAGGGCGTGATGTCCGAGCGGCCTTGCGCCAGCTTGCGCCCGACCTGTTCGACGAAGGCGTCGAAGCGTTCGCGGCCCCGCGCCCGCGCGGCGGGATCGGGATCGGGGAGATGGCCGTCACGCTGGAAGCTCAGGCGCACAAACAAGGCGAGGCTTTCCAGGATGATCTTCTGGTCGCGCTCCAGGCGGTCGAGTTGACGGCTCAGCCGATTGAGGCGCGCCGAAAAACGCTCATCAAGTTCATTGACGCCTCTGTGTTCGACCCAGGCGAGGGTGGCCGCCTCCAGCACGGCCGACTTGGTCCGACCGGGCGCATTGGCCAGGGTGTCGAGTTTGCGGCTTGCCTCAACATTGAGATAGAACTGGTGACGGATGCGGCGCGCCTTCATGGGTCCACTCCGAACTCGCGGTCCACACCGATACCGGCGGCCTGCTGTATGGGGGTCAGGGCCTGGAGACGGTTTAGGGAGCGCGTGTCGGCCGCCAGATCGCTTTCGTCTTCTGTCGCAGGCTCAGGCCCCTCGTCGCGGCTCGGGTTGGCCGTATTGGCTTCATCGCCGAGGCCTGGACTGTGTTGGCGCTGCAACCCGCCCTCGTCATCGGTCTCTTCGGTCTTTGTTTCCAATGCGGCGGCGAGTTGTCGGCAGGTCGCCCGTATGCGACCCTCCCAGTCATCGGGGCGCGCGGCCGGACGATCGACATAACCGCCCTCCCTCAACGCCGGCGGTGGCAGGCGACGGCGCAGGAAATTCGCGTCCTCGAAATAGCGCAGTTTTCTGGCGCGGATGGGGGACAGGCCTGACACCAGCACCAGTTCGTCCTGCGCCGGCAGTTGCATCACCTCGCCCGGCGTCAGGAGCTGTCGGGCGGTCTCCTGCCGGGACACCATGACGTGGGCGAGCCAGGGCGACAGCCGATGGCCAGCGTAGTTGCGCTGCGCCCGCAACTCTGTGGCCGTGCCCAGAGCGTCAGATATCCGCTTGGCTGTGCGCTCATCATTGGTCGAAAACGCGACACGCACGTGGCAGTTATCGAGGATCGAATTGCTTTCGCCGTAGGCCTTGCTCCTTCCTGCTGGACTATAAGGGACCGGTAGATACCGATCTCGCCGGTTTCATTCAGTGGGTCGATGGAGAGATCGCCAAACTGAAAGGCGTTCCGCCTCTCCCTCCCGGCGATCCAAATACGCCCTATTTCCCCGACGACACCGATCTGGCGACCTTACCTCTAGCCGCCCTGGAAGCCGAGATGTCGCGCCTCGAAAAGCTCGTTAGCGCCGACAAGGAAACGCAGCGGCAATATAGTGCCCTGTCCACTCGCATCGCGACCGAAACCGCTGCATGGCAGACACTGACCGAAAAGCTCACCGACGCCAAGGGCGCACGCGAGCGTGCCGTAGCGCTTCAGACCGAGCGGGAAGCTGCCTACGGCCGAGCTATTGATGCTCTGGTAGCCGAGCAACAGGTGCTCGGTGCCCTTTATCAGCCCCTCATGCATCGCCTGGCCGCTGCCTCCGGAACCCTGAAGAAGCTTTCCTTCTCGGTCGCCCGCGTGGCCAATGTGGGGCAATGGGCCTCGGAAGCCGAAGATGGGCTGATCGACCTGAGGAAGGCCGGCGTCTTCAAAGGCAAGGGAACTTTGCTGCAAAAGGCCAACGAAACGCTGAAACGCGCTTGGGAGACCGGCGGGTCCACTGAAGTCGTTACCGCAATGGCGGAGTTTCGGCGGCTTTATCAAAAAGAGCTATTGGACCATTCTCCGGTCCCACATACGGATCAGGCGGAGTTTCGCGCATGGTCGAAGCGCTTCGCCCAGTGGCTTTTCAGCACGGACCACATCACCATTCGATACGGCATCGAATATGATGGCGTAGACATCCGCAAGCTGTCTCCAGGCACGCGGGGGATCGTCCTCCTCCTGCTCTATCTAGCCCTCGACGATCATGACAATCGTCCGCTGATAATCGATCAGCCGGAGGAAAATCTCGATCCAAAATCCGTGTTCGAGGAGTTGGTCAGCCTGTTCATCGCGGCCAAGGCACATCGGCAGGTCATCATGGTGACCCACAACGCAAACCTCGTGATCAACACCGACGCCGATCAGATCATCGTCGCGGAATCCGGGCCGCATCCTCATGGTGCTTTGCCCCCGATCACCTATCACTTTGGTGGCCTCGAGAATGGTGGCATCAGAAAGACGGTGTGCGATATACTCGAAGGCGGCGAAGGTGCCTTCCAAGAGCGCGCCCGCAGACTGCGGGTCAGGCTGGAACGATGACTTCGACAGATTCCACCGTCAAAAAATGGCTCAAGCTTCAGGCGGGAGGATATCCGAGCTTTCCCGTTCAAATTAAATCTACACTCCACGGTCCGGCGAACCATAGCAATGTCCGCTTTTGCACGCTTAGGGATGAGGTCAATGTCGCATTAGGGCCAGCGGCATCAAGCAATCCGCCACTGTTCTTACAGAGCGTCAGTCGGTGGACCTGACCGGCCTGGCTTTGCGCAACCTGACATCAGGCGTGACCACTTTCATCTTCTTTGACCGGCTCATTTCTTTGCGAGTCTCAAGCCAGGTTTCCACCTCGCTTAAATCCCAGACCGGTGATCGGGAGGTCAGGTAGAAGCGTTGCGGAAACTCGCCCTTACGCTCCATGTCATAAATCGTGCTGTCACTAAGCGGGACGATCTGTTTCAGTTCGTCCCGCCGGATTGCCCTTCGAATAGATCGCTGTTCCAAATAAGTCACCATTAAGCCCTTTCGTTTATGTATTTTTTCTATTCCCCAACTCGCTGCAACCCCTGAGGGGTTCAATGAGTGCGCACGGGTAATTAACGGCATCTCACGACTACAGACTGGGGTCAGGCACGTCCCATTCGACGGCGGGCGGCACGAGGACAGGCATGTATTTACGCCCCTCGATCCACGCATCGATCGTGTTCGCCCACTCCTGAAGCATATGACGGCGCTGCCGTTCGTACTCGGCTTTATTATAGGTGCCGCGTGAGGTACGGTTGTCCTCATGTGTGAGAGCCTTTTCGATCCAGTCCTTATTGAAGCCCAGTTCATTCAGCAGGGTGGATCCCGTTCGTCGTAGATCGTGGACGGTAAAAGGCTCCAGTGGTAGCCCCTCCCCTTTCGCCCGCTCGACGACGGCAGCGGTTATTCGGTTGAAGGTGGCATTCGACATCGGTTGATCAGCCTCGTACCGAGACGGAAGCAGGTAGGGCGAATTACCGGCACAGGTTTTCAGGGCAACCAAGATGTCCAGGGACTGTTGCGACAGATAGACATTGTGGTCGCGGTTCTTTTTCATTCGCTCCTTGGGAATGCTCCATACCGCATTCTCGAAATCCACCTCATCCCAGGTCGCAAAGCGTAACTCACTCTTGCGCACCATTGTGAGCAGTAGAAACTTCATCCCAAGACGGATAGTTGGCAAGGTAGCGATATGCTCAAGCTGGCCGAACAGAACCCGTATCTCTTTTGGTGATAAGGCCCGATCTCTGGGAACGAAGGTTGCAATTGTGGATGCACTGACTTCATCGGCGGGGTTAGCGACTTTTTCGCCGCGCGCGATTGCAAACATGTAGACCAGCCGAACAATCTCCCGTGCGTGAATGGCAGTTGCCGGCGCGCCCCGCGCCTTGACCTTTTCCAGCATCACGCGCAGGTCGGGGGGAAGGATTTCGGACATAAGGCGCCGATCAAAGACCGGTAGGATGTCGCGCTCATACACTGAACGACGCATGGCCCTCGTGCTATCGGCCATCCGATGTTCCGCGAACCATTTTTCGGCCCACTCGGAAAAGCTCTTCGCGGCCTTTCCGCGCTGTTTCTCCCGTTGCTTTTCGAGCGCTGGCGACAGCCCCTCTGCGATAGCACGCTTAGCGTCTATCAGCTTCTCACGAGCCCGTGCCAGTGAAAGGCCTGCGCCCCCGTAGCGCCCCAGGGTCAGGGTCTCTCTTCGCCCATTCAAACGGTAGTCCAGCCGGAACGTGATCGACCCCGTCGGCTGGACGATAACGTACATACTGCAGATTCCGGGATGATCGCGCCCAGCATTCCGATTTGATCCCGCCCATGATTCCGAGATGATGCCGCCCACCATTCCGAGATTATCCCGCCCAGTTGCGCGGTGATCTCGGGGCTCTCTTTCAGTGTTTAGATCGCTCCTTTTCAGGAGGGATCGATGCCGACGAAGAGGTTAGCCATGCGCCGGGTGCGCGAGATTTTGAGACTGACATTTGACGCAGGATTGGGCGGCCGCGAAGTGGCGCGTCGTATCGGCATAGCGCCATCGACGCTCCGGGAGATGTTGAAGCGCTATGCCAAGTCCGGAATGCCGTGGCCTCTGCCCATGGACCTGTCCGATCCGGGGCTGGAGCGTCGGCTTTACGGTGAAGGTGGCAGGAAGCAGGGTCATCGGCGTCTGCCTGAACCAGACTGGGCAACGCTGAACCGGGAGCTGAAGAAGAAGCACGTCACGCTTCAGATCCTCTGGGACGAATATATCGCCGCCAACCCCGACGGCTATGGTTATAGCCGGTTCTGCGACCTTTACCGGCACTGGGAAAGCCGTCTTCCGGTGACAATGCGGCAGACGCATCGAGGCGGCGACAAGCTATTCGTCGACTATGCCGGTGACAAGGTGCCGGTGATCATCGACCGCCGCACGGGCAAGACGCAGGACGCACATCTCTTTGTCGCCGTCATCGGCGGCTCGAGCTTGAGTTTTGCACTGGCGACCTGGACGGAGAAGCTTCCGGACTGGATCGAGGGCCACGTCCAAGCCCTGGCCTTCTTAGGCGGCGTGCCGGCCCTGATCGTGCCGGACAATCCCAAGGTCGCCGTCATCAAGGCTTGTTTCTACGATCCGCAAATCAACCGCACCTACGCCGATCTGGCCGCCCACTACGGCGCGGCGATCTTGCCGGCCCGACCGCGCCGGCCGCGCGACAAGGCCAAGGTCGAAGCCCTGGTGCGGATCGTTGAGCGTTGGTTGTTGGGCAAGCTGCGGAACCAACGGTTCTATAGCCTGGCCGACGTTAATGCTGCGATCGGCGACATGCTGACCGGGCTGAATGAAAAACGGATCTTGCGCCACCAGAACCGGACACGGCGTCAGTTGTTCGACGAGATCGATGCACCGCGGCTAAAGCCGTTGCCCGCAGAAGCCTATGTCTTGGCGGAATGGAAAGTGCGCAAGGTCGGTCTCGACTATCACGTCGACTTCGATGGCCACTTTTACTCCGTCCCGTACCGCCATGCCCGCGCGGACGTTGAGCTACGCGCCACAGCGCGTACGATCGAGATATTCTTGAAAGGCGAGCGGATCGCCGCGCACATGCGCGGATCCGCCAACGGCAAACACACTACCTTGCCTGAACACATGCCCTCCAGTCACCGTCGATACGCCGGCTGGACCATCGAGCGGATCCAGAAGGAGGCCGCCGGGATCGGTCCCGGTACTGAGGTCTTCTGCACGAGGGTGCTTGAGAGCCGCACCCACCCCGAACAGGGCTTCAGGACCTGCCTCGGCGTCATCAGGATGGCGAAGCGCTACGGCGCCGACCGCCTGGAAAACGCTTGTCTGCGCGCGCTTGAGATCGGCGCCATGAACTACGGCTCAGTCAAATCTATCCTCGACAACCATCTCGACGGGCAGCCGGCACCGCGGCGCCGGCGTAGCGATGATGATCAAACCCTTGATCTGCTGCACACCAATATCCGCGGTTCAACCTACTACCACTGAAAGGAGATACCGACTTGCTGACGCATCCTACCTTCGACCAGCTCAATGCGATGGGGCTCTACGGCATGGCCAAGGCATTCCACGATATGGCCGCCAATCCCGACGCCGACAGTCTTGGCCACGCCGAATGGCTGGCCATGCTGCTCGACCGCGAACTGGCTTTACGACATGACAGGCGCCTCAGCGCGCGACTGCGCTACGCCAAGCTTCGCCACCAGGCCGCGCCGGAAGACATCGACTACCGCGCCGAGCGCGGCCTGGACCGCCGCCAGATCAACGAACTGCTGACCGGCAAATGGATCGACAACTTCGAAAACCTGATCCTTGAAGGACCGACTGGCGTCGGCAAGAGTTGGCTCGCCTGCGCCCTCGGACACAAGGCCTGCAGGGACAACCGCTCCGTTCTCTACGTACGCGCGCCCAAGCTCTTCGACGAACTGGCGTTAGCCCATGGCGATGGATCCTTCGCCAGGCGCCTGAAATCCCTGGGCGCCGTCGAACTGCTTATCCTGGACGACTGGGGGCTCGAACCTCTGGATGCCCAAGCCCGGCACGATCTGCTCGAAATCCTCGAAGATCGATACGGCCGCCGGTCAACCCTAGTCACCAGCCAACTGCCTGTCGCTGAATGGCATAACCTTATCAGCCACGCCACCTACGCCGACGCCATACTCGATAGGCTGGTCCATAACGCCCATCGCATCGACATCAAAGGCGACTCGATGCGCCGCATCAAGACTACCAAACCTACTTGACCAAGACGGCAACTCATAGCCATTACTGAATGACTGAAAGTGCGCCCAAGGTGGGCGCCATCAGATCAGAATGCTGGGCGCCATCATCCTGGAATGAGTGGGCGGCATCATCGGAATCCGCAGTACATACCGTCACGGTCGGCAACTTTATAGATTTTATCCCTTGGTTTCAAACTCTTAAGCGCAGCGTCTGTTAGCATACCCTCGCCTCCAAAGCGGTAATATTTTAACAAACGAGACAAAAAATACCGTCACCCCGAAATCGCACTTTCGGAAGTCGTTTTCTCTCGTTCTTTCAGTGAGTTAGGGCAAAAAAAATACCGTCAGAGCCCTTAGCACCCTGACGGTATATTCAATTCTCGGCGGTATCAAGCTGACGGTATACCCTCGCCTACGCCGTCATACTATTCGCGTGCGCCTCAAAGGCTATCGATAGCTCCAGACATTTTATTATTTAAATACAAGAGATTACAGCGTATTTAAGGGTATGGCAGGGTGCGAAAAAGGGATCGTTTTTATTCCCACTCGATCGTGCCGGGGGGCTTTGACGTCACGTCGTAAACGACGCGATTCACCCCCCTCACCTCATTGACGATGCGGGTGGCGCAGCGGCCCAGCACCGGCCACGGGAACTCATAGAAGTCCGCCGTCATGCCGTCCGAAGAGGTCACCGCGCGCAGGGCCAGCACGTCCTCATAGGTGCGCGCATCGCCCATTACGCCTACGGTTTTCACCGGCAGCAGCACGGCAAAGGCCTGCCAGATATCGTTGTAGAGGCCGGCCTTGCGGATTTCATCGAGATAGATGGCGTCGGCGTCCTGAAGCGTCCTGACCTTTTCCGGCGTCACTTCGCCGGGGATGCGGATAGCCAGACCCGGTCCGGGGAACGGGTGGCGGCCAACAAAGGCTTCGCTGAGGCCCAGTTCGCGGCCCAGAGCGCGCACCTCGTCCTTGAACAGTTCGCGTAAGGGTTCGACCAGCTTCAGCTTCATATAGTCGGGCAGACCGCCGACATTGTGGTGGCTCTTGATGACGGTCGAAGGCCCGCCGTGCGGCGAGACGCTTTCGACCACGTCGGGATAAAGCGTGCCCTGAGCGAGGAATTCCGCGCCGTCGATTTTGGCGGCCTCTTCGTCGAAGACCTCGATAAACAGGCGGCCGATGGTCTTGCGCTTCTGTTCCGGGTCGGACAGGCCCTTGAGCGCGCCCAGAAACTTGTCCTGTGCCTGCACATGGATCAGCGGGATGTTGTAGTGATCGCGGAACAGCGACACCACCTGCTCGCCTTCGTTCTTGCGCAGCAGGCCCGTATCGACAAACACACAAGTCAGTTGCTCGCCGATGGCTTCGTGGATCAGCACGGCGGCGACCGACGAGTCCACCCCACCCGACAGACCGCAGATGACGCGACCTGACCCGACCTGAGCCCGGATCTTTTCGATCATCTCCTGACGGAAGGCGGCCATGGTCCAGTCGCCCTTAAGTCCCGCGACCTCAAACAGGAAGTTGCGGATCATCTGAGTGCCGCGCACCGTGTGCACCACTTCGGGGTGGAACTGCACGGCGTAAAAACGGCGGGCCTCATCGGCAATGGCCGCGAAGGGCGCGCCTTCGGAGACGGCAATGACCTTGAAGCGTTCGGGGATGGCGGTAACGCGGTCGCCGTGGCTCATCCACACGATCTCCTTGTCGCCCGGCTTGCCCAGTCCGCGGAACAGCGGCGTGTCGGCGGCGATTTCGATTTCGGCGCGGCCAAATTCGCGGTCATGCCCGCTTTCGACCTTCCCCCCCAGAAGGTCGCACATCAGTTGCTCGCCATAGCAAATGCCGAATACCGGGAGGCCCATATCAAACAGGGCTTTATCAACGGTCGGACCGGCTTCGACGACGCTGTGCGGCGACCCGGACAGGATGACCGCATTGGGGGCCACACTTTTGATCGCCTCAGCGGCCTTGGTGAAGGGGTGGATTTCGCAATAGACGCCGCATTCGCGCACGCGCCGCGCGATGAGCTGGGTCACTTGCGATCCGAAATCAATAATCAGGACTTTTTCGTGATGCGACATGCGTCGGTCTTTCTTTGGGTTTTGGAACCACAGATTACACGGACTACACAGATTAAGAGTCGGACGAAAATTCTTTGCATTCTCGGCGCGAAGCGTCCAATCTGTGTGATCTGTGTAATCTGTGGTTACCGACCTTTCTTACGGCTTGCGCCGGTATAGCGAAACAAAGAACCCGTCCGTGTGACTGGTTCCGGGGCTGAGGCGCAGGCGATGTCCCTGCGCAATATTTTTCAATGTCTCTGCGCCTTCGGGCGTAACTGCGGCGCTGTCCAGCGCTTCGGCGACCGGCCGTGGTGTAAACCACGGGTGGTCGGCTTCGAAGCGGTCGGCGGTCATCTCGTTTTCGTCCGGCAGGATCGAGCAGGTGGCATAGGCCAAAAGCCCGCCCGGCTTCACCAGACGCGAGGCGCGGTGCAGGATGGCGCTTTGCAATTCATGCAGGCGCGCCACCTCTTGCTCTTGCAGCTTGTGCGCGGTTTCGGGCCGGCGACGCCAAACGCCTGAACCAGAACACGGCGCATCGACCAGCACCAGATCCGCCTGTGCCTCAAGGTCTTCCATACCCTCGCCGTCCGGGCCGAGCTGGCGCAATTCCGCCTCCAGACCGGCGCGGGTCAGGCGCGGCTTTATATTGTTGAGGCGCGTCTTTTCGACGTCCGAGGCGATCAAACGGCCCTCACCCTGCATGGCTTGCAACAGAGCCAAAGTCTTGCCGCCGCCCCCGGCGCAATAATCGACCACCGTCATGCCGGGCATAGCCCCGGCGAGAAAACCCGCCAGTTGAGAGCCTTCATCCTGAATTTCGATCGTACCCTGCCGGAAGGCTGGCAGCGCGCGCACATTCGGCGGCGGATCGGCGGGCAGACGCACGCCAAAAGCGGAAAACGGCGTCGGTTCAGGCCTATAGCCCAGCATTTCCAGCCCGGCGATCAGCGGCGCGCGGTCGCCATTGACGCGCAGGTCGATGGGCGCTCGCGGCAGCATCAGGGCCTCGGCCTCTTTTAGCCAGTCGTCGCCATAGACGCTTTTAAGACGCTCAACGACGAAAGCCGGCAAACCGGATTCCAGCCATTCGGGCGCTTCACCATCCCCAGCCTCCAGTCGCTTGCGTTCCGCAACTGACAGTTTTGGCGGGGCATAGCCTTCGCCGGTATAGAGGTCGTCGATCTCGGAAAGGCTTACGCCGTCAAGGAAGTGCAGCGCCCCCAGCACCAGCGCACGGCCCGCCGAAGAATCCATTGCAAAAGACAAGCGTTCGCGCGCACGCAGACACTGATAGACCTTATCGGCAATGGCGCGGCGGTCCTTTGACCCGGCATAGCGGTTATTGCGGCCCCAGTCCTTCAGCACCTCTTCGGCCGGACGGCGCGTCTTGCTCAGAAGGTCGAGAATATCGGAAGCGGCTTGCAGACGGGCGGCGGGGGTCACTCTTTATCCTTACGCAAAACAGGTCCAGACGCACATGCCGATACCCACCAGCGAGAGCAGGTAAAAGGCACTGCGCAGCTTGGTGCCCAGGGCATAGGCCGGAAAATAGGCGACACGCGCCAGCAGATAGATATGGGCCCCCAGCCGCGAAATGTCGTTCGACTTACCCGCAAAAGCCAAGGCAATAACGATTACCGCGAAAAACGGGAAGGTCTCCAGATAGTTCTGATAGGCGCGACGCATCCGCCCAGCGGCGGGACCAATATCAAACGCTTCGTCGCGCGGACTGGCGTTCCATTGGAAATAACCCGGTTTGAAGGCGGGCGCGACGGCAGCGATAAGGGTCTGAGCCACGCCCCACAGGGCGGCAAAGACCAGAACCTGTAATTCCACCGTCATGCCCGCACTCCCTTACTGGCGATAGTTGGGGGCTTCGCGCGTGATCATCACGTCGTGGACGTGGCTTTCGCGCAGGCCCGCATTCGTGATGCGCACAAACTTCGCCCGCTTCTGGAACTCTTCGATGGTCGGGGCGCCGACATAGCCCATCGAGGCGCGCAGGCCGCCCACCAACTGATGGATGACCGGCGCGATAGGGCCCTTGTACGGCACCTGACCCTCGATGCCTTCCGGCACCAGCTTCATCGAATCCTGCACGTCCTTCTGGAAATAGCGGTCGGCCGAGCCGCGGGCCATGGCCCCGACACTGCCCATGCCGCGATAGGACTTATAGGAGCGGCCCTGATATAGGATGATCTCGCCCGGCGCTTCTTCGGTGCCCGCGAACATCGACCCCAGCATGGCCGTCGAAGCCCCGGCGGCAATGGCCTTGGCCAGATCGCCCGACAGCTTGATACCACCATCGGCGATGATGGGCACGCCCGTGTCTCTGGCGGCGCGCACGCAGTCGGCCACAGCGGTCAATTGCGGCACGCCGACACCGGCAACCATGCGCGTGGTGCAGATCGAGCCCGGCCCGATCCCCACCTTTACGCCATCGGCCCCGGCATCGATCAGGGCGCGCGTCGCCTCATAGGTGGCGACGTTACCCGCAACGATCTGAACGTGGTTGTATTCGCGCTTAAGGCGCTCAACCGCCTGCCCGACCAGCGACGAGTGGCCATGCGCCGTGTCGATGACCAGCACGTCCACCCCGGCGTCGATCAGGAATTGCGAGCGCTCATAGCCCGCATCGCCGACGGTTGAGGCGGCCCCGACCAGCAGGCGACCGGACTCGTCCTTGGCCGCTGTGGGATAGGCCTGCGCCTTTTCCATATCCTTGACGGTGATCAGGCCGACGGCGCGATAGGCGTCATCGACGACGATGATGCGCTCAATGCGGTGCAGCGCCATCAACTCACGCGCCTTGTTCTGATTGACGCCCTCGGTCACAGTGATCAGGGCGTCGCGCGTCATCAGATCGGCTGCGGTCTTTGAGCCGTCGGTTTCGAAGCGGATGTCGCGGTTGGTCAGTATGCCGACCAGCTTATTGGTGTCACGCTCGACCACCGGGAAGCCCGAAATATGGCGCCGCGCGATGATGTCACGCACTTCGCTGAGCGTCGTTTCGGGATGGATAGTCACCGGATTGATGACCATGCCCGACTCGTAACGCTTCACTTCGCGGATTTCCTCGGCCTGACGCTCATTCGACAGGTTGCGGTGGATGATCCCCAGACCCCCGGCCTGCGCCATAGCCACAGCCAGACGTGCCTCAGTCACGGTGTCCATCGCCGATGAGACCAGCGGGATGTTGAGTTTGATGGTGCGGGTGAAGCGGGTCTTCGTATCGACCTGAGTGGGCACCACGTCCGAGGGACCGGGCTCCAGCAAAACGTCGTCGAAGGTTAGGCCTTCGCGTATATCCATAAGGGACTCTCCATTTTGCGGGTTGGGCTTAAGCGAAACGCCGCGCCGCGTAAAGAGGGGGCGCGTCACTTTTGGGGAAATATTGTTTCAGACGCGCGTATCAACACGGCAAACCTTTGCTTAACCGTGTTTGTTGGCGGCCTGTTCAGCCTTTACGGTTAAGCTATCCACAGCGGTCCACTTGTCTGCCCGCCCCTATCTGTCTGCCTCGTCTGAAAGACACCCCCATGAGCCAGTTGAAAATCCGCACCGAGTATTGCATCGCCTGCTGGCTGGTGGAACTGTCCTATGGGCTGACCGCTTTCTTCCGTCAGGCGCGATTTAAGACGATGATGCGAGCCCACCGCCTGAAGCTGAAGCTGGCGGTTTAATTCCTGTTTCTTGTATCTGTCACAGAGGCGGATTAGCCTGCGGAGACTTCCGGAGGTACTGATGAAGCGTCTGTCGATCATTGCGGCCCTTGCCCTGTCCGCCAGTTTGAGCGGCTGCGCCCTGCTCCCCGCCGCCTCACCGGCGCGGGTCGATTTCGTCGTCATCAATGACACGCCCTATGACGATACAGACCGCGCCATGCTGGCTCAGGCGATACCGGCAGTGAAAGCGCAAACGCCTCCCTTTATCCTGCACGTCGGCGATACGCAGTCGGGCGGCGAAGTCTGCGGCCCGCCGGATGCGGCCTTTGCCCGCCTGCTGTCTGATCTCAAGCCCATTCCGGTCTTTTACACGCCCGGCGATAACGAATGGACCGACTGCGACCGTAAGGATGATCCGGCGACAGGGCACAAATTCTCCGAATTGCAAAGGCTGGAGGGCCTGCGTCAGCGCTTCTTTGCCACGCCGCCGGTCAGCGACGGTAAGTGGCACTATGCGCAACAGGCGGACATGCCGGAAAATGCCCGCTTCGATTACGGGCGTTTCGTTGTGGTGACGTTGAATGTGGTCGGTACCAATAATGGCCGTGATCTGGTCATGGGCGACGATTTAAGTGTGGCGGCCAGCGCTGCCGATGCGCGCGACACTCGCAATATCATTTGGCTGAAAGCCGCCTTTACCCATGCCCGCAAACGCGGTGCCGCCGCGGTCATCGTCGCCACGCAGGCCGATATGTTCAATCAAAAGGCTGAGGCGCGCTTTGTCCCCTGTCACGACGTGGTCGCCGACGACAAGCGCCTGTGCGACGGCTTCCTGCCGGTGCGGGTGGCCCTGATCCGTGAAAGCCGCGCCTTCGGCAAGCCGGTCTTTCTGATCCACGGTGACACCTCGCCCTTTACCCTGACGCAGGGCGACCTGCCCGGCGACAGCCCGTCGGACAAGGCCGGCAATCTGTGGCGGCTGAACGCGGCGGGCGATGCCGGATCGGACAAGGACAAAAGCTGGGGCGTGCGCGATGTGACCACGGTTAGCATCGACCTATCTAGGGCGCAGCCCCTCACCTCACGCGGCCTGCTGACCGGCGAAGTACCGGGCCGTGCGACGCCGGGCCCGGACGCGGATTGAGTTATTTGCGTTTTTTCAGACGCTTGGCATTGGCCACGGCACGGCTATGCACCGGTTTCAGGCCATGCTCGGTAAGCGCCGCCGCCTTGCCGGACAGATCGGCAGCGTGATTAACGCCGCGCATCACGCTGTCGGCCAGCCGCGCCTGATGCGTCAGGGCCTCTGCCGCTGAACGGCTGGTGGCCAGCGCGGTCAGGCTGTGGCCCATGTCCATCATGTTGTGAAAGGCCTGTGTGCTGACCTCTTGGTTGAGGCGCATCCAGTACTGGCTCATCGCCATCAGCGATTCGGTTCCGGCTTCGAGCTTTTCCTGCCCCATCAGGGTGAATTCGCGCTGATCCTCCGCACTGGGGATAGCGTCGGCATTGGCCATGCGGTTGACGCGGTGGGTGATGACCTCCGCCGAAGCCATCAGCATTTCCGAACTTTTGAGCGCCAGAGACGTCCAGGCAAAGAACGGATTAAGCGGTAATCTGGTCATTCGTTTCCTTGTGGTACGCTTACTGATCAGCCGGTTCGGCCGTGGTTATATTTCGGTACAGAGATAACACAGGAACACGAAAACCATAATAGTTTATGCGGTAGCGAGCGGGCCGGTTCAGCTTGCCCTGAAGATCGGAAGAGTCGAACTTCAGATAGTGGAGACTGTCCGTATTGCGAAAGGTGCCGGAGGAAGTGAAGACCAGATAGACGTCTCTGCCGCCTTCACGTTTCGTAGTCGTGCCGGTGACTTCGACCACCGCTTGCCCGTGGCTCCAGTACGGTATCGTCGCCCAGCCCAGCACCGCCACGGTCAGAACCGCCAGAACGGTCAGAGCTATCGTCTTCAATCGTCTCATCGTGCGCCCTCTTCTGCCCGGCATTTCGGGCGGGGCGGGCTAAAGAGGCAATATGGTTCCTACCCTTTGAACCCCTACCCTTTGAACCCTTGCGCCACGATGTAGATTTCTGACGAATCCGCCCGGCTCGACTTCGGCTTGAAGTGCTTCACATCGCGGAAGGCGAGTTTCAGCTTGAGCAGCAGATGCTCCGTCTCACCGCCCTGAAAGGCCTTGGCGACGAACGCTCCGCCGGGCTTGAGATTGTCCAGCGCGAAATCCGACGCCAGTTCCAGAAGCCCCATGATCTTGAGGTGGTCGGTCTGACGGTGGCCGACCGTATTGTGCGCCAGATCGGACAGCACCACGTCCGGCTTATCGCCCATCATCTCCATCAGCCGCGCCGGAATGGCTGGATCGGTGAAGTCGGCTTCGATCATGTCGGCGCCGGGAATGGGATCGACGGGCAGCAGGTCCACCCCCACCACGTGCGCCGCGCCGCGCGACTGGGCCATCTGCACCCAGCCGCCCGGTGCGCAGCCGAGATCGACCACGCGCGCACCGCGCTTGAGGATGTGAAAGCGGTCGTCGATTTCCTGTAGCTTAAAGGCGGCGCGCGAGCGCCAGCCCTCGGCCTTGGCCTTCTGCACAAAGGGGTCGTTCAGTTGCCGCTCCAGCCATTTGGCAGAAGACTGCGTGCGCTGCTTTGCGGTTTTGACCGCCGTGTGGCCCTTGGCGCGACCGGACAGGTTGCCGCCTGCGGGCGGCTTGACCATGCGGCGGCGCGGTTCTTCGGGGGTGTCGTTACTCATGGGGTGTCTATAACGGGTTTTGTCGCACACGGAAAATCATTTTGCCTTTATGGCCGGGCCTGTACGGTCGGCCGCAAAAGGAGCCCCTCATGCGCCTGACGCCCCTGCTCGTCCCTGTTCTGATCGCCGCGGCCTTAGGGGCCTGCAAGCCCGTGGCCGTCAGCGAAGAGGATCAGTCCTACGCCACCGCCGAATCCGTGGCCGCTGTCGATGCCTCCGAAGCGCCTCTGGCCTATGCCGAACCGACGCTGAACCCCAAAAGCGCCTCAACCGCCACCTGTCTGGAAGAAAAAGGCCAACTCGAAGCCGAGAAGCTGGTGCAGCGCTGCCGCGCCGTCAGCCCGGCCACGCACCCGCCCTGCAACGTCCAGAACCCTTGCCCGATGATCGAAGATGAGATCAAACGATCCTGCGCACTTTACGGGCCGGACGAGCAAAAGCCGGCGGAATGCACCGGATAGGATTTGTCAAAGCCCGACGAATAGCCTATTTCAGCCGCAAACCTCAATTGGAGCCCCCATGTCCGAAGATCTGGAAAACACCCTCATCCTGACGCTGGAAAGCGGTGACGTGCGTATCAAGCTGCGCCCCGACCTCGCCCCCAATCACGTCGCCCGCATCAAGGAACTGTGCCGTCAGGGTTTCTATGACGGTATCGTCTTCCACCGCGTCATTCCGGGCTTCATGGCTCAGGGCGGCGACCCGGAAGGTCAGGGCTATGGCGGTTCGGGCAAGAAGCTGAAGGCCGAGTTTTCGCGTGAGCCGCACGTGCGCGGCGTCTGCTCGATGGCGCGTTCGCAAAACCCCGACTCGGCCGACAGCCAGTTCTTCATCTGCTTTGCCGATGCCCGCTTCCTCGATGGCCAATACACCGTCTGGGGTGAAGTGACAGAAGGCATGGAACACGTCGATGCCCTGCCCAAGGGAGAGCCGCCGCGCGCGCCGGGCAAGATCGTCAGCTTCAAGGTCGCCGCTGACGCCGCCTGAGGCGTGTCGGTTACCCTGTAAAGCCCACCGGTCGGACACCTGTCCGGCCGGTTTTTTGTTTACGAACAAGGTGACGCTAAGTTAACACAGGACATAACAACCACGGAGCCATCTCCCATGCCCCCGCGCTCCCGCCTGAATTTCTCACAGAACGACGAACAGAAACGCATCACTATTCGCTATATCGGTGATCTGGACGGTCAGGAGATCGTCAACGGCATCGCGCGTTATCTCGAAACCGTGGGCGAGGTCTGGCTTTACGACATCATTATCGACATGCGCCGCTTTGAGGGTTTCGTGCCGTTTGAGGAACTGGGGCGGCTGGCGCGCGAATGGGCCACCATTGCACACGGTCGAGATATGGGGCGTAAGGTGGCCATCAT
Source organism: Asticcacaulis excentricus CB 48 (assembly GCF_000175215.2). Classification (NCBI taxonomy): domain Bacteria; kingdom Pseudomonadati; phylum Pseudomonadota; class Alphaproteobacteria; order Caulobacterales; family Caulobacteraceae; genus Asticcacaulis; species Asticcacaulis excentricus. The sequence goes on along the minus strand of NC_014817.1, from coordinate 304,068 downwards.
CAGTCAGGACCCGCTGGTTCTGGCGCGTGCCAAGGCCTATCCCGCCACCTTCCCCACCCGCGTCATCCGTATCTTTGCCGAGATGATCGACGGTGAAAACTGGATCGAAGGCAAGGAGACCCCCGCCGCTGCCCAAGACACGCCGCGCGCGTCTTGATTTGAGCGCTCTTGCTTTTTGGGTCGCAATCGCCTTTTAAGCAGGCATGAAGGTTTCCGATTTCGATTTTGACCTACCTGAGGATCGCATCGCACTTCGTCCTGTCACCCCGCGCGAGGCCGCCCGCCTGCTGCGCGTCGATGGTGTTGTGCGCGAAGACTGGCGCGTCGGTGATCTGCCGTCGCTTCTGAAGGCCGGTGACCTGCTGGTTATCAATAATACGCGCGTCCTGCCGACCCAACTCAAAGGCACCCGTGTGCGCGAGGGCCAGACGGTGGCGTTCGAGGCCACCCTGATCAAGTCGCTGGATGGCCAGCGTTGGCAAGCCTTTCTGAAACCCGGCCGCCGCATCCGCGAAGGCGACACCCTGCGTTTCGACGACCTCAGCGCCCGTGTCCTGTCAAAAGACGAAGACGGCGTCTATGTCTTGCGCTTCGAGCAGGCGGCGTCTGAGGTATTGAACGGTCTGCACCGACTGGGTGGGATGCCGCTGCCGCCCTATATCCGCTCCAAACGTCCGGAGGATGAGCAGGACAAAAGCGACTATCAGACGGTCTTTGCCCGTGACGAAGGCTCCGTCGCCGCCCCGACCGCCGGGCTGCATTTCACGCCGGAACTGCTGCAAGCGTTGCGGGACAAGGGGGTGCTGTTCGAAGAAGTCACCCTGCACGTTGGTGCCGGGACCTTCCTGCCGGTTAAGGTGGAAGACACCAAAGACCACAGGATGCACGCCGAATTCGGCGTCGTGTCAGCCGACTCGGCTGCCCGCATCAATGCTGCCCGCGTTGCCGGAGGCCGCATCATCGCCATCGGCACCACCGCCCTGCGCCTGATCGAAAGCGCCTGCGACGCCGATGGCCGCATCCATCCGTTCAGCGGCGACACCGACATCTTCATCACGCCGGGCGTGCCGGTGCGCTCCGCCGATATGCTGTGGACCAATTTCCATCTGCCGAAATCGACCCTGTTCATGCTGGTCTGTGCCTTCGCCGGCACCGAAGCTATGAAGGCGGCCTATGCACACGCCATCAACAGCGGGTATCGCTTCTTTTCGTATGGCGATGCGAGCTTGTTGACGAATAAATCAAGATAAGATGACGCAGGGGCCGCAGGCCCCTGCACCCCAATACTTGGAGCAAGCAGACTATCCGTTGTGCTCGGAATATGTGATGGGGTGCAGGGGTCTGCGACTCCTGCATCTTTAAGGACTTTTCGCCTTAAACCACGGCACCAGGCGCGTGATCGCGTCCTCGACCTCATCCGCCGAAACGGCAAAGCTGAAGCGGATAAAGCGGTGCCCTTCGACCGGATCGAAGTCGATGCCGGGCGCGGTGCAGACGCCTGTATCATTAAGCAGCGCCTTGCAGAAGGACAGGCTGTCATCGGTCAGATGCCCAATATCGGCATAGATATAGAAGGCCCCGTCGGGCGGTGCGATGCGGCTCAGACCCAGTTGCGGCAAGGCATCGAGCAGCAGACGGCGATTGCGACGATAGGTTTGGACATGCCCATCCAGTTCCGCGCGGCTGTCGAGCGCGATTAGCCCGGCGTGCTGGCTGAGCGAGGGCGCGGTCAGAAACAGGTTGCCGACATAGGCGCGTGCAGCGGCGACATGGCTTTCGGGGGCTAAGCACCAGCCAAGCCGCCAGCCGACCATGCTGAAATATTTGGAAAAACTGCTGACCACCCAGGCGTCTGGCGCGTGTTCGAGCAACGACCGCGCCGGGGCTTCATAGGTCAGGCCGTGATAGATTTCGTCCGACAGGATGCGGATACCGCGCGATCGGCACACCTCCGCTATGGCCTTGAGTTCGTCAGGCGCTATGACCGTGCCGGTGGGGTTGGCCGGGCTGGCGATAATCACGCCATCCGGAGCCGGATCGAGCGTGCTCAGCGCCTCGGCGGTCAGTTGAAAGCGCACTTCCGGCCCACAAGGGATTTCGATCGGCACCATGTTCAGCGCCTTCAGCACATTGCGATAGGCCACATAGCCGGGCCGCGCGAGCGCGATACGCGCCCCCGGTTTAAAGCCCGCACTGAGCGCCAGCACCAGAGCGGGGGACGCCCCGCAGGTCAGAATAAAGCGCTCCGGATCGACACTGACGCCGTAGCTGCCGAGATAATGCTTCGCCAGCCGCGCCTTCAAGGGCGTGCTTTCCCAATAGCCCATGCCGTCGCTGTCGAGAATACGATGCGCGGCCTCAATCGCGGCTTTCGGCGCGCCGGTTGAGGGCTGTCCGAACTCCATATGGATGATGGAGCGCCCCTGATCCTTGAGGGCGTGGGCCAGCCGGCTGATCTCTATGGCGTAGAAGGGGGCGATATCTGCGGTCATACCCGCTTATAACGCAGGATACGGTGTGCGCCAGATTGCCGCTTCAAGAAAAGCAAGATACCCCTTTGACTATGATCGAAACCCCTCGCCTGATCCTCCGTCCGCACGTCCTTGACGACTATAACGGCCTGTGTGCCATGTTCGGCGACCCGGACTTTTACCGCCTCTCAGGCCTCACGCCGCAGTCGCCGGAAGAGGTGTGGCACCGCCTGCTGCGCTACATGGGGCACTGGACGGCCTTTGGCTGGGGCCTGTTCGCCGCCATCGAAAAGGATACAGGGCGGTTTGTAGGGGATACGGGTCTGGCCGACTTCCACCGCGGTCTGGGGCCCAATTTCGACCTGTCGCCCGAAGCCGCTTGGGCCATTACGCCCGCCTGTCAGGGCCGGGGCTATGCTCTGGAGGCCGTGCGGGCCGCCCACGACTGGTTTGACGCCACACACCCGCAACGCACCGTGTGCATTATCGACCCGTCCAATACGCCGTCGCAAAAGGTGGCAGCCGCATTGGGGTACCAAGCCTTTGGCGACGCAACCTATAAGGGTCACAAAGTCACCCAATTCGAGCGACATCCGTGACCTCAAACAGATAGGGATGTCATGACGATTGGCATGGGGATTTTGTGGGGCGGGTTGATCGGTGCGCCTCCGCTTGCTTATCTGATCCATCGCTTCTGGCGGCATAAACGCCACAAACTCCTGCCAGTCTCCTTCGCTGTTTTGCCCGTGGTCGCCCTAGCTTGGGCCGTGGGTTTGCGCTTCACCTCTCCCCTCGTCAATATGACCGCCTTGGCGCTGGCCTACGCAGCCTACGCCTTTCTTGCGTGGGAAGGCTGGGGCATAGGCGACAGTCGCATCGGATTTCGTATGATCATAAAATTCGTGACCGCCCTGCCGATTGTATTCGGATATTTTATGGCCACGTTTGGCTTTCCTTTGCTCTTATTCATATCGTTCGGTTTGGATGACGGTAATAAGCACACTGAAATTTTGGAACCGGGTATTGGGTGTGAAATTCGCACACAGTCAGGTGGACCCTCATGGGGTACTACGGTCGTCTCCGTGCACCGCGAACTGACGCCGTTTTTGCGTTGGGAACGCGCTCATCAGCGCCTTTCTGAGGAAGAGGCTGTATACAGACGCGCGTCTGATCTGTGCAGAGACGCCTACACCAAATGGCGCAACAGTTGAGTTTTCAATATCGTGCTGTTGGGGGAATCCGCTTTGCACAATATTGGCGAAAAGGTCCGGATTTCGTGTAGTCGGGCGGGGAATATAGCCTGCTGTAGTCACCCCGCTCCAGCGGGCGTGACGTCACCGGATTTCGATTGACAGCACGCACTACCAAAAATGCGCCCCTGAGCCCCTCTACCAACATACCGGACTTAGGGAACCGTGCCTGCGCCCATCCTAAATACTCAGAGGTCACCTTTTGTAATGGGGCTTCAATACGGAACATATCCGTTTCAATCGCTAAACTCTGAAGATCATCGGGATCAATAACAGGCCCGTTTACGTCACTCCATAAGCGGATCCCTCTCGCTTCGACACTCAAATCGCCATTGTCCTCACAGGTCAAAGACAGCTCCTCATAAGGGTAACTGCCGCTATCAACGTCATAGAGAACCAAAACACCTTCATTTGCACGGTCGTAGCGCCATTCCAGTTTTTCTTTGGCGTGGGCAATGGGGGCGAGAAGAACAAAGCTCACGCCTGCGACCCATAGATGTATCTTCATCACTCCCTCCCTTGTCGTATCAGAAGGTGTAACTTCGACAGCCAACTTGCAACCGCTTTGACTTAGAGATTGAGGGCGTCTAATACCCCGCCCATGTCCGCATTCCCTTTTGAAATCTCCGCTTCCGATGGTCAGGCCCGCACCGGCGTGCTGAAAACGCCGCGTGGCGACATCCCGACCCCTATCTTCATGCCCGTAGGCACCGCCGCTACGGTCAAGGCCCTGACGCTCGACATGGTGCGTCAGAGCCACGCCAAAATCATCCTCGGCAACACCTATCACCTGATGCTACGCCCGTCGGCCGAGCGTGTTAAGCGGCTGGGCGGCCTGCACAAATTCATGGGCTGGGACGGCCCCATCCTCACCGATTCCGGCGGCTTTCAGGTGATGAGCCTGTCGCAAATCTCCAAAGTCACCGAAGAGGCCGTGACCTTTCAGAGCCATATCGATGGCTCAAAGCACGTCCTGTCCCCGGAACGCTCGATGGAGATTCAGGCCGACCTGCTGGGCTCTGACATCGTCATGCAACTCGATGAGTGCGTTTCATGGCCCGCCGACGAAGCGCGCGCGCAAAACGCGCTGCAACTGTCGGCGCGCTGGGGCCTGCGATCGAAACAGGCGTTTGGGCAGCGCGACACGCAGGCCCTGTTCGGCATTCAGCAGGGCTCGACCTTTGAGAGCCTACGCCGCGAATCGACCGACCGTCTGCTGGAGATCGGCTTTGACGGCTATGCCATCGGCGGTCTGGCTGTTGGTGAAGGTCATGAGGCCATGTGCGACACGCTGGAATACTGCGCGCCGCTCCTGCCGTGGAACCGTCCGCGCTACCTCATGGGAGTAGGCAAGCCGATTGATCTGGTCGAAGGCGTGGCGCGTGGCGTCGATATGTTCGACTGCGTCCTGCCAACGCGCTCTGGTCGCCACGGTCAGGTGTGGACATGGGAAGGTCCGATCAACATCAAAAACGCTCGCTTTGCCGAGGACGACACTCCGCTGGATGCCGCCAGCGACTGTCCGGCCAGCCGCGACTATTCCAAGGCCTATCTGCACCACCTGTTCAAGGCGGAGGAAATCCTGGGGCAGGTGCTATTAAGCTGGCACAACATTGCCTTCTTTCAGGCCCTGATGATCCGCATGCGCGACGCTATCGCGGCAGGTGAGTTTCAGGCCTTCCGTACGTGGTTCCACGAAACGCATCTGAAAACGTCCGCCTAAACCATTGTGTTAACATTATGATTTCGTATTCGCCTCACCTCGCGCTGGGGACGTGCTACGCCACCTTGGCCGCCGCCTCAATGGCGGCGGTCGAAATCATCCCGCTTTAACGCTAATGGGCGCTTTAAGATCGCAGTGTAATTATTTGCGCTTGTTAATTTTTCGCAATGTCGGTGCCGCGGCCGGGTTCGGATCGACCACTTCTTCCACCGTCACACGGGCCTGCTTAGGGACAAACCACGACGGCGCTGCCGGCGGGGAACAGTTCTTGTTCATGCCGACACCTTTCAGATAGGCCCGGCGGACATTACCCGCGGCAATGGCGCGGTCCATCGACTTCTGGTGTTTTTCGGCACCCGTCATCTTGCGGATCAGGCCGCGCATAGGCAACACGTCGGTGGCCGCTGAACGCACAGCCGTCAGGGTCGCATCCGACGCCATCTTGCCACCGCGTGAAGTCATGGTGCCTTCCGGGGGCGGAGGCTCATCAAAATCCGGCCCCAGCGCCTGATCCAATAGGGCCACCTCGCCCGCGATGGATTCGCAATTCTCCAAATTGGCGAGATCGTACGTATTTTTAGACGCCCGCATCAAAACCGGGGGGATTTCCTTGCGTTTCAGGTTGAGATCGACCAACGGCGCGGTGATGGCGTCTCCGAAACCGTCACCCACATCCGAAGCGCTCTTGCGCATGGTTTGACTAAAAGTCGGATCATTTTTCGTCTTGGGATCGTTGGCCTCAACAGGATGAGATGCGACGATCTGCACCTTGTCAGGCTTGCTCGCGCAGGCGCTAAGGGGGCCGAAGAGGCACGCGATTCCGCCAAAAGCCGAAGCGATACGCCACATCTTCATTCTGAATGTCCCTCCGCGCACCCTGCTGTACGCCATTTATCTACAACACAACACATAAAACTTGAACCTTGCGCTTGCGCAAACAAAAACTCCCCACTATGAAGACCGCACCCAAACGACTTCGGTCGTAAGGTACGTCTTGATGAGCCCGTAGCTCAGCCGGCTAGAGCATCTGACTTTTAATCAGAGGGTCCTGGGTTCGAGTCCCAGCGGGCTCACCAATTCTTCCAGAATTGGTGAGCTTTTTTTATGTCAGTTTCATTCGCCATCATAAAGAAACCATCATGAACGCGGGCTAAACGCGGTTTTCAGCCGTGCGAACAACGCCACCCTATCCATAACGAAACGATTTCAGCACGGCAAAATTACGGCAGTCCCTTACAGGTCTGGGCATGACGCCTTACTGACCAGTGCAGCTTAATTGGCGAGACGCGATTTCAGGAGATAGCGGCCGTTTTCGAAACGTTCAAAAATAAGGTCCGTCTGCGGGTGGCGTAGCGGCATTCCCGTTTCATCCGGGCAAAGGTTGCCCTCGGACGCATAGGCAACATAGCAGATGTCGCCATTTTCAGCGAGCAGGTGATAAAAGGGCTGATCCTTCTCCGGACGCACCGCTTCGGGGATGGCCATAAGCCATTCTTCGGTATCAGAAAACTGTGGATCAATATCGAAGACCACGCCGCGAAAGTCGAACAGGACGTGGCGGACCAGCTGACCGATGCCGAAACGCGCTGCACGATCCCCGCCGCCCGTTACATAAGCGCCGTTAACGGAACCAGAGACAGAATCGGTAATCATCAGCGCCTCCCCTCGGTTGCGGTATTGTCCACCCGTCTGGTGTACCGCGACTCGACACCTGCGCCTCCCCCCTTCCCCCTTTGGTTGTCGGAATCGCAGGCAATTCATGCGGCGCGTGGGTCGTTGCAGAATTACCCGTCCGCGACGTGACGAAATTAACACAAAAGCGCTTTGCACGGAGGAAAATGCGGTCTAGGCTCAGAGCAACTTGACGCGGCCAAAGGCCCAAGCGTCCCACATACTGATCAAGCGGGGTATGAGCCACCATGAGTGAGGCTCCCTCAAAAAGCGGTACGCCCCGCAGGCGTGGACCGCGCCGCGCCCGCAGAGGCAGCGGCCAAAGCGCGGCCTCGACCGTTAAGGCGGCGCCCACGTCACCCGCGCGAGCCCAACCGCAACAAGATAGGCCGCCCCAGCGTCTGGTGGCGATGGACCCATCTCCGCTCTATGCCGCGCTTGATCTCGGAACCAATAATTGCCGCTTGATGATCGCCGCTTGGCACAACGGTCAGTTCCGCATCGTTGAGGCCTTTTCTCGCATCGTGCGACTGGGCGAAGGCCTGAGCCAGACGGGCAATCTGTCCGATCGCGCCATGGAACGTGCGCTAGCGGCGCTTAAGCTGTGCGCCGAAAAGATCGGGCGGCGGCCTGTGGTACGCACGCGCGCCGTCGCCACACAGGCCTGCCGCATTGCGCAAAACGGTCCCGACTTCATACGCCGCGTTGAAAGGGAAACAGGTCTCAAGCTGACGATCATCACGCCGGAAGAAGAAGCGCGTCTGTCGGTTGTCGGCTGCGCCTCGTTGCTGGAAGGCGACGCCAGAGCCGCTATTGTGATGGATGTCGGCGGTGGATCGACCGAGATTTCTTGGCTGCCTCTGGGGGAAGCAACGGAGCCAACCGGCACGAACGCGGCGCGAGGCCTGACGGCGCGGGGGAAAACACCGCGGCCGCAATACTGGATCTCCATTCCTAAAGGCGTGGTCAACTTAGCCGAACGCTTCCCAGAGCCGGCCAATGGTGACAAACAGGTATGGTTTGCGCAGATGGTCGAGGATGTGCGTCAATCCCTGATCGACTTCAAAGCCCCGGAACCCCTGCGCCCCTGGTTTGAGGCGCAGCAGGCGTATATTGTCGGTACTTCCGGGGCCATTACCTCCCTTGCCGGGATGCATCTTAAGCTGGACCGTTATGACCGCTCAAAGGTCGATGGTCTGTGGATGACGCATGATCAGTGCCGCACAGTCATCGACCGTCTGCTGGGGCTGGGACAAAGAGGACGCGAGCAGGAACCCTGTATCGGTAAGGATCGCGCAGATCTGGTGCTGGCCGGGGCCGCCATTTTGGAAGCCGTGCAAAGCCTTTGGCCGTGTGACCGTCTGCGCGTCGCCGATCGTGGCCTGCGCGAAGGTCTGCTGCTTTCGATGGTCAGAAAGCGGCCGCGTCGTCGCCGGACGCGCCGAGATAAATCTACCTGACACCTACGACCTTGTGCGTTTGAACGCTCATGCGCCATTGAGGATGGGCCAGACAGTAGTCGATCACCGCCTGCGTATGAGCGGCGCGCATGGCCGGATTCTGATCCAGCGGGTCTTTCGGTTGCAGATAGAAGCGCTCAAAGTCCATACGGGCAAACTCCGCCGGATCGACGCGATCCTGCGGCCAGACCAGTTTCAACTCTTGCCCGGACGTCTGATGCAGACGGTTTTCGCCCTTGGGCGAGATGCACAACCAGTCGATGCCAATGGGTGCGCGCAGCGTACCGTTCGATTCTACCGCGATGAAATAGCCCGCGGACTTCACCGCCGCGATCAGAGGTGCATCCAGTTGCAGCAGCGGTTCCCCGCCGGTGAAGACGACCGATTTGTGCGCGGGGTCAATCTGACCCCAATGCGCATCCAGCGCAGCCACCGCCGCTTCGGGCGTGTCGAACTTGCCGCCACCCTCGCCATCGGTGCCGACAAAATCCGTGTCGCAGAAGGTGCAGGCTGCCGTCGCCCGGTCCTGTTCGCGCCCACTCCATAGGTTGCAACCGGCAAAGCGCGCAAACACCGCTACGCGACCCGCCTGCCCGCCCTCGCCCTGAAGAGTCAGAAATATCTCTTTGAAACTATAAACCATCAGCGGTTCCGCCACTGCTCGAAACCGCGCGCCCGTAGTTCGCACGCCGGGCAGGTGCCGCAGCCATAGCCCCATTCATGGCGTTGACCGCGCTCCCCCATATAGCAGGTGTGGGTGTCTTCGAGCACCAGATCAACCAGCGCATCTCCGCCTAACTGATGCGTCAAAGCCCAGGTCTCGGCCTTGGTCAGAAACATCAGTGGCGCGTCGATCCTGTAGGGCCGTTCTATGCCGAGATTGAGGACAGTTTGCATGGCCTCCAGCGTGTCCTTACGGCAGTCGGGATAGCCGGAAAAATCTGTCTCGCACATTCCGCCGACCAGATGGTCTATGCCGCGACGGTCGGCTACGGCCGCAGCATAGACAAAGAAAACCAGGTTGCGCCCCGGAACAAAAGAGTTGGGCAGGCCGCGTTCACCCATGCGGATTTCCTGCTCGCGCGTCAGCGACGATTCCGCCACGCGCCCAAAGCCTTTGAGATCAACCACATGGTCGTCACCCAGACGCGTGCGCGCCAGTTCAAACACCTCGGGAAAGCGTTCCAGCACGCGGGCGCGCGTCGTCATTTCAATGGCGTGGCGCTGGCCATAGTCGAAGCCGATGGTTTCCACCCGCTCGAAATGGGTCAGAGCCCAAGCGAGGCAGGCGGTCGAATCCTGCCCGCCGGAAAACAGCACCAGAGCCGAACATTCGGCGGGTACGGTTTCAAGATCGGACGGGGTCATGGGTACTCTCTGGGTAATGGAAACAAAGGTTTCTCCTGTAAAGAAACCGTTTCAGCGAATTTGCAAGTGGAAACTATCGCCTTTAAGGCGCGCAATAGTTTTGACGCAAAGGTCAAAATGCGTCACAATGTAACCAAAGGGCCCATGCCTCAGATAATAAGGCCATCTTGTAGCGTACTTATAGGTGGCAAGTCGGATCGGAACTTCCCAGCAACCCATTGAATAATAAAATATAGAGAGGCGAAGCAATGCCAATTGCGCCTTTTCGTGAAGGTTTCGATCTTCTGGTGGACAATATCCCCTATATGAAGGCGCTGGGCGCCCGCTACGCCGGACGCAGCGAAGAAGGCATCCGCTTACGCCTGCCCTATGCGCAGTCCCTGATCGGTGATCCGGAAACGGGGGTCATCGCCGGCGGTGCCGTAACGGCACTGCTTGACCACGCCTGCGGGATGGCGGTCTGGGATGAGCTGAATGAATACAAACCTATAGCCACGATGGATTTGCGCATCGACTATATGCGCCCGGCGCAGCCCAGCCGTGATCTGTTTATCCTGGCCAAATGCTACAAGCTGACGCGCAGCGTAGGTTTTGTGCGTGGCTTTGCCTATGACGACAGCCTGAACGACCCAGTTGCCGCGGCGCAAGCCGCCTTCATCATCTCGCACCCCTGCCTCAAAAACCGCGAGGCCCATGCATGATTGCCGACCTTATGCTCAGCGGTCCGGAAGAGTTGTTCAACCGCATACCTTTCGCGCAATTTCTCAACCTGCGCATGGAAATGGCAGGCAATGAACTGACCACCATCCTGCCGTTCGCGCCGCACCTGATCGGCAATCCGCTGCTACCCGCTCTGCATGGCGGCACGATCGGGGCGTTTCTGGAACTGACCGCCACGGCGCAGTTGTCGGTGTTTGAAACGTTCGAGCAGATCCCCAAGCCGGTCAATGTCAGCGTGCAGTATCTGCGCTCCGGCAAGCCCATCGACACCTTTGCCCGAGCGCGCATAAACCGGGTCGGTCGCACCATAGCCAACGTCGAGGCCTGGGCGTGGCAGGAACTGCGCGAACAGCCCATCGCCACGCTTCAGGCGCACTTTCTGATTTGCTAAATCCTGCTTGCCACAATCAATAGATGTTTCCACTCCTCCCACCCTATTCAGGTGTTTCGGTGGGGAGCCCGTTGCCGGAGGAAACAAGACGCCCATAAGAGCCACGACGCGTGGCTCGTCAGCGAATCGACAGCATTTTCCGCGATGACGGGCGCCGGCATGTGTGGATCGCCAGGCTCTTGCTGTTTACCGCTGCTGATGCTGTGGGGCAGTGTCTATGATCACGTCATCAGCGCTTTGATGGCGAACGGCTTTTTTGGGTGTGCTGATTATCCTGAGATGGAAATCCTCACATCCGGGGCCAGTGATCGCCGGGGCTGTCAAAGGCTATTGGTGATGTTTTGGGTCGCGCTCGCAACATCGCGCAATAAATAGGACTATATTCACAAAATAAGTTGATTTTCCTGCCTGTGGATTTATTTCCTTCCATCTCACAGGAAGCCCGGCATGTCCCTCTCGCACGCACAAATCTGGAACGCCATAGACCGTTTGGCGCGAAACCTCGGCACGTCACCGTCTGGACTGGCGCGACTGGCCGGTCTTGACCCTACGGCGTTTAACAAGTCGAAACGTCAATCGACCGAAGACCCGCCGCGGCCGCGCTGGCCTTCGACCGAAAGTCTGGCTAAAGTGCTGGACGCGACGGGCCAAAGCTTTCCCGACTTTGCCGCTTTGACTGAGCCGCGTCCGGTCCCGAAGGGTGTGCCTTTGATCGGGTTTGCGCAGGCCGGCAATGACGGCCTGTTTGACGATGCAGGATTTCCGGTTGGTCAGGGCTGGGACGAGATCGGCCTGCCGGCGGGCGAAGGTCTCTATGCGCTTGAGATTTCAGGTGATTCTATGCTGCCGCTTTACCGCGACGGCGACCGAATTATTGTTGATCCGCTGCGTCAGAACCTGCGGCGCGGCGACCGAGTGGTGGTGAAGACGAGCGAAGGCGAAGTCATGGCCAAGGAACTGGTGCGGCTGACTGAGAAGCAGGTTGAGCTGCGTTCGCTTAATCCGGACTTTTCCAATCGGGTGCTGGAGCGGTCGCAGGTGACGTGGCTGGCGCGGATTGTGTGGGCCAGTCAGTGACGGGAAGTTTTGGGGTTTGGGGCCTGCGGCCCCAAGTCTTCTACGCTCAAAGAAAAGGCCTATCGGCAAACCGATAGGCCTTTTCTTTGAGTATAAAGGTTTGTGGGGTCACGGACCCCACGCCCCATAACCCTCCTTGTCACGACTTCCCTGCGTGATCCCCATACTCCCATTCATAGGGCACGCCCGTCTCGCCCAGCACGAACTTTACCAGTGCCGCAAATCGCGCTTCCGCCCGCACATCGTTCGACAGGATAACCACGCAGCGCTTTGATTTTTCAACACAAACCCACGTATTAGCCGTAATGTCATTATGCCCGCCCTTGTAAAAGCCGTGCCCCTGCGGTCCGTCAAACACCACCACGCCCAGCCCCGCATAGAGGTCGGCCCGCTGCTGATCCGCCGGTAATTCGGGCTGAAAGGGCGGAAACTGCGTCCGCGTCGTGATCTTCAACTGCCGTTTGGTGATTTCCGCCCGCGCCGCCGGGCTCAGCCCCTCGCCACGCACAAAGGCCGCCGCAAATCGGGCAAAGTCACTGATCGTCGTATCCATAGACCCGGCTACCCGCACCTTTGACCGCTCATCGTGCACCTCGACCTCGCCCTTGTCGTTCCAGCCATCGGCCAGATTGCCCGCAAAGTCCGACCGCCAGATCAGGCTACTACGCGTCATGCCCAACCCTTTGAAGATACGGTCGGTTTCGTCGCGCAGACTGAGGCCCAACCCCATTTCCATAGCAAATTGCAGCGTCAGCAGACCATCTCCCGAATAGGCGTAACGCGCCCCCGGATCGAAATGGAATTTCAGCTTCTCATCCGGTTCCAGAAAATAGAAGTTGGCAAAGCCGCTCGAATGGGTCAGCACAATCCGCGGCGTCAGCTTGCGCCAGCGCTCATCCAGCGCCGACCAGTCGCTGTAACGATTAATAATGTCAGGCGACGCATAGCTCGGCAAAGGCTGCGGCAGCATGTCTGCCAAAGGCGTATCCAGCGTCAGGCGCCCCTGATCGACCTGCTGCATGACCGTATAGGCAAACACGGCCTTAGTCAGCGAGGCGCCATACATCACGGTTTGCGGGGTCAGCGGCTCGCCTTTGGGGTTGCGCACACCATAGGCCTGCACATAGCCCACCTTCCCGTTGTCGATCACCGCGATGGCCAGGCCTTTGGCTCCGGTGTCCTTCAGGACCCGCTGCACCTCGGCATCAATGGCCACGGGCTTGGGCAGGCCCTGCGCCACGGCCAGAGAGGGAAACACCGCCAACGCCGCACCGATAAGCCACGCACGCATGAACACCTCCCGTTGGTTGATGACAGGGAGAGTGACACGCATGGGGCAAAAGGAAAGCCCCTCCGTTTCCGAAGAGGCTGTCTTTTATACCAGTTCGCCCCTGATACCCTGATCGAGCAGGTCCAGCGTGCGGGCAATGCCGAAAATAGCGACAAACGAGCCGAAGCGCGGGCCCTGGGATTGCCCCAGCAGCACCTCATAGAGCGCCTGAAACCACGCGCGTAAGGGCTCGAATTCATGCGTCTTTCCGACTTCGAAGACGATGTTCTGGATCGCCTCGGCATCGCGCGTTTCGGGATCGAGCGCCGCCAGACGGTCACGCAGGTCGATCAGCGCCGCCTTTTCCTTGGCATCGGGCAGACGGAAGGTTTTGGAGGGTTTGACGAAGTCCTCAAAATAGTTGAGCGCATAGCCGGCCAGACGGTCGAGCACCGGCTCCGTTTCGGGCGTCGCCCCCGGAATATAGCCGCGCAGGAAGCCCCACAGGGTTTCCTTATCCGAGGCATTGGCCGCAGAAACGAGATTGAGCATCAGGCCAAAGGTCACCGGCGGCGACTTCGTGCCCGTTTCGCCGCGCAGGACGAACCAGACGGGGTTCTCGATCTGCCTGGCCTCTTCCTGCTTTGGGAAGGCGTCAAGTTGCTGGAAGAACTCATCCGTGGCGCGCGGAATGACATCGAAGTAAAGCTTCTTGGCCGATTTCGGCGACTGGAACATGTAATAGGCCAGCGATTCCGGCGCGCCATAGCGCAGCCAGTCTTCCATGGTCAGGCCGTTGCCCTTCGACTTCGATATCTTCTGGCCCTGCTCATCGAGGAAGAGTTCGTAGTTGAAACCTTCCGGCGGCGTGCCGCCCAGCACCTTACACACCTGTGACGACACCTTGACCGAGTCAATCAGATCCTTACCGGCCATTTCGTAATCAACGCCCAAAGCGGCCCAGCGCATGGCCCAGTCCGGCTTCCACTGCATCTTGACGTGGCCACCGGTAACCGGCACCTCAAACTTTTGGCCGTTTTCTTCAAACACGATCGTGCCCTTGGCCACGTTGCGCTCAAGCGTCGCCACCTGAAGCACATGGCCGGTGACCGGCGAAATCGGCAGAAACGGCGAATAGGTGATACGACGATCCGGCCCCAGCGTCGGAAGCATAATCTTCTGAATATCGTCAAAGCGCTCCAGCGCCGTCAGAAGCGTGACGTCAAACTCGCCCGCCTTATAGGCATCCGTGGCTGACTTGAATTCATAGTCAAACCCAAACGAATCGAGAAAGGCCCGCAGACGCGCATTGTTGTGCGCGCCGAACGAGTCGTGCGTCCCGAACGGGTCACGTACCACGGTCAGCGGCTTGTACAGGTCTTCGCGCAGGATATCCGGATTGGGGATGCCCTCCGGCACCTTACGTAGGCCGTCCATGTCGTCCGAAAACGAGATCAGACGCGACGCCCAGTGCCCGCCGGTTAGGGCCGTAAAGGCCTGACGCACCATGGTGGTGCGCGCGACTTCGCCGAAGGTGCCGATATGCGGCAGACCCGACGGCCCGTAGCCGGTTTCAAAGATCACCGGACGATGAAGCGCCTCAAAGGTCTTCAGCGCCTCATCGGTCTTACCCGCCGTGATTAGCTCGTGCGCCCGTTTCTGCTCCGACTGATCCTTCAGACGCACTTTCAGCACGCGCGCAATCAGGGCGCGGGCTTGCTCGAAGGGCCAAGCACGGCCCTGTTGCGCGAGGAGGGTCAGTTCGGAAGACACGTTGAAAAACACCTTTCGGGGCAAACAAAAGCAGAGCCGTGGCTTTAAAGCGCGGGACGGCAGGCGTCAAATGAAACCGCTGCGCGGCCCATTGGCACGAAGATGTGAAACAGGCACCTCTTGACGTTTGGGGCAAGTTAGATGTACGTTTACGTAAACGTCAATTATAACGACCTTACACAGGGGGTCACCATGGACATGCGTACCTACACCATTCGCCAGCTTTCCAAAGAATTCGGCGTCACCGCCCGCGCCTTGCGCTTTTATGAGGATAAGGGCCTCATCAGCCCGGAACGCAAGGGCCAGACACGCATCTATTCGGCGCGCGACCGGGCGCGGTTGAAGATCATCCTGCGCGGCAAGCGCATGGGCTTTTCGCTGATCGAAATCCACGAAGTGCTTGATCTGTATAACCGCGAAGACCGTGGCGTGAAGCAGATGCGCGCCACCGTGGCTAAATACCACGATCAGATTGAGAACCTGAAACGCCAGCGCGAAGACATCGATCAGGCCATAAAGGACATGGTGGAAGGCTGCGCGTGGATGGAAGGCGAGATCGCCAAACATGAAGCGGTACAGGCCTCTCACGTCGAGGACGACCGAAAAAGCGCCTGATAATCAGAGCGCTGACGCCGACATTTAAGACACCTGAACAAAGCTTATCACAACGCCAAGGAGTACCTCCATGCCGTATAAGGCCCCCGTGCGCGACTATCAGTTCCTGCTCAACGACGTGCTGAACATTGCCCAGTATTCAAATTTGAAGGGTTTTCAGGACGCCTCACCCGACGTCGTTCAGGCTATTCTGGAAGAAGGTGCAAAGTTCACGGAAGAGGTGGTCGCGCCGCTGAACGCGCCGGGTGACAAGGAGGGCTGCGTCCTTCATCCGGACCATAGCGTTACGGCGCCGAAGGGGTATAAGGAAGCCTATCTTCAGATGGTTGAGGCCGGTTGGCCGGCTCTGGGGGGCGACCCCGAATACGGCGGCCAGGGCCTGCCGCACGTCGTGGCCACGGCCTATTCGGAAATGCTCACCGGTGCCTCCTCTGCGTTTGCCATGTACCCCGGCCTAACTGACGGCGCAGTGGCCGCTCTCAGCGTAGGCGGCACGGACGAATTGAAGGCCCTGTACCTGCCCAAGCTGATTGCCGGGGAATGGTCGGGGACGATGAACCTGACCGAGCCACATTGCGGAACGGACCTTGGACTGCTGCGCAGCAAGGCGGTGCCGGACAGCGACGGCACCTATAAGATTTCCGGTCAGAAGATCTGGATTTCGGCGGGTGAGCACGACTTTACGGGCAATATCTGTCACCTCGTTCTGGCGCGTATCGAAGGGGCCCCGGCGGGCGTCAAGGGTATTTCGCTGTTCCTCGTGCCCAAATTCATTCCGGATGCGAACGGAAATCCGGGAGAACGCAACAGCCTCCACTGCGCCGGCCTTGAGCACAAGATGGGGATTCACGGCAATTCCACCTGCGTCATGATCTATGAAGACGCCAAGGGCTGGCTGCTCGGCAACGCCCACGAAGGGCTGAAGATCATGTTCTACATGATGAACAATGCCCGCCTCGGCGTCGGTCTTCAGGGCCTCGCCATCGGTCACGCCAGCCATGTGGCCGCCGTCGAATTCGCCAAGGACCGCCTGCAAGGGCGCGCCCTCACCGGCCCCAAATCGCCGGACAAGCCCGCCGACTCTATCCTCGTCCACCCCGATGTGCGCCGTATGCTGCTCGAAAGCCGCGCCCTGCTCGAAGGCGGCCGGGGCTTCCTCACCTGGGTCGCGCTTCAGGCCGATCTGGCCAAATATGCCGAAGACGAGGCCACCCGCGAAAAGGCCAATGATTTCCTCAGCCTGCTGACGCCGGTTGTGAAGGCCTATCTGACCGAAAAGGGCCTCAAGGTCACGCAGGACTCGATGCAGGTGCACGGGGGTTCGGGCTTCACCGAACACTTCCCGGCCTCGCAATATATGCGCGATATCCGCATCACGCTGATCTACGAAGGCACTAACGGCGTGCAGGCGCTCGACCTCGTCGGTCGCAAGCTGCCGTCCAAGGGCGGTCGCGCCGTGATGGCCTATTTCGCCGAAATCGACGCCTATGTCGCCGAACACGAAGCTGGCAGCGCCGCCACCTTCGTCAAGGGCCTGAAAGACACCAAGGCGCGCCTGATGGACGGCACCATGTGGCTGATGCAAAACGGCATGGGCAATCCGGACGCCGCCGCCGCGGGTTCACTTGACTATCTGTGCCTGTTCGGTCTGACCGCGCTGGCCTATAGCTGGGCCCAGCAGGCCGCCGCCGCTCAGGCCGCCATCGACGCGGGTTCGACCGATCCCTTCTATACTGACAAGCTGAAGGTCGGACGCGTCTTCCTTGAGCGCATCCTGCCCGAAGCCGAAGCGCATCTGCAAAAGATGAAGGCTGGATCGGAAGCCCTGTTCGCACTGGAAGACGACAGCTTCTAAGATGCGGGGTCGCAGACCCCGCACCCCATCACTTAGAGCATTCGTCGGCTAAGTTGAGCCGCCGAATGGCTCTAAGTTTTTGTTTGGTCGCGCAATTTTTCCGAAAAGTGGTGTCCACTTTATCGGATTTCGCTCTAGCGCAAAAGAAAAGGCCGGAGTTTTACGCTCCGGCCCTTAAACGTGTTCCCAGCTAGGGGTTTGGGGCCTGCGGCCCCAAAACCTTAAAGCCAATGGGCTTTACAGCTGTTCCAGAACATAGTCCGCCGACGAGACCTTGAACTCGCCCGGCGCTTCGATGAACAGCTTTTCGACCACGCCGTCATTGACGATCATGGCGTAGCGTTGCGAGCGCTTGCCCATGCCGAAACCTTCGGCGTCAAGAACCAGACCGACCTTTTCGGCGAACTCGCCATTGCCGTCGCCCAGCATCAGCACTTCGCCGGCAAGGCCCTGATCCTTGGCCCAGGCCTTCATCACGAATCCATCATTGACGCTGGTGCAGGCAACCACGTCGATATTCTTAAACGCGAAGGCCTTGGCCTGATCGCGGAAGCCCGGCAGGTGGCGCGCCGAGCAGGTGGGGGTAAAGGCGCCCGGCACGGCAAACAGCACGACGCGTTTACCGGCAAACACTTCGGAGGTGGTCAGCGGCTTGAGGCCGTCTTCGGCCGGGGAAGAGAATTTCACTTCGGGCAGCTTGTCACCGGGTTGAATCGTCATGGCTAAATCTCCGTTGAATGGCCCGCCGCTTATAGGCCCGTCCCAGACCATAGACCAGAGCACCCGGACGGTCTTTATAAGGTTTTTTCTTGCCAGAGACGGCTTGCGTGCCCATCTTTGCGGCATGAGCAAAACCAGCCCGGCCTCTTCAAATCCCCCTGCCCCGCCTGAGCCCACATCGCTTGAGCCTACGTCACTACAGGGTCGCCTGCTGGTGGCCATGCCCAGCCTTGATGACCCCAATTTCGACCACAGCGTCATCTATATGTGTCAGCACGATCCGGAATCGGCGATGGGGATTGTGCTGAATCAGCCCATAGGTGGCCTGACCTTCCCGCGCATGATGGAGGAACTGGGTATCGACATTACCGACAACCGCCACGTCGCCACCCCCATCTATAATGGTGGCCCGGTGCAGAACGAGCGCGGCTTCGTGTTGCATAGCCTCGACTACTTTATTGATGAGGTAACCCTGCCGCTCGATATCGATCCAGAAGCGCTGGAACTGCGCGACGGGATCGGCCTGACCGTTTCGCGCGACATTCTGGTCGATCTGGCGCGCGGAGCGGGTCCGTCACGGGTGCTGATCGCGCTGGGCTATGCCGGATGGGGGCCGGGGCAATTAGAGGCCGAAATTCGTGACAATGCGTGGCTGGTCGCCCCGTGTCAGGCCGATCTGCTGTTCTCACATGATGCCTCAGCTTTGTGGAGCAAAACCTTAAAGTTACTGGGCATTTCACCGGAACACCTCAGCCTCAATGCCGGACGGGCCTGACAACCTCAGCAGCTCAACTTTCATAGGCCCGACTTTCACAGGCCTGTCATCGAGACACTCTATGGACATGAACGCCCTTTCCGGATGAGTGTGCCATGCCCCTGCCCGTCGATACCGCCCGCCGCCGCTTCGCCTTCGGAGCCATTGCCGGCACCGGGGCCGTTCTGGGCGGAGTCATCGGGCTCAGGCCCTCTTTGGCCGCCACCAAGCCGACGGAGCACAAGATGCCCCTGATCATCGCCCACCGCGGCGCCAGCGGCTATCGCCCCGAACACACGCTCGAAGCCTATAATCTCGCCATCCACATGGGCGCTGACTATATCGAACCCGATGTGGTGGCGACCAAGGACGGCGTGCTGATCTGCCGTCATGAGCCTATGCTGTCCGGCACGACCGATGTGGCGCAACGCCCGGAATTTGCGGCCCGCAAGCGGACCCTTACCGTGGACGGGATGAGCATCACCGACTTTTTCGCCAGCGACTTTACCCTCGCCGAGATCAAGACCCTGCGCGCCCGTCAGGCCTTTGCCGATCGCGACCAGAGCTATAACGGCCGCTTTGAGGTGCCGACGCTGCAAGAGGTAATCGGTCTGGTGAGAAATCACTTCAAGACGACGGGTAAGAGCGTGGGTTTATATATCGAAACCAAGCATCCGACCCTGCACCGCGTCGCCGGTCTGCCGCTGGAAGAGCGACTCATCGAGGCCCTGAGCCGGGGCGATATGAACAAAGCCCACTCCGCCGTCTTCCTGCAATCCTTCGAAGCCGACAGCCTCAAGCGCCTAAAGGCCCTGTCGCCCCTGCCGCGCGTGCAACTGGTCGATGGCGGGGATGTCAATTTCGCCACGGGTGACGTCGGCGCATCGGTGCCCTTCGACTGGGCCGCCGCCGGGCGCAAGGGCGTCTATGCCGACATGCTGACGCCCGAAGGTCTGGCCGACGTGCGCACCTATGCCGATGTCATTGCGCCGTGGAAGCGTTACCTGCTCAGGGCCGTGGCCACGGGGCCGGTGACGGAAAAGACCAGCGAGGCCGACTGCCGCATCGACGAAAACCGCGTTCTGATCGACGCCGCGCACAAGGCGGGACTTAAGGTTCACACTTGGACCCTGCGCAATGACCGCCTGCCCACCGCCTATAAGTGCGATGCGCAGGCCGAATTCAAACAACTGTTTGCCATGGGTATCGACGGACTGTTTACAGACTTCGCCGATACGGGCGTCGCCGCCCGCAAGGCGTTTCTCGATCATTATAATGAATGATCCAGATTTTTTTGTTTAGCCCCTCGCCGGGCGATAGCTCCGACACCCTGGCCATCGCCTCAATGGCGGCTTGAGCGGAATGATTAGAAATCATTCCGCTGGGTTAAGCCAAAGTCGCTTCAAGACGTTTTTGCAGATCACTTTTCAACGCTGGTCCCAGAATGGCCGTCGCCACGCCCGCGTGCAGCGTGCGTTCGCCGACGCGGCGCAGGTCATCCAGCGTCACCGCCTCCAGCCGCGTAACCTGCTCGCTGAGCGTAAAGGCGCGGTCATAGGTCAGGACCTGCCCGCCTAGTGTGTTGGCGCGTTGCGCGGCATTTTCGTCGTTCAGATAAAGCGAGGTGGTGTATTGCGCTTTGGCGCGCTCCAGCTCGGACTCCAGCGGTTTGTCGATCAGGCCGCGCATGACGCTGACGATCAGCTCGCTGAGGTCCGCCGCATCTTTGGGCGCGCAGCCAGCATAGATGCCAAGCATCCCGGTATCGCGGAACTGCGTCGTCCAGGCGTCGATGGAATAGGCCAGACCGCGGTCTTCGCGCGCTTCCTGAAACAGGCGGGACGCCATGCCGCCGCCCAGAATTTCGCCGAACAGCTTGAGCGCAAACAGGTCGTCGTTAAAGCGGTTGACGCCTTCAAAGGCCAGCGTCAGATGCGTCTGCTCGACCTTGCGCACATGGCGGATGTGGCGCGGCACAAAACGCGCCGCTGTGTCCGCCTCGCGCGCCGGTCGAGCCGGCACTTCCATATGGGCCTCGACGGCAGCCTGTACGCCCGCCGCTTCGACGCCACCCGACACACACAGGACGATATCTGCCGGATTATACAGGCCCTCGATATAGGCGCGCAGCGTGTCCGACCGCGCCGGGGCGAGACTTTGTGGCGTGCCGAGGATGGGGCGCGACAGACTATGATCGCCGAAGCAGGCCTCTTGCAGCAGGTCAAACACGTGGTCGTCGGGCGCATCGAAGGCCTCGGAGATCTCCTGTTCGATGACCTTTTTTTCGCGCTCCAGTTCTTCGGCCTCCAGCGCCGGACGGAACATCAGGTCGCCGACCACCTCGACAGCCAGAGGCAGCAGTTCGGCCATGCCGCGCACCTCAAAACGGGTGTGCTCATAGCCCGTGGAGGCGTTGATGGTGCCGCCGCGATGTTCGATGACTTCGGCCAGTTCGCGCGCGCTGCGCCCGCCAGCACCCTTGAAGACCATATGCTCGCTGAGGTGGGCCCAGCCCGACTGATGCGGCGCTTCGTAGCGCGCTCCGCCGTGGATAATGGCCGTCAGGGCGAAGGTGTGCAGGCCGGGGATAGGGTCGTGGACCACCCGCAGGCCGTTGCTCAGGGTGGCGACTGAGGCGTTACCCACGCCAAGAGGGGTGAAACTCATGATCTGCCTTTACGCATTTCGGCCCTTCGGCGCGAATACAGAAGCGCTATATAGACACCGATCAGCGCCACCGCCAGCCCATACCAAGTGAGCGCGTATTCCAGATGGCGATTGGACAGATTGGCGGCGGCATCTACGGGCGTCAGGTCGGGGGCTACGGGCTGGGTCGCCGCTACGAAATAGTCCCGGCGCAGGGTGACGCTCCAGCGCTTCGAGAGGTCCGGCACCGAGCGCGAGTACCAATCATCGGCCTTGGGATTGTTCGGCGGTACAAAAGCGTTGGGCGTTTCAAAGCGCCGCAACCGCCCGGTCAGGGTGATGGTAGCGACGGCGTCGGCGAGCGGTTTTTGCGCCGTAAAGCCGAGATCTGCGAGAATGACGCCCTGCCCGGTTGGGCAATGGGTCAGGACGTGGAACCCCGCTACGCCATCGGATACGCCGTACATATAGACAAGATCGCGCGAATCACTGCGGCAATCGAGCGTCACCTGCCGCCAGACGTGATCGCCGGGTTGAGATAGGAGGCCGTCCAGCGCCACCGGGGCTATGGCCCGCGTCCGCGCCAGATCGGTCAGCAACTGCGTCTTCCAGTGCAGGCGCTGCATCTGCCAGGTGCCAAGCCCCAACAGGATCAGCAGGGCCACACCCACGGCTATGCTCAAACCGACGGGCAGTCGCTTCATTTAAAGCGGTCCTTGTCACTGACGCGGTTTTTGAGCTGCGACGCCACCATCAGGCCCTTAAGCGGCGGCATCAGGCCCAGACTGAGGAAAAGCGCCATAGGCAGCCAGATGATCATATGTAGCCACAGGGGCCAATCTTGGCTCAGAGCCGTGATCATAAATCCGAAACAGACGATGAAGCCGACGATCAGAATGACAAAGACGACGGGACCGTCTCCGGTATCCGCCGCCTGAAAGTCCATGTGACACTGACTGCATTCCGGGGCGATCTTGAGGAAACCCTTAAAGAGTTTCCCCTGACCGCAGACGGGGCAGTGGCCCCGCGCCGCCGCGAGGAAATTGACCTCGCGGCTATCGGAACCGGCCATGCTTACGCTCCGAAGATGACGTAGATGAAGGCGAACAGGAACAGCCACACCACGTCAACGAAGTGCCAGTACCAGGCCGCCGCTTCGAAGCCGAAGTGCTTTTGCGGCGTGAAACCACCGCGCATCAGGCGGATCAGGCAGATTAGCAGGAAGATGGTGCCGATCAGGACGTGGAACCCGTGGAAACCCGTGGCCATAAAGAAGGCCGAACCGTAAAGACCGGCATTGGCGGCTTCTTCGTTGAAGAACAGGTGATGGTGGACAATGTGATAATATTCGAAGGCCTGCACGCTGGTGAAGATGGCCCCCAGAATGACGGTCAGGAACAGCCCCCACTTGGCGCCTTTACGATCGCCTTCCTGAAGCGCGTGGTGCGCCCAGGTGACGGTCGTGCCAGACAGGAGCAGAAGAAGCGTGTTGAGCAGCGGCAATTGCCAGGCCGAAACGGCCTCAACGCCGGCCGGCATCCAGCCATTCGGATCGGTGCTGCCCGCCGAAGCCCACGCCGTGCGGACCTCTTCGATGGCCGAGGCCACACCAGCGCGGTGTTCGTGGAACAGGGCCATTTCGAAGAAGACCCAGAACCACGCCACGAAGAACATCACTTCCGAGGCAATGAACATGATCATGCCGTAACGCAGGCCGATCTGCACAACCGGTGTATGGTCACCAGCGCGCGATTCCTTGATCACATCGGCCCACCAGCCCCACATGACGTAAAGGACGCCCAGCAGGCCACCGGCAAAGACCACCGGGGTCTTTTCGATGCCGAACAACCCCTTCATCCAGATCACCAGACCGATGAACATGACCACGGCGAACAGCGAGCCGAGCAGCGGCCACGGGCTGGGGTTGATAATGTGATAATCGTGTTTGACGGCGTCGTTAGACATAGTCGGCAACTCACCTCGATGCGCCGTGTCCCCCTGTATCGGACACTGACGGTTCCGTTATATGATTAGACCTTGAGTCTTAGGGCAAATCGGCTGTGAACACAATCCGGCCACTCTGTTTTTATGAGCCTGTGTCCCCGCAGCAAAGAAACTCAAATACGCTTTACAAGATATTGAACCGTTTTATTTTTTCGTCTCTTTAGACGGAAAGAAGGTATAGGACAGGGTGACGTCCTTGGTGTTCTTTGCGTCAATGTCTTCCAGCATCTTCGGATCGACATAATAGACGACCGGGAAGGTGCGCTCCTCACCCGGCTGTAAGGTCTGATCCGTAAAGCAGAAGCACTGCAATTTCATGAAGTAGCCGCCCATGGCTTCGGGGAGCACATTATAGCTGGCGCGACCGGTGAGCGGGACATCGGCATCATTGCGCACGGTGAAATAGATCATGTTGGTCTTGCCAAGCAGCGTGTTCTGCACTGGGTGCTCGACCTTGAAGCTCCACGGGATGTTGTTGGCATTGGTGTCGAAATAGACGCGAATCTTGCGGTCCAGAACCACCGAAGATTCGGCCTCTGCGCGCTGCGTCGTGCCATCAAAGCCCGTCACCTGACAAAACAGGCGATAAAGGGGCACCGAGGCATAGGCCAGACCGAACATACCGATCAGCCCGGCTAGACACCACGCGGCAACCTTCTGATTGCGGGTCAGTTTTTTCATCCGCCGTGCGCCGCCTGTACGCCTTGCGTCATACGGATGATCGAAACCAGAAACACCAGCACCACAAAGGCCAGGAGGCCCAGCCCAATGGCGATATTGCGCCGCTTCTGGGCGGCCAGATAGGCCCTCTTGTCATCTTCGGGGGTGGTCAGAACGTCCTTGTCAACCATTGGCTCAGGCTCCCATGAAGGCGTGATGGATCAACAGGGCGGCGAAAAGCGCCGTCAGGTAGAGGATGGAAAAGGCAAACAGGTTCCGCGCCGCCAGCGCTTCCTTCTTGACGTCATAGAGCGAATTTTCGCCGCCTTCGGGGTGGTCCCCCGCCCGGGACAGGAACAGACGCACGGCCAGAAAGATGAAAAAGGCACCGCCAAGAACCGACACAGCGGCGTAGATCATCCCGCCCATGCTGAACGCAACGGGCAAGCAGGCCATCGGAGCCATGATCAGGCTGTAGATCAGGATTTGCAGGCGGGTCGATTTGGCGCCTTTGGCCACAGGCATCATCGGGATACCGGCCTTGGCATAGTCCTCGGCGGTATAGAGAGCCAGCGCCCAGCTATGAGGCGGTGTCCACAGGAAGATGATGGCGAACAGCAGCCACGCTTCAAGCGGCGCGTGACCCGTGGCGGCGGCCCAACCGATCACCGGCGGAAAGGCCCCGGCTGCGCCCCCGATAACGATATTCTGCGGCGTGCGGCGCTTCAAAACAATCGTATAAAAAACAACGTAGTAAAGGATCGTGAGGGCCAGAAGACCGGCGGCCACCACATTGATGGCAAGCCACATCATGGCCACGGACAGGAAGGCCAGCACCCCACCAAAGGCCATGGCGTCGGATTTGCTGACGCGGCCTGACGCCACGGGGCGCCCGCGGGTGCGGCGCATCAGGGCATCGGTTTCGCCTTCAATGGCCATGTTCAGCGCGCCCGCTGCCCCAGCCCCCAGCGCAATACAAAGCACTGCGATAAAGGCCAGAAACGGGTCTATCTTTTGCGGCGCAACGACCAGCCCCGTCAGACCGGTGAACACCACCAGGGACATCACGCGCGGTTTCAGCAACTGAAAATAGTCCGCCGGCAAGCCGCGTAGAGCCTTCTCCCCGTAGGCAGGATGGCTCAGTTCGGGTGTCGGCGTTTCGCTTGTCACAGGCTTAGGGGTCACGGGCTCTGGGATCACGGGCTCAGGGGTCACTGTGGGTACTCGTAAAATAAAGGGGATGACGACCTACGGCCCTCATCCCCCCATACTGTAAGCCTACCGCCCATTCGGGCGAAGCACTTAATGATGGCCGTCTTCGTCCTTGATCACCGGCAGTTCAGAGAACTGGTGGTAGGGCGGCGGAGACGACAGGGTCCATTCGAGCGTGGTCGCGCCCTCACCCCACGGATTGGCCTCGGCCTTACGGCGACGGATGACCGATTCGAGGATCATGATCAGGAAGACCACAACGCCAATGGCAGTGATGATATAACCGATCGTTGAAATCTTATTCCAGTAGGCGAAGCCTTCCGGATAATCGACGTAACGACGCGGCATGCCCTGAAGGCCTAGGAAGTGCTGCGGGAAGAAGATGACATTCACGCCGACGAACATCAGCCAGAAGTGAATCTGACCAAGAAGCTCGTTGTACTTTATGCCAAACATCTTCTCATACCAGTAGTAGAAACCGCAAAAGATGGCAAACACAGCCCCCAGCGACAGCGCGTAATGGAAGTGCGCCACGACGTAGTAGGTGTCGTGCAGGCTATAGTCGATACCTGCGTTGGAGAGAACCACACCTGTCACGCCACCGACGGTGAACAGGAAGATGAAGCCGATGGCCCACAGCATGGGCACCTTAAAGTCCAGCGAACCGCCCCACATGGTGGCAATCCACGAGAAGATTTTCACGCCTGTCGGAACGGCGATGACCATGGTCGCCATCACGAAGTAGGCGCGCAGGTTGAAGCCCATGCCGACCGTGTACATGTGGTGGGCCCACACGATAAAGCCGACGAAGCCGATGGCCACCATGGCGTAGGCCATGGCGAGATAGCCGAACACGGGCTTTTTCGAGAAGGTCGAAACCACGTGGCTGATGATACCGAAGCCCGGCAGGATGAGGATGTACACTTCTGGGTGGCCGAAGAACCAGAACAGGTGCTGGTACATAACCGGATCACCACCGCCCGCCGGATCGAAGAAGGCGGTGCCGAAGTTACGGTCGGTCAGCAGCATTGTGATGGCACCGGCGAAGACCGGCAGCGACAGCAGCAGCAGGAAGGCGGTGACCAGCACCGACCAAGCAAACAGCGGCATACGGTGCAGCGTCATGCCCGGCGCGCGCATGTTAAAGATGGTGGTGATGAAGTTGATCGCCCCCAGGATCGACGACGCACCCGACAGGTGGAAGGAGAAGATGATCAGGTCGAAGGCCGCACCGGGGCTGCCCTTATTGGCCGACATTGGCGGATACATGGTCCAGCCACCGCCGAAGCCGTGCTCCGACGCGCCGCCCGGTCCGCCCGGCACGAAGATCGACACCATCAGCAGAATGAAGGAGGCCACCAATAGCCAGAAGGAGATGTTGTTGAGGCGCGGGAAAGCCATATCCGGCGCACCGATCATAATCGGCACAAACCAGTTGCCAAAGCCGCCAATCATGGCCGGCATGACCATGAAGAAGATCATCAGAACGGCGTGGGCGGTCACGACCGAGTTATAGCCGTGCTTGCCTTCGAAGACATTGAGCTGATCAAGCAGCGAACCCTGAACGAAGACCTGAAGGCCAGGTTCATAAAGCTCCCAGCGTATCAGGCCCGACAGTGCGCCGCCCAGAAGACCGGCGAAAATAGCGAAGATCAGGTAGAGCGTGCCGATGTCCTTGTGGTTGGTGGACAGGAACCAGCGCGCGAAGAAGCCGGGTTTGTGGTCGTGATCATCGTGATGATGATCGTGAACGACAGAAGCATTCGATGCCATGACGAGCGTCTCTCTTACCTGAATTATTGAACGGCGGGAGCTGCGGCCGAGGCCGCTGCGTCCGCTTCTGCCGGGGCTGCAGCCGAAGCCGTCGCCGATGCGTCTGCCGAAGCGGCAGCGTTGGCCGCCGCCTGTTGGGCTGCCGCTGCGGCCGCCGCTTCTTCGGCGGCAATCATGGCCTTGGTCTTGCCACCCGCCTTGATGATGTAGGCGTCAAATTCCTTTTCGCTGACCACGCGGATAGCGATCGGCATGTAGGCGTGATCGACGCCGCAAAGTTCTGAACACTGGCCATAATAAATGCCGGGCTTTTCGGCCTTGAACCAGGTCGAGTTCAGACGACCGGGAATGGCGTCGGTCTTCAGACCGAAGGCCGGCAGAGCGAAGGA
Source organism: Asticcacaulis excentricus CB 48 (assembly GCF_000175215.2). NCBI lineage: Bacteria > Pseudomonadati > Pseudomonadota > Alphaproteobacteria > Caulobacterales > Caulobacteraceae > Asticcacaulis > Asticcacaulis excentricus. Next base: position 276,266 of record NC_014817.1, on the reverse strand, counting down.
GTGGATGACGTCATAGCCGGTGACCTGCACCTGAACGACCTTGTTGACCGGCACGATCAGCTCATTATCGACGCCGAGCAGGAAGGGTACCTTGGCAGCGTGCGCAGTCTTCAGTTCGCGGGCTTCAGGCAGCAAGCGCGATTCGACGCCTTCGACCCCCAGCTCCGGATAGTCATAAGCCCAGTACCACTGATAGCCCGTAGCCTTCACCACGACATCCGGGGTCGGCATGTCGTTGTATTTGCGCAGCAGCGAGAAGGAGAAGAAGGCGATAAAGACGAGGATGAGGACCGGGATCACCGTCCAAAGAATCTCAATGGCCGTATTGTGCGAAAAGCTGGCCGGCTTCGGGTTGGCGCGCTTGTTGTAGCGCAGCACGATCCAGATCAGCAGTGCCAGCACAAACACGACAATCACCGTGATGATCGGCAGCAAGATGACGTCGTGGAACCATATGGCGTCGTGTTTCAGCGGGGCGGCGCCCGGCTGAAGACCGAGCGACTTGTCGGTCGGTTGCCCCAGTTTTTCCTGAGCCCAGACGGCTCCGGCCCCCAATGCTCCTGCAAGGGCAGTCATCACGGCGGCGGTCCCTGCCATCAGCCTTCGGATGCGCATTCCTTCAATCCCTAACTGTGGGTGCCCGGCGCGCCTGCCTTCTCGTGAGCAGGAGTTTCCGCGCAGTCCCGTTTAATCCTCGGTCTTCGGGCGTGACAATGGGTCCCAATGGGACACATGGTCTCACCCCGTTCTTCCCCATTAATGCCATATTTGCAAAATGCAAAGGCCTAAAAGCAAGGCAAGACCACTGTCTTCAAAGACAGTTGCGTTCTGGTACGGCTCAGGGGCGAATATGGCTTTTGCACAGGCCGCACCTGCGCGCTTTTGTCGCGCCCCGGTATCGTTCGAGGCGGGTCCGCGCGAATCTCTGGTTCAGACTCTCTGTTCAAGCGCCACGCGGCGGCCTACATAGGGGGCAGTGTTTCATTTGGTATATGCTTATGTCAGCCTCCCCCCTCGCCGTCTCCTTGCCCGACTCGCTGCGTGATCTCGACCTTTCCACCTGTCAGACCATTCTGGAAGACGCCCTGAACGGGGCCGACGATGGGGAAATCTATTTCGAAACGCGGGAAAGCGAATCACTGGTCTTTGACGACGGGCGGCTGAAACATTCGACCTATGGTGCCGATCAGGGCTTCGGCCTGCGCGTCGTGGCCGGAGAAACGGTCGGTTTTGCCAATGCGGCCGAACTGTCGGTCGCGGCCGTGCGGCGCGCCGCCTCCGCCGCCGTGCTGGCCAAGCAGGGTCGGGCTGTCAGTCTGAGCCTATCCACGCCCCCGGCACGCTCAAACAGCCATCATTATGGTGAGCACGACCCCATCGGATCTATGCCGTTCGCCGACAAGATCGCTCTGCTCGAAGCCATTAATGACTACGCACGCAGCCGGCATTCGGGCGTGGTGCAGGTCTCAGCCTCGGTTGCCGCCGATCAGCGCCATATCACCATCCTGCGCGCAGGCGGTGAGGTTTATCACGACTACCGCCCGCTGGTGCGCCTGTCGGTGGGTATCTCGGTTGAAAAGGACGGACACCGCGAAAGCGCCTCAGCCGGCGGCGGCGGGCGTATCGCGCTCGATCTGCTCAGCGATCCGAAATACTGGCGGGCGCAGGTTGATGAAGCCCTGCGACAGGCCCTTATCAGCCTTGAGGCCAAACCGGCCCCGACAGGGGAGATGGATATTGTGCTTGGGCCCGGCTGGCCCGGCGTACTGTTGCATGAGGCGGTGGGCCACGGCCTTGAGGGCGATTTCAACCGCAAGGGCACCTCGGCCTTTTCCGGCAAGATGTGCCAACAGGTCGCCGCCAAGCGCGTCACCGTGGTCGATGACGGCACGATCGTCGACGCGCGCGGCTCACTGAATATGGATGACGAAGGCACACCGACCCACGCCACGACCCTGATCGAAGACGGCATTCTGGTCGGTTACATGCACGACCGGCTGTCGGCGCGTCAGATGGGCGTGGCCCCGACCGGCAATGGCCGGCGTCAGTCCTATGCCCATCCGCCCCTTCCCCGTATGACCAACACCTTCATGAAGGGCGGTCAGGACACACTGTCCGACATGATCGCCTCGACCAAACGCGGCCTTTATGCGGTCAATTTCGGCGGCGGCCAAGTCGATATCACCAACGGCAAGTTTGTGTTTCAATGCACCGAAGCCTATTTGATCGAAGATGGTAAGGTGACCGCGCCCGTCAAGGGCGCGTCGCTGATCGGTGACGGCCCGGCGGTGATGCGTCAGGTCGAGATGATCGGCGACGACTTCAAGTTCGACCCCGGTGTCGGCACCTGCGGCAAGGCGGGCCAGAGCCTACCCGTCGGGATAGGCCAGCCCAGCCTGAAGATCGGCGGCCTGACAGTGGGCGGGACCTCCGCGTAACCGAAGTTTATAAGCTTTTGTTAAGGCTAGTTTATCCGTCTTTTCGCACTCGCGAACTTGTCATTTCGACCGTATGGCGTCATATTGCCAAACGAAGGTGCTGGTGTGGCACTGTTCAGTTGCTCCAGACAGAGGTGATCGGGCGTTATGCGGCTGTTGTGGCTGACATCGGTATGTGCACTTGCCTTACTGCCCGGACAAGCCCTGGCGGGAGGCGAAACCATTGCCCCATCAGCCCGTTACACAGCTTCGGACTTTGTGGGTAAGCCGGTGCAATCGGCCGCAGACGCCCTGAAATACATCCCCAACTTCATCGTAACGGGCTCAGGCGGCTCGTCCAATGTACTGATCGACGGTCAGCGCCCGTCTGACACTAACGACGCCCTGGCCCGCCTGCCGTTCAATCAGATCGAACGCTTCGAACGCATTGCCCCCGGCAGTGCAAGTTATGACATGCAGGGCCACAGCGAGCTGATCAACATCGTGCGCAAGTCGATGTCGAAGCCCGTCGTGACCCTTCAGTCTTCGGCAAACATCTATCCGGACGGTAAGGTAAAGCCACAGGTTGGCGTAACATGGCAGAAGAACCAGAACGGCCGCAATCTGGAGGCTGGGGTAAATCTGTATCAGAACCACGACGAGGGCACCGGCCACGGCGACAAGTACACCACCTATGCAGACGGCACGATCCGGCATCAGGCACTTAATTCGAAAGGTCAAAGCGAAGGCGCAGAGGTGCGCGGCAGCTGGGCGGGTCCGGCCAGCGGGGGGCGACTCGACGTCAACGGGACGGTCCGTTACAACCGGTCTGGCTTTGACGCCATCTATGAGAACGGCGTTACTGAATACGAGCAGCGCAAGAACGAAAACCTGACGCAGGAAGTGGCCGGGCGCTACGAAAGGAGCGTCAGCAAGAAGTTCAAGTTAAACCTCAACCTGTGGGGCAAGCGGAACGTCAGCGACAGCCGCACCGACCATCAGAAGCCCGATCAGCTCTCCACCTATACTGAGGACAAAGAAACCAGCGAAGGTTCGCTGTCGGCGCAGGCGACCTGGCACTATTCCAAAGCCCTGATGCTTCAGGCTGGTGGGGAGCGCCGCTTCAACACATTCGACGCGCAGGGCCTGTCGATCGGCTCGTGGCTGAGCGACGAAGAGCGCCCCGATCCAAGTCGCACCCGCGGTGAGGAACAGCGCGGATCGCTCTATATTTCAAGCAACTGGCGGCCCAACGAGACCCTGACTATCGACAGCGGGCTAGCGATCGAAAGCATGACCTTCCGCCATCGCGGCGTATATGCGGCCGAGCGGAGCTACGAATACCCCAAACCGCGCCTTAGCCTGCAGTGGAAGCCCGATCAGGTGCTTCAGGTGCGCCTTAGCCGCGCGCGCGAAGTCGGCTATATGGGCTACTGGGACTTTGTGTCGATTGCCAACTGGCAGTATGAGCGCCCGGATCAGTTGCTCTATCCGCTCAACCTCGTCCCCTATCGCCAATGGTCGAACGAGCTCAGCGTCGATTACCGCTTCTGGGAAAAAGGACAATTGGCGCTAAGCTATGAGCTGAACGACATCGACGATGCGGTCGAGCGCGTTCCCCTCTACACCCAGAATGGCGGGATCGAGGACATTGTCGGCAATGTCGGCGACGGGGCCAATCAGCAGATTTCAACGCGCCTCAGCGTGCCAGTGGATAATTATCTCGAAAACGGCATGATCCGGCTGAACGCCACCTGGTACGACTCCGAGATCACCGACCCCGTGACGGGCCGCAAGCGGCGAATCTCCGGTCAAACGCCGCGCTCCCTGTCCCTGAGCTTCAATCAGGACCGTCCGGGCATGTCCTGGGGCTGGTCGGTGGATAGCGGCTGGGACAACACCAGTTGGCGCGCAAAGGAAGTCAGCCACTCCGAAGGCTCCCACTGGGTCAGCCTCTATGCCGAATTCAAGCCCTCGCCCAAGCTGTCGGTACGCACGGAATTGCAGAATCTTGGCGCACGCACCACGCGCTATGACGTGACGCGCTATGAGGGCCTGCGTTCGGGTAATGTGTTGTCCTATGAGGAATCGACGCAGCGAAACTCGGAACCAAAGCTCTATTTGCGCATCAGGAACGAACTTTAACCCCGGCGAAATTCAAAACATAAAACCACGGCGGTGCGCACCGCCGGGGTTTTTCTTGTCTGGAACGGGAGGATCACCCCGCGCCTGGGCTCAGGTCTAGTGACCCGCCTTCGGCGCGTCATCCGTAGTGTCGGACGCCCCGTGCGCCCAGCCCTTCAGCACGAAGGACAGACCAAACAGAATGCCGCCAAGGATAATACCCGCCCAGCCGATGGTGTTGAAGGTTTTGAGCGACGCCTGAAGCGCGGCGCTGGGATCGAGGACCTGACCGCCGACTGTCTCGGTCGAGGCATAGGTGGCAACAAAGGCGGCCAGATATTGCGCGCCCGACGTACCGAGGAACCAGATGGCCATCATGGTCGAAACCAGCACGGTCGGCGACAGCTTGGTCTGTTGCGACAGGCCGACCGGCGACACGGCCAACTCCCCCCAGGTGTGGAACATATAGGTCAGGAACAGGCAGAAGAGCGGCACGCGGAAATCCGCCCCGGCCAGAGGCGTTGACCACACAAGCACGAAGAAGCCCAGACCCGCCATGACCAGACCGAAAGCGAACTTCTTGACCGGATCGGGGTCCTTGCCGCGCTTGGCGAGGAAGGTGAAAATGCCGGCAAAGATCGGCGCGAACACCAAAATGAAGAAGGGGTTGAAGCTCTGGGTATTCGACGCATTGAAACCCATGTCGATCCAGAAGGCCCCTTCGGGCACGCCGCCCATGGTCTTCACCTGCCCCGGCGTCGCCAGCAACAGGGTCCCCAAACGGATGGGCTCGGCGATCAGGTCTAGCGTCGTGTTGCGCTCGGCAAACAGGCTGAGCGACGAACCGGCCTGCTCAAACAGGGTCCAGAAGACGACCGACGACAGGGTCAGGACCATGGCTAGCCCCAGACGGAAGTTTTCAACCCGGCTGAACTTAGTGGCCATCTGGGTAAAGACATAGCCGAGGATCAGTACCGTCGCCACGCCCAGCGCGTAACCGACAATATTGTTGCGCTGAATAACGAAATAGATCAGGGGCACGGCGGCAAAGCCCAGCAGATAGACCAGATTTTCCTTCGAGATAACGCCCGCGACCTTCTGTTTTAGGGCGGCCGGGTTCGGGGCTTCGCCTTTGCCCTCCAGCAGTTTCTTGCCGAAGATGAAGCACAAAAGGCCTATCAGCATACCGACGCCTGCCAGACCGAAACCGGCCCACCAGCCGACACGCTCGCCCAGATAGCCGCACAGGATGGCGGCCCAGAACGAGCCCATATTGATGCCGAAATAGTAGAGCTGGAAGCCCGAATCCCGACGCGGGTCCTTTTCACGGTACAGTTGCCCAACCAGAGAGGAGATGTTCGGCTTGAGGAAGCCGACGCCCATGGCGATCAGAGCAATCGACAGGAAGAAAGCGTGTTCGGCCCACGGAGTCTCCGTGGCCTTACTCTTGGTGAAGCTGCCCTTTGCGAGGGTTTCCGGCAGGGGGGCACCCGCCGGCAGGCCTTTGATCTGATAACCGCCATCGGGGGTGGCCCCGACCTCATAACTGGCATTCCCTACCTCCAGACGGGGCGCGTCGCCCGAATTGGTGGTGCGCACCTCAAAGCCATAGGTCTGGCCCTGATAGTGGAGGAATTCCTGTGTGGGCTTACCCTCAAAGGCCATGCCGAAGTGGCCAAGCACCAACAATATGCCCCCGAAAACGATCGCCTTGCGCGTACCGATCAGCCGATCCGCCACCAGACCGCCGATGAGCGGCAGGAGATAGACTAGGGTCGTATATGAGCCGTACTGCGAACTGGCCTTGTCGTCCGGAAACAGGAAATGGCGCGTCAGATAATAAATAAGCAGCGCCCGCATCCCGTAATAGGAAAAGCGCTCCCACATCTCCGCGAAGAAACAAACGATCAGCCCACGCGGATGGTGGCGCATCTGCACAATGACCGGAATGGCCGTCAGCAGGGTGACCAGAATCCCTGCGGCAATAACGATATTGATCATGTCAACTTGCCCCGTAAGGCCTGCGCCGGGGCACCATTCGGGCCGCAATCGGACAGCAGACAGTGAATTTGCGGCGATAGGAGCAGCAAATGCACCGGTTGGCAAGCGCACTTCCGTTTCAGGAGAAACGGTATACGGTTTTAGTAGGCTTCTTCTGTGTACAATTTACGAAGGTCGCCCGCCCATATCCCGTGATATTTTTCGATGAGGCGTTCGGCCGGGGTGATGCCGCTTTCCGCAATCTCGAACAGTTCGCTGAGATAGCCGGTTTCATCGACCAGACCGCCAGACAGGCGCTGACGCCGCTTCAGCCCTTCACGCGCAATTTTCAGGGTATCAAACGCCCAGTCCTTCACCGGACGCCCGGCGATCTCGCCCTTTAAGCCGGTTTTGGCCGCCATACCGCGTAGGGTGTCGTGGTCTTCGATGCGCCAGCCCTTGACCAGATCCCAGGCGGCCTCCAGCGCCACCTGATCATAGAGGAGCCCCGCCCAAAGGGCCGGCAGGGCGCAGATGCGGGACCACGGGCCACCATCGGCCCCGCGCATTTCGAGGTACTTTTTGAGGCGCACTTCCGGGAACAGCGTCGTCAGGTGGTCGGCCCAGTCGTCGATCGTCGGACGTTCGCCCGGCAGGGCAGGCAGCTTACCGTCCATAAAGTCACGGAACGACTGCCCCGACGCGTCGATATAGCCGCCATTGAGCGCGCCTTTACGCTTGACGAAATACATAGGCACATCAAGGGCGTATTGGGCATATTTTTCATAGCCGAAGCCGTCGTCGAAGACGAAACCGAGCATCCCTGTGCGGTCGGCATCGGTATCGGTCCACACATTGGCGCGCGCCGACAAAAAGCCGTTGAGCTTGCCTTCCGTGAAGGGAGAATTGGCGAACAAAGCCGTCGCAATGGGTTGCAGGGCCAGAGAGGTGCGGAATTTCAGTACCATGTCGTCTTCAGACGAAAAATCGAGATTGGCCTGAATGGTCGAGGTGCGCAGCATCATATCGAGGCCGAGCGTGCCGACCTTCGGCATATAAGCGCGCATGATATTATAGCGGCCCTTGGGCATGACCGGCGTTTCGGCCCGCGTCCACAGAGGCGAAAAACCGACGCCCAGGAAGCCCAGCCTCAATTCGGAGGCCACGGCCTTGACTTCTTCGAGGTGCTGGCCCGTTTCGCTGCAAATCTCGTGGATAGTCGAAAGCGGCGCGCCCGACAGTTCAAATTGCCCGCCGGGTTCTAAGGACACAGATGCGCCATCGCGTTCCAGTGCGATCAGGTGTTCGCCCTCATAGACGCCGCTCCAGCCAAATCGCATCAGGCCTTTCAGCAGGGCCTCAATGCCATCCGGGCCCGCATATTCCGGACGACGCAAGTCACTCAGGTGGAAGACGAACTTCTCGTGCTCGGCTCCAATGCGCCAGCGCTCAGACGGCTTTTCGCCCGACGCAAAATATTCGGTAAGCTGCGAAAACGATTGAATGGGTTCCGAAATCTTGACCACGCGCCCCATCCCTAAAGTAACAGGCTCAATTGCAATTCACGGCTATATGGGCGTTAGGGCCCAGCGGCACAAGCGAATAAGTCTAAACTATTTCCAGTCGCCCCTTACGGCCTGATACAGGGTCAGGGCGGAGATGGCCGCCGTGTCAGCGCGCAGGATGCGTGGCCCCAGATTGACGGCCACAGTGTTCGGCTGGACGCTCAGCGTCTGACGCTCCACCGCATCGAACCCGCCTTCCGGCCCGATCAGGATAGATACCGCCCCCTCGCCCAGCCCACTCAGTGCCTCCAGCATGGGCGAGATGGTGCGTTCCCCCGTTTCGTGGGTGGAGTCCTCATCGCCATAGATGAGGGTTTCCGATGCGGCTTTCAGATACACCTCCAGCTTTACGGGGGCCAGAACCTGCGGCACGTCGAGGCGCTCGGTCTGTTCCGCCGCCTCTTGCGCTATCAGTTGCAACCGCGCGAGATTGGTGTGGTCGGCATTGGTGCGGCGGGTGATCAATAGTTGAATTTCACCTACACCCAGCTCGGTCGCTTTCTCGATGATGGTTTCTAGCCGCCCACGTTTCACGAGCGCAATCAACAGCTTCGGGGCGTTACCTGCGGCTGGTTGCGGGCGCGCCTGCGCGATCAGCTCGACATGGACGTGCTTTTTGCTCACGGCCTGCAAACGGCCGCGCCATTCGCCGTCGCGGCCATTGAAAACGCTGATCTCATCGCCGTCACCCAGCCGCATCACGGCAGCGACATAGCGCGCTTGATCGGGATTGAGCGGGAAGATCAGCCCTTCGGCAAAGGGCGGCGTGGTTTCGGCGATAAACAGTCGGATCATGAGGCTGTCATACTGCCTCAGGTCCCCGCCGCCAAGCGACGAATAATCTTGTCCTTCGGCATTCCTCAGGGCAGGATGGTGAATGACCGGGGGTTTGGGCATGGATGTCATCGTCAATTTTATCGCGGCCTATATCGACGCCGCCTGGCTCGATTACGTGCTGATTATCGGCGGGCTGGGCCTGCTGTTTGTCGGCGGTGAAAGCCTGATCCGGGGCGCGGTCAGCCTCGCTCTGAACCTGCGACTGTCGCGTCTGGTGATCGGCCTGACCGTTGTCGGCATGGGCACATCGGCCCCGGAACTGATGGTGTCGGTGCAGTCGGCACTCAAAGGCTCGCCAGATCTGGCGGTGGGCAATGTGGTCGGCTCCAACATCGCCAATATCTTGCTGATTATGGGCGTTGGCGCCCTGCTTTCGCCGATGGCTGCGAACGGGTTAGGCTTGAAACGTGACGCCCTGATCATGTTTGCTGTCACGGTGGGTCTTCTGTGGCTGGGTCTTCAGGGGAGCATCACACGCGACCACGGCTGGATAATGCTGGCCCTGCTCGCCGCCTATCTGGTGGGCGTCTATATCTGGGAAAAGGTCATAACAGGCAAGGATACGGCTCCAGCGGAGACTTCGACCGAAAGGGCGGGTTCGCCCCTTGTGGCGCTTGTCTGGGTAGCCTTGGGGTTGCTGATGCTGGTCAGCGGTGCCGATGCGCTGGTGCGCGGGGCCGAAAACGTCGCCCGCGGATTCGGCATTTCGGAGGCCGTGATCGGCCTGACTCTGGTGGCGGTCGGCACGTCACTCCCCGAACTGACCGTGACGATTATCGCCGCTTTTCGTCGTCAGGGTGAGGTCAGCCTCGGCAATCTGATCGGCAGCAACATCTTTAATATACTGGGCATTTTAGGTGTAACGGCCTGCATTACCCCCTTGCGCATAGCGCCTCAGATGGCACAGATAGACATGCCGGTCGCCTTGGGCGTCGCCGCTCTGGTCCTGCTGATCATCCTGCTCGCCCAAAAGGTCGGGCGACTGAGCGGCCTTTTGTTCCTCGGCCTCTATGCCGCCTATATGACGTGGCTATTTGTGGGCCCCCAGAGCCTGACCTAAGCGCGCCGCGATAAAGGCGTCGATGGCGTCGGTATAAGGACCGGGGACGCCGACCATCTTGTTGATTTCGCCGTGGCTCTTGTCTTCCTTCTGCACCGGGGCCGGCTTGCCCAGTTTGCGCAGAGCCCGGCCGAAGGTGTCGGCCTGATCGCAGGGCCGGTCCTTGCGCTGGGTCGAACAGACCATCATCAGGGGTACGGCCTGCGGCGTCAGACGCTCCAGCGGCGAGGCCTGCGCCCAGCGCTTCGGATCGCTGCCAAAGGCGTTGGTATAGAGCGGCAGCACGCGCTTTTGCGTCATCGTGGCCCGCAGGTCGAGCGTCGCCGAGTCCAGCACCACTGTCCCGGCCCACAGTCGCCCGCCCCTGCTCGTTACCACCGAGGGATCGGCAGACGTCAGGGCCACCAGTTGCGCCCCGGCGCTGTGCCCCATCAGGATCAGACGCGAGGCATCCCCGCCCCAGGTGGCGGCATTCTTTTGAACATAGGCCAACGCCGCCGCCACGTCCTCGGCCTGCGCATAGGCATCTGCCTGCGGCAACAGGCGATAGTTGACGCTGACGACGATGTAACCCTGGGGCAGCCAGTGCTTGACCTTGTTCTCGACCACGCCGCTATTGGCCTTATCGCCCGTCCGCCAGCCACCTCCATGCACCATGACGATCATCGGCGCGTTGCGGGCATTGACTGGACTGTAGACATCCATCGCCTGCAAAGGGTCCGCCCCGTAACTGACGGTCTGCTTTTGGGTTCCGGGCAGGACGGCCTTATACACACGCGCCCCCTCTTCCGCTGACTCACCGTCCTGAAGCCGCTCCATATAGCGCGCTTTCAAACGCTCGCGTAGCGGCCCCTCCGCATGGGCCGGCACAGACGCCAGCATCAGAAGGCTCAGCAGGACAGGGGTCAGGCGCATGGCAAATCTCCGTTATCTCAGGGCTGATACGCCCGGTGCGCGCCGGACCCTGCGGCAGTAGCGAAATTTCCGCTTCGTGTTAGGCTGGCAAAAAAAGGAAACACCATGAAGACAATGCCCGCCCTTATCGCCGCCCTCACCTTGTCCGCCTGCGCCACACCGCCGCCAGCATCTGCGCCGTCGCTGGACGGGTTTTACGACGCGGTTCACCATTGGCAGAACAAGAACGGCAAGTCCTATGCCCGCTATGCTGAGGACAATGTAACGGCCATCGCCGACAATCTGCTCCTGCTGCAACGGGATAATGGCGGCTGGATCGAGAACCGCGACCCGGCACGCATCCTGTCCGAAGTGGAAAAGGCGGCGGCGCTGAAGGAAAAGAGCGACCCGGCCTTTAGCTTCGACAATCGCAACATCTATACGCAGGTCGAGTATCTGATGGCGGCCTATGAACGGACACGGAGATCAGACTACCGTACCGCCGCCTTGCGCGGTCTTGACCTGATCCTGTCTCAGCAGATCAAAAGCTGCGGCGGCTGGCCCCACACCGTGCCAGCCAGGAGCAGCTTTCATGACAAGATCACCATGGCCGATGAGGTGACATCGGGCAATCTGCGCCTGCTGCGTCGCATCAGCACAGGTGAATATCCCTTTGACTCTGTGAGCAAAGATATACGCAGGAAGGCCGCATCGGCGGTAGCCGCTGGCGACGCCTGCCTGCTCAGGCTGCAAATCCGTCAGAACGGGCAGCTCACCGGCTGGGCCGGTCAGTACGATCCCGTGAGCTTGCAGCCTGTCAAAGGGCGCAGCTTTGAACTGGTGTCGATTGTCTCTCAGGAAAGCGTGGAAAATACCCGCTATCTGATGTCCATTCCAAACCCCTCGCCTGAGGTGATTGCTGCGGTCGATGGGGCCGTGGCATGGATGAAGCGTTCGGCCATTACCGGCAAGCGGCTGGAGACCTTTGCCCTGCCCGCCCCGGTCAAGTACGACTATCACACGGCGACCACCGATAACCGGCTGGTGGATGATCCCTCGGCGCCGCCTCTGTGGGCGCGATTCTATGATATCAGCGACAATTCGGTGATCCTGGCCAACCGCGACGGCGTGCGGGTCGCCACCTATGCCGACATCCACCCGGAACGCCGCTCAGGCTATGGCTGGTATGGTCAGTGGCCAAACGAATTGATCACCGAATTGTATCCGATGTGGTCAAAGTGCCATTGCCGTATCGAGACTATCCCACTTACGCCGGAACAGAAGAAAACGTTGGAGAAAATTGCCAAGGACATGAAGTCGAGAAACCCAAACTAACGGGTGCAGGGGCCGTGCCCCTGCCTACTTCTTTTCGGCCAAAATATCGTCCAGATAGGCCTTCTTGCCGTCGATGCGCTCAAGGCGCGGATAACGCAGGCCGCCCTTGTAGTCTATCGTCACCGTCTTATAGGTCTTGCCCCGCTTGATCAGCAGCTCGACCGGCTTGCCGTTTGGCTTGGCGGCGTCGGCAATGGCGGTTTTGATACCATCGGCTTCATAGGCGGTGCCGTTGACGGCGACCACGCTCATCCCCTGCCCCAGTCCGGCCTTGAACGCCGGGCTGTCCCAGAAGACGCTGCCGATATCGCCCGTCGCCGTCAGTGACAGCCCCAGCGAATAGCTGAGGTCCGTGGTCTTCAGCTTCTTTTCGCGCGCCTTGAACCAGTCGGTCGGCGTGGCGCTATAGGTCAGCTTGTACCCCCCGCGCTCCAGCCCGTCGAGGAAGGTGCCCTTTGAGGTTTCGTTGACGCGCGTTTTGAGGAAGGTGTCCCAGTCATAGGCATAGACGCTGTTTAGCGCGGCCACCACATCCTTGAACTCATAGGTTTCCGGCGTCCACGACCCGTCCTTGATGCCGAAGAACAGACCCGCAAAATCATCCAGCGACTTCTTGTTGTTGGTCTTTTCGCGGATCAGCGTATCGGCGTCCAGCCAGATCAGCAGTCCCACGCTGTAATAGTCTTCGTTGCGCTGCTGGCTCAGCCAGTTCTTGGGCTGACGCGCAGACAGGATCGGGTCATTGGTGGTATCGAGCACCGGACGCCACTGTGAACCGGAGAAGTTGTCGTACTGCGCGGCGATCAACGCGATGGCCTGCTTCGCCTGCTCCGGCGTGTAGAGGCCCGACCGCGCCGACAGAATATAGCCCCAGAACTGCGTCTGACCTTCATACACCCACAGCAGGCTGTTGCGCATGGGGGTGTGGAAATCCGGATTATAGAGGTCGGCGCCGCGGCGGAACTTGCCGTCCCACGAATGGGTAAATTCGTGCGGCAGCAGGTCACGCCCGACATAGTTGCCGGCCCATCCAGTGAAATAGTCTGAGTCATGGCCGTTTTCCGACGACCGATGATGTTCAAGGCCAATATCGCCCAGTTCGTCCGACAGATGGACCAAGAAGTCATAATGGTCGTAATGCTGCGATTTAAAGACCTTGACCGCCTGCGCCACCATCTTCTTATGGATGGCGATCTGCTCATCCGTGGCGGCCAGATCCCCCGGCTTATCGGCAAAGACATTCAGGCGTACCGGCACCTTGGGATCGACGCTGAGGTCGATGGTCTTCTTGTATTTCCCGGCAAACATCGGTGAGTCGATGAAATGCTCATAAGGCAGGGGCTTAAAGGTGACCGTACCGTCGGCGTTTTTCGAAGCGGTATCCAGCGCCACGGCATAGTCCCAGCCTTCGGGCAGTTTCAGCGTCAGTTCAACGGGAATGCGGCTCACGGCATAACCCGCCGGATACATGGACAGGTTTTCCCATTGAAGGTTGGCCATCACGTCGGTGACCACCACGCGCCCCGCCGCCGTGGTCATAGGCGTCAGAAAGTCGAACTCGGCCACGACCTCCTTCGCACCGGCTGGCACGGTCAGGTGAAAGGCCGTTACTTCGACCGGATCACGCAGCCAGCTCAGGCTCTTACCACCCGCCGAAAACCGCACATTGGCGATCTTGTCCGCTTGCGGGCGCGGGGCGTGCTTGCCAGGCAGCCAGCGCGGCATGACCAGGATCAGCTCACCGGCCTTTGACACAGGGATGACCTGACGCACGCGCATGACCCGCTGCTGCGTATCGGTGGCATCGACATAGACCTTCAGCGTGCCGGGATAATCGACCTGCGCCGACACCGGCAAAGGCGGCGGCAGGGGCGCAGACACCTGAGCCGAAACCGGAACCGAAAACAGAGCCGCTGCCAAAACCGCCGCGCTGACCATCATGCCTTTTTTCATTGACGCCACCTTTTTCATGTCGTGGTGACATTAAAGAGGCCCGACGCGCCCTGTAAAGTCATAATTGTTTCAAACGAAAGCTTGCCTGAGTAAGAGACGTTTGCGACAAAGATAACAGGTACAGGGAAGCCGGTATGGGGGGTATTGGATATGTGGCCATTCGGCAATAACACTCTGCTCGATGCCGACACAACCGCCTGGCAGTTAGGCAATTTCGAATGGCTGCTGAAGGTCCTGCCCGCCAACAATGACTTCGCCGCTACAAGACTAATTCTGCCGCGTCCCGGCTTTTTTGACAGTCACGGTCTAAAAGGGGATGACCTTGCCCAAAGCCTTTTCGATCAAGTCAAAGCCTATTGCGGCATGGTTGATTGGCCTGTCGAACTCATAAGCGAAGGGACAGCCCCTAAGCGCAGCCGTGATCTGATTCAGGTTCCAGACCGCAATCTTGGCTTTTCAGGCACCTTTGCTACCGATGGCAATGCCGCGATTATCACCTACGATCCCACCTTACTCGACACGCCACACGACTTCATCACGACCATGGCGCACGAGTTGGCGCACTACCTTCTTGCCGCCGTGCCGGATGAACGGGTCTGCGACGATGCGCATGAAGAACATCTTACCGATCTGACGGCGGTATTTCTGGGCTTCGGTGTCTTTCTGGCCAATAGCGCCTTTAACTTTGAGCAATGGCGAGATGAAGGACTCGGTGCATCACAAGGCTGGAGCTACAAACGTAGCGGCTACCTGTCGGAGACCGAATTGGTTTTCGCCACGGCCTTGTTTCTGACCCTACACGGTAAAGACACTGCGGAAGCTGAGGCCTCTCTCAAACCCCATCTGGCAAAACAATTGCGTCAGGCCATGAAAGAACTCGGTAGATCTGACCTTAATAATCTGCGGGTTCTGACAAGGTTTCAATAAACGCGCCACCCGTCAGGGTTTTGTGCACCGGGCATTTGGCGGCGATGTCGTGCAGTCTTTGCCGCTGCTCGTCGCTGAGCTGCTCGCCAAGAATCGTCACCGACTTACGGAAGATGTCGGCCTTGCCCGACACGTGACCGGCAACCCTTTCATGGGTCAGTTCAACGCGCACGTCCTGTAAGGGCCAGTTCTTCTGTCTGGCGTACCAGCGCACCGTCATGGCCGTGCATTCGCCCAGCGCTGCCGTCAGATAGTCATAGGGCGATGGGGCGAGGTTCAGCCCGCCTTGTGATTCAGGTTCGTCACCGCTGAGGCGATGGCCGCTGACCTCAATAGAGACGCTGAAATCGGAGATATGGGTCTCTTCAACCCGTGCAGAAATCAGCTCAGACATCATTCGACCGGCAGCGGAATGAATTCGATCTCGTCGCCTGGCACCTTGGGGAAACGTCCTTCGCGCCAGTCGGCCTTGGCCTGCTCGATGCGCTCTTTGCGCGATGAGACAAAATTCCAGTAGATGTGACGCTCGGTAAAGGGCTCCCCGCCGATCAGGGCCAGTTGCGCCTCCGTGTCGGTCGTGACGCTGACCGTCGCGCCGCTGTTGAGGATGACCATGTGCGAAGCCTCAACCGGCGTGCCATTGACCGTCGCGCGGCCCGACACGACGTAAAGGCCCCGCTCAGCGACATGATCGGGCAAGACCAGCGCCTGCCCGGCGCTTAGGCGCGCCTCCAGGTACAGCGTCTCGGCATAGGTCTTGACCGGCGACGTCACACCATAGGCCGTGCCCATCATCACCCGCACCGGCACGCCTTCGACCGTCACGGACGGAATCTCTTCGGCGTCATAGTGGAAAAAGGCCGCCTCGATCTCTTCGTCGGCTTCCGGCAGGGCGTGCCACAGCTGCAGACCGTGCAACTGCCGCGTGGTGTCTATGCCTTCCAATGGCTCGCGTTCGGAATGGACGATGCCCCTGCCCGCCACCATCAGATTGATGGCCCCCGGCGTGATGACCTGATCCGAGCCCAGCGAGTCGCGGTGATGGATATGGCCCTCGAACAGATAGGTTACGGTGGCCAGATTGATGTGCGGGTGCGGCCGGACATTGGTGCCCTTTCCCGGCTCGAACACCGCCGGCCCCATATGATCAAAGAAGATCCACGGCCCGACCATGCGGTGTTTGGCGAACGGCAGGATGCGCTTGACGGTAAAGCCGCCAAGATCCTTTTCGCGCGGCGGAATAAGAAGTGCGATGGCGTCGGTCATAAAGGCCCCCGGTTGCAGCGGATATGGCCAAGGGTCTACGCCGTTTCCCCGCACGGGTCATGCAAAATCGTGTTGCCGCCTACTCCGCCTGAAAATCGACTGTGGTCGCTGTCAGGCCCGATGACACGAGCCTCAGATGCCCGCGACCCGGCTCCCCTGTGGATTGCACGATCACCTGCGCCCAGCCGTTGAACAGGCGGCGCTGCCACGGGGCTGCTGGGGTCGTGACCCGCAGACTGCCCCAGCGCGAGCCGCCCACCGACTGATCATACAGGGCCTGCACGCCACCGGCGGGCATCGTCATGACGTAGCTCAGGCTATTTCGGTCCTTGAGTTGTGAAGCGTCAAGCCGGATGACCTGTGCGCCATCAACCGTCTGCGCCGTTACCGCCTGACCGTTGACATAGAGGTGCTGATCCGGGGCCAGTTGACCGACAAAGAGCACGGCCTGTTCGCCCGTGTTTATCGCGGGGCGGGCAAATTCACCCCTCAGCACAAGGCCCTTGGTCAGAGGCGGCTGAGCCTCCGGGGGCAACCACTGCGAGGGATCACGCCAGTTGGCGGTGTCGGCCGTCTCGGCGACCGGCCGCGATGTGTCGGTCAGATCGTCTATGGCCAGACTGCGCCAGTTCGACAGGCTTACATAGCGATGGCGCTCAGCCGGACGGTCCACTTCGTGAGACCCCGGATCGCCGTTGCCCATGCCGATCAGGCGAAACGGCCCCGACACCTCAAAATCTATGCGGTTATCCGCCGTGGGCACAGGACGCCCCTTTTTGTCGCTCACCTGAACCCAGACTACCGAAATATCGCTGCCGTCGGCTTTCAGCGCCGTCTTATAGGGCCGCGCGACCACCGCCGCCGGTGCGGCCGTGGTGCTGACGTTTTGTACGGCGACCTGTCGACCCTTCTGATAAGCCCTGGCCGTCAGGATGCCAGGCGCATAGGGCACGCGCCATTTGAGGTGCGAATAGCGCGGCATCGGCTGGCGCCCCAGCGACTTGCCATTTAGGAACAGCTCGACCGCATCGCCATTGCTATAGACGCGGACATCGATCGGCTGACCTTCGTGCCCGGCCCAGTTCCAGTGCGGCAGGATGTGTACCATCGGCTGATCCGTCCACACTGATTTCAGATAATAGGCCGTGTCCTTAAGCACACCCGTCGTATCCACCATGCCGAATTGCGACGAAATGGCGGGCCAGCCAAACGGTGTGGTCTCCCCGCGATAATCGAAGCCCGTCCACACAAACATGCCCGACATCCACGGACGCGCCATGACCCGGTTCCAGCCTTCTTCGATACTGAGGCTACTGCCCGGCCGGCCCTGACGGTCATAGGCATTGAGGTGCACCCTTGCCGGGTCGTCGAAATAGATGCCGCGCGTGGTCAGGGTCGAGCCTTCCTCGGTCATAATGGCTGGCTTTTCCGGATGTTGCGCGTGGAAGCCATCGACATCGTGCTGAGCGCCATAGTTGAACCCTATGACATCTGCGCCGACCGAAGTGCCCTTGCCCGAACCGCTGGTGGCCACCGTGGTGCGCCGCGTCGGATCGAGCCGCTTGACGAAATCCTGCATTTCGAGCGCCAGATGCGTGCCGATGTCCTTCCATTCCAACGCCCACTCCTCATTGCCCACCGACCACAGAATGACGCTGGGGTGGTTGCGGTCGCGACGGATCAGGCGTTCGAGCTGGTGCGTGATTTCCGGGCTGGTCCCCATCATGCGGTGTTCGTCGATGACCAGCATCCCCAGACGGTCGGCTTCATCGAGAAGCTCCGGCGTCGGCGGGTGGTGCGAGGCGCGGTAGGCATTGACGCCAAAGGATTTGAGCTGCTTCAGCCGCCAGGTTTGCAGGCCGTCTGGCAAGGCAACACCGACGCCGGCATGGTCCTGATGGTTATTGGTGCCCTGAAGTTTGACGGCCTTGCCATTGAGAAAAAAGCCCTTGTCCGGATCAAAAGTGACGGTGCGCACCCCAAATCGGGTGTCGTAGCGGTCCACGACCTGCCCGTCGCGCAACAGGCTTGTGCGCAGGGTATAGAGATACGGGTCTTCCAGCGACCACAGATGCGCCGCGCCCAGCGTCAGGTTGGCGGCAAACACACCCTCCGATACGGCGTTCAGCGACCGGTCGGCCTGCGTCGTTTCGGCCACGACCTGCCCGCGGGCGTCCACCACCTCATGACGGATCGCAAACCCCTGTGCGGTTTTGAAGGCATTCTGCACCGTGAGGTCGATGTCGAGGCGGGCATTCGATCCCTCCACGGTCGATCGGACGAAGGTGCCCCACTGCGCCACGTGCAGCGGATCGGTTTTGGTCAGCCAGACATGGCGGTAAATGCCCGCCCCTTCGTAGTACCAGCCCTCTTCGACCGTCGCGTCAGCCCGTACCGCGATCAGGTTTTCGCCGCCGAAATTGACGTAATCGGTGATGTCGTAACGAAACCCTGAATAGCCGCTGGGTTCGGTGCCGAGGTAATGCCCGTTGATCCACACCACGCTGTTGCGATAAACGCCGTCGAATTCCAGCGAAATGCGGCGCCCCTTGTCCGAAGCCGGAATCGTGAGGGTTTTACGATACCAGCCGACGCTGTTTTCCGGAAACGGGTGTCCGATGGCCTTGGAGCCGTGGTTGGCATTGCCGCGTTGGTCAAAGGGCAGTTCGACCGCCCAGTCGTGCGGCAGATCGACCTTGCGCCAACTGACATCACTGAATTCCGGATTGGCCGGGCCGTCGCCATAACCCGCCTTGGCGAAGAAAAAAGGCCGCAGACCATAGCCAAAGTCGCGCTGTGCCTCATCGGCATGGCCGTAGGCAAAACGCCAGTCCTTATCGATATTAAGACGCTCGCGCGGAGTCTGGGCCATTGCGGGCAGGACCAGCCCCCAGACGAACAAAAGGGCCGCAACCCACGCCCCAATACGAATGCTGCCCTCTGCCGCCTTGCGCATGTCCCATCCCTGAGTGTGTTATATCGGTTAGGGTGTGCTATTATATTATAATAGGCTGCGCTTCAATAGGGGCTACATGGCTGCCCTCGCGGCGCAGCAAGCATTGTTTCAGCTCGCCCTTGCACGAGCCGCAGGCGGTGCCGGCACGCGTCGCTTCACCGATCGCTTCGACCGTCGCCGCGCCATCGTCTATGCAGGCCATGATGGCGTTTTCGCCCACACTGTTGCAGGCGCAGATAGTGCGGCCCTTGTCCGAAACGCCCGGCATCCGGCCGATCAGCAGCGCCGCCCGCTGTGGCGCGCTCAGTTCCGCCTCCCCGAAACAATCGAGCAGCCAGTCGCGGGGCGGCAGATTCTTATGGATGGGCGCTATGAACAACACCCGCGTCAGGCGGCCATTTTCGATACGCACCTGACGCCGGATGCCGGTGGCCGGATCCTCAAGCGTCGCCGTGGCGTCAAAGTCCGCGCTGTCCGGCGTGCCCGTACCCGCGATTTCATAGCCCTCTGCATGGGCATAGGCGGTACGCCGCCAGACCGTATCAGGCGCGAATACCGGCGGCGCGCCGTCGAAATCACGCGGCACCATCAGAAAACCGTGCCAGAGCTCCCCGAAAGCGCGGACCTGCGCCGGGGTGTGTTTGAACTCCGGCTGCCCGGATAAGGGATCGACAGCCGGATTGATCAGCCCGTTAGAGCGACCATAGGGCGCAAACTGCTGTGTCCAGTGCATCGGGGCGTGCAGATTGCCGACGCGCACATCGTCGGTCACCCGCGCTTTATAAATGGCCTCGCCCTGCACCGTCGTCACGACCACCAATCGTCCGTCGCGTATCCCCAACCGCCGCGCATCCTTCGGGTGGATGTCCAGCGTCGGCTCGGTGATATGGCGGTTCAGTTCCGGCGCCAGCGCCGTGCGCGTCATCGTATGCCAGTGGTCACGCACACGGCAAGAATTGAAACTGAACGGAAAGTCAGGCGTCGGTTGCTGCGCCGGGCCGCGCACCACCGGCGGCACCAGCCGCGCCCGACCGTTCGGCGTGTTGAAGCACCCATCGGCAAACAGGCGCGTCGCCGGCAGACCATCGGCCGGAAACGGCCAGCGCACCGGCATCAGCGCGTTGTATTGCGCCCTAGTCATCCCGACCAACCCGCCCAAATCGAGAAAACGCTGCCCGTTATTCTCAAACGCCGTCAGCCCGGCGTGCTCGGCAAACACCTCATGCGGCCCGGCCCAGTCAAAGGCCTGCGCCCAGTCCGGGTTCATCCGCCGCGCGACCTCGGCAATGATGGCCCAGTCCGCACGCACGTCGCCCGGCAGCCGGGTCAGATTGCGCTGCCGGGAGATGACGCGCTCGGAATTGGTCACCGTGCCGTCCTTTTCGCCCCAGGCCGCTGCCGGGAGCTGGATATGGGCCATATCCATCGTATCGGTGCGCGCCATAACGTCAGACACGACCACCAGTTCGCACTTCGACAGGGCTTCGTGGATGCGGTTGGCGTCCGGCATCGACACCATAGGGTTGGTGGCCATGATCCAGATGGCCTTGATTTTGCCCGTGCGGACGGCCTCAAACATATCGACGGCTTTCAGGCCGGGTTTGGGCGCAAGGGTCGGTGAGCCCCAGTAGCGTTGCACCAGGGCCTTCGACGCGTCATCGAAATCCATATGCGCCGCCAGCATATTGGCCAGCCCGCCCACTTCGCGCCCACCCATGGCATTGGGTTGCCCCGTTATCGAAAACGGCGCGGCCCCCGACTTGCCGATCTTGCCCGACAGCAGGTGGGCATTGATCAGGCTAAGCCCCTTGTGCACGCCCTGCGACGACTGGTTGGAGCCCATGGAAAACAGGCTCACCACCTTGTCCGTTTGCAGAAAGGCGTCATAAAAGGTCTTCAGATCGACAGACGAGATACCGCAATCTGCGGCCACGGCTTCTAGGCTCTGGTCGTCGGTACTGAGCGCGGCCATCAGGCGCGAAAAGCCGTGCGTATGCTGATCCACAAAGTCATGATCAAGCGCATCGCGCGCGATCAGATGCGCGCACAAACCGTTCCAAAGGCGTACATCCGTCTGTGGCCGGATCATCAGGTGCAGGTTGGCCGCCTTTGCCGTGTCGGTGCGGCGCGGGTCAATACAGACGCGGAACTGATCCGGACGCGCTTCGATGCGACGATAGAGGACCGGGTGCGTCCAGGCCGCATTGTGGCCGCTGAAGACCAGCAGGTCGGCCTCGCTCAGGTCGTCATAGACCCCCGGCACCAGATCGGCCCCGAAGGCCAGCTTGTGGGCGGCCACCGCCGAACTCATGCACAGGCGCGAATTGGTGTCGATATTGGCCGTGCCGATATAGCCCTTGGCCAGCTTGTTGACCGCGTAATAGTCCTCGGTCAACAACTGGCCGGAGACGTAAAAGGCCACGGCATCCGGCCCGTGTTCGGCGATGATGTCACGGAAACGCCCGGCCACCTCGGTAAGCGCCGCCTCCCACGTCGTCTCGGCAAAGCCCTGTGGCGTGCGACGGCGCGGGCTGAGCAGACGCCCCTCCAGCCCGAAGGTGTTGCCCAGTGCCGTGCCCTTGGAACAGAGCCGCCCCTGATTGGCCGGATGCGCCCCATCGCCCCGGACGGTCATCTGACGGCCATCGAGCGTCGCTTCAACGCCGCAACCGACGCCGCAATAGGGACAGGTGGAAGATTGGGTGGTGGTCATAAGGAACGTTTCTAAAGAGCCCCCCTCCGGCGCTGCGCGCCACCTCCCCCAGCAAGCTGGGGGCGTATAAAGATGAGCGTTCTTTTATGCCTCCCCGCTCGCGGGGAAAGGGGTTCAGAGCGTATTTCGTTCAGTCTAAATCGAACTAACACTCTATGTTTTTGGTTCAACGCGCTTTTTATCTAACGCAGTCCCAGAAAAATCCGGGCGTTTTCGATCTTCAGCGGCACGGTGGGCGTGCAAGCCTTCCCCGCATCGGCTCCGACGGCCTCGCCCGTTTCGAGGCTGAACGACCAGTTGTGCAGCGGACAGGCGATATGACGTCCATGCACGATGCCTTCGGACAGAGGACCGCCCTTGTGCGGGCATTTGTCCATCACGGCGTAGTAGTCATTATCTACGGTACGAAAGACGGCGATGGCCCCCTTGTCCGTCTCGACCCGCCGGGCCCCCTGATACGGCACATCCGCCGCCGCCCCGACATCCAGCCACGTCAGAGGTGGGGTTTGCAAAGCCAGATCGCCGCTCATCGCGCCATCTCCTTCTTTTCACTGCGCAGGTCCGCCAGCGGTGAAAACACCTTGGCCGGTTCGGACTGAGGGGCGTGCTCCGCCCACGGATCAACCTGAAACACGGCCTGAGACTCCAGAAAACGCGCCATCAGAGCCTTACGGGCCTCCTCATCGAACAGTTTCGTCTTGATCGCCTCAAGGCCGACACGCTCGATCCACGGCGCGGTGCGCTCCAGATACCAGGCGTCCTCACGGTAGAACTGCACAAAGGCCATGGAATACTCGCGGGCCTCGGCCTCGGTCGCCACCTTGCACAACAGGTCCGTGCCGCGCAGGTGGATGCCGCCATTGCCACCCACGTGCAGCTCATAGCCGGAATCGACGCAGATAACGCCAAAGTCCTTGATCGTCGCTTCGGCGCAGTTGCGCGGGCAGCCTGAGACCGCCATCTTGAACTTGTGCGGCATCCAGGAGCCCCAGGTGTCCTGCTCCAGCCGGATGCCCAGACCCGTCGAATCCTGCGTCCCGAAGCGGCACCATTCCGACCCCACACAGGTTTTCACCGTGCGCAGCGCCTTGGCATAGGCGTGGCCCGAGACCATACCGGCGGCATTGAGATCGGCCCAGACGGCGGGCAGGTCCTCTTTTTTGACGCCGAAAATATCGAGGCGCTGACCGCCCGTTACCTTCACCATGGGCAGGTTGAACTTATCGACGACATCGGCAATGGCGCGCAGCTCTTTGGCCGAGGTGACGCCCCCCCACATGCGCGGCACGACGGAATAGGTGCCATCCTTCTGAATATTGGCGTGGTTGCGCTCATTGACGAAGCGCGAGCGCGGATCGTCCTGATACTCACGCGGCCAAGCGCACAGGAGGTAGTAGTTGAGCGCGGGCCGACACGAGGAACAGCCATCCGGCGTCTCCCATTTCAGGGCCTGCATGACGTCTGGGATGGTCTTCAGCGCCCGCTCGACAATCGCCTGACGCACGAACGCGTGGCCATGAGACGTGCATTTACACATCGGCTTGGGGCCGGTCTGCGCCTTGAAGGCATCGCCCAGAGTGACCTTGAGCAACTGCTCAACAATGCCGGTGCACGAGCCGCACGAGGCCGACGCCTTGGTGCAGCCGCGCACCTTATCCAGCGTGTCCGCGCCGCCACTGATGGCCGCTGCCACTGTACCCTTGCTCACGCCGTTGCAGCCGCACACTTCCGTGTCGTCGGGCCATGCCGCAACGGCGGCGTTAGGGTCCACGCCGGCCAGCGCCTCCGTCACCGCCTGACCGAAGATCAGGGTGTCGCGTATCTCACCGATGCTTTCGCCCTTTTTGATCAGGTCGAAATACCAGGCGCCATCGGCCGCCTCACCAAACAGCACCGCACCCACAAGCTGGTCATTCTTGATGACGATGCGCTTATAGACGCCACGCGCCGGGTCACGGAACACGATGTCTTCGCAGCCGTCGCCGCCGTTGAACTGCCCGGCCGAATAGAGATCGACGCCGGAGACCTTCAGCCGCGTCGCCAGTTCCGAACCCAGATAGGCCGCCTGCGGGTTCTTACCGGTCAGCACATCGGCCAGCGTGCGGCACATGTCCCAGATTGGCGCCACAAGGCCGTAACACTGCCCGCGGTGCTGTACGCATTCGCCAACCGCAAAGATGAAGGGGTCACTGGTGCGCATCTGGTCATCGACCACGATGCCGCGCTCGACCGCCAGACCGGCCGATTTGGCGGGTTCCACGTGCGGGCGGATACCCACCGCCATGACCAGCAGCGAAGCCGGAATCACCCGCCCGTCCTTGAGTTTCAGCCCTTCCACGTGGGTTTCGCCCAGTATCGCCTCGGACTGCGCATTCAGCACGGCCGACACGCCGCGTTCGGCCAGCGCCTTTTCCAGCAACCGCCCGGCCGCCTCATCGAGCTGACGCTCCATCAGCACATCGACCAGATGGATCACCGTAGCCTTCATGCCGCGTTTGGCGAGACCATAGGCGGCCTCTAACCCCAGAAGCCCGCCGCCGATTACCACCGCCTCGCCGCCTGCCTCCGCCGCCTTCTGCATCAGATCGACGTCGTGCAGGTCGCGGAAACCCACGACGCCCGATAAATCCGCGCCCGGCAGAGGCAGACGGATCGGGTCGGAACCGGTCGCCAGGATCAGATAGTCGTAACCGATCGTCTGACCATCGTGCAGCACCACCTGCTTCGCGTCGCGGTCAATGCCCTGCACCCAGCAACCAAAGTGCGTCTTCACGCCATTCAGGTCGTACCAGTCCTGCGAATGGGTGACGATCTGTTCGAACGTCTTTTCGCCCGCCAGCACCGGCGAGAGCTGGATGCGGTCATAGGTGGCGCAGGCTTCGGCACCGATGATCGAAATGTCGAACATACGCCCAGAATCAGTAGAATTGGCGCGTTTGAGGATTTCTTCGACGATACGGCTGCCGGCCATGCCCGCGCCGATGACGACGATCCGGGGTTTGGCCACAGGCTCAGAATGAAAGGCCATGGGGTTGCTCCAATGCGAGCGCGTGGGAATTGAGCCAAAAAAAATCCCGCACCCCTTTGACGCCAAAGCGTTTCAGGAGTGCGGGACATCTTTGTCCGATGAAGGCTCAGACGCGCCGTCGTTGGCGCTTCTGAGCAAATGTCGTGGATCGACCTTGATCCGTAGGTTTATTGGGCCACAGGACGCGCGCCCTGTCAATTGGCGATTTTTGCGCCTGCGAGATTGGGATTTTCGCTACGAAAAGCCTACGCGCGTCTGACCCTGAACACGCCCCCGTCAAACAGGGTATTGGGTGGCATCAGGACCGGATCGGGCGCGGCAGGCAGCATCCAGGGCGCATCGGCCCCGCCCTCGTCCTTCTCATCTTCGAACGGCAGGGACAGGCCCAGCGGGGCCGCCGCCTGCCGCCACAGGTCCGGTCGATAGACGCGCCGCGCGATGGCGTCGAAATCGTGGATCCCCTCCGTCAGACCCCAGCGCACAAACTGTCCGATGAACCATTTGGCGTGGCTGATCCACGGGAAGGTCGCCGTCTGCGGATCAAGAATCAAACCCGCTCCGCCGGGGGCCAGAGCCGCCTGAATGGCCTCTAGCGGTGCGCGCACATAGGCCTCACGACTGAGGATCAGGGCCAGTTCATCGGCATGAGACGGGTCCATCGCCCACTGCCCGGCCCGCAACAGGGCGCGGGTCAGGGCCACGGCCGCCTCAGGATGCTCTTCGGCCCAGACGCCGCGCAGAGCCAGCACCTTTTCGGGCTTCAGCGTCCAGAAGGCGGGGTCCGAGAACAGCACCACGCCGTTTCCGTTCAGCTCCGCCATCTGTGGCCACGGGGAGCCGGAGCAAAAGCCGTCAATCACCCCGTCGCGCAGGTGATCGGCCATGCGTGACGGCGGCAGCACCACCCACTGCACCTGCCGGTCGGGGTCAATCCCCCCCGCCGCCAGCCAATGGCGCAGCACGAAATGGTGCGGCGAATAGTTGAACGGAATGGCCAGTGTCACCTTGCCTTCGCTGACGGCGCGCCGGTGCTGGATCACCAGCCGCAGAGCGCGCGCCGACTCCAGAAGGGTTGAGGCGCCCAGCCCTTCGAACACCTCTTTCAGCTTAGAGGAGATGACCACCGAATTGCCATTGGCCCCTAGGGCCATGGGTGCGATGATGTGCCCGATTGCAGGCCCGAGCCACAGCCCGCGCGCCAGCGGCAACGTCGCCAGCACATGTGCGGCATCCAGCAACCCATAGGACAGCTTGTCCCGAATATTCGACCAGTTGGCTTCGCGGCTGAGCGAAACATCCAGCCCTTCGGCGCTGTAAAAGCCCAGCGCTTCGGCCAGAACGACCAGAGCGGCGTCGTTGAGCGGGCTGAAACCGATACGTACACTCAGCATCCGTCGTCCCTCTTCTTGAGCAGGTCAGAAATGGCGAGGATGTCCTCGGCGATGGCCGCGATGGGGCGGCCTGAGTCCATGGCGTGCTTGCGCATCAGGCGATAGGCCTCCTCTTCGCCGATCCCGCGTGAGGTCATCAGCACCCCCTTGGCGCGGTCAATGGTCTTGCGCGCCGCCAGATCGGCCCGCGCTTTCGACAGGTCATGGCGCAGGGTCTGCATCAGGTTAAATCGATGCGCCGCCACCGACAGGATGGAGGCGACGCGATTGGGCGCATAGCCGTCCACCACGTAGGCCGCCACGCCGGCCTCCAGCGCCTGCGCCGTCGTATTGGCATCCGAGCGATCAACAAACATGGCCACAGGGCGCGGCGCGTGTTCATGGGCGATCTGAAGCGCATCCAACGTGTCGCGATCTGGGCTTTCGCAGGCGATAATGACCATGTCCGGATTGATTTCGCTGAGGCGCGCCAGCTCAAAGCGCGGCCAGATGTGCAGGGTCGCACCGTGCAGGCTGTCGTCCAGCCGCAAGCCCTCGGCCACAAGGGCCGCACGCGCGTCGTCGGGATCGATGATCAGCACATTCACGGGGAGTTATCCGGCAGGGAGAGGGTATCGCGTACGCCCCACCGCGCTGCGGGGCGTCGACTCTGCTCTTACGGCTAATGCCAACCTGCCGCCGGGCGCAAGCAAAAAATTTTGACCTTTCCCGCAACGCAAAATCGCGCCTTGACAGGGTCTGCCCGAGTGACTTAGCCTTTGGGTTGCGATTGGGGAACTGGCCAACGGCGGTCAGCCTCCGGAACGAACCGGACCGTCGTCTTCACCCGAAAAAGTCTCCCCATTGCCGCGGCGGTCGTCGATCTGCCCGGATCGACGCTGCAGGTTTATCCATGATTTCCAAAGACTTCCTCAAAGCCGGACATGCGCCTACGCTGGTCTCGGCCTTTCTCTATTTCGACATGAGCTTCATGGTCTGGGTGCTGCTGGGCGCACTTGGCGTGCAGATCGCCAGCGATCTGGGCCTCACCCCAGGGCAAAAGGGCTTCATGGTCGCCGTGCCCATCCTGACCGGGGCTTTGCTGCGGCTGGTGGCGGGCGTGATGGTCGATCGTATCGGCCCTAAGACCACGGGCGCGATCGCTCAGGCCATTGTCATTGGCGGGCTGCTGGCGGCCTATCTGCTGAAAATCGATTCCTATGCCGGTGTGCTGATGCTGGCCGGCGTGCTGGGCGTCGCCGGTGCGTCGTTTGCGGTCGCCCTGCCTCTGGCATCGCGCTGGTATCCGCCGCAGTATCAGGGCGTGGCACTGGGCATTGCCGGTGCAGGCAATTCCGGCACGGTGTTCGCCTCGCTGTTTGCGCCGTCGCTGGCCAAGGCCTTTGGCTGGAGCACCGTCTTCGGTCTGGCGGCCCTCCCCCTGATTGCGGCTTTTATTTTCTACCTGCTGTTTGCAAAAGACGCCCCCAATCCGCCCGCGCCCAAGCGTCTGGATCAGTATTTTGGCGTCCTCAAACAACAGGACGCCTGGTGGTTCCTGTTGTTCTACGGCGTGTCCTTTGGCGGCTTTGTGGGCCTCAGTTCCTCGCTCAACATCTATTTCAACACGGAATACGGCCTCGATCCGGTCAAGGCCGGCTTTTTCACCGCGGCCTGCGTCTTTGCCGGTTCGCTGTTCCGTCCAGTGGGAGGCAGCGTTGCCGACCGCATCGGCGGCATCCGTACGCTGTCGATAATGTACGTGGTCGCGGCCATCGCTCTCATCATCATCAGCTTCCGCCTGCCGACCGAATTCACCGCGCTGTTGTTCCTGATCGTCGGTATGGGCGCGCTGGGCATGGCCAATGGCGCGGTCTTTCAGTTGGTGCCGCAGCGCTTTCGCGCTGAAATCGGCGTGATGACCGGCCTTGTCGGCATGTTTGGCGGGATCGGCGGCTTCTATCTGGCCACCAGTCTGGGCCTGTCTAAACAGACGCTGGGCTCTTACCAGCCCGGCCTGATCGGCTTTGCGGCGCTGGCCCTGATCGCGTTTAGCGGCCTGACCCTGATCAAGCGCCGCTGGCGCACAACCTGGGGCGGGGCGCTGGAGAATGTGCGGATATAGAGTGGGATGATTCCAGTAGAAATCATTCCGTTCTAAGGGCACGCGCCTGGCATAAAATCAACACTGTCGAGGATAAGATCCGGGCGTGGTGACCGAAGCTGCACGTCGTGAGACCCGGCACCGAATGTGAGGGGCACAGAGGCCGCCAGGCGATTATTCAGCACACCCTGCTGCCACGCCTTGTCCTGCGGTCCGCGGGCGTAGGTCAAAGGCGTGGTTACTCCCTCGGTTGTGAGATCAAGCGACCATGCCGACGCCCCATCGGTCGGGAAGATCGGCAGGATATGGGTACTGACGCACCACGTCCCGGCCGTGGGTATATCGGCGCGGAGGCTGACGACCGCATCCGCCCTCAACGCGCGCAGGCTCCCCTCACCGCGCCCAAGGCCTTCGATCCGACGCCAGCCCTTGGCCACACCGCCTTCGGCCTCAAGGCGGATCACCCCGTCATCGGCCAGCCGATAGACGGGAAGCTCCCCCGACTGCCCCAAGGTTGCCGCCGGCATAACGGGCGGCGACAGACGGAATGAGGTCCACAGGTTATCCGCAGGCTCCTCAGCAATAATGCCCCTCCATTTACCGCTGTTATAGCGGGCCGACAGCGCCTTAATCTGCGCGTCGAAATCCCGTGCACGGCCGGCATAGAGCCCGCCCAGACGCGGATTGCGCTCATATTCCGCCGCATAGGCTTCCAGTGCGAAAAACCGCCGGTTGGCTAGAGCCGAAGCCTTCAGCGGATATTCAACCAGTTGAAACAGACCCGGATCGTCCACTTTCAGCGCCTCGACATCATTCATCAGGTTTTCAAAGGCACTGACGCGCTCAAACACCTGCCGCGGCGACAGACCGGAGCGGCGCACCTTTTCACCCGGTAGATTATATTGCAGGTGTTCCGGGCGGCGCTCGAAATTGAGCCGGTAATAGCGATCCCACAAGTCACCGATCGCTTCGGCCTTTTGCGGGCCAAAGGTTTCACCCGCCAGTCGCGTCAGATACTGCTTCTGGCTAAGAGCGCGCACACCCTTCACATCCCAGGCCAGATCGAAAAAGTGGGTCAGATTGACCTCTGCCGGTTTGATGTCGCCGGCATTGACGACCCACAGACGGTCCGCGCCGTTGTCGTAGGCCCGCGTCATCTCTTCGGTCACCAGCGCCGGTGGCGTGGTCGAAAGCCACAGATAGGAGAGCGGGGCCCCCAGATAAGACAGGTGATAATAGACGCCCGATCGCCCCGATCGCTTTTGTTCTGACGAATTGGGGAAGTAGCGGATATAGCCGAAATTGTCGTCGGGCCAGACCAGCGTTACGTCCTCCGGCAGAGCAATCCCGGCGCGATAGATTTCCAGAACTTCCTTATAGGGCACAAAGACTTGCGGCACCGTTTTCGGATCACCGACTGTATCTTTCAACAGTTGACGCTGATCAGACAGGATGCGGTTAAGCAGTGCCTGCTTCTGCGCGGTGGTCGAAGCCCCGACAATGCCTGAGTCGTGGATGCCCCGCATCCCCAGTGTGTAGAGATTCTCGTAGCGGCCATTGGTTTTAAGACGCGCTTCCCAGTAGGCACGAACCCCCTGCGGATTGATCGCGTAGTTGAACCGCTCCCCCGGCTCCTTCCATTCGCCGACATTGTTACGCAGCATGGGCTCGGCGTGGGAGGAACCCATAACGATGCCATACCGTTCTGCCAGCGCGGCGTTTTGCGGGTCGGCATTGAACGGGGCCGACACCTTGTGCATGGCGGGCCACAGGGTGTTGGCCTTCAGGCGCAGCAAAAGCTGAAAGACTTTTTCGTAGGATTTTGCGCCGATATTGCCGGTTTCCGGATCAAAGGTCTGCGCCGCCCATGGGAAGAGGCCCCAGTCTTCATCATTGATGAAAAGACCGCGATAAGCCACAGAAGGTTTTGAGAAATACGGCTTAGGTACGGAGACTAACAGGCCTTTTTTAACCGACTTAATATCGGCCCACCATACCCATGGCGACACCCCCAGAGTACGCGACAAGTCATAGACGCCGAAGGCTGCACCTCTCCTGTCGGACCCCACAATGATCAGGGCGCGCTCGACGCCCGACGCGGGCTTTGGCACCACTGCCGTCAGTGAGCATTCCCAGCAGTCTTTCAGCCGTCTGACATCCAGTTTGCCAGCCTTGATCAGCGCATCAATACCGGCATGGTGGCCGGGCGTCCCGACCCAGACCTGCGTTCGGCCCGAGGGCGCCACCGTGACCGCCTGCGCATCCCCCCCCAACCGTGCGATATCGTCGGCCAGATCACGTGCGGCGATGCCCACCAACTCAGCATCGCGGGCGTCATAAACAATGGCGGCACCGTTCAGGTCCAGCGACTGCGATGTGGCGGCGGGTGATACGACCACCTGTGCCCCAACCGGGGAGGCCACACAGGCCATCAGCCCTATCACCCAACCCCTCACGGCTGCTTGTCCTGATAGTAGGTGGCTAAGACATCAAAGGCCTCTTTACGCACACCGGTTTCCGAGAGCAGTCCTTTACGATTCCAGCCGTCCTGATAGATCGGGTGCTCGCGGCGGGGCGATTGAAAGTCCTTTAAAATCCACGGCGACATACCGTTGAGGGTCGGCATTCTGTCGGCCATTTTCAGGGTCTGGCGATAGTATTCCGCCTGATAATCCTCGGAAAACTTATGCGTCGCGGTCGGATCGCGATAGCCCGCCAGTGCATCAGCCCCAAATTCCGACAGGATCAGCGGGCGGTCAGCCGGTACATTCCATTGCAGACCCGGCACGGCCGAGAGCGGATCATCGCCATACCAACCGGCATAGGTATTGACCGCCAGCACATCCAGCTTATCGACCAGCGGGTCAGCCAGATAGATTTCATTACCCTTACGCTCGACCAGCAAAGCGGCGCTGATCAGGCGCGTCGGGTCAAGCGCGCGCGCATTATCGGCCATGGCGGCGTGGAATTGGGTGCGCGGCGCTGACACCGGGGTTTCGTTCCCTACGCTCCACAAGATGACCGATGCCCGGTTGCGATCGCGGAATACCGTCTCCGCCTGCATTCTCAGCGCCTTTTGCAACACCGCCGGATTTTCCCAATCGACCGTCCAGTACACCGGGATTTCGCTCCATACCAAAAGCCCCATTTCATCTGCCAGCCGCAGGGTTATCTCCGAATGCGGATAGTGTGACAGGCGTACATAATTACCATGCAGACCGTATTTGATCTCGGACAACAGGGCGCGTGAAGCCGCTTCAGTCATGTTGCGTGCCGGATGGCTGCCGAATTCTTCCTCGTGCAGCGAAACACCTTTGAGAAAAACAGGCTTACCATTCAACAGTATCTGGCAGCCTTTAACTGCAACTGTGCGAAAGCCAATTCGGTCCCTCAGCCTGTCATCAACGGTTGAGAAAGTCACCTCATAGAGGGCGGGTGTATCCGGTGACCACAGTTTCAGGCCACGCGGCGCTTTCAGATCAAAAACCGCCAGCCCTTTGGCATCAGTGGTCGCAGACATCGTAGTTTTAAGACCTGCAATGCTCACCGTAACGACTTGCCCAGCGGCGCGGGGACCGTTCAGTTGCGCCACACCTTTCAAACGCCTCTCCGGCGTCAAGGTAAGGGTGGCGTCATCAATGAAGGTTTCAGGTGTATAGATCAGCTTTACCGGTCGCGTAATGCCTCCAAAAAGGTCCCAGTCCGTAATCGCCGTCGGGATGGACTGAGCGTCATGGGTAGAATCCACACCCACGCTCAGGCGGTTTTCACCGGCGCGCAATGCGTGCGTGACCTCGATAACGAACGGCGTGAATCCGCCTTCGTGGCGGCCCATTTCTTTGCCGTTGAGATAGATATTGGCCTTGTAGTTGACCGCCTCGAACCGCAGAAAAACGCGTTTGCCATCAAAGACTTTGGGCGTAAACTTGCGTTGGAACCAGATAAGCCCATTATAATAACGCAGTTCGGGTTCGGCGGCGTTCCACGCGCCGGGTATCGCCATCTGCGGACCACGATCAAGATCAAACTCAAAAAAGGTCGCCCCACCCCTTGCCTCTTCGGCAGCCACATCCACATCGCGGTAACGCTGCATACGCGACTTGGCCACCCAACCATTGATGTCAGTCAGCCCCGTGCGATAGAGGTCCTTGGAATAGGTCCATGTGCCTGACAGATCCTGAACCTCGCGATTCGCCGCCCCTGTCAAAAGGTAGGCCGGCCGCAGCTCCTGCGCTGCCGCCGGTAGGGCTAACACGGCCAAAAACGCCACAATGGTGAAAACCCAGCGCATGACTACTCTCCCTCCTGCAATCCTTATCAGACCTAACGATTTTATTGGTAAGACCTTTTAGCGCTCCAAGCGCTCAGTTTCAATCAGATTCAATCCCGATCAAGCTGCGATTTTGCCAACCGGCACGGCTGATCATGCTATGGCGGCGGTCACCGTGATTTCTCCAGCTTAAGTGGTTCATAGAACATCGCATCGCCAGACCGGATCGGCACATCATCAAGGGACGTTACTCGACCGATACTCAGACCTGAGGTTGTTAAAGAATAAAGGCTGGACGGCTTCGAGCCTAAAGCTAGAAACTTCGGGACTGCGAGTTTCACCGGGCCGGAAGAATCGCCTTTGTACCCAAGCGATTTCAGTCCTGTCGTGTTCGACAGTTTGTTCTTCGGGGCGCCCTGCCCGCTAGGACCGATCCCGTCCCGCAATCTGGCCCCTACCGGAACCTTGGCGGCTGGAAGCTGACTGACTGAAACCCCGCCGGTAGCGCAGATTCGGTTTTTCCTGCCACCGTGGTCATTACTGGCGGACCGCCGCCGCAACTACGCATGCGCGCAACGGTGATACTCTCTACGATATGGGCACAGAAAACGAGAGTGACAATGTTTCCTATTGAGGTCAGAGCACCTTGGCAGGACTCAGATTAGAAGGGCTGACACTTCTCCGCTCCCGTTTGCATTTAGACGCACCCTGAAAAGCGAGACCGTTACCGAACCAAAATTAGAAGATCTCGCCGTAGACTTGGCCACCGCTAAGTATCACCACCTCATGACCACTCTTGCGGATGGCATTGCCCGGTGCTCCACCTACACGGGCCTGGCTTTGCCCAGGCATTGCGGCATTGCCGCCCGTACCGCCTGCAATGCCGCGATTTCCGCCGCCACCGCCGCCACCCGGCGAACCAGCGCGGCCTAGAGCGCCCGCTTCAAAATAACCGGTGTCCGATGCTCGCGCGCTACCACCAAGGCCCGGATCTCCGTTGGGAAAACCACCGCCTCCACCGCTACCGCCTAGCCCTGCTGCCGCCTCGGCTCCTGCACCGCCACCCCCGCCGCCTTTGATCGCTCCCCCTTTCAAGACCACGACCGTCATTGGAGAGTCGGCTACGACAGCGTCACCTCCACGCCCCCCATCCGTAGGGACCGGGTCGCCGCCGTCACCACCCCGTCCACCACCGCCATAGACGTGACCGCGCACAAGTAACCATATCTCAGCCGTTTCAGGCCACAGTCCACTAACCAAAGCAGGGCCTCCATCGCGGCGCCCTTTATTGCCACCCGCAGCTCCCATGATCACCGTTCCGGCAGGCACTTCGAAAATGAAATCTGCCCTCGACCCACCATCATAACCCGCCTTATTGGCCATTTCCCTCAGGCTACCTGTAGTGGTCACGGTGATGACCTTCGGATTGAAGTCAGCCTTGGTGTCAGGCACCTCATCCTGTGACTTTACCTGCGCCAACGTAGGGCCACCAGGCACACCAAGTGCGAGTAAAAGCGCCATCAGCGCAAACTTCAAAACGCGAGATTTCACCGTTTTCTCTTCCCATAAACCCCTCTGTCGCACGCCAGAAAAGCACAAACCCTAACTGCGTGACAGATTCAGGCGTTGATGACCCAACGTCTCTCGTACCCTTGGTCCTATTCCAGCGGCACGCAGATCGGCGAGGCCGGAACCTTTGTATCTGCCGCCTCAACCAGAACCGCCTTTGGATACAGAGCTTCCCATTCCTGAACAGCTACGGCGGCATTGGTCTTGCCGTCCGTAGACGCATCGAACACTGCCTTCAGACAACGCGTACTGACGGTGTCGAAAGACGCCTCGGTCCATGCGCCTGTCACGGCCTGCGGATAGCTGGCGGTGATCACTTTCCAGTCCTTATCGGCATCTGACCAGTATTCGAGGTGCCACGCCTTGGGCGGGGCTACGCCTATACCAGAACCGGCAGGCTGATCGGCCCAGAAATAAAGCCGTGTCCCGTTGACCTTTAGCGGCTGCTCCCACTGATAGACCACCCACTGCTGTTTTGGATTGTTCGGCGACCATGTCCCCCAGGTGTCCGGTGGCAGCGGCGCTTGGCGTACCTTGCCGTCATTAAGTGCGCGAATCCAGTATTGCACGGGCACCGGCGAATTGGACGCGACAACGCGTGCCGCCGGGGCCAGATTACGCTGAGGCTGAGGGACGGGTGCCGCCGCACGGGTCTGTTCGACCTTTTCAATAAGTGGCGGGTTTACGCTGTCGTCCCACGACAATTCATCGACGGCGACCGAGCGACGGAAATGCCCGCCACCTTTGGCATCCGCCGTATGATAGGCGACGTACCACTTGCCCTTGAACTCGGAAATGCCCGGATGGGAGGTCGTCGAAGACACCGGATCGAGCAAAACCCCGCGATAGGTCCAGGGCCCCAAAGGCGAGGTCGCTGTGCCATAGGCGATACAGGCATAATAGACCGCCTCAGTACATTCTGAGTCCGGGCCCGCCGTGTTCCCGGCATAGGCCATGTAATAGACGCCCTTGCGCTTGAAAATCCACGGCGCTTCAAAAAAGCCTTTCAGGCCGGTGACATCCACAGGCGTCCCCTTGAATGTCACCATATCACGTTCCAGTTCGACCCCTTTCAAGCGGCCAAACGTCCCCCAATACATATAAATTCGACCATCGTCGTCGATCAGCACCGTCGGATCGATATTCTGGATATCGTTTTTCACCGGATAAGACTGCGACACGACCGGCCCGGATGGGTGGGCATCGACCCAAGGCCCGGTGGGACTGTCGGACACGGCCACACCTATGGCAAAACCATCCTTGTTGGTTGAGCCTTCCTGCATCACCGGCGCATAGAAATAGAAGCGCTTATCCGGCCCCTGCACGATCTGCGCGGCATAGGCGCGGCCGGGTGTCGCCCATTTGAACACCTCATCCGGTTTTAGGAAATGTGGATAGTGGGTCCATCGGCCTGACTTGGGATCATCGGTGACCAGCATCTGCCATTCGGGCATGACGAAGTCATTCACCCCCGACTCCGCCGTGTCGCGCCCGGTGAGTATGTAGAACTTACCATTGGCCACCAGAGTCGCCGGATCGGTCGTGTAGTCCTGACCATCCGACAGTATGGGGTTGCTGGCGGAGGTCACTTGGCGTGCTTCAAGCGCTGAATTGGCCATTACCGGGCCACCAAGACCCAGTAAAGTTCCCAGGAGACTGGCCCTAGAGAACCAAGCCTTCGACAGGGTCGTTATGCGAACAAGGTGCACAGGGGCCTCGCTTAATTGTCAGACATAACATCAATTTATACAGTATACCAAATTTGTTGCAAGCGATGTTTATGCTCCGAGAGGACTTGCTGCCTGATGCCGTATAGAGCCCATCCCGTTCCTTCTTGCGCCGCATCATTGCATATTGTATACGGTATATATTCTTACGCAAGCAGTTGGAGTAAACAATGAAAGTCGATTGGCGCGGCGTATTCCCGGCGGTCACCACACAATTCAAAGAAGACCTATCCATTGACGTGGCCGAAAGCCAGCGCGTAATCGATGATCTGATCAAGGACGGCGTGACCGGTATCATCGCGCTCGGCACCTGCGGCGAGAACAATTCGCTGGAGCCGGATGAAAAGCGCACGCTGCTCTCCGCTATCGTCGAAGTCGTCAACGGCCGCGTGCCCGTCGTCGTCGGCACCTCCGAACTCACCACGCCGCGCGCCGTCGCCTTTGCCCGTGACGCCGAAAAAATCGGCGCCAACGGCCTGATGCTGCTGCCGGCAATGGTCTATGTGCCGAAGACGAATGAGCTGGTTGAGCACTTCACGCAAGTGGCCAATGCCACCGGCTTGCCGATCATGCTCTACAACAACCCAACCGCCTACCGCGTCAATATCGGCAATGATGCGCTCGAAGCCCTGCGTCCGGTGAAAAACATCGTGGCGATCAAGGAATCCGCCGCCGATACACGCCGCTTCACCGACGTCTTTAACGCCTTCGGCAGCCGATATTCCATCTTCGCCGGCCTCGACGATGTGGCCTATGAAGGCCTGCTGCTGGGCGCTCAGGGCTGGGTGTCAGGCCTGACCTCGGCCTTCCCGCATGAATCCGTCATGCTGGTCAAGGCGCTCGAAGCCGGTGACACCAAGACAGCGCTGGAAATCTACCGCTGGTTCCTGCCGCTGCTGCACCTCGATGCCGAACACGACCTGGTTCAGTCGATCAAACTCGCCGAACAGATCATGGGCCGCGGCTCCGAGCGCGTGCGGATGCCGCGTATGCCGCTGATCGGGGAGCGTCGCGCACAGATCATCAAAATGGTCGAAGAGGCCGCCGCATCCCGCCCATCGCTGAGCATCAACAAGGCGGCGTAAGCCCCCATCTCCAGACAACTCACTGCCCTCTTTACCCCTACTCCCTTCAACAAGGCGTGGGGGTTTTGGCTTGTGTGGCTCCTGACAGAGCGCAAAAGAAAAAGCGCCCACCGCGGATTGATACGCGGTGGACGCTTAAAGGTGGGCGGTTCTGAACGCGGGAGGGGGGGTACAAACGTGCCAAACCGCCGTTGGTAAGCCGGGCCCGGAGCCATGACCGCCGGAGAACGTCATCATTCCGATCCCGGATCATCCAAACCACTCTCCCGCGGAAGTGTCAAGTATATATTATACGATTTAACCTTTATTTGTCCGTTTTATTTGATTTGCCACGTTTTACCGGACTTAAGATAACCGCCGCCCCGCCTGACGGGGCCAGAGTCAACGACAGAGCTTGGGTGCGGTCGGTTTTGGCCTCAGACGTCACCAGTTGCGTCGGCGTAGCGCCATCCTGCCACAGGCGCGCCTGATGGGTCCCCTCTTTGAGGAAATCGAGCGGCAGGCGGACCGTGCGCCCCTCTTCATTGGTCATGGCCCCGATGTACCAGTTCTCCCCCTTGCGACGAGCCGTGACGATGAATTGACCGATATCGCCCTGAAGAACGCGGGTTTCGTCCCAGCTCACCGGCACTTTCTGGATAAAATCCACCCCGTCTTCCCAGCTTCCGTCAGTCTTTTTATAAGCCTGGGGCGCATCCGACACCATGACCAGAGGGCTGTCATAGACGACATACATCGCCACGCCATGACCACGGGTCGTTTGGGTCTGAGGGCGGTTTTCGTGGATCACAAAGGTCTGCGGCGTGCGGTTGGCAAAGCCGCCCGGCGTATAGTCAATCGGGCCCAAAATCATGCGGGTGAACGGCAGGGTGACATTGTGGGTGGCCGTAATGCGAGTTGTCCACTTGTTGTATTCCGCGCCCAAAACGCCTTCCTGGGTGATATAGTTTGGATAGGTCCTCACGAGCCCGTTAGGGGCATAGGCCCCGTGCAGATCGACCAAAAGCTTGTGCTGAGCGGCCTTGGACAAAACGCGGTGGAAGTAATCGACAATCTGCTGATCCGAACGGTCCATAAAGTCGATCTTGACGCCTGCAATACCCCATCGCTCATAGGTGCTAAAGGCTTCATCCAACTGCCAGTCGAGTTGCTGCCACTGCAACCAGATCATCACGCCGATCCCGTTCGCCTTGGCGTATTTGAGGATGGCGGGCATATCGACGGCCGCAATCGGCTTGGTGACATCCGATCCCGGTTTCGGACGGGTCGAAGACCCCGTGTACCACCCTTCGTCGATCAGG
This sequence comes from Asticcacaulis excentricus CB 48, assembly GCF_000175215.2. Lineage (NCBI taxonomy): Bacteria > Pseudomonadati > Pseudomonadota > Alphaproteobacteria > Caulobacterales > Caulobacteraceae > Asticcacaulis > Asticcacaulis excentricus. Next base: position 237,785 of record NC_014817.1, on the reverse strand, counting down.
ATGTAGCCAAGACCCATGCTTTTGGCAAAGTCGATATAGGCCTTATAGGTTTCGGTATTGATGCCGGGATTGGCGACTGGCGCATTAAAACCGTTCCACCAGTCCCACGCACTTTTGCCGCCCTTAATCCAGCTTGTGTCCGCAATCTTCGACGATGCCCCCAGCATGGCCACAAGGTTTGAGGCCACCAGATCACGCGGGCTGTCGCCCAGCATAACCACGCGCCAGGGCGTCTTAAACTCCTCAGAGGCGGCTGAAATCCTGGCCACATAGGGCTTGATCATATCGGCATCAAGGCGCGGAGGCAGTTGCACCGCCACCCCCAGACCACTGTCGCCCTTGCGCGTATAATAACTGGCCGGATAGTGGGTTACGTCCGACTCGGCCAGAGCAAAGGTCGTCTCGCCAGAGCCCGTCTTACAGACCAGCGGCGAATCGAACAGATTATGCTCACGAATCACTGACGCCTTGACCGGGTCGAACTCGCCTTCGTGGGCGTTGTGATACTTACCGAGGTTCAGTCCCCAGCAGTCGTAATCTGCCGGAAAGGCAAACTCGGTGCGCTCCCCATAGATACCCACCTCGCCATATTCGGCCTGTGTAGGCAGGACATAGCGTACCGCCGCTCCGGTATCATAAGCGCGCACCACCACATCCAGTCGGCGCGGACCATTGGCCTCACGCAGGCTAAGCGTCAGTTCACGGTAGTGGTCGGAGGCCGTCGCGGCCTTACCGGCAACGATCGAATAGACCTGATTGACTTCACGGGTGCGACTTTCGACGACAACAAAGCCCTGACTGCCGAACCCCTGAAGGTCGGTGCGCAGCCCCAACGCCGACGGAGCAATTATGGTCTCGCCCTTGAAGGCCAGGCTCCAGCTAGGCAGCCCGTTTGTCGATTTGTCGAGGGTAATCTTCACCTGCTCATCGGGAGAGACCGCCTCGTAGGTTTCGGCCCCGGCAGAGATCGCGAAAGCCGTTGCCGTCGAAGAGAGCAGAAGAAGCAGAGAACGACGCACGTGAGACCCCTAACCGTGTGGACGAAATGAGAGAAAGAATATACCGTATACGAAAAAGCCTTGTAAAGCCACGAACGGAGTCTTGTTATGCGCAAACTATTTTTAGGTCTATCTGTGGTGTTCACCCTGTTACTGCCCGTGTCTCAGGCTCTGGCGAAACCGCCAGAGGGCGGCTGGGTTTTCGACAGCTCACCCAACTATCCGGATTTTACGCGTGTCATCATCAAAGAGACAGGCGGTAAGCTGACGGGGGTGATCACCTCCCGCTGGTATGGCGACCTGCCTATGCAGGATCTGCGTGCCGAAGGCGATACGCTCGTCTTCAAAATCAACAACGGTAATCCGCGCGTGACCCCGACCGGCATCGTCATCAAGGCCGAGGGCATCTCGATCCGCATGACCGGCAACCTGTGGTATCAGAGCTTCAACCTCACCGCACACAAGGGCTCAAAGCGTGAACTAAAGGCCCTTGATTTCCAGGTCTATCCCCTGCCCCCTTACCGCGTCGTTCCTCAGAAGGCGCTGGCCCCTACCCCGCCCATGGGATGGAATTCGTGGAACCGGTTCAATACGGAGATCGACGATAAGACCGTGCGCGAAATCGCTGACGCACTGGTCAGCAGCGGCCTGAGGGATGCCGGTTATGTCTACGTTAATATTGATGACGGCTGGCAGGGGATGCGCGATGCCGATGGCGTGCTAATGCCCAATGCCAAGTTCCCCGACATGAAAGCTCTTGCCGACTACGTCCATTCCAGGGGGCTGAAGATCGGCATCTATTCCTCACAGGGACCGAAGACCTGCGGGGGCTATGAGGGATCGTACGGCCATGTCGAACAGGACGCGCGCACCTTTGCCAACTGGGGTATGGATTATCTAAAATACGATCTCTGCTCTGGCGAGGCCTTTTACTATACCAAAGAAGCCGTCTACGCCTCCTATCAGCAGATGGGCGAGGCGCTGGCGGCGACCGGCCGCGATATTGTCTTCAGCCTGTGCCAGTACGGGCGTTTCGATGTCGGATCATGGGGGCGTGACGTCGGTGGCCACCTGTGGCGCACCACAGGCGATATTGAGGACAATTACGCACGCATGGCGTGGATCGGCTTTGATGCCAACGGCAAGCCCAACCACACCGGTCCGAATGGCTGGAACGATCCGGACATGCTCGAAGTCGGCAATGGCGGCATGACAACGGATGAATACAAGACCCATATGTCGCTGTGGGCCCTCATGGCTGCGCCGCTGCTGTTGGGCAATGACGTACGCAGCATGACCCCCGAAACCGCGGCTATTCTGAGCAACCGTGATGTCATCGCCATCGATCAGGACATAGCCGGTGTGCAGGGGCTGCCGGTGAAAAAGGACGCTACCCACGAAATCTGGACCAAAAAACTGAGTGACGGCGCCACCGCCGTCGGCCTGTTCAACCACTCTGACAGGCCGATCACCCTGTCGGGTGAATGGGCGCAGATAGGACTTGGCGGCGCGTCCGAAGTGCGTGACTTGTGGACGCACACCAATACCCGTTCAGACAAAGCTTACAGCTACACCCTCCCCGCTCACGGTGTGGTCATGCTCAAGGTGCGGTAGTCCACACCGCACCCCGACCCCACATCATCCGTGTGGGCCGGGGTGGGTAGCATCTACTTGACCTCGATCAGGTACTGGTAGAAATAGCCGGTCAACCGGTTCCAGTAGTAGGGCTGGTTCACATTGTGCGGTGTGTTGGACAGGATGACCAGATCGTGCGGCTTGCCCGCCGCGGTCAGAGCCGCCGACAGACGCAAGGTGGCGGCCACCGGCACGTTGTCATCAATGTCGCCATGAATCAGCATCAGATGCCCTTTAAGATTACCCGCCACCGAGATATTGGAGTTCTTCTCCCACGTGGCGTCGTCGGCATTGCCCATGGTGGTTTCCGGCCACCACGCCTTGTCCAGCCTCAGATCGTGATTGCCAGATGACGCCACGCCGACCTTATAAAAGTCAGGACGTCTGAGAACGAACCGCGCCGTGTCATAGCCACCGGCCGAACCGCCATAGACACCGACGCGGTCCAGGTCGAAGTACAGGTACTTCGCCTTCATGGCCTTCAGGACGCGGATATGGTCGTCAAGGCCAACCTCACCCAGATTCTGCCAGGCGGGCATACGGAAGGCCTTGCCGCGCTGAGAGGTCCCCTTACCGTCGATAATGACGACAATCGCCCCGAACTGCGCCAGCGCCGCCAGATTTGTGGGGACATTGCCGCCATAGGTTTCGGCAAAGCGGTGCGTCGTTGGCCCCGTATAGACGTTCTCGATTACGGGATAGGATTTCGACGGATCGAAATGGGCCGGGCGATAGATGGTGCCATAAAGCTTCGTCTTGCCGTCTTCCGCCGTCGTTTCAAACACTTCGGGCAGGGTGAAGCCCGCGGCCAGCAGAGCGGAATGGTCGGCGCGCCCCAGTTCAAGCACGATCACACCGTCCGACGCGCGGCGCAGGACGGTGCGCGGTGGTTCTGAGGGGGTGGACATGCGATCGATGATCCACTCTCCGTCTTCGGAGACGGTTGTGTCGTGATCCAGCGGTTCCGGTGTCAGATTGACGATCTTCCCGTCGAGCATAACCTTGTACAGGCTGCGGAAATAGGGGTTTACGCCGGTTTCCCGACCGATACCTGTGATCAGGATCGGCCCGCCCTTGGCCACATGCGCAATCCCGGTGACTTCCCAGTCACCCTTTGTCAGGGCCTTCCCACCGGAAGGATTCTCACCGTCCTGCAGGAAATAAAGCTGCGCCCAGTTGCTGCGCTCGGAAATAATCAGATAACCGCCCAGTTCGGGGGCCGCACGCATAGACGTAGACGTCACATAGACATTTGGCGACAAGGCCTCGTGCAAGCGGAGCTGTGATTTACCCGTGACGGGATCCGCCTCAAAAAGTTCGACTTCGCCATAGCCGCGCGCCTGCCATTCATAGACAATCCTCCCGGCCTCGTTAAACCACAGGTTCGGGTCCCCCGGCCAGAGCAAGGACTGCGCGGGTAAGTCCGGCAGGGTGAGCGCCGGCTTGCCCTCAAGAGCGGCTGAGATATCGACGACCACAGGATGAACCTGCGGCACCTCTGCGGCCCCGGCATTCGGATAGACATAGGCGAAGGTGCGCGGGAAACGACTCCCCGGCGGGTTGGGCTGAACCGCGTGCCAGATATAGCTGCCGTTGCGATCAAGACGATAGGTCAGAAGGCGTCTGGAATCGCCCGACCACTGCACAGACACCCGCATGTCGGGCGTCTCAGAATTGGCGGCCACCATGTCACCCAGTTGCGGGTAGTTCTGGCCATACCGGCGGTCATACACACCATCCGTGGTCAGGGCCGTTTCGCGGCCCGTCGCCACCTCGACCAGCCACAGATTGTAGTTACGTGAAACGACCCGGTACTTGCCATCAGGTGAAAGGACGCCGGTCTCTGTCGGCAGGCGTTCCACAGGGTAAAGCTTACCTGAAGCCCGCTCATAGCGCCATTCGCGAGCGCCCGCATAAAAGGACAGGATGTCTTTGTCCCTGTCATATTGCGTGGGCGCAACCTCGATGCCGCCGTCAGTCTTTAGACCCTGCGCCGCCAGAAGGGCTGTCAACGTGGTCTCAGTAGCCAGTTCGCTGACACCCGACGTTTTCAGATCCACGCGCAGAATGCGGCCCGCGCCTTTTGCGCCGGTGCGATAAATCACACCCTGACCGTCGGCGGTAAATTTGGCGCGCAGATCGAGGTCCGTGATCAGTGCGCGGACATTGGCCGCTGAAAACCGCTCGGCTTGAACGCGCACGGCGGCGGGGACACCAAAGACCTCACTGACGGCGGCTGGCCCCGCAAGGGTGGGTAGCGTCTGAGCAATGGCCGCAACCGGCAAGGCGAGAGCGCAAAGCGCCGTAACCGACACAAAGGCGGTCAGGCGCGAAGAACGCAAAGACATGAGTAATTCCTTAGACCATAGAAGTCATTCGACGATCGAAACGGTAACGGTTAGTTCGCCGGCATTATCAGCAAAAATATCGTCGTTCAGACCAAACTGAAGCCTTTCAGCGTTGGCCGGCACGGTTACCTCGAAGGCCTCACCTACCGCAAACGGCCGGGCAATCAGATGACCTTTGGCGTCGGTAAACACCCCGATCAACTCATTGAGGTGTACGGGGTAAGCCGCGGGATCAATGAACCGCGCCGGAAAGATGGACCCCGAACCGCCCACCTGATCGGTCGCAATAAAAGATTCCTGACCGGCCGGGCCAAACTGGGGGCCACCGGGAATGGTCGAAGTGCCGCCTGTTGCGGTGATCCTCAGGGTTTGTCCGACCGCAAACTTCAGGGGTTTTATTTCGACCGGCTTGGTGCCGTCATTGCGACCGAAAGGTATGTTTGGGTTTGTTTTCTGGCTCCAGGGCATGGACGTACCCGGCACCTTAACGGTGACCGGCTCGGCGGCCTTTGCGACCGGACAGGAGATAAGTGCACACCCAGTGATCAGACTTGCTAACCGCTTCATGGTTTGTACCCATTCCCCTTTTTGTTCCGTAAGGCAGCCCACCGATACCTCCTGCCGACACGAGGAAGCCATGAAACGGAGATTATGTCAAATACGTTATACGATATACCGAGCGATTGACAGTAATGTATCAGAAGGCTCATAGTGGGCGGGTTCGACTGCATCGGAAATAAAGCATGAACGTCAAAGGCATGTACAGGCTGGTCATTGTAGGCGGCGGAACCGCCGGCTGGATGGCCGCCGCGGCCCTGCGCCGCAGTTTCTCCGCCCTGCCCTACACGGTGACGCTGATCGAGTCGGACGAAATTGGAACGGTTGGCGTGGGCGAAGCGACGATCCCGCCCATGATCCAGTTCAATGACATGTTGGGCCTGGACGAAAACGCCTTCCTGAAGGCGGTCAACGGCACATTCAAACTGGGCATTCGCTTCAAAGACTGGTCGGCACCGGGTAGTGACTATTTCCACCCGTTTGGCGTCTATGGCGTTGATATGGGTGGTCTGAACTTCAACCACTACTGGATGCGCTACCAAAAGGCCGGCGGCTCTGCTGATTTTGGCTTGTTCAATCCTCAGACTCTGGCGGCGCGCGCCAACCGCTTCGGGCGCATGAAGGAGATCAACCCCAACGTCCCGGCCGTCAACTACGCCTTCCACTTTGACGCTTCACTCTATGCGCGCTATCTGCGTGATGTCTGCGTGCAACGGGGGGTGGTACGCAAAGAAGGCCGTATAACCGAGGTGCAGCAGGATCCGGACAACGGCGATGTCACCGCCGTTGTTCTGGCCAGCGGTGAGCGTATTGAGGGCGACCTGTTCATCGACTGCTCCGGCTTCCGCGGCCTGTTGATCGAACAGACACTCAAAAGCGGTTATGAAGACTGGTCCAAATGGCTGCCGTGTAACCGCGCCGTGGCCGTTCCGTGCGATAAGGTCGATCCGCTGACGCCCTACACGACATCCACGGCGCGCGAAGCCGGCTGGCAGTGGCGCATCCCCCTGCAGCATCGCACCGGCAATGGCTATGTCTTCTGCGACAGCTATCTGAGCGAAGAAACGGCCTCGGACCTGCTGATGCAACGCCTTGACGGCCAAGCCCAGGCAGAGCCGCGCGTGATCCGCTTCCAGACAGGCCACCGGAAGCAAATGTGGAACCACAACGTTATCGCCATGGGACTGGCATCAGGCTTTCTTGAGCCGCTGGAATCGACCTCCATTTGGCTGGTTCAGGAAGCCATAGCGACACTCCAGCTTTATTTCCCCAGAGGCGGCATCACCGATACGGCCCGCGCCTGCTTCAATCGGGCCATGCTGGACGCCTATACCAATGTGAAGGACTTCCTGATCGCTCACTATAAGGTCACAACGCGCGAAGACACGCCCTTCTGGTCCTATTGCAAGCATATGGACATCCCCGACAGCCTGCAATTCCGCCTCGACAGCTTCAGGGAAAATAATCAGCCGCTCGTGCGCCCTCAAGACCTCTTCAAGGAAGCCAGCTGGTTTGCCGTGCTCGCCGGGCAGGGCCTGATGCCGCAGTCTTATCACCCCGGCGCTGACGTGATGCCCGATGACGAATTTCGCTGGCGAATACAGAAGGTTCGTGAAGGTACGACCGGTCTGGTCAACATGATGCCCGGACACGAAGCCTATATCGCAAAGACCTGCGCGTCCCCTCACTTCGTCAGCGCGTAAAGATTTTAACCCCAATCTTAGGCGTAACGAAAAATCCCCACTGCTTCCAGTGGGGATTTTCTTTGCGATCAACCCGGGGATCGAAGCGGGTCAGGATCAGTAGCGGAAACGGGCACCGATCTGAATAGTCCGTGCCTGAACACGCAGCCCCATCGGGACAAGGTTGTCTTCACCCCAGTACCGCTTCGTATTGTTTTCAAGCAAGTTGGTGCCTTCAACACTGAGCGTCAATTGGCGGATGGGCGTCCATGTGAGAGACGCATCGAGGCGTGACGTTGGATCGACATAAAGCGAGTAACGCCCCTGATCGTAATCAAGCACCGCGCTGTCACGGTACTTATCACGATAGTTATAAGCGATACGTGCACCTAATTGCGGCGTTTCATAGTAAAGCGCAACATTGTAGGTGTATTTGGAGTTGCCCACAGCGTTGTAGTCGCCGAGCCCCGTATCATTAAGGTAAGGATAGAGAATCTCTGCCTTGTCGTTGTAGGTGGCATTCAAGCTGGCCCCGAAGTTCGCCCACTTTCCCGGTAAAAAGTCGAAGAAACCCTGAGCCGCGAATTCATACCCCTGGAATTCACCCGGACCCGCGTTCACCGGCCGGTCCACCGTCCAAAGCCCCTCATAACCTGGGACCGGCACATTCACCTCATGCACCCAAGTGATGAAGCCATCAGGTTTCTTAAGGTAGGTGGCCAGTGACACTAGGCCAGAGCGTCCAAAATAGTATTCAAGTGACGCGTCATAGCTGGTTTCGTGGTTTGGCAAAAGAGCCGCATTACCCCCCCATCCACACCGGCAATCATTGTTGAGAGACACCCAAGACGTCGCTTCTCCGAAACCGGGCCGCTGGACATTCTCGGTATAGGCCAAGCGCAACTGTAGCTTAGGCGTGAAATGAATGACGGCTGTCGCACTGGGTAGCGCATCCGAGTAGTCAATGGGGGCAACGACAGGCTTAGCGGTCGGTGAGTTTCGCGTGGTGCTGCTTCCCCAAGTGTGTGTGTTGCGGACCCCAATCACTCCGTCGACTGGAATACTGGCGATATTGAATCCATAGGTGAATTGCGCATACACGGCTGCTGTTTTTTCAGTCGCTTCAAATGAACCGAACCCGGTTTCCGTCGTCACAACAGAGTCGCCCCAGCCGCCAGAGCCCCCTGAGTATGACACCTTGTTCGGATCTGTGGCATAGGCCCGGATGGCATCGAAATTGTCAATGATGCTGTTAAGATTCAGGCGATACCAGGTAGGAGAGTCGAAGCCGGGCACCTTGATGGAGACAGCGTCCAGTACACTACCGCTTGGAAAGTTTGCGAGCTTGACAGCTTTAGCGCCTGAGAAGCCTGCATAGCGATAGCCGTAAGCGTTGCTGGTTGAACGATCACTGTGCCGCAGGCCAAACTGAACGCTTCGCAATAACTTGTCATCGCTGGCCCGGTAGGTCGCGTTAGCCTGCCAGACGACCTCTTCGCTCTCCTCAAAGTTCTTGCCGTTCTCAAACTCACGCATATAGTAACTGCTTGCATCCGCAAGGTTAACACCCGTGTATTCAACATACGGCGCACCTTCGACCGTTTTATCCGAGTCCATGTCTACAAAGAACGAAGTGGCATCAGTGAAGCGAATGGTTTGACGGTACCACTGCATATCTCTGCGATTGTCGTCCTTGTACACACTCGCGTTCAGGCTCCAGCGATCTGTGTTATAATTGACTTCGAAATTGAGACGACGATTTTCGTTGGTGATGGCCTGATCATTTGCCCACGGACCGATTGGCAGATCAGTGCCCGAAAACGTTGCTGACTTAAGCGAACGACCGTCCGGCATGAGTGTGATATTGGATATCTTCACATTGGCAATGTCCTTCAGGCGTGCCTCCAGAACATCCATCTGACGATGCTCTTCCGAGTCAAAGCCGGATGCTTCAACGAGGAAGCTGAGCTTGTCGTTTACCTTCCACTGCAAGGCTGCGTTGTAAGAGGGACGCTCGACAAATCCGCGTTCAACGCCGTAGCGCATCTTATAAACGCCTACGATAGTCTTCTTATCCGCAGGCAGGGCCGCAAGCTCGGCGCCCCAGAATTCACGTGGCGTTTCATTTTCGATATACTGCTCGCCATAGTTGTTTTTCTGGTGCGAAAAATTTAACAGAAACCCGAACTCACCGGCATCCGTCAAAAAACGATTTGCGACCAAAGCGCTGTAATACGGACTCTCGGTGTCCCCGACATTACTGTAAACACGGCGGGCACTGCCGGCAAAGGTCCAGCCTTTCGGCAGATCAAGGGGACGACGTAGATCAACATTCACCGTTCCGGCAATGCCGCCTTCTACCTGATCCGCCGTTCGCGTTTTGTAGACCTGTACGGATTTCAAAAGCTCTGCTGGAATGTCATTCAGCGATGCAGCACGCCCTGTCCCGGAAGACGTAGCATTTCCGTTCAGGGTTGTCTGAATGTCTGTCATGCCTCGGATAGCGACACTGCCGCCTTCACCACGCTCACGGGTAATCTGGACGCCGGTCACCCGCGAAATAGCCTCGACAACGTTGTTATCCGGGAGCTTGCCGACATCCTCCGCGTCGATCGCTTCAAGGATCTGCCCCGCTTTTCGCTTCTTTTGTGCGGCGGATTGCAAGCTCTTGCGCAAGCCCTTGACGATAACGACGGTTTCCTTGTCATCATCAGCCTGAGGGGTTGTCGGTTTGTCATTTGCGCTCTGCGCCAAAGCTGGCGTGCAGTACATAACCACAGCCAGCCCGGTTGCGGCTAGCATCCACTTTTTTGTGTTGAACGGGTGCATCTTCGTAAATCCTAACCACACGACGCGGTCCCCTGACAGCGCGTCTCGGTGGAGAGAATTGGGCACGAAAAATCGCATCCGTCAAAAATATTTTATACGATATACCCCCGTTCGATGACGATTTTATAAAAACAGACAATTCCTGTGCCTTTTCGGCCACAACCGCCCTATTGGATCAAATAGGAGAGAACTTCCGTCAAGCGGAGATTTTATCAAAATAAATCATATGTTTGAGATTTCAGCATTCGGCTCAAACAATGTGAAATCAAGTCCGCGCCTGCGTAATAGGCGTCTGAAGGCTTGTTTTATGTCCGATTATTCGATATTTTGTATACCATATACCCACAGGCCTGTGCTTCGGTAGATCGGCCTCACGACTCTTTTATCCAACGCTCGCGGCATTTTGAAGTGAAACCACCTGCCCCAGGACGCAGACATGACCTTAAAGATCGCCTTTACCCGTCGCGACACGCTGACAAGCACAGCGGCCCTTTTGGCGGGTATATCAGTATCCGGCAGGGCTGGGGCCAACGACACATACGATAGTGTGACGTCTTTGCCCTTGAGCGATGTCCGGCTGCTGCCCTCCCCTTTCAAAACAGCAGTAGACGTCAATGAAGCCTATCTGCTGAGCGTCAATCCCGACCGACTTTTGCATAATTATCGCAAATTTGCGGGTCTGACGCCCAAGGCTGAGCTTTACGGCGGCTGGGAGCGCGACACGATTGCCGGCCACAGTCTCGGACATTACCTCTCAGCCATTTCCCTGATGCATGCGCAGACAGGCAATGCCGCACTTAAGCTTCGCGCCGCCTATATTATTGACGAATTGGCCCTCGTTCAGGGTGCCCACGGCGACGGCTATGTCGCGGGTTTCACCCGCAAGCGCAAGGACGGCCGCGTTGTTGATGGCAAGGAGATCTTCCCGGAACTCATGGCTGGCGACATCCGCTCGGCTGGCTTTGATCTGAACGGCTGCTGGGTGCCTCTCTATAACTGGCACAAGCTCTATAGTGGTCTCTTCGATGCTCAGACCTTCTGCGGATATGACAAGGCGCTTACCGTAGCGGTCGGGCTTGGTGTTTACATAGACAAGGTCTTCCGTGCGCTGACCGATGATCAGGTTCAGACCGTGCTTAACTGCGAATTTGGCGGATTGAACGACTCCTTCGCCGAACTTTACCGGCGCACAGAAAACCCGCGCTGGCTAGCACTGGCACAGCGCCTTCACCATAAGCGCATCATCGATCCGCTCACCGCCGGTGAAGACAAACTGGCCAATAACCACGCCAATACGCAGGTTCCCAAGCTGCTGGGCGAAGCGACCCTCTTCGAGGTCACGGGCAACGAAAACAACCGCAAGGCCGCCAGCTTTTTCTGGGAACGGGTCGTCAATCACCACTCCTATGTGATCGGCGGCAATGCCGATCGGGAGTACTTTTTCGAACCCGATACCATCTCCAAACACATCACCGAAGCGACCTGCGAGCATTGCAATACCTACAACATGCTCAAGCTGACGCGGCATCTTTACGGCTGGGAACCGGATGCGCGCTATTTCGACTATTTTGAACGCGCGCACTTCAACCATGTGCTGGCCCAACAGAATCCGAAGACGGGCATGTTCAGCTACATGACGCCTCTGTTCACCGGTGCGGCGCGCGGATTCTCGGATCCGGTCGATAACTGGACCTGTTGCCACGGCTCAGGGATGGAAAGCCACGCCAAACACGGTGAATCTATCTTTTGGCAATCGAGCGATACCCTCTTCGTCAATCTTTACATCCCCGCCACCGCCCGCTGGGCGACCAAGGGCGCGCACCTTCGACTCGACACCGGTTATCCTTATGACGGAAACATCGTTTTCAGCCTTTCCAGCCTTCGCCGACCGACGAAGTTCAAACTGGCCCTGCGTGTCCCCGCCTGGGCGAAGCGCGCCGATCTGACGCTGAATAACAAACCCGTCAAGGCTACGAGGGATGGCGGCTATCTGGTCATTGATCGGGCCTGGGCGGTGGGGGACACGGTCAGGCTTTCCCTGCCACTGGATTTGCGTTTCGAAGCCACCCGCGACGATGGAAAGGTGGTGGCCGTGCTGCGTGGGCCGCTGGTGCTGGCGGCGGACCTGGGCGGCGTCGACGACGATTACAAGGCGGTGGAGCCCGCGTTAGTAGGTGACGATCTGCTGGCGGGATTCAAGCCCGTCGCTTTAGAAAAAGCACACTTTCGCACCAAGGGCGTTGGCCGCCCTGCGGAAATGACGTTTGTGCCCTTTTATGCCCAGTATGAGCGACGCAGCGGTGTTTATTTCAAGGGCTTCAGCGAGGCTCAGTGGAAGGACGAAGAGGCGGCCTTCCTCGCCGACCAGGAACGCCAGCGTGATCTGGCCGCGCGCTCTGTGGACGTCATGCACCTCGGTGAAATGCAGCCCGAACGCGACCACAATCTCGAGTCTGACGTCTCATGGCCCGGCACCTATCGCGGACGCAATGGACGCGATGCGCGACAGGGTGGATTCATACAGTTCACGATGAAGGTGCGCAAAACGCCGGGCCTGGATGCCGGTCCGCTACAGCTGCAAGCGACCTACTGGGGGAGCGACAAGCGCGCTTTCGATGTGCTGATCGACGGTCAAAAGGCGGTCAGCGTCGCGCATACAGAAGCCCCGAGACCCGGTGCGTTCTTTGATGAGGTCTACGACATTCCCGAAGACCTCACCAAGGGCAAAGAGGCCGTAACCGTTCGTCTCCAACCCACAAATGGCCGCTCGACCGGCATGATTTTCGGCCTTCGCTTCTTCACCGCCAGATAGAGACACCCATGCGCGCTTTGATCTCCGCGACCGCTTTGTTGGCCGCCTCTGCCCTTTTCCCCGGCGCCCAAGCCAAGGCAGCCTGCATTCCCGGCAGCTTCGCGATTGTATCAGGCACGCCTGAAGAAGCGCCCGTGCAGTATGAGACCGAGCACTACGCCTTTAGATGGAAAGAGGGCTCAGTCAATAAAACAGATGCCGTGTTCGCCGGGGAGACGCTCGAATACATCTGGAAGTTCTACATGGACGGGACCAAGTTTGCCGTCCCGTACTGTGATACCGACAAAAAGCACAAGGCCAATATCAATCTCGACCCGAGCTTTGCGCTTTCCGGCGGACCAACAGGGGAGCGTGATATGGGCATGTGGATCCACCCTCTGTCGCTCAAAGATAATTGGGGTCTCGCACACGAATTTGCCCACGGGCTACAGGGTTCGTCGCGTGGCTTCCGGGACTCTGTCTATTCGGGCTGGTTGTGGGAAAACCACGCCAATTGGATGACGCATCAACTTCCTGTTTTCCGGGATAACGTCCATTGCTCAGAGATGCTGGTTAACTTCCCTCACCTCTATTATGGCTCGACCCGCGATCGCTACTGTAGCTGGCAGTTTCTTGAGTACCTGAAGAATGAGTTCGGTTATGAGGCGGTCAATCGCCTCTGGTCTGACGCGCTGAAACCGGGTCAGGCAGGCTACGAGCAGGAGGACCCTTTCGTTGTACTGATGCGCACTCAGGGCTGGAGCCTTAGCCAACTCAATGATGTGTTTGGCAACTGGGCGCTGCATAATGTCAACTGGGACTACATCAATCCAGACGGCAGTGATCAAGGCCAAATCTATCGTAAGGCCTACGGTTCCTATGAACAGCGCGACGGTCAACGCTTCCTGCGAGTCACCCAGCTTGATGCCATCGACACCCAAAAGCGGCAATTTGCGGTACCCTTCGAATGGGCACCCCAACGCTGGGGCTATAACATTGTCAGGTTGTTTCCGGATAACGGCGCAACGACGGTAACGGTTACTTTTCGGGGCATCGTTCAGACGAAGCCGGCAAACACCCTTCCTGGTCTCGAAAATGAACCTTCGACACTGGCTGAACCGGGGTCCAACTGGCGTTGGGGGGTAGTGGCGATCAGCCAGGATGGCCAATCGCGCATAAGCCCTGTAGTTGACGGGGCAGATGGTGACATGATCTTCCCCGTCAAGGCGACAGATAAGGCTTTATATCTGGTCGTGATGGGGGCCCCCGACGTCTATCAGAAAATTCAGTGGGATCAGCCTTGGCACTCCATTTACCGTTATCCTTGGATGGCGAGCTTCGAAGGGGCCATGCCGGAGGGATTTCAGCCGGGCGCTCAAGCACCTACCTTAAAAGGGCACCGGCACCCTAATGGTGGTGGTTGGGTCGCCGATGGCGCGCAGGTCGCAGCGAGTGCCTATGTGGGGCCTCAGGCCCGTGTATTGAGCGGTAAGGTGCTGGATCATGCGCGCATCGAAGATCATGCTGTTGTGAATGGGGGCGAGGTATCCGGTGAAGCCATCGTCGGCGCGCTTAGCCTTATCTCGAATGGCGTTAAAGTCACGGACAAGGCCCTCGTCAAAACCAGTTTTATGGGCATCGGGCAGTTTGAGCCGGGGGCGGTGATCAGGGGGACAGTAAAGCTATATGGCGACGTCGAGCTGCGCGGAGGGCCAACCCTAACGCACGGGGCCTACAGCGGATTCGTGGATGCCAGCAGTCTACAATCGCCTCAAAAAGGCGGAAATCTCGACGAGATTCCGCAGGAGATCACCAAAAGAAGTGAAGTGAAGTGGCGACCCTAGTGAGGATTTACATTTATTGATACCTAGCGCTTCGTCTGCCCACCAGGCGTCAGGTTAATCGAACCCTCACGCCTCATCGCAGCCGTTTGATAGGCTCTATCAGTGCGAAAGAAATGTTCGCCACACAGCACAACGCGTCTGATAGTCTTGTTCGCCAGATACAGGCTCTACGTAAGGCGAAGGGGATGTCTCAATCGGAGTTGGGAAACCTTGTAGGCATCCCCCAGAGTTAAATTTACAGACTGGAAAGCTGTGACGTCGATCTGCAACTGTCCACGCTCATCGAAATAGCGCGTGCCCTTGATATGGAGATTGTACTTAGACCCCGGCAGGCGCCTCCCAGTGCTGAAGAAGAGGCATTGCCCGGTGACGCCGATCTTCGCGTAAATCTCACGAACGCAGAGATGTGACCCCGCGTCTGGCTCAACACACACCGACCCATTTCGAGGGAATGGATATACACCACAGAGGTTCGCCCTTTGAGAGGGAACCTTTCTCTGGGTAGCACAATGTTAGACCACCAATAGCTCGCTCCTCCGCGGACCTACCTAAACCACCACGGCAAGTATCTGAACTTCAACCCTGATCGTTTATCCAGACTTGAGATTGCAGACCAGTAAAGCGTTGGCGGGGTCCGACCTCAGCTACTTCTGACTTTGTGCCCGGCGCGTAGTCGATATCGCCAGCGCCCATTTCGCTGGCCTGGCCACCGATGCGGTTCATCCGTGCATAGTTGGGGATGGCCAGCATGGGCGAGCCATCGGCCCATTTTCCGGTCAATGCCACCACGCCACCTAGCAGGTCTGCGCGCCATTCCGCCTTGATCGGTGCCTTGCTAAGAGGTTGGGTTATGCTTTTCTGGTCGGCGAGTTCAACGTTGTAGACTAAAGGCCCGTAGCCGAGGGCCACCTTGCCCCGATCGGCTTCGATCTTCGGATCGGCGTGGATTCGCTGCGGTTCCATTGGGATTTCGAAGGCGATGGTGTCCCCCGCCCGCCACTCACGCGTCACGACCGCATAGCCATTGATGATCTCCGGCGAATAGGCTTTGCCATTGACGGTGAAGCGTTTCAGGCCGCTGATTTCCGGGGTCGCGGTATAGAGCGCGCTGGTCTGGCGGTTGGGCACGCGCACATGGACCGTAAAGGTCTTGGTTTCCTTGGGATTGACGGTGATCGAGACCGCGCCATTCCAGGGATAGTCGGTCTTTTGCACCATCTCGACGTCGGTCCCGGCCACCTTTTCGACGGTAATCGTTGAGCCGATGAACATATTAACGTAGAGGCCGGCCTTATCCTTCAAGTAGGTCCAGGTCGGGATCATCAACAGGGTACGCGGGATGTTGGCGACACAGCACGGGCACACGTGCCAAAGCGTGCGCTCGGTATTGACGAGGGGGTTGGTGTAACAGAAGCTGCGCCCTTCGAGATCCGTCGAACCCAGAAGCGCATTGTACATGGTCTGCTCATAAAGATCGGCATACCTGGCGTCGTGGTAGCTGAGGTTCATTTTGTACTGGAAGAAGATCAGCCCGCAACTTGAGCAGGATTCACAGTAGGCGCCATTGCGAAGCGAGTAGTCAGGTCCGAAGCCCTCAGAGGTCTCGCCAGAGCCGATTCCGCCGGTGACGTAGTATTTGCGATTGACCATGTTGTCCCACAGCGAGGCCACAGCGCTCTGGTAGTCGCGGTCGCCGGTCTCTGCGGCTATATCGGCCATTCCCGAATAAAAGTAGACGGCGCGCACGGCATGGCCGACGGCCTCATACTGCTGCACCGGAGGGAGATGGCTCTGGTCGTACTCCTGCCCTCCGCGGCGCGATTCCAGCAAAAATTTAGCCAGCGCGATATAGGCGTCACCCCGGCCGTTCCCTTCCTCGTCATTGACGAAGCGACCGAAGCGGACAAGAGCCTGCTCCATCTCCTGATGACCATCGAACCATTCCTTCTTGCCCGGCCCGATATTGGCCACCCAGCAATCGGCCAGTTTCTTGGCGGCGTTATAAAGGCGCAGATCCTGGCCATTGGTCAGGGTGTAGTGATTGATGGCGGATTCGATGAAATAGCCGGCGATATAACCCTCGTGATTGCTCCGCTGTTCGGGCGACCAGCGCTCCGGCCATTCTGATTTTGGGGCCAGGGTCTTGGCGGTTTGAAGATAGCCGTCTGGCTCCTGCGCCGCGAGGATAATCGGAATCCACCGCTCCAGCGTCTCACGCATCTTATCCTGTGCCGTGATAATGTCTTTATCACCCTGCGGATCGACCATCAGGGCAATGCAGATGGCCTCTACCGTTTCCAGCACCCACGCATTGGAAAATACATAGCCTTTGTGCGGACCATGCCGCTCGCCGCGATTGGCCTTGCCCGCCTCGATGAAGTTGTCGATACCCCCATTGCCGATGGTCAGATCAGTGCGTTCGCAATAGTCGATGACGTGCGGAATCCAGTTAACAATCAGGGTCTTGGCGCGCGTATTCCACAGCGGGCTGTCGATGATGTAGCGTTTGGTATAGACGACATCGAGCCGCTGCGGCGGCGGCGCGGCTTGAGCATGGAGCTTAAGCGTCGAGCGGCTGACCTTGCCTCCGGTATGGGCTTCCAGTTCCAGTACATAGTCGCCGAGCGCCGAAACCTGCGCCGTGGTGACCGGGGCCTTGGGATCGGCGAAGGTGACTTCTCCCGGCCCGGACACCTTGCGCCAAAGAATGCCGGCGTCGGCCGTAGAAGTTAGCCACTCGGCCTTGCCACGCAGATAGGTCTTACCTCCCATGACCACCGTGCGGTCAATACCGGCCGCCACGGCCGGTGCGAACAACGGCACAGCCCCCGAACTCATGACCTTCCATTCCAGAATGCCGGTTGACAGCTTACCGTCCGAAACGATTTCCAGACGCAGTTTATCGGTCGTCACCGCATCGAAGGTGCTGATATTGAGGGTATCTTTCTTCGTACCCAAGCCTTGTGTGTTTTTCACCGGCGTGAAGGTTGTGCCATTCCAATAGAGAATGCGACAGGCTTTCGGCGCGCCAACGCCTTGGCCATCCACCCACCAGTACACCTCGATACTGTTGGTCGTAACCGGCTCGCTCCAGTCGTACTGCACCCATTCCGTGCCCGTCTTTGGCCAGTTGCCATACATGCCGGCTTCGGCATCGGCGGAGTTGTTAGGAGTGTTGCCGTCATTCAGCGCCGATACCCGGGTATCGCCGGAATGATAAGAGGTCGAAGCGGTCGCCACTTTAGCCAGATTGACCGGCGCGTCCGCCGCATGGCTAGGTGTTGTCAGCGACGCGATGCCGGCAAACAGCGATATACCTGCGGCTCCAGCGAAAAAAGACCGCCGTGTGAGGGCAGCGCAAGGACAATCCGATCCGCATTGATCGGAATGATTGCCTTCGATAAATTTTCTGTGCATCGGAAAGCCACGGCCTGAGTGAATGATTTGGTATACAGTGTATACTCAGACAATTTAAATTGACAAGCCATTTTCTTGGCACCCCAAAGCGGTCGATACCGCCGGACCTTAAGAAAATGACTGCAGCCTCCTGATAACCTCAAACCTCTTCCCCATCCCAATACGGGTCGACCGGGACCGCTGACGCGGCCCCGGCCTTCCCCTACTCCGCCGCAGCGGGCAGGTGAGGCGTTGGCTCCGACAGCGGCAAGGCCAGCGGCTCCTGCGCCGTCTCTTGCGGTGGTGCGGGGGTCCGCAAGCAGGCGGGCAGCCACCCCGTGCCCTGCACCAGTTGCTCGGCGGCTTCGGCCATTTCCGGCTTTTTCAGCTTGTGAAGGCGGCTAGCCGCGTCATCACCTACGGCTTCACGCACCGCCGCTAAGATTTGCCCCTTGATCACACGGCTGAAATAGCTGCGCGCCGTGGGGGTCCAGTGGTCGGTCATGTTCAGCCGCAGATCGCGCGCCATCATGAGCGAAGCCACAAAGGGGGCGGCAGGCATAACCACGGATGGTATTGTCCGAGTTCTCACTGCGCCTGCCGCTGCACCAGTTGAAAAATCCAACCCATTCCTCCAACGTCGCGATGACCTTAGAAAACCTCAAGTACATCAAGCGATATAAAGATCGGCACGGAAAGCTACGGTATTACTTCCGCAAACGCGGCGTGCCGTCAGTAACGCTTCCGGGCACGCCGCTTAGCCGCGAGTTTATGGAGACGTATTTCAAAGTCGCAGCTCTGCCTTCGAGGTCCCCTGGTCCGGAAAAGAAAAAGGCTCCGAAGCGGGACAAGACAGGGTCTCTCGAATGGGCCTTAACCCGTTGGTACGGATCTTCGAAATTTCGGTCTTTGGAGCCACGGCCCCGCCTCCACTACAGACAAATGATGGAACGCGAATTGGCGGATTGTCTCGATCTGCCAGTCACCGAGGTCGAGCCAATCGTCGTGCAGAGCTGGATCGATGACATGAGCGACCAGCCAGGTGCGGCCAAGTCGTTTCTGAAGCGGCTAAAAACCTTTTTCCAGTTTTGCGCGGCTCCCACCTCTAAAATTCTCACAAGCAACCCGGCGCAGTTCGTCGAAGGTCCCAGTTATGAGAAAAAGGGTTTCACGGCGTGGGATGAGGCCGATGCGGCGGCCTTCGAAGCATACTGGCCCTTAAACGGCAAGCAGCGTCTGGCTTACGCATTGATGTCGTATCTGGGGCAGCGCGTCTCCGACGCCGCTGTCCTGGGAGCGGCTCATGAGATACCAGGCGGCATGATCCGGGTCGTTCAGGCCAAGATACGCGCCGGCAAAAAGCGGGTGACCGTCGATATCCCGATTCATCCTGAACTCCGGCGTACGATTGCTTCCAACAAGGCCAGCGCTAAAACCCCTTACCCGCAGGCAGACTACGGTACGGGCTACAGCATCAAAGGGCTCGGCAACTACATGAGCGAATGGGCCAAGGAGGCCGGACTGTCTGAGGGTAAATCATCCCATGGCCTTCGCAAACTGGCGGGCTCACGCCTGGCCGAGGCCGGGTGCTCCGAGAAAGAAATAATGGCGGTCTTAGGCCTATCGTCGATCAAAGAAGCCGCACTTTACACCGCAGCAGCGAACCAGAAAAAGATGGCGAAAGAGGCTATGAAGAAAGTCCGCACACGCGAGGCTCAGACGAAAAAGTGTCTAACCCAAGTGTCTAACTCACTGCGGAGACCAAAAAAGATTGTAAAAACAACATCTTTTGGGGAAATTGGTAGGCGCGGAGGGACTCGAACCCCCAACCAGACCGTTATGAGCGGTCGGCTCTAACCATTGAGCTACACGCCCTTACCAAAGGCAGGGGTTGCGTGCCTAACACGCTCCCGCCCGGATTTAAAGCCCTCTGCCGGTATTTTCAACAGTAGACGCGGCAGCAACAAGGCTAACGCCAGATCATCAGTTCGGTTCATGCGTCATTCACACGCGCACATGGATTATTGACACACAGGCGGGGCATTCTCCGCCCAGTGACGGTAATGTGAGGGTCATGAAGACCCATGCTGAGCTGCCAGACCGATTTTGAAAGAAGAGAGACACCTATGCAACGGATGTTCGCGGTTTCCGCCGCTGCCCTCGCCCTGATGACTGCCGCCGCGCCGGTGATGGCCCAAACCCCTGATTCGCCCAGGGCTGAGCACATGGCCCATCACCAGATGGGCACCCTGCTCACTCTGTCGGAAACGGCCGAGGTGCGCTCGACACCGGACGTGGCCTTCATCACCTTTGGCGTGGTCACCGAGGCCAAGACCGCCGATGAGGCCATGAAGCTCAATGCCCAGAAGATGAACAGCGTCTTCGCCGCCGTAAAGGCGCAAGGCATTGCCGATAAACATGTCCAGACGACCGGCCTCAGCCTCAACGCCGTCTATGACTACCCTCAAAACGGCGGCACGCCGACCTTACGCGGCTATCAGGCCAGCAATCGCATCAGCGTGCGCGTCGAAGAGGTCAAGAAGCTGGGTAGCGCCATTGACGCGGTGGTCAAGGCCGGTATCAACCAGATCGACGGCATCTCCTTCGGTCTGAAAGACCCGTCGGCCGCCGAGGACAAGGCGCGCATCGAAGCAACCAAGACGCTCATGGCGCGTGCCGAGCTTTATGCCAAATCGCTGGGCAAGACAGTGAAGCGGATCAAGTCGCTGAACGAAAATGCCGCCATGTCCGCGCCGCCGCCCATGCCGATGGTCCGCGCCATGGCTATGAAGGCCGAATCCGATACGGCCATAGCCGCGGGTGAGGTTTCGACCGCGATGACGCTCAATGCCGAGTTTGTGCTGGAATAGGCCTTACTCTGAACGCATGACAAATCTCCCCGGTGAGTGATAGGTTACCTGTCATACCCACCGGGGGGGATTTTTTTATGTGGCGTTTTCTGTTGTCAACCAAAGGACGTACCGCGCGCCTTCCCTATGCGCTATTTATGGTATCGTCGTCGCTGGCTGTGTTTGCAGCCTATTCTTTCCTGTTACCGATAATAATGAATATCGGCATTTCTATAGCCAGCCCGGTTCTTAGCGTTTTCGGGCTGTTGGCATTCGTGTTGATATGGCCCATCTACGCACTGTCGGTACGCAGGTTGAAAGACTTGAATGGGCCTACCTGGCCCGCCCTGTTCTTTTTGTTGCCTTTCCTCACTTCGCTTCTTTTTGTGCTGTCGCCTTGGATAGTGCCTGTTTTTCCGGAAAACAGTGCAGGCGTTAACCCTGAATACGAATCTCTCACACGGACGCTGCGCCAAATTTCAGATGCTGTGGGCTGGCTAAACAGAGCCCTTATCCTGCTCCTCTGCCTCATCCCCGGCACCAAAGGGCCCAACCGTTACGGCCCGCCACCGGGACAAAAGGCCGCGCCCGACCTCAGCGTCTTCGAATAGGCTTGCCGCGAGCGCCCCTTTGGGCGAAAAGGCAGCATGAGCCAGCCCTACGCCTCCACCGTCACGCCTTTGTTCACCACCGAAATCTACCGCGCCGACCTGTCGGACATGCCGGATTTCGCGGTCTATCTGGAGGAGATCGACGACACCTGCCGCGCCTTTGCCGATGAGGACGAGGCCGGGCAAAACTGGTCGCAGCAAAAGGGCTATCTCGGCTACACCTCCTATGGGTCGCTGAACAACCTGCCCCTGCTGGCCAGCGCCTTTGAAGACCTCAAGGCGCATACTGACGCCCACGCCGCGCGCTTTGTCGAAATTCTGGAATACGACCTGCCCGCCGGCGCGCTGAAGCTCGACAATATGTGGATCAATATTCTGGAGCCCATGGGGCACCATTCGAACCATATCCACCCGCACAGCCTGATTTCGGGCACCTTTTACGTCAGCGTGCCCGACGGGGCCAGCGCGCTCAAATTCGAAGACCCGCGCCTGACCAGCTTTATGAATTCGCCGCCGCGCAAAGAGGGGGCCAAACGCGAACATCAGCCCTTCGTCTATGAGGCGCCCAAGCCCGGCACGATCCTGATGTGGGAAAGCTGGCTGCGCCACGAAGTGCCGATCAACCTGTCTGAAGATATCCGCATAAGCATCAGTTTTAACTACAGTTGGTGAGATTATGAGCGCTCCGGTACAGACGGCATTGGTGGGCTATGGCTATGCCGGAAAGACCTTCCATGCACCGCTGATCCGGGCGGCAACGGGTCTTGAGCTGACCACCGTCGTGTCGTCGCGTCCCGCTGAGGTCCATGCCGATCTGCCGGGTGTGACGGTCTGCGATTTTGAGACCGCCTTGGCCGATCCGGTGATCGAGCTGATGGTCGTGGCCACGCCCAATGATCTGCACGCCCCACAAGCCATCGCCGCACTCAAAGCGGGCAAGCATGTTGTCATCGACAAGCCCTTTGCCCTCACCACCGCAGAGGCCGAGGCCGTGATTGCGGCGGCCAAAGCCGCCAACCGGCTGGCGACCGTCTTTCACAACCGCCGCTGGGACGGCGATTTTCTGACGGTGAAGCACCTGATTGAGACGGGGGCCCTGGGCGAGATCAGCCTGTTTATCTCGCGCTTTGACCGCTTTCGTCCGGCCTTGCGCAATCGCTGGCGTGAACAGGCCCTGCCGGGGTCCGGCCTGTGGTACGATCTGGGGGCGCATCTGGTCGATCAGGCCATCTGCCTGTTTGGCACGCCCGACGCCATTACGCTCGATCTGGCGCAACAGCGCGAAGGCTCTGTGGTCGATGACTATTTCCACGCCACCCTGTTCTACGGCGCGCGCCGTGTGCGCTTGCAGGCCAGCGCCCTGACGCCCGCGCCGGGACCGCGCTTTGAAATCCACGGGCGGTTGGGCAGCTACGTCAAATACGGCCTCGATACGCAGGAAGAGGGCCTAAAGGCCGGGCAGCCGGTCGGCGGCGAGGGCTGGGGCACGGACCGCGACGGTGTGCTGACGCCGGTGTCAGGTGCCGATCCCCTGCCCCCGCTGGCGCAGCCAACATTACCGGGACGCTATCCGGCCTTTTATAAGGGCATGGCGCAGGCCATACACGGCACCGGCCCCCTGCCTGTCCCCGCCGAAGAGGCGCTCAGCGTCATGCGTCTGCTCGATCTGGGTCGCCGGAGCGCCGAAACGGGCCGCACCTTAGCTTTATAAAAAACCGCTCCGGTGGGGTCACCGGAGCGGCAGTGTGTATCCGGGCCGCAGCAGAGGCCCGGATGTCTTCCAAATTTAGAAGCGCTTGCGCACGGTGACGAAGGCCTGACGCGGCGCGCCCGGCAGCAGGGTCATGGTCGTACCGGCGGTGTCGCGGTTGACAAAGCCGCCCGAACCGACCGTCGAGATGTAGTTTTCGTTGGTCAGGTTGGTGACGTTCAGTTGCACGTCGATATCGGCCGGGAAGCGGTAGCCGAGCGTAGCGTCCACGGTGGTGAAGCCTTCGACCTTACCGCCGATGTTTTCGTAGGTGTAATACCGGTCGCCCGTGTACTTGGCACCCGCCGTAGCGAACAGCATACCGTTGTCGTAGCTCAGGTCGGCGCTCAGCATGTGCTTCGGCGTATTGACGACGGTTTTATCCTTCGTCTGATAGGTGACGCCATTGCTGGTGTAGTTATCGGCGTACTTCGAGTCGTTATAGCTGTAGGACGACGACAGACGCAGGTTGTCGGTGAAGCGCCAGGTGCCGCCCAGCTCGACGCCGTTGGTCTTGACCGAACCGACGTTCGACAGGACCGAGGCGTTGCCGAGGATCGAAGCGCCCTGCTGGATGGCCAGCAGACGGTCCGAGAAATCGACGTGATAGATGGCCGCGACGCCGCGAAAGTTGCTGAGGTTCAGGCGCAGACCGCCTTCAAACGTCTTCGAGCTTTCCGGCTTCAGCTTCTGGCTGACGAAGTTGACGATGGCCTGCGACTGCGAGCCAAAGGGGCCCGACGTCGCCGCCGACACGTAGGCGGCCATGTTTTCCGAGTAGGAGCCGAACAGTTCGACTTCCGGCAGGGCCTTGAAGACGATACCGGCCTGCGGCAGGAAGCTGTCGTCCGACTTGATCTTGCCCGACAGAGCGCTGCCCGTGACGGTCGAGACCGAATTTTCGACCTTCATCGCCTTGATGCCGTAATTCAGCTTCAGACGCTCGCTGAGGATCCACACGTCCTGCACGTAGCCGACCGTGGTCTTGGTGTTGAACTTGTATTCCCACGAAGTCTTGAAGGGGTTCGACTGGAAGCCCAGCGAGTCGCGCGACGGGGCGTTCAGGGTTTCGCCATAGAAGCGGCGGGCCTGATTGAAGTCATTGTCTTCGATCCACAGACCGGCGGTCACCTGATGCGCGCCCAAGTCGAAGTTCACCGCGCCGAAGGCACCCTTGCGGTCGATGTCGTATTCCGTGGTGCGGATCGACAGCGGCGCATTATTGGTGGTCGCGCTGGCCACGCCATAATTCGGCGAAATGGTGTAGGGGGTGACCCACAGGCCCTGACCCTTGTTGGTGTGGTTATAGATGGTGCCCGACACCTTGATCATGTCGTTGATCGGAGTTTCGTAGCTGAGCGCCATCAGGTCGTCATCGCGCACGCCCGCGCCGTAGTAGTAGGCGTCGTCCGGGTTGGCCACGCCATAGGCGGCGTAGGGGTTG
The DNA here is from genome assembly GCF_000175215.2 of Asticcacaulis excentricus CB 48. Lineage (NCBI taxonomy): Bacteria > Pseudomonadati > Pseudomonadota > Alphaproteobacteria > Caulobacterales > Caulobacteraceae > Asticcacaulis > Asticcacaulis excentricus. The sequence goes on along the minus strand of NC_014817.1, from coordinate 213,050 downwards.
ACGCCCTTGCCGGTCCAGTAGCCCGAATTGGGGTCAAGCTGCCCCGAAGCGTAGAGGGCCGGATTGTTGAGGGTGGTTGCGACGCCGATGGCGGCGGCATAGTTCGGCTGGAAGTTATCCCAGTCGCGGCCCAGACGTCCGATCATTTCGAACGACATGTCCTGATAGTCCTGCTCGCGGCGTTCGGAGTGGTTGATGAAGCCGGTCAGCTCGCCTTCGCCCAGCGGCAGCACGGCCTTGGCGCTGATCTGCTGCTGCTTCTGCTCGCCGCCGCCCTTCCACTTGTCAGACTTCTGATCGGCCACTGACACAAAGGCGCGCAGGCCACCGAGGTTATCGAGCGTGCCGGTTTCGAAACGGCCATAGAGGCGGTGCATCGAGTCCGAACCGACCGTGCCAGCCAGTTCACCGCCCATGTCTTGCGCCGGATCGCGCGAGAAGAATTGCAGCGTGCCGCCGAGGTTGGAGGTCGAGGCGGTCGAGAGCGCACCGGCGCCCTGCATCAGGTCCACGCGGGCCACGTCTTCGGAGATGATGGCGCGCGAAATGTGCAGGCCGTTGTGGTTGCCGTAGGACATGTCGCCCAGCGGCACGCCATCCAGCGTGAAGCCAAGCTGGTTCTGGTTGAAGCCGCGCAGCGTGATGCGCGTGGACCATTCATAGGCCCCGAAGGCGTCGGCCGACTGGAAGGACACGCCCGGCAGCTTGTCGATGGCCTTCAGCGGCGAGGTGCCGGCGGCTTCGAGCGACAGTTCGCTGCCCTTCAGCGTCTGAAGCTGACGGCTCTGACCCTGACCATAGACGATGACTTCGGTGATTGCTTCGGCCGGAGCCGCGACGGCCTCCGCCTTGGGCGCTTCCGCGGCCAGAACCGGCGCGGCAGCAAACAGAAGGGCCAGGGCGGTCCCGGCTTGCAGATAGGCTTTCATACTCAAATCCCCAATGGGCATCCACACGACGCCACTGAGGAAGGCTGCTACGCGGCCATGATGACACACGCTTAAACAAACGGCGACACAGCCATGTCAGCCGTGTCGCCGTTTTGTGACGGGGATTTTTCGCAACAGTGGGAAATGAGGCTAAGGGTGTGGTGGCGATTTAATCTTCGCGATCTTACTCCTCCCCATTTTCTGGGGAGGTGCCGAATTTACGAGAAGGAGGGGTATCTTGACGGGTAAGTGTACCCCACCGTCTGCTCGCTACGCCCGCATCCACCTCCCCACAGGTGGAGAGGAGAAAGCAGCCGCGTTAACTCTTAAATCGTCGCCATAGCTTAGCCCGGGAACCACTTGCGCGTCTTGGAATAGGCCAGATAGCCGATATTGGCCCCCAGACGGAAACCAACGCCGGCGCGGATCGGGGCCACGATGGTGTCGTCGGACTGCTGATAATTGACGCCGAGGCCACCGATAAAATAGGCCGAGCCATCGACGCCGGGGAAGCGCTGATAGATTTTCTCAACGTCATAAAGGCCATAGACCAGCGAGAAGACGCGCGAAGCGTTGCCGCCGGTATCAAAGCCAACCGACGGGCCGCGCCAGAAGATTTTCTGCGGGCTGGGCAAGGCCTTCATATGGACCAGACCCTTGCCATAGCGCAGGCCGACGGCGATAGCCCCGGAGACTTCCTCACCGGCGATATAGGCCGTCGGGCGGTCGCCATAGTCGGAGAAGATTTTTTCAATGGCTCCGCCCAGTGCTTCGACCGTCACCCCGAGGAAGTCGGAGCCGGCGCGCAGGATTTCATCGCGCTGATAGCCTTCGGCCGTGCGGCTCGGAGACGCCGAGGCGGATGACGTGGCTCCGGTCTGGGCCAGGGCCTGAAGCGGCGAAGCGATCAGCGGGGTGGCGGCCGTAGCGGCGGCTCCCATCAGAAAATGGCGGCGTTCCATGACGCAAGAGACTCCGTCGAAAATAAGCGTAAGGCTTTTATTAACCCTGAAGGGGTGACCAAATCCTTACCGGGGGCTTCAGTCAGGGTTCATCTATCCCCCTATTGCATGTCTGAAATAGGGCTGCCTCCCGCGCATGTGAGGCTCAATCATCCCAGCCCTGACGGCACTTCTTCTTGCCGGACACCATATCGCGCAGGCCCGGATAGGCCCCGCGCCCTTCGCGGTACTTCTGCCATTCGCGTTCGCGCGCCGCCAGACAGAGTTGCGTCGGGCGGGTTTCCGGCGGTTTGAGCGGCAACACGACCTCTCTGGATGCGCTGACGGGGCAGTCCTTGTCCATTGGTCGGCCCTCATTGCGTTGCTGGATGCAGAATTGCCGCTTGTTCAGAGCGCGCGTCGTTGCGGCCCGACCCGCGTCGCCGCCTTCGGCATAGGCGCGCGGTGTGACACCGGTGCCGGTTTCGGTCGTTGAAGGCGGTGTGGATGGCTTTTCAATGAGGGATGGCGGCGTCTGAGTCTGCGGCACAGGCGTGCGCGGCACTGGCGGTGTGGGGGCGGGTAACGAACGGTGGGGCGTGGGTTCGGCGGGCGTCGGGGCGGGTGCGGCCTCGGCTTGCGGTTCTGGCCGGGTAATAACCGGCATAGGCCACAGCTCGATTTCCACAGGTGGTGATTCCGGCACGGCCCTCACAGGCGTCAGCCACACCACCAGTAAACCCGCCAGCGCGTGCAGGGCCAAAGCCACCGCTACTGCCCAGCCCCACCGTTCCGCGCGGTTACGCACCCTGCCCTGCCCGTCTGCCATACCCGCATTGACCATGCCGTCGTGTCGGGATTACGGCGTCGGTGGGGCGGCAATGCGCGCTTTTACGACAAGGTGTCCATGTGGCCCGCCAAAAAAGGCGTAAACTCTCCCTGTTGTGTCGAAAGGAGGTGAGCCAAGATGCGCGCCTTTAAGATCAACCCGGACGACCTGATGGACAAGATATTCCCGATGGTCATTGCCCGGGCTATGCTGGCGGCCTTTGTCGCGGCCGTTTTCTCCGCCTTCTGAACATTTCCGGCTATCAGGCCTGCAACGAGGCCCCATCCCACGCTTTCAGCGTGCGTTTCTTCACCTGTGCGCGCCACACCTGGTCGATATTGGCTTTCACCCAGTCCATATCGACGCGGGCGGGGCGCGCCAGTATGAGCGGCCACGGCCGATGATGGTCCGTGGTGAAAAACGTGTCGGGATCGACCTCCAGCAGAAAGTCGCGCTCCTCAAACGACACCTTGAACACCGGCGCATCGTGGGTCGGATTCCAGAAGAGGATCACCTTGCCATTAACCTTGAACGACCGAGCGTCCCAGGACGTCGTTTCTTCGGTGTCCGGATAGGCCAGAACAATCTCTTTCACCCGTTCAAACGTCAGCATACCGCCCTCCTGCTTGTCTGATCACGAAGCTTAACAGGTTTTGGCGCGATTGCTTACCGGATGTGATGGAACTGCGACATATCGACCCCTAACCTTTTTCGCACTCGCAACATATATAGCCGTCGTTAACACAAGGAGAGTATCAGATGACCCTTATCAAGTTGAGCGACACGTTCGGTATGGTTGGCAACCTGTTGTTTGCCGGTATCCTGCCTATGGCAGCCCTGATTGCAGCGGCCAGCCTGCTGTAAATCTTTCTACGAAAACTACGAAAAAAGGCGGCCCGACACGAAAAATGTCAGACCGCTTTTTTCGTGTCTCATCCCTGACGTACGACCCACGCCTTCATCGCCGCCGGCCCCGCCTCGCCCAAAGCCCCTGTATACTGACGCGAGGCGTCAATCGGCGCCTGCATATCCGCCCCATACCGCTCGATCAGCCAGGCCTCATGTTCCGCCTGCCGCTCGGCCGACGGCCAGCTATAGAGGGTCTGCGGGCTCAGCGCCTCGCTAGCCAGCGCCTGAAGAGTGGCGTCGATCACCCCGATCAGCCCCTTAAAGCGCTCCAGCTCGGCCTCCAGCCGCGCGCGGTGCGCCTTCAGGGCCGCTGTCAAGTCGAAATCGCGGCGATGTCTTCGAGACTCAGACCCATTTCACGGTACAGCAGGATCTGTTTCAGGCGCAGCCATTGGGGTCGCTCGTAAGAGCGATAGCCATTATCGCCGACATAGGCGGGTTTCAGCAGGCCGATCTCGTCGTAATGGTGCAAGGTACGCACCGAGACACGGGCCAGATCGGAAAATTGTTTGACGGTATAGGCGCTCACGGTCACTCCTTATCAGGTGTGTAAAGGCTTTGGGCCCTCACGCAGGGTGAGGGTCAAGCGCCCGGCGCATTGACACACCGATCAGGCCGGTGATGATGGCCATACAATCTACAAAAACCGCTACAGGAGCGAAACATGACCGCCATTGACCGCCGCGCCCTGCTGGGGGGGATCGCCGCCGGTGCCGGGCTTGTCAGCCTGCCGGCTTCCGCGGCGGCCATGTCTTTCGGCGCGTGGGTCGGCGCCTGGGCCTCGGCGCAGATGGTCCCCAATCCCGACACCACCCTGCCGCCGGAAATCGCCTCGGATGTGACCATCCGTCAGATCGTGCGCCTTACGCAAGGCGGGCGGCAATTCAGGGTGCGCCTGTCCAATGTCTTCGGCACCAAGCCGCTGAAGATCGGCGCGGCCCATGCGGCGATTTCGGCGGATCAGATGACCTCGCGCATCGACCCGGCCACTGCGCGCGGCCTGACCTTCGGTGGCCGCACCGCCATCACCATTCCCGCAGGAGCGGAGTATGTGTCCGATCCCGTGATCATGATCGTTAAGCCCTTCACCGACCTGACCCTGTCGCTGTACCTGCCCGAAGCCGCCTCGCCTCAGACCAGCCATCCCGGCGCGCGCATGGTCTCCTACTTCGCCAAGGGGAACCGTGTGGTGGAGGCGTCTTTGGACGGTGCGAGGACCATGGAGCGCTGGTTCCATGTTTCGGGCATCGATGTGTGGACCGGACAGGGCGCGGCGTCGATTGTGGCCTTAGGCGACTCCATCACCGACGGCTATGGCGTCAAGCCGGGCATGAATGCGCGCTGGACCGACCAGCTAGCGCGGCGGCTTCAAGCCGATGCGCGCACGCGACACCTTTCGGTGCTCAATGCCGGGATTGGTGGCGGGCGCATCCTCAATGACGGCTCAGGGCCCAATGCTATGGCGCGGTTTGAGCGCGATGTGCTGAGCCAGACGGGGGTGAAGTTTCTGGTCATCCTGGAAGGGGTCAACGACCTCGGCACCCTGACCAAAGACGCCCCGGTTAGCGCTGCCGCTCACGCGCAACTCGTCGAAGACATGATCAACGCCTATCAGCAGATGATCCGCCGGGCGCGGGAACGCGGCATCAAAGTCATCGGCGCGACCATCCTGCCCTTTATGGGTTTTTCGCTCTATCACCCCGACGCGCAGAACGAGGCCGACCGTCAGGCGGTCAATCGCTGGATACGCACCTCAGGGGCGTTTGATGCGGTGATTGACTTCGACCGGATCATGGCCGATCCGGCGGACCCGACGCGCCTTAAACCCGACTACGATTCCGGCGACCATATCCACCCGTCGATCGCGGGCTATAAGGTGATGGGCGATGCGGTGGATTTGAAGCTGTTCCAATAGTCAGCCGGTATGATATGTTCATACCAGAGGTGCATCATGTCCGCTGTTCAAAAACTCACGATCAGCCTGCCGGTTGAACAATCGGCTTATATTGATGCTCAGGTCGAGGCGGGGGCTTACGCATCGGCCAGTGAAGTGGTGCGCGCCGGGCTAAGGGCGTTAGAAGAACGCGACAAAGCCGTCCAGCGCTGGTTGGAACGTGAGGTCGGCCCCGCTTACGACGCCATTATGGCCGATCCTTCACGGGGAATACCGATTGATAAGGCATTTGCTGAGATCAGACGCCGCAAGGGATTGCTGCCGTGACGCCCAAGGCGGTGATATTCACCCCCGAAGCTCTGCAAGATATTTCTGACATTTACGACTGGATTTCGTCGCAGGGCGGTGCCGCCATTGCCGCAAGCTATCTTACACGACTGGAAAGCTATTGCCTGTGTTTCGATCTGCTTCCCGAACGGGGGAGCCTGCGCCACGACCTTCGCAAAGGCCTGCGGGTTACCAGTTTTGAAAGGCGAATCACCTTAACCTCCGTAGTCACACAAACCGAGGTGATATTCGTGCGATTGTTCCGCAGGGGGCGCGATTGGGAAGCTTTGGTAAGGACTGAAACAGACTGAGAGGCCGTTCCCCTGCCCTCTTCCCCCGTCTTGCGGTTCATGCTATCGCCCCCGCATGACCGAACTGTCCCAAATTCGTAACTTTTCCATCGTCGCCCATATCGACCATGGCAAGTCCACCCTGTCCGATCGCCTGATTCAGTTCACTGGCGGCCTCACCGCGCGTGAGATGAAGGAGCAGGTTCTCGACAATATGGAGATCGAGCGCGAGCGCGGCATCACCATCAAGGCGCAGACCGTGCGCCTGAATTACAAGGCCAAGGACGGCAAGTCTTACGTCCTGAACCTGATGGACACGCCGGGCCACGTCGATTTCGCCTATGAGGTGTCGCGGTCGCTGGCGGCCTGCGAAGGCTCGATTCTGGTGGTCGATGCGTCGCAGGGGGTTGAGGCCCAGACGCTCGCCAATGTCTATCAGGCCATCGACAATAATCACGAAATCGTCCCCGTCCTGAACAAGGTCGATCTTCCCGCCGCCGAGCCGGAGCGCGTGCGCGCCCAGATCGAAGACGTGATCGGCATTGACGCCTCTGAGGCCGTGCTGGCTTCGGCCAAGTCGGGCATCGGTATCGAGGACGTGCTGGAGGCGATTGTCAGCAAACTGCCCGCGCCCAAGGGTGACCCTACGGCCCCGCTGAAAGCGCTGCTGGTCGATGCCTGGTACGACCCCTATCTGGGCGTCGTCGTGCTGGTGCGCGTGTTCGACGGCTTCCTCAAGCCGGGTCAGCAGATCAAGCTGATGAACGCCGGCGCGACGTACAAGATCGACAAGCTGGGCGTGTTTCAACCCAAGGCCACCGATGTTGAGGCGCTGGGCCCCGGCGAGGTTGGCTTCTTCACGGCGCAGATCAAGGAAGTGCAGGACGCCGCCGTCGGTGATACGATCACTGATGAGCGCAAGCCGACCTCACAGGCCCTGACGGGCTTCAAGGAAGTGCAGCCGGTCGTCTTCTGCGGCATCTTCCCCGTCGATGCGGCGGATTTCGAAGACCTGCGCTCGGCCATGGGCAAGCTTCGCCTGAACGACGCCAGCTTCTCCTATGAGATGGAGACGTCTGCGGCGCTGGGCTTTGGTTTCCGTTGTGGTTTCCTGGGCCTGTTGCACCTTGAAATCATTCAGGAACGCCTGAGCCGCGAGTTCAATCTCGACCTGATCGCGACTGCGCCGAGCGTGGTCTATAAGATCTATATGAACAATGGCGACGTGATCGACCTGCACAATCCCGCCGACATGCCGGACCCGGTGAAGATCGACCATATCGAGGAACCGTGGATCAAGGCGACCATCTTCACGCCTGACGACTATCTGGGCGCAGTAATCAAGCTGTGTCAGGACCGTCGCGGCATCCAGACCGACCTCTCCTACGTCGGGTCGCGCGCCATGGCCGTCTATGAGTTGCCGCTGAACGAGGTGGTGTTCGACTTCTACGACCGTCTTAAGTCGATCTCGAAGGGCTATGCCTCGTTCGACTATACGATTGAGGAATACCGCGAAGGCGACCTGGTGAAAATGTCGATCCTCGTCAATGCCGAGCCGGTAGACGCCCTGTCCATGCTGGTGCACCGCGACCGCGCCGAACAGCGCGGCCGGGGCATGTGCGAAAAGATGAAGGACCTCATCCCGCAGCACCTGTTCGTCATCCCCATCCAGGCGGCCATCGGAGGGCGCATCATCGCGCGCGAAACCGTGCGCGCCCTGCGCAAGGACGTGACCGCCAAGTGTTACGGCGGCGACGCCACGCGCAAGAAGAAGCTGCTGGAGAAGCAGAAAGAGGGCAAGAAGAAGATGCGACAGTTCGGCAAGGTCGAAATCCCGCAGGAGGCCTTCATCGCCGCGCTCAAGATGGACAATGACTGATGAAAAAAAAAGCCCGGATCGCTCCGGGCTTTTTTGATTATAACTCCAGCGGGGTCACTTTGAGCAGTGACGGCGGGCTATACTGTCCCTGATAGGTCACCTCGCATGTGCGGGTGCTGGCTATGCTGTTGCCATAAACCACCTGCGCCGTACCGCCGTGCCCCAGAGCGATCTTCTGTTCCGTCATGTGGACGTGTACGAAGGGCGCATTGACCAGCCCTTTGCAGGCCTTCGCCCCGGTGAAGCGATGCGTACCGCCCAGCGATTTGATCAGCAGGTCGTTATCAATGACCTCAACGACCCCGGTAAAGGACTGTGGCGGGATGATCGTGACGGTTTCGGTCACTGACGAGATTTCCGCCACAGCGCTGCCCGCCAGCGACAAAGCCGCCACAACCGCGCTTAAAACAAGACTCCAAGACATAAGTCCCCCCTATCAATTTAACGATCTGTGCGTTGATACTTCTGCTTGCGCAGCGTCTTGACCTCTTCGGCGCTGACCGGTGTCACCGACTGCACGAAGCATGGCGTCTTAAAGCCGCCCCCGCCGCTCTGGCGCACCGAAAGCTGCACATCCAGCGGATCACAAACCTGCACCGAGCCACGATATTCGAACACCAAAATATCATAGGGCGTCAGCCGGCAGCCCTCGACCTTGATCAGCACCCCGCCCCGGCCGGCGCCTTCCGCCAGTATCGTCTCCTGATCGAGAACGGTCGTGTCGATCCCCGGCCCGTTCACGCAGCGCGGCGGGGCCTTTTTGCCGTCCGCGGCCTGCGAACTCACGGGTAGGACGCCCATGGCCAGCAACCCGCCGGCAACACCCATCACGGCGAACAGGGCCTTTCCATTCAGACGTCGCATCTGTCTCTCCTTAGCCAATCCCTTCGGCCGGGTAAATTCGGCTGACCCTTCCGAACATTCAAACCTACTTAACCAGAACGCTGTAATTTTAGTATCAGCGTAACATCAACCAGCGTACCCATGACCCCCAGCGTTCCCATCATCGAAGACAGCCTGACTCAGGCGCAACTGATCGGACACATGTTCGAGCGCGCGGGTTTTGCCCCCGGTCTGGCCACCAATCGCCCCAATGCCCTTCAGGAACTGGCTCGGCAGACCTGGGCCCTTTTGGTAATCGACGTCTTCATAGCCGATGAAAACTCGCTCGATCACATTGATGACTATCGTCACGCCGCGCCAAACACCCGATTGCCGTCATGACCGCCATTCGCAAGGGGGCACCGCTGGCCGCCAGTCATTCGCTCAATGCCGCCCGTCGCGCCAAGGTGGACTTTATCTTGCCCAAACCCTTCCGGTTTGAAGACATCCGACAAGTCTGCGAGGACGTGATCCACCGGCGGGACACCCCCAACCCCGGTGAGATCCTGTATCTTTAGTACTTTTTGGCCTCTTCCTTCGTCAACGGCGTGATGGATTCGATCAGACAGCGGACCGGTGCCTCATCAAAACGCGAATAGAGAATCTTGACGTCGCGCCGGTCGCAAATCTGCGTGCCGCCTAAAAATTCAAAGCCGATCTTGTCCAGATCGTCGAGGTTCTGACAAGGCGCCGAGAGCTTCAGCAGGGCCGAACGCCCGAAACTGTCCTCGATTAGGAGCGTCGTCTTATCGACCACCATTTTGCGGTTCAGGTGGCTGGCGTCAAGGCACCGCGCCTTGCCCTCCGGTTTGGGCGCGTCTTCGGGAGCGGCAGAGGCCAGGCTCAAGGCCCCCAGTCCGCCGGTCACCACAACGATCACGGCCGCCAGTTTCATCATGTCTTTCATCTCTACACCCTCTTACGTCCCTTCTCTGTCCCTGTTTTCCGCCGTCTTCGGCGTGACGCCTTCGATACGGTCGGCCTCTTCCTTGGTAATGGCTTTGACGTCGGTGATGTGGCAGCGCGCCAGACGGCCCGACCCCGGCTCAGAATAGAGAACCTCCGCATCAAAGCCGCCGCACACATTAAGCGCCCCGGCGCGCGTCCGGATACCAATACGAAAGGCGTCCTCAATGCCCATACAGGCGCCGCTCAGTTCCAGTTTGTAATTCTGGCGGCCATAGGTTTCGACGATCATGGTGCGCGAATCGACAGGGTTAAAGCGGTCGATATCGTCGCTGCGGAAACATTTGCGCATTTCCTTTTGCGCCACTGTCGTAGCCACACGCTCACGGTCCGGCTGAGCGGAGGCCGAAGATTGCGCTTGCGCCGGAAGCAGGCTGAGAGTCGTCAGCCCGGCGGCCGCGAGAGCTGCCACAGTCATCAGAGTCTTCATCGCATTACTCCTTCGCCAAACCGCACGCGACGGTCCATTATCTCCAATGAGGCGAGCGGAATCGGGCCATTTAATGACTATGAACAGCCTGTAATCTTTCCGGGCGCAACCGATGCGCGGATGCCACAGTCAGCGGCGACGGCACCCCCAGCGCCTGCGCCACCGCCGCCATGCCAAGCAACGGCCCCAGACACAGGCCACGCGCCCCTAATCCGCTCAGGGCCGTAACGCCAGACCCCACCTCCCCCATCACCGGCAGGTGGTCGCGGGTGGTGACACGCACCGCGGCACGCGACTCTGTGCCTCCCGCGGCCCTGTCCGCCGCTTCGGGGAGGACGGCGCGCAGCGTGTCGAGATTGTGGGCGCGATCATCGTCACGCGCTTCAACACCACGATCGCCACGAATATGGGTAGAACCGAACACAAAACCTTCGGGCATCGGCACGTAATAGCCCCCCCAGGCCTGTGGCTGCGTGTTCGGTGGCGGCGCCATGGCGGTTTCGATCTGCCCGCGCACGGGACGCAGATCGAGCGCCTCGGCCCACGGGAGATCGAAGATCCCGTCGCCACAGGCCAGGAACACCCGGTCAAATTCGTGGACAGCGCGGTCAGTGACGATATATACCGGCGCGCCGGTCTCCACGCGCACAACGGTTTCTGTCAGCACGACAGCGTCTCCCAGAAGCACCTTGACGACCTCCGGCGGTCGCACCGAAAGGGCGCGAGCCATCCTGAGACCTTCCGCATTGACCTGCATGTCATCCGGCGCAAAGTCAGACTGGGCGGCGACCTTAGCAAAGCGTGCTTCGTCGCGCGCGTCGCCGCAACTTTGTTGCACGCCCCGCGCCAACACGGCTGCGTGGCACAGGTGTGCATAGAGGTCCGTGGCAGCATACAGCGCATCGGCAAACAGGGCGCTGATCGCTCCGCCCCCGGCATCCAGCCGCGGCGTGACCAGTCCCGCCGGATTGCCCGACGCCTGCGGGCCAATATCGAAAACGGTGGCTTGATAGCCATAGTGGCGAAGGGCGTGGACTATGGAAGCCCCGGCAATGCCCCCGCCGATCACGGCGATGCGCTCAGGCGTTGCAGGTACTTCTACCGCGCCGGGGAAAACCGCCTCCAGCCGCTCGCGCTTGCGGCCAAAGCCGGGGTGTTTCGACACCTCAAAGCCGGCGGCCTGAAGCCCGCGCCGTACAAAGCCCGCCACAGTGAAGGTGGCCAGACGCGCGCCCGGTGCGCTATGCGCAGCCACCGCGCTCAGCACATCATCGGCCCACATGTCGGGATTCTGCGCCGGGGAAAATCCATCGAGAAACCACGCATCAGCCTGCCCGTCCCACTGGCGAAGCGCGTCACGCACATCCATCAGGGCCAGCGTCAGGGTCACGCCCCATTCGGGGAATGTCATCAGGTGAAAGCCGCGCCGTTGCGGGGGCCAGCGCGTGATGATCGCCTCAGCAATAGGCGACAGCTCCGGCCAGCTGGCGAGCGCGCGGGCGGCGGCTTCACGCGGCATCAGATAGGCTTCGACGGAAAAGAGGTGCAAATGCCCACCAGCCGGGCGGTGGCTGGCCCAAAGCTGCATCAGGGCGGCGATATTAAGCCCTGTGCCAAACCCCAGTTCCGCCACCGTGAAATGGCGACGTCCGGCCCAGCCGTCAGGCAGGCGGCAGCCGTTCAAGAACACCGCCCGCGTCTCCGACAGACCGTCCTGCAAGGAATAGTAGATATCATCGAAACGCGCCGAACGTGGGTTACCGTCATCGGCAAAATAAAGCTGGGGGTCGTCAGTCATCGGGCTCACGCACAAAAAAGAAGAGGTCGTTCCCGGGAACGACCTCTTCCAAACTCTTGTCTAATCCAGCGCCGTGAGGCGCAGGGGATTAGTGAGCAGCAGCCGGAGCTTCAGCAGCCGGAGCTTCGACGGCGGCCGGCGAAGCGGCTTCCGAAGCTTCGACAGTGGCCGAGGCGTCAGCCGAAGCGTCAGCCGGAGCGGATTCTTCGGTGGCGGCGGGCTCTTCAGCCGGCTTCGAGCAAGCGGCAACCGACAGAGCGGCGACGGCGGCGGCGGCGAGCAGGGCCTTGCGGACGATTTCAGAGGTCATGGATCCAGATCCTTAGATTCTAACGTTAGAGCGCCTAGCAACTGCGCCCGACTCCTTCATACGCAAAACCGCTGAGTCTCGCAAGAGGTGTTTTCACAAATATGTGATCACCTCTCGCAACAAAGCCGCCATTCTCCCCCAAAATACGCCTGAGGGGAGAATTGCGGCTTTTTCCGGGGCCCTCTTTGCCCCTGTTAAGGTGAAGCTACTCGTTCGGGATGTTATTGAGTGCTTCTTCCATTTCCGCGAAGGACGGCTGCGCGCCTGACGGGATGTTGCCGCGACCGATTTCCACCGAAATCTGCGCAGCATTGCCGTGCAGGTGCGCCACCAGCACCGCCTGGATGATTTTATAGAAGGCCGCCTCTTCTTCGACCACACCATTCATGCGCGTCGCGAAGGGCCCGACCAGACCATAGGCCAACATAACGCCCAGAAATGTCCCGACCAGTGCGCCGCCGATCATACCGCCCAGAACTTCCGGCGGCTCGGTGATGGCGCCCATGGTCTTGATAACCCCCAGAACGGCGATAACGATACCCAGCGCCGGCAGAGCGTCGGCGACGCTCTGCATGGCGTGGGCGGGGTGCATGGCTTCGTGATGGTGCTTTTCGAGCTGCTTTTCCATCGCGTCCTCGACCTGATGCGGGTCTTCGAGGTTCATCGTCATCATGCGCAGCGTGTCGCAGATAAAGTCGATGGCAAAATGGTCCTTCATGATCTTGGGGTAGCGGGAAAAGATCGAGGACTCCTGAGGCTTTTCGATATGACTTTCCAACGCGATAACGCCCTTGGCCTTCATCGTCTTGGTTAACTGGAACAACAACGACAACAGATCGCGGTAATCTGAGGGCTTCCATTTGGCCCCGCCGAACACCTTGCCCATGCCGCCGCCCATCCCCTTGATGGTGTGCAGGTCGTTGGAGATCAGCACAGAGGCGACCGCCGCCCCGCCAATCCCCATCATTTCATAGGCCAGCGAGTGCAGTATCGGCGCCATCGAGCCGCCCGACAGCAGGTAGCTGCCAAAGACACAGGCAAACAGGACGACAATACCGATTATCTGAAACATGCAGGCGGGGTCCGGAGAACTTCGTGATTCTCCCGACCTTACCCCGCCAAATCTTAAGAGGCGGTTTCCGGTTAACGACTGGGGTTAATGAAAGCCGACCCTATTGCACCACAAAAAGCTTAACCAACTTGTTCATATCCATATGGCTGACGAAACCCATAGAGGCTACCTGCACATCGGGATGCGTCATCAGGTCCTTCATGCCGCGCTCACCCACGCCGGAAAAGGCCTCACCGAAAGCGGCCTCAATTACATTTTTATTGCCTGTCTTATAGATTGCGCGGATTTCAGCCCCGCACTGATCGACCATCAGCCGCGTCATCATGCTCCCGACGTCACGGTCAAGGGCGATACGTTCGTCCTGGGAAATGGTCGCGTAGCGCGAGACGTCTGGGTGCCGTGCCATGATGAAAAAGACGTAGCGCAGGATCAGGCGTTCGTCTTCCGCCGTCACTGCCCCGGCAATACAGGTCTTGAGCGCAGCCGCCGGGGCATCACCCTGAGCGGGTGTGGCGCTCTGGGCGTGCGCCTGAGCCCCCAAACTCACTGCGGCCATTACCGCAAGGCTGATAAGCCCCTTTTTGACTCTCACCCGCATACGATGCCCCCTCCTCGTTGTTTTTCAGAGCGGGCATCCTAACCCGGCCCCGGACCCTCGTCCATAGGCTGACCGGGCTCACCGGCGGGGCAACAGGTCATCGAGCGCCACCGTTTCCGGCTTGGCCGCCGCCTCGGGCGTAACCGTCGGCAGGGAGGCGGTGTCACCGCCAGCGGTTTCGACAGCCTCTGTGGCCACCTGAGACGCGTCGAAACACGTATCCGTGCATTCTATGACGCCCGGCACGGCGCGCGGCCGGGTAGCCTCTACCGGAGCCGCAGTATCGCTGGCGTCCGGCGACACGTAGACCATGTCCGCCGCCGCCGAGGTTTTAGAGCTCACAGAAGAGGGGTGTTCGGGAGAGGGTAAGGCCTCAGTCGCGGGCCAGACACCAGCGCGGGTAAGCGTTGCCATCACCGTCGGGCGGACATCCAGCACATCGCGCTCTACGGATTCCGTAGCAGGGAAAATGGCGTGCGGGTCCCGGCGATCATCGACCTGCGTCAGCATGGTGCCATCGAAAGTGGCGATACGCGCGGCAACCGCCCCGCTACCCACCGTCAGCACCACCCCCGCCGTCCAAAGACTGAGGCACAGCACGCGACGGGCCCGCAAAGCGGCATCAGCCGCGAAGATGGCGCTCATCTCCGCCTCCCGCTGATCCGTGTCGTCTTGCGGTGTTGGATGTTCTTCACGAAGCCCACCACCGCCACGACGGCCAGACCGACACTGATCAGACCGCTGAGGCCGGGCGCAACGCGCCGTGCATAGGGCGTATTGATCAGGCCCGCCGCCGCCATCAGTTTTGCCGAAGGGGCGCGACCCGTCAGGGTCTGAACAATGGGAAGAAGGCTCAGCACCTTGGTGGCGGCAGGGACGATACGGTGGGTCATCTTATCCTCGGCAGAACAGCTTTCTCTGCGTACCCTACGCCCAACCGCATAAGGATGAAGGCGCGGTCACAGGTGCGCCCCGTCAAAAACACCTCAAGACGTATTACGTTATTGGTTCGGCGCCACCCGAGCCTTCGCCACCTGCTCGAAAGCGTAACCGGCACTCAGTAACTTTGCGTCCGACCACTGCGTACCGATAAACGACATCCCCAACGGCAGGCCCTGCACCTGCCCCATCGGCACGGTCAGGTGCGGATAACCTGACATGGCGGGCCACTGACTGGCCGACGGTCCGGAAAACTGATCGCCATTGACCTCATCCGACAGCCACGGCAGGCCATAGGTCGGCGCGACCAGCAACGCCACGCCATAGGCGCTAAGAAGCCCGTCTATATGGCTGCGCGCAAAGCTTTTCGCACGGGTGGCGGCAGCCTTATAGGCCGGATCGTCTAGTCCATTGGTTTTTTCTGCGGCCTCGAAGAACTCCTGCCCGAAGAAAGGCATTTCGCGGACGACCTCAGTTTTGTTGAAGGCGATGACGTCCGACAGGGTGCGCGTTTTGACCGTCGATGGCGTGGTGGCCAGATAGGCGTTGAGATCGGCCTTCAGCTCGGTCTGAAGCACATTAAGTTCAGCCGCATCCAGCCCCTCGATCGAGGAGTCGGTAATATCGACCAGCACAGCGCCCGCGGCTTCCAGGTGTTTGAGCGCGGCGTTAAAGGCGGTTTCGACCTTGCCCGGCCCGCCGGTGCGGTCGCGCAGCACGCCAATACGCACCCCTTTCAGAGCATCGGGCGACAGGCCCGCCGCATAATCCACCTTGCGGGCATCGGCTTCCTGAGTCACCGGATCGGCCGGGTCGCTGCCAGCCATGGCCGACAGCATCAGAGCCACGTCGCGCACGCTACGCCCCATCGGTCCCGGAATATCCTGACTGTGCGAGATGGGCACAACATGGGTGCGTGAAATCAGCCCCATGGAAGGTTTCAGTCCTACCAGTCCATTCATGGCGGACGGACAGACGACCGAACCATCGGTTTCCGTCCCGACGGCCAGAGCGGCGAAGCTCCACGCCACTGCCGTACCGCTGCCCGAAGAGGAGCCACAGGCTGAACGGCGCGCATCATAGGCATTACCGGTCAGGCCGCCGACGGCGCTCCAGCCACTCATCGAACGGGTCGAGCGGATATTGGCCCATTCCGACAGGTTGGTCTTGCCGAGAATGACCGCCCCGGCGGCCCGCAGCCGCGCCACCACCGGCGCGTCACGCCCGGTCACATTGTCTTTAAGCGCCAGAGACCCCGCCGTGGTCGGTATCGCGTCCCTGGTTTCGACATTGTCCTTGATCAGAACCGGGATGCCGTGCAGGGGCCCTCGCACCTTGCCCGCCTTACGCTCTGCATCGAGCGCGCGGGCTTCGGCCAGCGCATCGGGATTGAGCGCGATCACGGCATTGAGTTGACGCGATTTGTCAAAGGCTTCGATCCGACGGATGGAGGCCCTAGTGATGGCCTCTGCAGATAGCTCGCCGCGCGCCATAGCCGACTGAAGCTGATCCACGGAGGCTTCGCGCACCGGATCGGGTTTGGGTGCCGCCTGAACCGCCCCCCCCAGACCGACCGCTATGCTCAACAGGAATACCAGACGCTTCATAACCCAATGCCCTCCAGCCTTTAGCTGAGAGAGGTTACACGTGAGACCGTATCTTGCAAGACATTGCAGACTCAGTAGCC
This sequence comes from Asticcacaulis excentricus CB 48, assembly GCF_000175215.2. Lineage (NCBI taxonomy): Bacteria > Pseudomonadati > Pseudomonadota > Alphaproteobacteria > Caulobacterales > Caulobacteraceae > Asticcacaulis > Asticcacaulis excentricus. The sequence continues at coordinate 196,370 of NC_014817.1, read as the reverse complement.
GTGCAAGCGCTCAACCGTCGGCGGCAATTGGCCTGTCATCCGCCAGAGGCGCAGGTTTTCCGCCACCACCTGCGCAGCCGTGTTCACATTGGTTGGAGCGGAGATGTGCGGCAGGACCGTCACCTGCGGATGGTTCCACAGGGGCGACGCGGCCTCCAAAGGTTCAGACTCAAACACATCGAGCACGGCGTGCGACAGGGTGTGGTCCAGCGCCTGCAACAGCGCGTCGATATCCAGCGCCGCGCCGCGTCCGAAATTGATCAGCGCCGCCCCCGGCGGCAGCCATCCCAGGGTTTCGGTGTTCAGAATCCTCCGCGTATCCGGCGTCGAAGGCAGGAGGCTGATCACTATATCGGCCCGCGACATCACGGATTTGAGCCCGTCCATGCCCGTAAACACCTCAAAATCGGCAGTTTTCAGCGTACGGCTCCAGCCGAGAACGCGAAACCCCGCCTCCCGCAACCGCGCCACCGCCGTCCGCCCCATATGGCCCAGCCCCAGTACTCCGACCGTCATCTCGGAAGGCGCACGGTAGGGCCGCTGATGCCACTGGCGCGCCGCCTGCTGACGCGCGTAGGCCGGCATGTCGCGCTGAAGGTAGAGCGTCCAAGCCAATACCGCCTCTCCCATCACGCGGCTCAGTTCCGGATCGACCAGCCGCACAATAGGCAGGTCCGCCGGCAGCTCGGCCACCAGCCGCTCGACCCCGGCCCAGACGCTATGCACCCATTTCAGGCGCGGGAGGGTATGCAATAGCGCCGGGTCGGGATTTGCCACCACCGCCACCTCCACCGCCTGCGGATCGGCGTCACTCAACGGCACGACGGGCGTGTCCGGCAGGGCCGCAGACAGGGCGGCAATCCATACCCGCGCTTCGGCATCGCAGACGCGACCCGTAAAGACGATGGGCGAAGTGACAACGGATGACATGGGGCTTCTCCTTGCGTTTTGGATAGGCAGGGTCGCGTCGGGCGTCAACCGCCCTTTCCCGATCGCCTCGCCCAGCCTACATAGAGGCGATGCAACGCCCCCTCACCCCGTCCGAAATCGCCGCCCTGCCCGAGGGACTGGTCGCCGCCGTGCCGGTCGAGGCCGTGCGGCTGATCGGGCGGGCGCATCCTCTGTCGTGGCTGTCTCAGACGGTCGGACGCGGGCCGCTGATCGTGGTGCGCGGACGCAGGATTTTTTGGCCCGACCTGCCCACCGACCTTTCGGCCCGTCCGGAGGTTCTGGCCCTGCTGGCGCACGAGCTGACGCACGTGTGGCAGTACGCCAACGGCCTGACCGTGTGGCGCTATCTGTGGCGCGAACGCGGGTGCTATCGCTATCGCCTTACCGCCGGTAAAGCCTTCACAGACTACGGCTATGAGCAGCAGGCGGCCATGGTCGAGGACTGGGTGCGCGGCCTCAACGGCCTGCCACCGCGCTGGGGGCACCCTGCCGAAGTGCAGCCCCTGACGGACTCTTTGCCGTTTTCTTGACAAACCCGTGTTTCCCCCACAGTGACAGGTCATGGCCGAACCCAAGACCCAGCCCACCGATGCGGACCCCGTGGCCTTTCTGGACGCGAAAGCGCCGGAAAAGATGCGCGCCGACGCCCAAACCCTGCTTCGCCTGTTTGCCGAAGTAACGGGCGAACCCCCGGTCGTGTGGGGGACGTCCCTGATCGGCTTTGGCCGCTACACCTATCTCAGCGGCAACACGACGGTGCAATGGCCGCTCAGCGCCTTTGCCGTGCGCAGCGCCGCCCTGACCCTCTACGTGCTGGCCAGCGCTTCGGAACAGGCCGATCACCTCGCCCGCCTCGGAAAGCATACCACCGGCGGTGGCTGCCTCTATATCAAGCGCCTAAGCGAGGTGGATGTGGACGTGCTGCGTGAGATTATTGCTACCGCATTCGGGCTGATGACGGCGCGCCACCTCTCGTCCTGATGCCTTTCTGATCTCTTCATCCTCGGTTCAGCCTTAATTTTGTAAAAGGCATAGGCTAGAACGAGGGAAAGAACAGAAAGATGGACCTGCCTATGTTTGTCAAAGTCGCCAAGCCTGCCCTGCTGGCTGCTGCCTTGTGCCTGACGCCGGCCGCCGCCGGGCTGATCCCCCTGAGCGCCGTGGCGCAGCAGACCCAGCGCGAAATCTCTGCGGATCAGGCCTTTCCCTTTCTGTCGAAATTCCTCGCCCTGCCGACCTCGGAGCGCGATGAGATCACCGTCGCCTATATTCTGAAGATCAAGGGCGGTACGCAAGGCGCCAGTATCGTGCTCAGGCACAATGGCCAGAGCCAGAAGCTTAACATCGACGGTGACGGGCGCATCACGCCCCTGCCGACGCTGGCGCAGTTGCGCGGCGGGGCTACGGTGGTGGTGAATGGGCCGGAAAAGGGTGTGTCGATGCGCGTGCGCGTCTATGCCACCGAAACCCCGGCCAAAACCATGACAGTCGCGCCGCTGGCCACGGCGGTGACGCAGAGCAACAGCGTGATGCGCAAGGTCGGCGGTGTGCTGGCCTTAACGCAACCCAAGCTCGACCGGCTGTATTTTGTCGGCTCCGGCAATGCGCGCGTGACGATGGCCGATGGCAGCCAGAAGGTGCTGCCGAAATCCGCCGTTGACGATGCCTATCCGGCTGGCACCCCCTATCTGGTGCCCACGGACTACACCGGCGCGGTCAGCGTCAGCTTTGATGCCACGCCCTCGCGGATAGGCATTGACGACCGCGCCAAATAGATTTTCAGATAGCCGTGATTTTGCCGCGATCCCGAACCACAGTTCGGGATCGTCTTATTTGCAGGGTGGTTCATGACTGTTTTCAATCGACGGGGATTCGTGGGATCGGCGGCGGCGCTGACGGTCGTGGGTGCCTCAGCGGCGCGGGCCGAAACCAAGGACGTGCCGTGCACGGACATCTTCCCGTTTCTGCTCAACTACCTGAACCTGCCGACCGCCGAGCGCACGCATTTTCGACTGGCTTACAAGCTGGCCGTGACTGGGGCCAAGCTGTCGGATATCCGGCTAGTGCTTAAGCATAATGGCGAGACGCCGCTCAACGTGGCCGCAGACAACACCCTGACACCCCTGCCCCCTGTCGCGGCGCTGAAAGCCAAGGCCCCGGTGACCGTCACGCGTCCAGATGGAAGCAAGATCGGCCTGACCCTGCTGATCGCCGCCGCCTTGCCGCCTGCGGCCGCCTACGCCGCCCCTGATCTCAGGAAGGCCGTCGAGCAGGCACGCGCTGGGGCTAAAAAGGCCGCCGGTGTGATGAGCCTTGCGGTGCCCAATCTTGACCGTATCGTCTTTGTGGGGGCCGCGGGCGGCCAGGCCATCGGCGCCGATGGCAAGGGCGTGGCCCTGCCGAAGACTAAGGACGGGCATCCGGTGTTTCAACCTGCAGCGCAAGGTGTGGCGGCGCGCGTCACGCTGGACAAGGCCCCCACGCTGCTCAGGATCGACGCCAAGCCGAAATAGGGACGGGCTCCTGTTTTAGCCGCGCGTCTGGCGGATCAGCATGTAGTTGCCCAGCAGACCCGCGGCGAAGGCCGACACGGCGCACAGCGGCAAGCAGATCAGCACCACCCAAGTGGGATGCGGGATGAAGCTCATATGGATCATGTAGCTAGCCACCAGAAGCACGCCGGTTATCCACGCAGGAAAGCCCCCAACCCTAGCCATACGCACGGCCAAATAGCCGCCACCGAAGGTGCCCAGCGCCCAAGAGATGATCTTGATGATATAGGCATCCGCCGGCACCGTATCGAGCAGCTTGGCGATATCTTCGGGGCTGGCCATATCGAAGGTCGGCGGCGGCGGGAACATGTAATTGCCGACCTGACGCAGGATGGTATCAAGCACCATCCCGAACAGAAGACCCGTCAGCACCGCCAGCGTGATATTGAGCACGCTGCGCGTCTTGTCCTCGTCCCACACGGTAAACCACGTGACAAGCCGGTCCGTTACCGATGCCTTGGCCATTTCTGCCTCCCTGACTGGCGGAGAAAATGACAAGGCGCATGGCTTTGGTCAATGTCTTTATCAAGACACTGTTACGACAGGCTTGGAAATAGTTATACCGTTCAAGGCAGGGGCAGCGGGCGCGAATTGCCATTTTCATCGATGGCAACAAAGGTGAAGTCGGCATCGGTCACCTTGATACGCACGTCGGAGTCGCGTGAACGCCGCCACGCCTGAACGTGGATCTTCATCGAGGTACGCCCGGTCGAGATCAGTTCTGCATAGACCGAGACTTCGTCGCCCACGCGCACCGGCGTATGAAAGGTCATACCTTCGACCGCTATGGTGGCGGCACGGCCCACAGCGCGGCGCGCGGCGACGTTTCCGGCGGCCAGGTCCATCTGGGACATCAGCCAGCCCCCGAAAATGTCGCCCGCCGGATTGGTGTCCGCCGGCATGGCGATGGTGCGAATGGCAATCAGCGCCTCGTTCGGCTGCGTGTCTTTCTGGTGTTTCATCGACTTACCCCACATGCCACTATTCATTGCCGCAGGCTCGCCCTTTTGCAATGCAAAAAGAAAAATCAAAAAGCGCCGAAGCTGAGGCTTCGACGCTTTCTAGAGATCGGATCGTGTCCGTAAGGCTTACTTCGAGCGGCCCGTGGTCGCACCGCCTTCGCGTTGCAGACGCTTGCGAGCCAGCTTGCGGGCGCGGCGCACGGCTTCGGCCTGCTGGCGAGCGCGCTTTTCAGAGGGCTTTTCGTAGTGGACGTGACGCTTCATTTCGCGGAAGGAGCCTTCACGTTGCATCTTCTTCTTCAGAGCCTTCAGGGCCTGATCGACGTTGTTGTCGCGGACAAAGATCTGTACCAGAGGTATCTCTCCATTCTGTCTGTTCCGTCGGGCCGTAAAGCCTTGTGACGGACCGCCTCGCCCTTTTGAAGTTCGGGCCGTAAAAGGGCGGAGGGTGAAAACAAGCTGCCCGCAAACCGTGGTCTGCGGGCGTGTGGGCGAAGCCATTACATCATGCCCGCGCCCAATTCAAGCCGCACCGCCTTTGAAAAACGCCGGATTAAACATTTTATCAGGTTGTTGCCTATTGACGCAGGCGCGATTTGGTCTTGGCGCGGGGCGGGCTTGGGCCTATTCTGCGGCCATGTCCGAAAATGCCCTTACCGAATTGGAACAGTCGCTGGCCATGACCTGTGCGGCCCTGATGCCCGATCTGGGCCTGACCCGCGTCACTGTGCGCGTCGCCGGGACGCGAATCGGCCTCAGCCCCGCTGAAGTCGAGCTGATCTGCCCCAACGGGCCGTCGGACATCGCCGCGATACTCTGGCGTCAGGGGGATGCGGCGCTTGCGGGTGATGAAATTGACGCGCAACTGTCTGCTATGAAGGTGCGTGAACGCATTGGCTTCCTGCTCAACCGCCGCATCGACGCCGCCTGCGGGGATGAACGCGCCACGCATCGCCTGATCGGGCACCTGTGCCTACCGCAGCATCTAGGGCTGTACCGCCGCCTGTTGTGGGGGTCGGCTGACCTTGTGTGGCGCAAAGCGGGCGATAAGGCTTTGGACGAAAACCACTATTCCAAACGCGCCATCGTATCCGGCATTCTGGCCACGGGCCTTATGACGCGCCTGACGCAAGGGGCTGAGGCCCAGCACGAACAGATCGCGCGCAATATCGAGCAGGTGATGGCGTTTGAAAAATTCAAGGCCAAGCTGCCTTTGAAGCCCGAAGACGCACTGCTTGGGGCCGTGTCATTTCTGGGCAAACTGCGCTTTGGGGTAGCGGCTTAAGACTTAGCCACTAAAAACACGAAAATCCCAAAAAGATGCGACTCAATTCTCTCCCGAAGGGCATCCTGCAGGGGTGAGCGAAAGAAGCGCCCGGCACTGCGCGCCGTGTGTACAGCCTGTGTGTTTTCGTGCTTTTCGTGGCTAAGATACCTAAAGCATCGCCTTCAAGCGGTTGATATGGCCCATCTTACGGCCCGGACGCGGATCATCCTTGCCGTAGACATAGAGCCGTGAGTCCGGCTCCTGCGACAGAGCTTCCCAGGCCAGCACATCCGGCCCCAAAAGATTGGTCATTTCGACCTGAAAACGGGCCGTCGTATCGCCCAGCGGCCAGCCAGCCACGGCGCGGATATGCTGCTCGAACTGATCACACAGGCAGCCGTCCTGCGTCCAATGGCCGGTATTGTGCACGCGCGGCGCGATCTCGTTGAGGATCAGTTCGTCGCCTTCGAGCACAAACAGCTCGACGCCCAGAACGCCTACATAATCAAGGCCTTCCAGCACTTTCTTCGCGATTGTCTCAGCGCGTATTTTCAATGTGTCCGACACCACCGCCGGGGCCAGGGTCGTTGAAAGGATGCCGCTGACGTGGTGGTTTTCCCCGACCGGATAGGTCTTCACCGTACCGTCATAACCGCGTGCCGCAATCACCGAGACTTCGCGCAGAAAATCGGCCTTCGCCTCCAGAATCGCCGGGCGGCCATTGAGACTGTCGAAGGCGACTTTCGCCTCCTCGGCGGCGCGAATCCACACCTGCCCCTTGCCGTCATAGCCTTCGCGGCGCGTCTTCAGAAGCGCTGGCAAGCCATTGGCCGCAATCGCCTTTCCGAGGTCATCCAGGCTGTTGATCTCATAAAAATCGACGGTGTTTATGCCGACACTGCGGGCAAAGCGCTTTTCGAGGATACGGTCCTGTGTGATGCCCAGCGCCCGCGCATTGGGGGTGACCTTCGCGCCTTTGGACACCAGATAGTCGAGCGAAGCGACGGGCACGTTTTCAAACTCAAACGTAATCACGTCCGACGCCGCGGCAAAGCGGTCGAGCGCCGTTTCATCCGTATATCGCGCCACCTTGGACACCGCTGAGACGCTGGCCGCCGGCGATTCGGCGTCGGGCCCATAGACCACCACCTTGAAGCCCAACCGTGACGCCGCCTGCGACAGCATACGCCCCAGCTGACCATCGCCCAAAATCCCGATTTTTGACCCCAAAGGCAGCGGTTTCAAAGACTTAATCCTCAACGCTATCGGGCACGCCGTCGGTCTGCCCCTGACGCAGGGCCTCGACGCGCGTCGCGAGTTCGGGATCGGACAGGGCCAGAATCTGTGCCGCCAGAAGCCCGGCATTCTTCGCACCCGCTTCCCCGACCGCCAGCGTACCAACGGGCACACCGCCCGGCATCTGCACGATCGACAGCAGCGAATCGAGGCCTTTCAGCCCGTCACGCACCGGCACCGGCACGCCCAGCACCGGCAGCGGCGTCAGCGACGCCGTCATGCCCGGCAGATGGGCCGCCCCACCGGCACCGGCGATAATGACTTGAAAACCCTCAGCCTTGGCGGATTTGGCGAATTCGACCATGCGCTCCGGCGTGCGGTGGGCGGAGACGACGCGGGCCTCATAGGTCACGCCAAGCCCGTCCAGCGCCTCGGCGGCCTTTTTCATCACCGGCCAGTCCGAGCGCGAGCCCATAATGATGGCGACTCTGGGTTTCGACGCGGTCATGCCCACCTCCGAAAGCTGAAAGGCCGCGAACTATAGGATTAGGCCCCGGCCTGCAAGAGGCGTCTGTGCAAATAGCACTCGCTTCGCGTCCCAAACGCCGCTAATCTTGGACCCATGACCGCCTTGCCGCCCTCAGCCTCTGCCGACCCCGAGTCCTCCGCCTTGCCCGCGGGCGGATTAACGGCTTCGATGCAGGCCCTGTTGCAAAGCCAGTTTGGCGGCGTCCCCCGCCCCGTCGCAACACCCGCCCCGACACCTCCAGCACCGGAGCCCCAGACGGGGGATGAGTGGCCACTGGCGGCGCGTACCCTGATCGACAGCCTGATCCGCGAAAACATCCGTCTGAAGGCCGATATCAAGGCCCTGACCGAGCAGGTGGCGCTGGCTGAGCACCACGCCGATCACGATGTGCTGACGCCGACGCTTAACCGCCGCGCCTTCCTGCGGGATCTGGGTCGCGCCATGGGCGACGGTCGCCGCTATGGCGATCCGGCCTGCCTGATCTATCTCGATTTGGATGGTTTCAAGGCCATCAACGACACCTACGGCCACGCCGCCGGTGACAAGGCGCTGATCCACATTGCCGAACGGCTCAACGCCAATGTGCGCGAAGGCGACTCGGTCGGGCGGCTGGGCGGCGACGAATTCGCCATCCTGCTTCGTCACGCCGACGTCTCCGTCGCCCGGACAAAGGCGCAGAAACTTGAAGCTGAACTGAATATCACCGCTTTTGAATATCAGGGCCAGTACCTGCACGTCGGCGGTTCATTCGGTGTGCGCGCTTACGAAGGGCAGGCCTCGGCCGAAGAATGGATCGCCGAAGCCGACGCTGCGATGTTTCTGGTCAAGAAATCGAGCCGATGAGCGCCCCGCGAAAAGGGGAGTAGCGGCTTTTGGATACGGGAGCGCGACTTAAGATGAGCCACATCGCCGGTGTCACCCTCGTCGTGCCGGACTATGATGAGGCCATCACCCATTACTGCACCGGACTAGGCTTTGACCTGATCGAGGATACCGACCTGGGCGGTGGCAAGCGCTGGGTGCTGATTGCCCCAAAGGGTTCGAGCGAGACGCGCCTGCTGCTGGGCAAGGCGTCGAACGAGGGTCAGCGCGCCGCCATAGGCAATCAGGCCGGCGGACGCGTCTTCCTTATCCTGTTCACCGACGATTTTGCCCGCGACCATGAGCGCTTCGGCGCGGCGGGCGCAGTCTTTACCGAAACCCCGCGCCACGAAACCTATGGCACGGTGGCCGTGTTCCGCGATAAATTCGGCAACCTTTGGGACCTGCTGGAGCCGAAATAGAAGCTGGCGATCGTGATGCAATTGCACTTCGATACAAGAGCCGCTCATGAGGTTCACCATAGCACCCGTAACCGTACAGACCCGCGTCGAGCCCGACATTAAAATACGCGCCGGTGACGTCCTTGAAAAGATGGGGCTGACAGTGTCGGGCGCCGTGCGGATTCTGCTAACCCGCATAGCCCATGATAGCGCCCTGCCCGCCGGCCTGACAGTTGACACCTCCGCCTATGAGGCCTGGTTTAAGGTCAAGGTTCACGAGGCCCTGAACGACCGCGCCCCAAGATATCGCGAGAGGAGGTCGAAGCGCATTTGGCCGTCCATCATGCCAAGGTTCATCAAAACGTGTTAAGGCTGACTATGCGCCGGCAATGGTCGCGTCTCGCTATCAGGAGCGCGACGCGATGTTCACTATATCGAAGCCGAAAGCTCTTCGCCAGCCATAGGGGTTGGCAGCGCCATCGCCGATCAGGCCGCGCAACTGATTGAGTTTCAGCTTGGCGATCGGACAGGACGGGTTATGGGCACGCGCTTAGGCGTCGTCACAGACTTGTCGTATATTCTCGTTCACAAGGTCAGCGATCTCACGGGAAGAATTCTGCGCGTACTGCAAGTTGCGCGACAATGGCCTCTATGAAATGCTGAACAACTGCTTGTGCTGTTCGATGGCATAGGCGTCAGTCATACCGGCAATATAGTCGCAGACCACGCGGGCGCGCTGGGTTTCGGTATCCTTGGTGCACACCCGCCCGTACCAGTTGGGCGGGAGCACCTCCGGCTCCTCCATATAGAGGCGGAACAGGTCGTTCAGCACGCGCCGCGCCTGTGAGCGGTGACGATTGACCGTATAGTGTTTGTACATGCGCGCATAGAGGAAGGCCCGTAGCCGCGACAAGTCCTCATTCACCGTGCGCGAAAAGGCCACCATTTGGCGCCCGGCGCGGCGCACATCCTCGGCCGTTTCCATGCCGTCCTCTTTCAACCGCCGCTCGGTCTCCAGACAAACATCGCGGATCATGAAGCCAATCACGCGGCGAATAGCCTCCAGCCGCAGCAACCTCTGGTCGATCAGCGGCCAGTCCTTTTCCACCTCGGCAATCGCCGGTCCGATGAGCGGGATGTCGCGCAGATCGGCCAGCGTGAACAGCCCAGCCCGCAAACCATCATCAACATCGTGATTATTATAGGCAATGTCGTCGGCGATCGCCGCAATCTGCGCCTCGAGCGACGCATAGGTTTCCGGGCGCAAGTCCCAGAAATCGCTGAAGTCGGCCACTGCCTTCCAGGCCGGCTTGCCCAGCTTGTGCGCCACGGGGCCGTTGTGCTTGATCACCCCTTCCAGCGTCTCCCAGGCCAGATTGAGCCCCTCAAATGCCGGGTAGCGGTGCTCAAGTCGCGTCACGATACGGAAGGTCTGCACATTGTGATCGAAGCCGCCCCACGGCTCCATCATCTTGTGCAACTCGTCCTCGCCCGCATGACCGAACGGCGAATGACCCAGATCGTGCGACAGGGCGATGGTTTCGGCCAGGTCCTGATCGGCCCCCAGCGTATGGGCCAAAGACCGGGCCACCTGCGACACCTCGATCGAATGCGTCAGCCGCGTGCGGAAATAGTCGCCCTTATCGGCAACAAAGACCTGCGTCTTGCCCTTTAGGCGCCGGAAGGCCGTGCAGTGAATCACCCGGTCACGATCCCGCGCGAAGGGCGTGCGCGTCAGGCTGTCCGGCTCGCTGTACAACCGCCCGCGGGAGCGGCTGTGGTTTTCGCTATAGGGCGCAAGCGTCAGGATCAGCGGATCGTGCACGGGCAGGGTCTTTCGCAGTGAAACTTAAGCCCTAAATCCCTCTCCGCGCACTAATTTGCAATGCAAATTCACGACAAAAAGTCGCTCAAAGCGCGCGTTTCGCCTCATTCTGAGTAAAATACGCTCTAACCCCCTAAAACTCGCGCCCGCCCCGCGCTATATTGAGCCCATGAACCCGATTACGCTTTCCGCCAGCGCCGCGCGCCACCTCAACCGCCTGTCCGCCGATGCCGGACACCCGATCCTGTTGCGCGTCGCCGTCGAAGGTGGCGGCTGCTCCGGCTTCCAGTACCAGCTCGATCTAGTCGAAGCGCCCGAAGTCGGCGATACGGTCGTCGCCTATGACGGCGCTCAGGCCCTCATCGACGAAGTCTCCGCCCCCCTACTCGCCGGATCGATCATCGACTACGTCGAGGAACTGGTCGGCGCGCAGTTCAAAATCCTCAACCCGCAGGCCAAATCCTCCTGCGGCTGCGGCGTCAGCTTCTCGATCTGATTTTTGCCCCCTGTTTCCGGCGGTTGATGTGGAGGTCCTGCACGGCGACCGGCTCCCTCGCCCGTATGAAATGGGCGAAACGAGCGGTACATTGCTCAAGGCGCTCAAAGCCTTCAGCCGTGAAGACCCCAACCTGTCGTGGCTCGATCTGTTCCCTCTGGATAAGGGGGGAAGGACTCACCACAAACCTCGTTGCGTTGGAAGCGCCCCTTCGAAGGGCCGAAAGGCTTTGAACCACAGATTTCACAGATTGGCGCTGCGCGCCCGTGCGTGACGCAGACAAACATAATACGTGAAATCTGTGGTTCCTGAGCTGTCCTGACGATTTCACCTTCGCGATTTTCCTCCTCCCCATATAACGGAGAGGTGCCGAGTTTACGACGCGGAAGGGTATCTTACAGACGATTATGCCCCTTCGTCAGCCTAGCTTCGTTCTCTGACACCCCCCACTTCGTAGGGAGGATAAGCTGTATTAACTCTTAACTCGTAACCACGGCCAGACCCGAAGGGCGTAAATCTTGCGTGGCAAACGGTGCGTTCGACAATTCAGCCGCCGACCCGTGCCACAAGCCCAGTTCGAGCTTTTTGTGTTCTTGGTGGCTAAAACCTTCACCGCCCCACACGCCATCCACGGAATCGCTCGCCCACATCAGGGGGCCAGGGTCAACTGCCCGCGAAGCCTTACCGCGCCTCCCCGACGACGCACTCTGCCGCGACCCAGACGCGTGCGATATTGGCTTTTGAGGCCGTATAAACGATTTTTTGCAGCACATCGGCGTCGCTATCGAGGTCGTCCATCAGGCGGATGGTCCCGCTTGCGGCCTGCGGATCAATCAGTTGCGCATCGAAATAGCGGCCGGGCTCAAAGCTGCCGACGGGCAGGTCCAGGGCTTCGCCCCCGCCTTTGGTCGCCAGGTAGAAGGCGGTGCGCCAGTCGATCTGGCTGTCGCGGATACCGCGATTTTCCCAGTGCAGGCGCGCATCGACGCCGTCGTGCAGGGCGCGCGATGAGGCCACGGCCCAGCGCATATTGTCATAGATCGAGGATGAAGGTCCGCCGGAAATATCGGTGCCGAGCCCGACGCGCACGCCCTTTTCCAGCGCGCGTTTGAGGGGGAAGACGGCGTTGGAGAAGTAGTAATTGGACAGCGGGCAATGGGCGACGCCGGCACCGCGTTCATGGATCGTCTGCATATTGGCGTCGGAGATGAAGTTGGCGTGGGCCAGCACGGTGTGGCGCGTCAGCAAGCCGAAACGGTCCAGACTGTCGGTATCTTCGCGGCCGTGGCGGTCGAGGACGTAGTTGTGTTCCCAGTCGCTTTCGGAGCAGTGGGTCTGAACGTGGCAGCCGCAGCGACGGGCGATGTCACCCAGCCCTTCCAGCGCCGCATCGGTACACGAAGCGATAAAGCGCGGCGTGACCACCGGCTTGATACGGTCGCTATTGAGGCTTCGCACGTGGTCGATAAAGGCTTGGGTGCCGCGCAGGGCCGCGTCGGTGGATTCGACGTAAAAGTCCGGGCATTGCTCCGGATTGTCCATCGCCACCTTGCCGATCAGGGCGCGCTGACCCTTTGTCAGGCAGATGTCTGCCAAAAGGCGCGTGGCGTCCTGATGCTGGGTGGCGAAATACAGCGCCGTGGTGGTGCCGTTCGACAGCAGGTCGTCAACCAGCCCTTCGTAAGCGCGGCGGGCGAATGACAGGTCGGTATAGCGCGCTTCCAGCGGGAAGGTATGTGTTTGCAGCCAGACCTCCAGCGGCACGTCCAGCGCCTTGCCCAGTTGCGGCCACTGCGGGGCATGGATGTGCAGGTCGCAAAAGCCCGGTAGCGCGTAGGTGCCCTTAGGGAGGGTTTCCAGCCGGGCGGCGGCCCGGTCTTCGGCGAGGGCGGCGGCATAGGTCGGCGCGTGGGGGCGCAGGACCTCAAGGATGCGGCCCTCAGTGTCGCAGCGGATCAGGGTGTCGCGCAGGACCTCCATGCCGCCGCAGACCGGGGCGTGGAAGAAGGTGCCTTTGAAAGAACGGGTGGTGGTCATTTTTCTTTCCTCCTCCCCTGTTTACGGGGGAGGTGTCGGCGAAGCCGACGGAGGGGACATTCTTTGCTTGAGCGCCCCACCCACCGCTTCGCGGTCCTCCCTCCCCGCTAAGCCCAAGGGCTTGAAAGGAGGGATGTTCTTAACCGGCATACGCCTCAATCTCATCGAGATGCCGGAACACCTCCGCATCGCCGAGAAAAGACCCCAGAAACGAGTTGCGCGCCAGGGTGATCAGGTCGTCGCGATCGACCAGCCCCGACGCCGCCACGGCGCGGTAATTGTCGTTCACATAACCGCCGAAATAGGCCGGATCGTCGGAATTGAGCGTGGCGCGCAGGCCTTTGTTCAGCATGGTGCGGATGGGGTGCTGCGCCATATCCGTCACCACACACAGTTTGAGGTTCGACAGCGGACAGACGGTCAGCGTCATGCCGAGGCGCGCCAGCCGCGAGGTCAGGTGCGCGTCTTCCAAGGAGCGGTTGCCGTGGTCGATGCGGTCCACCTTAAGGATATCCAGCGCTTCGTGGACGTATTCAGGCGGCCCCTCCTCGCCGGCGTGGGCGACTTTTTTGAGGCCCAGGGCGCCTGCGGCGTCAAACACACGGGTAAACTTCGAAGGCGGGTGGCCGACTTCGGACGAGTCGAGCCCCACCCCGGTCAGGCGGTCGAGAAACGGCTCGGCGGCCTTTAAGGTCGCAAAGGCAGCATCCTCATCCAGATGACGCAGGAAGCACAGGATCAGTTTGGAGGTCAGGCCGTATTCAGCTTCGGCCGCCTTCATGCCCGAGGTTAGGCCGTCCATAACCACCGACATCGGGATACCGCGGTCAGTATGGGTTTGCGGATCGAAGAAGATTTCCGCATGACGCACGCTATCGGCGTGGGCGCGGTCGAAATAGGCCTTGGCGAGGTCGTGGAAGTCTTGTTCCGTGCGCAGCACATCGGCCCCCTGATAGTAGATATCGAGGAAGTCCTGAAGGTTGGAAAATTCGTAAGCCGCGCGCACCTCTTCGACCGATTTGAACGGCAGGGCGATCCGGTTGCGTTGCGCCAGCGCGAACATCAGCTCCGGCTCCAGCGAGCCCTCGATATGCAGGTGCAGTTCGGCCTTAGGCAGACCGGCGATAAAGGCGTCAAGCGACGGGAAGGGTTTGGGCATGACGGGTATCCTCGGTCAGGGTGCGGGTCTTATCTGTAATCTGAAGCAACTGCGCGGCGACGGCAACTGCGATGACTTCGGGGGCCTTGCCCGTAATGCCGGGCAGGCCGATGGGGCAGGTGATACGCGCGATCTGCGCTTCGGCAAAGCCGTCCTTGCGCAAACGGCTGAAGAAGCGCGCGCTTTTGGTGGCCGAGCCGATCAGGCCGATAAAGCGGGCTTGCGAGCGCAGCGCCGCCTTGGTCAGTTCGTAATCGAGCGCGTGGTCGTGTGTGAGGATCAGGGTCAGGCCGGTCCCCGCCTCGGCTTCGGCGCACAGGCTGTGGGCGTCACGGATATAGACGCCCTGCGGCACATCGGTACGTTCGTCGCACCAGCGGAGTTGAAACGGCAGGCCCTCCACCACCCGCGCAATGGCGATGCCGACATGGCCCGCACCAAACATCAGCATTGGCGTCAAGGGTTGACCCAGACGCTCGATCAGGTGGCCCCCAGCCATCGGCACTGGCCCGCGAGGCGACAGGTTGGGCGCGTCTCCGCTCAGGCGACGGCGGACCCCATCGGCGTGCAGATCACTGCGCAGAGTAAAGGTGTCAAGGCCGCGCACGGCCTCCAGCCAACCCGTCATCGCCGGATCGAGGTGTTCGATCATCACCCGCACGCGGCCGCCGCAGCATTGCCCCAGCAGCACCCCCAGCGGGTAGTCCTGAATGCGCCAGGTGCCGGGTTTATGTTTCAGCGCCAGCCGTGCCTGATCAATGCATTGAAACTCCAGATTACCGCCGCCAATCGTGCCGTAGATGGCCTTTGCCGTGACCAGCATCCGCGTCCCGGCCTCGCGCGGCGTTGAGCCCTCGACGGCCAGCAGCGAGATCATCGCCAGTGGTTCTTTGCCCAACAGATCAAGGGCTTTGGCGACCCAGTTCACAGTGTCCCCCCATTGAGGGCTTTCAGGATGCGTTCGGGCGTCGCCGGGGCATCGAGCGTCGGGCACGGATCGCCGGTCGCCGCCGCTACGGCATAGGTCAGGGCCGAAAACACGCTGTTGGCCAGCATGAAGGGCGGCTCGCCTACGGCCTTGGAACGGTGAATGGTCGGCTCGCGGTTTTCGCCCGCACGCCACAGGTGAATGTTCATCACAGCGGGCCGGTCGGAGGCGCAGGGGATCTTATAGGTCGAAGGGGCGTGCGTCAGAAGCCGCCCCCTAGCGTCATAGACCAACTCCTCAAAGGTCAGCCAGCCCTGCCCCTGCACATAGGCGCCCTCAATCTGCCCCAGATCGAGCGCCGGATTGATCGAGCGCCCGACATCGTGCAGGATATCGGCGCGCAGCACCTTATGCTCACCGGTAAAGGTGTCGATGACCACCTCTGACACCGCCGCGCCATAGGCGAAGTAGAGGAAGGGCCGCCCGGTGTGCGTCTTGCGGTCGTAATGGATTTTCGGCGTGGCGTAAAACCCCGTTGCTGATAAGGAAATACGGTTGAAATGCGCCAGCCGGCAGACCTCGGCAAAGCCAAGCACCTCCTGGCCCGCGCGCACCACACCGCCTTCAAAGACCACACTGTCCGCCGCCACGCCGTTGCGCGTGGCCATCAGTTCGGCCAGCCGCTCGCGGATGGTCGTGGCTGCGTTCCACGCCGCCCAGCCGTTGAGGTCCGTCCCTGATGAGGCCGCCGTAGCCGAGGTATTGGGCACCTTATCCGTGCGCGTTGACGTGATGCGGATGCGCTCCAGCCGCAGCCCGAAGACATCGGCGACGATCTGCGCCACCTTGGTATTCAGCCCCTGCCCCATCTCGGTGCCGCCGTGATTGAGCGCAATCGAGCCATCGACATAGGCGTGGACCAAGGCCCCGGCCTGATTGAGGTGGCTGGTGGTAAAGGAAATGCCGAACTTGACCGGCGTGCAGGCAATGCCGCGCCGCAGATAGGGGTGGGACGCATTGAAGGCGTCGATTTCGGCCTTGCGCGCCTCATAATCGGCGGAGACCTTCAACGCCTCAACGAGGCGATCAGCGACGAAATCTGTCACCGCCATCTCATAAGGCGTTAGGTTGCGCTCAGGGCCATAGAAGTTGACCTGCCGCACGCTCAGCGGATCACGCCCCAGATGCAGGGCGATGGCGTCCATCACCCGCTCGATGGCCAGCATCCCCTGCGGCCCGCCAAAGCCGCGAAAGGCGGTATTGGAAACGGTATGGGTCCGGTAGCGATGCGAGACGATCTCAACATGTTCAAGGAAGTAGCAGTTATCGGCGTGGAACATGGCCCGGTCATTGATCGCCGGCGACAGGTCGGTCGAACAGCCGCAGCGCGAGGCCAGTTCCAGCCGCAGGGCCCGGATGCGCCCCTCGCCATCAAAGGCCACGTCGTAGTCAGCGGTGAAATCGTGCCGCTTGCCCGTGATCTGCATATCCTCGTCGCGGTCGGCGCGATACTTGGCCGGGCGACCGGTCTTGGCCGCCACCAAAGCCGCCGCCGCGGCAAACAGCGAAGCCTGCGTCTCCTTGCCGCCAAAGCCGCCGCCCATGCGCCGCACCTCCACCGTCACATCGGCGGAGGTGACGCCCAACAGATGCGCCACCAGATGCTGCACCTCGGACGGATGCTGCGTCGAACACAAAAGGTGCACCCCGCCCTGCTCCATGGGCGTGGCGACGCTGATCTGCCCTTCGAGGTAGAAATGATCCTGCCCGCCGATCTCCAGCGCGCCCTGAATCCGATGCGGCGCGGTCTTAAGCTCTGCCATATCGCCGCGCCGCATCACCTGCGACGCTTCGATTAGACTGTGGGCGGCCTTAGCCTCGGCAATGGTCAGGAGAGCCGGCAAGGGCTCGTAGTCGATGCGCCCCCGCTTCGCCGCCACACGCGCCGCCTTGGCAGAGGTGGCGGCGACCAGAAACACCGGCTGCCCCATAAACACCACCTCGTCGGCGGCCAGCAGGCGGTCGTCTTTGGCCACCGGCGCAACATTGTTGTCGCCGGGAATGTCGGCGGCGGTGAAGACGGCGACCACGCCGGGCGCGGCGCGCACGGCGCTGAGGTCAAGGCTCAATATCTTCGCGTGGGCGTGCGGGGCGCGGCCAAAGGCCAGATGCAGCATCCCCGCCGGTTCGGCCACGTCATCGGCATAGAGGGCGGTGCCGCTGACGTGCAAAGGCGCGCTGTCGTGGGCCAGAGACGTATGGACTTTTGGGGTGTGACTTTGGGGAGGGGGACCGTGCTCAGCCATGCGCCACCCCCTGCACATCTCCGCCCTGGCCTTGAATCTCAAGCCATAGTTTTTTTAGAATATTACCAGCAACGGTTAATCTATAGTCCGAAGACCCGCGCACATCGCTAAGCGGCGTGAAATCCGACCGCAGGGCCTCGGCGGCCATTGCCATACGCTCCGGCGTCAGAGGGTGTCCGGTCAGGACAGCCTCGGCGTGCCCGGCCCGTTTGGGGGTGCCCGCCATGCCACCAAAGGCCAGCCGTGCCGCCTGTACCACCGCCCCGTCAAAGCGCAAATGCACGGCGGCGCAGACCGCCGAAATATCGGAATCAAAGCGCTTCGACAGCTTGACGATACGTACCACATCGCCGGCTTTCGGTGTGGGCACAAAGGCGCTTTCGACAAACTCACCGGGCTGACGGTCCTGCTTGCCATAGTCGAGGAAATAGGCCTCCAGCGGCAGGGTGCGGCGCGCCTCACCCCGGCGCAGGGTCAGTTCAGCCCCCAGCGCGATCAGGGCGGGCGGCATGTCGCCAATAGGCGAGCCGTTGGCAATATTGCCGCCGATGGTGCCGGCATTGCGCACCTGCACCGCGCCGATACGGCGGATCAGTTCGCCCAGATCGGACGACAGGGCCGCCAGCGCCGCACGCGCCTCAGAATAGCGCACCCCGGCCCCCAGCCGAACGCCCTGCGGCGTGACCTCGATATCGCGCATCAGGTGGCCGACAAAGGCAACCTGTGGCAGGACGCGGTGCTGCTTGCTGACCCACAGGCCGACATCGGTGGCCCCGGCAATCAGCCGCATATCGGGATTTTCGATAAGGATTTCCGACAGGTCGTCGGTGTCGCGCGGCACATAAGCCCGACGCGTCAGCCCGGCCAGCGGGTCTTCGTAGCTGAGGACCAGCAGGGTGTCGCGGCGGAGTTCACGCAGCGCCTCACGGATGTGCGCATCGTCAAACGGCAGCGACGCCACCTGTTCGGCGGCCTTGAGGATCGGGCCATAACCCGTGCAGCGGCACAGGTTTCCGGCCAGGACCTCTGCCGCATCGGCCCCCGCCGTACCACACGCCCCCATCGACCGCCCGACCAGCGACATCACAATACCCGGCGTGCAAAAACCGCACTGAGAACCATGCAAATCTACCATTGCCGACTGCACCGGATGCGCGCCTTTCAGGCTTTCGACCGTCATCAGCGCCTTGCCGTCCAGCATGGGCAAGAACAGGATGCAGGCATTCACCGCGCGCCAGTTTAGGCGCTCGCCTTCCAATTCCCCCACCAGCACCGTACAAGCCCCGCAGTCGCCTTCGGCACAGCCTTCCTTGCTGCCCGTGCGCCGCGCCGCATAGCGCAGCCAGTCGAGCACGCTTTGCGTTGGATCGATGCCGGACAGGGTGACAATCTCACCGTCGAGATAGAAGCGGAGTTTATCAGGCATGTTTAACTCCTCTCCTGAGCAGCGGGTGAGGTGGCAGTGAGCGCAGCGAAACTGACGGAGGGGGCGAACAAAGCGCCGCTTGTTCCCTCCGTCTCGACGCGCTCCGCTGGCTCGACACCTCCCCCGTACGCTGCGCTACAGGGGAGACGGTTGGGTATGGCATCCCCATCAGCTCCCCCTGTAGGTCGAATAGCCATAGGGACTGACCAGCAGCGGCACGTGGTAATGCCCCAACCCGTCCATGCCGAAGTCGACGCCCACCCGGTCGAGAAACGGCGGTTCGGCCAGCGTCACGCCCTTACCCCGGAAATAGTCGGCCACATCGAACTCCAGCCGGTACAGCCCCGCACTCAGGCTCAGCTCGCGCAGTTCCGGGCAGCGGCCATCGGCGTCGGTCGTGCCGGCAAACAGCACTTCGCGACCACTGAGGAGGTGCAGCCCAACCCCCTGGGCCGGGGTGCCGTGGGCCGTATCGAGGACGTGGGTCGAAAGGCTCATGAGCCGCTCCATTCGCCGACAAATTCCGGCTCATCATAGGCAAAATAGGCGTCGAGACAGGCCGTCTTCTGATCAAGGAACAACTGATCGGCCACGGCGCTGGCGAGCTTCGGCAGGGCGTATTTCAGTCCCGACAGGGCCGAAGCCGACAGGCCGAAATTGATCAGGGCCGAATAGTTGAAGGCAAACAGGCCATGCAGTTTCGCCTGCCAGTCGGGGTCGCGCCCCGTGAAGGTGAAGCCTGCGCCCAGATAGGGATGCGCGTCAAGCAGCGGGTTTCGGATCGCCTCCGGGGCCGCATAGACATCGGCCCAGCGCGCAATCCCCGGCTCCAGCCGCCGCAGTTCCGGCCGCAGGGCTGGATCGGTGACCAGACCGGTCGAGATGACCAGAAAGTCGAAACCGTGCTCGCCTTTGGGCGTGGTCAACACTGCCTGACCGCCCTCTTCGCGCACCGCTTGCCAGGGCGAACCCGTGTGCAGGCGGAAGCCCGTAAAGGCCGCCGCCCGGTTGAAGGTGTCATTCGTAGGCGGTTGATTGAATTTGAAAAAGTGCGACATAGCGGCGTATTTTTCGCCATCACTGAGCGCGGCAAAGCGCGGGATGAAGCCCGCGGCCTCCATATGCCGGATGGGGTTGATGCGCGGCAGGGCCTCACGCCGCACAAAGACGTGCGCTTCGGCGGCCCCGGCATCGAGCAGATGATGGGCATTGTCAAAAGCCGAGGCCCCGCCCCCCAATATACCGATGCGCTTGCCTTTCAGCGCCGCCACGTCGATGGGCTCAGAGGTATGGGCGTAGAGATGCCGCGGCAGGCCCCTGATCATCTGCGGCGTATGCCAGCCGCCGCCGCCCTGAATCCCGGTGGCCAGAATGACCTTACGCGCCAGATAGGGACCGTCCGAAGCGTGCACGCGGAAGAGGCCTTCTATGGGCTCGATATCGCTGACCCGCACGCCATTTTTGACCGGCAGGTCCAGCACGCTGCGATACCAGCGCAAATAGGCCATCCAGTCGCCACGGGGAATCTTGTCAAGGCGCGTCCAACCTTCGGCTCCATGCTGCGCCTCCCAGAAGGCACGGAAGGTCAGGGAGGGGATGCCCATATCTATCGAGGTGATGCCCTTGGGCGTGCGCAGGGTCATCATGCGGGCATAGGTTTCCCACGGCCCTTCAAAGCCTTGGGCGTTCTCATCAAGGATCAGCAAGTTGTGGATGCGCTCGCGCTTCAGCGCGAAGGCCGCGCTGAGGCCCGACTGACCCCCGCCGACAATAATGACGTCGTGAACCGGACCCTCTGAGTGCGTCGCTGGGCTCAGCCAGTCGTTGCCGGGATAACAGAGCGCCTCAAGGTCGTGCCGGACGCGGGCATTATGGGCTTCGAGGCTCATGCGCCCTCCACATCTTTGAGGCGCAGCCAGACGATCTTATCCACCTCGGACAGGGCCGTGGTAAACTCTGTCTGCGGGTCGTGGCTCAGGCGCGACTCCATCGCCGCGAGAATAGCCGCCTTACCCCCGGCCAGCCGCACACAGATGATGAAAGGGAAACCAAACCGCGCCTCATAGGCGGTGTTCAGTTCATGAAACCGCGCAAATTCCGCCTCCGTCAGGGCATTGAGCCCCACCGATGCCTGTTCTGAAGCCGACTCCTTCGTCAGACCGGCCTTCACCTGCGCCTTGTCGGCCAGCTTGGGGTGGGCGCGCAGCAGGGCCAGTTGCGCCTCCGGTCCGACGTGCGCCACCACCTTCATCAACCCGGCGTGCAGGGCCGCCAAATCTTTGAACGGTCGCATCGTCTCGGCCTGCGCCACGATCCACGGGCTGTGCTCGAACAACAGGCCAAAGCGTTCAATAAAGGCCCGGCGGTCCAGACGGTTGAAATCACTCATGACGTCGCCCCCTCGATCGACACATGCGCCGACACCACCTTCCAGCCGTCGGCAAAACGCACCCAAGCCTGCGATTGGCGGCCTCTTTTATCGGAATTGTCGCGGAAAAATTCAGCATGGGCGGTGGCGAAGGCGGCGCCATAGACGGTGATCTCGACCCGGCCCAGTTTACGCTGTGGCGAGCCGCCCCGGCCTTTGCGAAATTCGCGGATGGCTTCGATGCCATACAGCACCTCACCCACGCCGAAGCGGATGGTTTCGGCTGCCTCACGGAACAGGCGGTCCATGGCCGGAATATCGTCGGCCATCAACGCCGCCTCATAGGCGTAGAAGGCCTCGGTCACCTCTTTCAGGAGAACGGGATCATTAAGCCGCATGGGGATACACTTTCAGCCAGTGACGGGCGATGTCGATACGGCGCGCCACCCACACCTTGTCGTGGCTCAGCACATGGTCGAGGAAGCGCGCCACGGCAGCGGCCCGCGCCGGCTTACCGGCAATGCGCCCATGCAGGCCAATCGACATCATACGGCCTCCCTCAAGGTACAAGTGATCGAAGGTGTCGCGCAGGTAGCGATAGAAGGGTTCAGCGTCGGCAAAGCCGTTATAGGCCACGAACTTCATATCGTTGACGTCCAGCGTATAGGGCACGATCAGTTGGGCGGTTCCATCGTTTTTCAGGCCAAACCGCGTGTCGTAATAGGGCAGATCGTCGGCGTAGGAATCGGCGTCATAGACAAAGCCGCCCTCCTCGACGACCAGCCGCGCCGTGTGGGGCGAGGTGCGCCCCTGATACCAGCCCAAAGGCCGCGCCCCGGTCAGTTGGGTGTGAAGCTCTATGGCTTTGTGGATATGGTCGCGCTCAACGTCCTCCGGCACGGTCTGATAGTCGATCCAGCGATAGCCGTGGCTGGCGATCTCCCAGTCGGCGGTCAGCATGGCTTCAACCGCCGCCGGGTTCATCTGCATCGCGGTGGCCACGCCATAGACGGTGACCGGGGCCTTGCGCTCAGTGAATATGCGGTGCAGCCGCCAGAAACCCGCGCGCGCCCCGTATTCATAGAGGCTTTCCATGGCCATGGCCCGCGCCCCGATATGGCTTTGGGCACCGACCATTTCGGACAGGAAGGCCTCAGACCCCCTGTCGCCATTAAGGACCGAGTTTTCGCCACCCTCTTCATAATTGATGACGAACTGTACGGCGATGCGCGCGCCGTCCGGCCACTGCGCGTCGGGCGGTGTCTGGCCATAGCCGATCAGGTCACGCGGGGTCATCCCCACACCTCCCGTGCGGCCGGGACTGCGGCCCCCAGATTGACCGCCACCCCTTCGGCGACCAGACAGGCCTCCAGCGCCGCCAGGGTGGTCAGCACTTTGGACTTCATGGCGTTATACCCCATGGCCCCGATGCGCCAGATCTGCCCCTGTAAGGGACCAAAAGCCGTGCCGATCTCGATTTCAAAGTCTTCGCGCATCCGCTGACGCACGCGCTCGCCATCAAGGCCTTTGGGGATGTAGACGCCCGTCACATTGGTCATGCGGTAGCGGTCGTCGCCATAGACGCTCAGGCCCATGGCGCGCAGCCCGGCGGTCATGGCCGCCCCGGCCTTGGCGTGGCGCTCAAAGCGCGCCTCAAGCCCTTCCTGAAGCGCAACGCGGGCGCATTCGCGCGCCCCGTAAAGCATGGTGGTGGCTTCGGTATGGTGGTTCAACCGCTTCTCTGACCAGTAGTCCATGATCATGGCCAGATCGAAATAGTTGGAGCCGATACGTGGGCGATGTCCGTCCTCGGCATCGGCGGCGCGGATGCCTTTTTCGGTGTGGCGGCGCGAAAAGATGAACTCCGCCGCGCGGTCGGAAATCGTCATGGGGGCAGAGCCCGACGGCCCGCCGAGACATTTCTGCAAGCCGGCGGTGACGATATCTACGCCCCAGCCGTCGGTCTCAATCGGCATTCCGCCCAGCGTCGCCGTAGCATCAACATAGGAAAAGGCCCCGATCTCACGGCACAGATCGCCCAGCCCGTCCAGCGGCTGCGCCATAGTCGTAGACGTGTCGCCGTGTACGCAGGCGATGACATCCGGTCGGAATTCGAGCGCCTTGGCCCGGATAGCATCCATCGGCACCACTTCACCCCAAGGGGCATCGACAACCTCATAATCTGCGCCCAACCGCTCGCAAATCTCGGTCAGCAGCAGGCCGAAGCGCCCTGATCTCACGATCAGCACATGCGTGCGACCGGCGTCGATCAGCGACACCAGCGCCGCCTCAATCGCCGCCCGCGCCGTTCCGTCGATCAGGAACGTCCAGCGGTTCTGCGTGCGGAAGAGCTGGCGATAGAGCGCCATGGTCTCGTTCATATAGGCGGTCATTTCGGGATCGAACTGCCCCAAAAGGTCCGCCGACATAGCGCGCAGCACACGCGGGTGGGCATTGACCGGCCCCGGCCCCATCAGCAGGCGTTGCGGCGGATTGATCTCACCGAAAAAGTCGGTCATGCGGAGGCTTCTCCCAGTTTGAGTACGAGGCCGAGCAAGGCCTGAAACGCCGCTTCGGCGTCGGCCGCATCGACAGCTTCCAATGGATTGTGGCTTATTCCGTCCTTGCAGCGAATAAACAGCATGGCGGTGGGGATCGCACCCGCAAAAGCCATGGCGTCATGGCCGGCACCGGACACCAGACGGCGCGGGGTGTGACCGGCTTCACGCACGGCTTGCGATAATAAATCCATCATTGACGGGTCGCACGGCGCGGCGGGCAGGTCGTGGATCAGGTGGTGCTCCACCGTCACGCTGCGCGCAGCGGCAATGGCGTCGATACGGCTGAGGATGGTCTCGGCGGCGGCATTGCGCGGGGCCTCTTCGCCCGCCCGCACGTCAATAGTGAAGACCACCTCACTCGGCACCACATTAGGGGCATTGGGCGCAACATTGAAACGCCCGACCGTGGCCACTAGATCATCCGGACCGGCGCGGCCTACAGTTTCGACCGCCAGCGCCATTTCCGCTGCGGCGGTGAGCGCATCCTTGCGCAGGGCCATGCTGTTGGTCCCGGCGTGACCGGCGACGCCCGTGACCGTCACCGCATAGCGCCGCTGACAGGCAATGGCGGTGACCACGCCCAGAGCCAGCCCTTCGGCCTCCAGCACCGGCCCCTGCTCGATATGGACTTCGACATAGCCGATCAGCTCAGACGGCTCGCGGCGCGCCTCTGTAAACCGCTTGATGTCCAGCCCGAAATCGCTGAGCGCCTTGGCTAAGGTGATGCCGTCGCGGTCGGCGACATCGAGTTGTGTCCGCGCCATCTGCCCGCACACGACGCGCGAACACAGCATAGAGGCCGGAAAGCGCGACCCCTCCTCGTCACCAAAAGCGTAGATGTCGATGGCGAAAGGCAGGTGCTTTTTTTGCGCGTGCAGCGCAGCCACGACCTCAATCCCCAGCATGACGCCCAGCGGCCCGTCATAGGCCCCGGCATCGCGCACCGAGTCGATGTGCGAGGCAAGGATGAGGCTCTTCGCCCCTCCACTGATTCCAGGGGAGGTACCCGCCGACCGGCGGGGGGTGGAGTTAACATCGGAGTCGGCCCCCACACCGGCATCTCCCGCTGCGCGCATCGTGCGCCCCCCCTCCCCAGCAAGCTGGGGAGGTATATTGGCGGCCTCGTACCGCCCGATCAAATTGCCGGCCGCGTCAAGGCGCACGGTCAGGCCCGACGCCTCCATCCACTCGCGCAGTTGCGAAAGCGTCGCGCGGTGCGCCTCGCTGAGGTAAGGGCGGAACAGGCTGTCCGCCGCCTCGCTGAACGGCGGGCGTCTGAGGGCGTCGCAACGGGCGACGGCGCGGTATCCGCCGGCCTCTACCATGCCGCCACCCCGCCATCGGAACGCGGGTCAGCGGCCCCTTCGATACGCCCGTCGGCATGACGCACCAGCGCCCCGGCGTGGCCCATCATAGAGGTGAAATCGGCTACGATTTCCGTTTGGTGTCCGGCTTTTTTCAGATTTTGTATCAACTCTATCTCAAACCGGCCTTCGAGCTTCAGCGACACGCTCTCCTTGCCCCAGGTCTTGCCCAGAAGCCAGCGCGGTGCGGTGATGGCGGCTTGTAAGGGCACACCGGCATTATACCGGCTGAAAACAGCGGCTTGCGTCTGCGGCTGCCCCTCGCCGCCCATCGTGCCATAGCTCATCACCCGCCCGTCGTCGAAAACCGCCAGCGCCGGATTAAGCGTATGGAACGGCTTTCGCCCCGGTTTCAGGGCATTCCAGCCGCTTTGGGTCAGCCGGAACGACGCCCCGCGGTTCTGCCAGATGATGCCTGTTTCCGGCAGTACGAGGCCTGAACCGAACTCGAAATAGGTGCTCTGAATGGCGCTGACGGCGCGACCTTCTGCATCGATGGCCCCAAACCACACCGTGTCGCCCTGTTGCGGGACATGGGGCCATGGCAGGGCCTGCGTGCGGTCGATTGTCGCCGTCAGCGCGTCGAGCGCCGCCGCGTCCGACAGCAGGGCCTGTGCGTCGAAATCCATATAGGCCTGGTCGCCAATATGCTGATCACGCAGCAGAAAGGCCTGTTTGGTCGCTTCGATCAGCCCGTGCAGATGGTCGAAATGGTCGTGCCCCTCGACCCCCAGTCGGTCGTACAGGGCCAGTATCAGCAGGGACGCAAAGCCCTGAGTTGGCGGTGTCATGTTGTAAAGCCGCGCACCACGGACGCGCGTCGTCAACGGCACAGGCGTCATGGCCCGGTGCAGGCGCAAATCCTCGCCAGAGACCGGCGACCCGGCACGCGCGAAATCGGCCGCGATGGCGCACGCCAGATCGCCTTCATAGAAATCACGCAATCCCTTGACCGCCAGCACTTTCAGCGTGGTGGCCAGAGCCGGTTGCGTGAAAATCGCGCCTTCTTTCAATGGTTGATTATGGGGGCGAAACACCGCGCCGTAGCCGTACTGATCCTTGAGCTCGGCGTCCTTGGCGGCAGCGATGTCGGCCCCGCCTTTGGTGACCACAACGCCCGTTTCGGCGTAATGGATGGCCGCCTCCAGCAGGGCCTCCAGCGGCAAGGGATCGGCCACGCGTCGCAGCAAGGCCTCCCAGCCGGACACCGTGCCCGCTACCGTATTGGCCGCCAGAGGGCCGCGCCAGGGCACGCTGGCATGACCCTTATAGAGGTCGAGCGTGGCCGTTTGCGCCGCTGCGCCGCAGGCGCTGATACCGTGGACGGACCCGTCGGGTTCACGCACGATCCAGAAGCTGTCGCCGCCGATCGAGTTCATGTGCGGATAGACGACGGCCAGCGCTGCCGCCGTTGCCACCGCCGCCTCGATGGCCGTGCCGCCGCGTTTGAGGATATCCAGCCCCGCCTGTGCCGCCAGATGATGCGGGGCCGTGACCATGCCCTTGAGTGATGCCGCCGTGTGGATCATGCGCGGCCTCCCGGTGCCGTAAAGCCCAGCACGCCCGCGTCCTCCAGCTGGTGCATCAGGCCAAACACCGCCCCTTCGAGGCCCGGTCGCATGATAATTTGCAGGCCGATGGGCAGGCCGTGGGTTTTTAACGGCGCGGCAATCACCGGCACGCCGGCCAGCGAAATGGCCTGCGCATAGATCCCAAGATGGGCGCGCGCCGGGGCGGGTTTACCGTCAATCAGGATAGTCCCCGCCTCAATCAGCGGGGCCGGACAGGGCGTGGCCGGAGCGATCAGAACATCAAACTGATCAAACAGTTGATAGAAAATTCTGCGATAATGATCCCGATAGCGCAGCGCCTTATCCAGCACGGCGGCGGGCAGCATAGCTCCGGCGATCAGCCGGTCGCGCACCGCCGGATCATAGTCCTGCGCCCGCGCGCGCAGCGTGTCCAGATGCAGCGCCCCACCGAGCGCCGCCGTCATCACAAAACCCGCTGATCGCCCGGCCTCGGCCTGCGGCAAGTCGGCGATGGCGCGGCTCCCCAGATACGTCATCACGGTATCGACGGCATTGACCGCCTCCGGGGCGGCATTGCGCGCAAAAAAGCCATCCAGACGGGCAACGCGCAACGGTTCACTCCCACCGGTTAGCGTCTCACCGGCAAGCACTTCATACAGGCGGCGCAGGTCACGGCTGCCGCGTGCAAAGGGCCCCACCGTATCGAGCGCTTCGACAAACGGAAACACGCCGTTCAGCGGCACCGCCCCTTGAGCCGGGCGCATCCCCCACACGCCGCACAGCGAGGCGGGCACGCGCACTGAGCCATTGGTGTCCGAGCCCAAACTCAGCGGCACAAACCCCGCCGCCACCGCCGCCGCTGAGCCGCCAGACGAGCCCCCGGCCAGTCGCGCCGGATCGTGGGGGTTCTGTGTAGTGCCAAAATGGGCATTGACAGTGGCAAAGCCGTAGGCGAATTCGTCCATATTCAGCGTGCCGATCAGGATCGCGCCGGCAGCCTTCAGGCGGCGCACGACCTCGGCATCCTCGCTGGCCGCTGGCGCGCCGAGGTGCAGTCTGGCCCCGGCCGTCGTCACCTGCCCCGCCACGTCGAACAGGTCCTTGACGGCGAAAGGCACCCCGGCCAGAGGCCCCGAAATCTCGCCGCGATCAACGGCCTGCGCGGCGGCAATGGCCTCTGAAGCGAGGACGCGGGTAAAGGCACAGAAGGGATCACTCAGCGCCGCTTCGACTGCCTGACGCACCACCGCCTCCGCCGTGATCTCACGACGGGCGATGGCGTGGGCCAGATCGAGCGCGCTGCGGGTGTCGCTCATGCCTCGGCGTCCTGAAAAGCAGTCTCAATGATGGCGGCGTGCTGATGCAGAAGCCGCAGATTAGCGCTCACCGCCGCCTGACTGTCCTCACTGAGGCACAGGCCCAGGAAGGCCGCTGCCCCTTCGCTCAACCGGTCAAAATCCTCCGGTTCCATCACTGCCTCCGTGTTGCCAGATATGAACTTAAACGTTTCACCAAGCCTGACAAGCCCCTTTTCGCACCTGCAACAATCCTCCGTATGCGGTGCGCTTACAAGACCTCATTGGCAAAGCGCAGGGCCAGAAAATCGACCAGCGCCCGCACCCGCGCCGTGCGCGACCGCCCCGGCGGCATAACGGCACACAAAGGCACGGTGGTATTATACTCCGGCAGGATGGGCACCACCTGTCCCGACGCAATAGCCTCGCTGCTGATAAAGGCCGGCAGGCGCGCCACGCCCAGACCCGCCACTGCCGCGCTGAGCAGCATGTCGCCATTATCTGAGCGCAGGCGCACCGGGATACGCACCATGCGCTCCTCACCATTGACCACGAAGCGCCAGACGTCGCCGGGGGCGACATTGGTGTAGAGCAGGCAATCAAGCTGCCCCAGATCATCGGGCGTCTGCGGCATGCCCTTCTGGCTCAGATAATCGGGGCTGGCAACGATCATGCCGTTGATATGGCCGATGCGCCGCGCGATCAGCGTCGAGTCGGTCAGCTCGCCAATACGGATCACCACATCAAAACCGCCGCCCAGCACATCGACGCGGCGGTCATCGAAGCTGACATCCAACTCGATACGCGGGTTGCGCACGGCAAATTCAGTCAGAACCGGCGCCAGGTGGGAAACCCCAAAGCTCAGCGGGGCCGACAGGCGAATAGGCCCGGCGACCTCCAGCATGGCGTCATTGACCGCCTCCTGCGCCGCCTCAAGCTGAGCCATGGCTTCGCGCGCCTTGGCGTAATAGAGCGCCCCGACATCGGTGGTCTGGGTGCCGCGTGCCGTGCGCGTCAGTAGCCGCGCCTTCAGCTGGTCTTCGAGGTGCGCGACGCGACGCGAGACGATGGACTTGGCCACCCCCAGCCGGTCAGCCGCCCGCGCAAAAGAGCCAGTTTCCACCACCAGAAAGAAGGCGTGCAGGTCGTCGAGATCGACTCCGGGGGTCATGGGTATCCTCCTACTTCATACTCCCCCAGTTTACTGAGGGAGGCGGATGCGAAACGCACGGTTTCGCAGACGGTGGGGGGCTTCAGGCGCCAAACCTTCTGCCCGCGCCCGCTTGCAGAACCCCCGCCACCGCGTCTCGCCTGATGTCGCTGCGCGCATCACGCTCGTGCGGTTCCGGCACCGGCCGCCCGGCTCCCCACCAGAGGTGGGGAAGTATAAGAAAAGAGCGTTGCTCTGAGCGAAACACCGAGGTTCATTTTTACAGGCTTCTGACAACGCATAAACCCGGCTATAGGTCTCGTCAACACGGGAGCCGCTCGCTCCCCCGTTTGGAAAGACACCACCATGACCACACACCGCAGCGTTACCCGTCTTGTGCGCGGCCTGCCCGCCACCGATGGCGCGGGCGTCAAGCTGACTCGCGTTCTGGGCACGCAGGCCTTGCCGGAGGTCGATCCCTTCCTGATGCTGGATGAGTTCCGCTCAGACGACCCGCAGGCCTATATTGCCGGTTTCCCTAACCATCCGCACCGCGGTTTTGAGACCATCACCTACATGCTGGCCGGGCGGATGCGCCACAAGGATTCCAAAGGCAATGAGGGGCTTCTGGGCCCCGGAGACGTACAGTGGATGACCACGGCGCGCGGGCTGGTCCACTCCGAAATGCCGGAGCAGGAAGATGGCCTGATGCAGGGCTTTCAACTGTGGCTGAACCTGCCCGCCAGGGAAAAGATGCTGGACCCGCAATATAAGGATGTGCCTGCGAACACCATCCCGGTGGTCCGCCATTCCGATGCCTGGGTAAAGCTGCTGGCCGGAACCTATCAGGGCCAGACCGGCCCGATCCAGTCGCCGACGACGAAGCCCTTTATTGCCGATGTGTCGCTCGACGGCGGGGCCGCCCTCACCCTGCCCGTGCCCGCAGGTCATGCCGGTTTCGCCTACGTCTTCGATGGCGACGCCCTGATCACTGGTCAGAGCGTGACGCGCGGTCAGGCGGCGGTGTTGAGCGATGGGGCGGAACTGCCGCTCACCGGCGGCCTTGGCGGGGCCCGCGTGCTGGTCGTGCTGGGCCAGCCGCTGAAGGAGCCCATCGCCCGCCACGGTCCGTTCGTCATGAACACGCCGCAGGAAATCTATCAGGCCTTTGCCGACTATCAGGCCGGGCGGTTTTAGTCTGCCCCTCGCCGGATGCAGGCTCTGCTATCTCTGAACTTCTCTCACCTGACCCCTCTCCTCTTGACGGGTCAGGCCCTGCCCCAATATAGAATCGTATCTGTTACGGTTATCTTTTATGCAAGGAGTCTACCATGTCCAAGGTTCTCATCGTCAATTCCTCGATCAAGGGCGAAGGCTCGATCTCGCGCCAGCTGGTCGAAACCTATAAGGATAGCCTGCTGAAGGCCGACGCCAAGACGCAGTTCATCGAACTCGACCTCGGCCTCAACCCGCTGCCAGTGCTCAGCGCATCGAACATCAACGGCTTCTTCGGCAATATCGGCGAAAGCGCCGAAGCCTCGGCCCTGGCCGAGACCGTAGAAGCGCGTGTGTCGGAGCTTGAAGCCGCTGACATCCTCGTCCTCGGCGCGCCGATGTACAATTTCGGCATGTCGGCCCTGCTGAAGACGTGGTTTGACTACGTGCTGCGCGCTGGTCGCACCTTCCGCTACACCGAGTCCGGCCCGGAAGGTCTGGTCAACGGCAAGAAGGCCGTGGTCATCGAAACCCGCGATGGCAAGTATTCCGAAGGCCCCGCCTCGATCATGGACTTTCAGGAAGGCCATATCCGCACGCTGCTGGGCTTTATCGGCATCACCGACGTGACCTTTATCCGCTCGGAAGCCATGGCCTTTGGTCCGGACATCAAGGCCGCAGCGATTGAAAACGCCGCCAAGGCCCTGAGCGAACTGGCCGCGGCATAATTTGCCCGCACCCCACAACGACAGCCGGCTGAGCGATCAGCCGGCTTTTCTTATGGTCATCATGCCGACCGACGCGGCTAAAAACCACGCCTTGCAACAGAATGCGACACGTCGAACGCGGCGTGACGGTGCTTAACTCTGAGAGTTCCATCCACCTTCAGAAGAGGCTCTCACATGCCCGGTTTCAATGCGCGTAAATCCCTGCCCACAGCTCTGGTCGCGGGCACGTTCGCCCTCGGTCTGTTCGCCTTGGCCCAAAGCCCGGCCAGTCTGGCCGACGGCCCGCGCGGGGTCTGCGACAACCGAGACATTAGCACCGCCATTCAGTCCCTGCTGGGGCGTCCCACGAACTCCAGCGGCGATTCCGGCGAGTGCAATCCGCAGCGTTATGGCACCACCTGGTCCAATACGGCGGCGCTACGTCAGAAAATCCGCGAGGAGTTTTTCACCGGTCGCCACGCGCAGGCCGTTCTGGATCGCGAACGCTGCTTCGGTGCTCAGGGCTCGATGTGCGGCGGCATGATTGTCGGTCTGGGCGAAGATGCGCGTGTCGGGCGCCGCACCAATCCCGATGGCACCTACCGCATCTGGGTCTCCGTCGGCAGCATCAATCACGACAACTGCTGTCTTGCCAATCCGAATGGCAAGATGTGCGGCGGCAATCCCGACGCCAGCAATATCAACAGCAATGGCAACGGCAAGTGCGTGGCGGAATGGGATAAGGCGTGGTGGAACGCCATGGATGGCCGATCGTGGTCGGCCACCTTCGATCCGCGTCAGGTGCCCAATCTGGAGCTGGTAACCAATCCGCGCCGCGCCTACGCGCAGAACGGTACGGCGCTGGTGCCGTTTGAAACCGTGGCCACCCGCAACCTGAAAGCCCCCGCCGGTCAGGCGCTCGATGTCGGCGACGAAGAATTCTGCACCAGCGGCCGCGCGGAACAAAAAAGCTTCGGCCCCAAACGCTGGATCGAGTGTAAGTAAAGAGTACGCGCGCTTCCTACTGACAGGGGGAGGCGCGCTATCCCGCTATGGGCAGAGTCACGACTCGGTCTTCCGGAAAGGTGTCGCCGTTCGGCGTCACCTCGCCTTCGTCCCTCAGCTTGGCCACGAAGTCGTTGCGCCACCACACCACGTCCTCGGCCATCACGCCGCGCATCAGGTCTTCGTGGCGCTGCTTACGTTCCTTGAGCGGCATATGCACAGCCTCGGCAATGGCTTCTGCCATGGCCTGACGGTCGAATGGATTAACGATCAGCGCCGCCTGCATCTGCGCCGCGGCCCCGGCAAATTCCGACAGGATGAGCACGCCCGGATCGCGTTCGTCCTGCGCCGCCACAAACTCCTTGGCCACCAGATTCATGCCGTCGCGCAACGGCGTCACCAGCCCGACGTGCGATGCGCGGTAAATCCCCGCCAACTCATCCCGGCGATAGGCGCGGTTGACATAGCGCACGGGCACCCAGTCGATGGTGGCGTGTTCGCCATTGATACGCCCGGACAGGCTGTCAAGCCGCGCGCGCAGTTCCTGATAGGTGTTGACCTCCTCGCGCGTCGCCGTGGCGATCTGCATCAGGAAGACCTCGCCCTCCATGCGCGGATGGTTATTGAGGAACTGCTCATAGGCCAGAAAGCGCTCTTCAAGCCCCTTGGAATAGTCGAGCCGATCGACACCGGTGATCATCTTGCGCCCGGCCTGCGAATTGCGCATCAAATTGTAGAAGGCCAACGCCTTGTCCGACGTGGCCGCCGCCGTGAAGTCCTCGCTATCGATGCCGATGGGGAAGGCCCCGGCGCGGATCGTCTTGCCAAAGGCGCGCAGGCGGCCATCGGGCAGCATCTCGCCCTCGGCGGCGTGGACCACATATTCCTGAAAGGCATTGAGGCTGTCTTCGGTCTGAAAGCCGAGCAGGTCATAATCGAACAGGGTTTCCACCAGTTCCCTATGCTTGGGCAGGGTCTGAAACACGCGCATGGCCGGCCACGGAATGTGCAGGAAGAAGCCGATGCGGTTGTTCACCCCGTGCTTACGCAGCATCGAGGCCAGAGGCAGCAGGTGATAGTCCTGCACCCACAACAGGTCCTCTTTTTCAACCAGCGGAAACAGGGTATCGGCAAAGCGCTGATTGACGCGCAGATAGCCCTCGTCAAAGCTGCGCTCAAAGGCCACGAGGTCGGTGCGGTAATGGAACAGCGGCCACAAAGTACGGTTGGCGTAGCCGTTATAATATTCCTGCACGTCCTGCGCCTCCAGGTCGGTCAGGGCCACGGTGACACCGCCGATTTTCTGGATCGACAGGTGGCCGGTAAAGGCCTCGGTCGTCTGCCCGGACCAGCCGAACCAGATGCCGTTTTCTTCGCGCAAGGCCGCCGATAGGGCCATGGCCAGCCCGCCCTGCGTGCCGACACTGGCGTCACTCGGCGGGTTGACGCGGTTGGACACAACGATCAGTCGCCCCATGACTTCTACTCCTTACCTGACATCGCGCCACGGGCGGCTGAGCAGCCCGGCGCAGTTGATTATTCCAACCAGCGAATAGGTCTGAGGATAGTTGCCCCACAGCTGACCGTCGTCGTAGGCCGTATCCTCGGACAGCAGACCGGCTGCTGTCCGCCGTTTCAGCATCCCTTCAAACAGGGTGCGCGCCTCATCGCTGCGGCCCGCATGGTGGAGGGCCTCGATCAGCCAGAAAGTGCAGAAGTTGAACGCCGTTTCCGGTTCACCGAAATCATCGGGCACGGCGTAGCGAAGCATATGCTCGCCGCGCCGCAACCCCGCCTCGACCGCCGCCAGCGTCGCCAGATGGCGCGGATCGTCGGGGGTGATAAAGCGCAGGTCGATCATCTGAAGCAGGCTGGCGTCCAGTTGCGCGTGGTCGAAACAGGCGCTGAAACTGCCGCCTTCGCCGCAGAAGGCGCGGGATTCGATGGCGGCGCGAATGGTGCGGGCGTGGCCGCGCCAGACCTCGGCGCGGTGGGTCAGCCCCAGCGCCAAAGCCGCGTTTTCCAGCCGGTCGCAGGCCGCCCAGCACATCAGGGCCGAATAGGTATGGATGTTGGACAGGGTACGGTATTCCCATAGGCCGGCATCTGGCTTGTCAAACACCTCCAAAGCCCGCTCGCCCATGCGCTCCAGCGCGCGGAAATCGCTCTCGGTCCCCGGTTGCAGCAGGCGCTGATCGAAGAAGGCATGCACTGACGACAGGACGATCTGCCCATAGACGTCGTGCTGACGCTGGATATAGGCCAGATTGCCAACGCGCACCGGCCCCATGCCGCCATAACCAGCCAAGGCCGTCGCCTCCGTTTCCGGCAGTTCCGGTCCGAAGCCGATGCCATAGACGGGCTGGATTGGGCCCTCGCCTGCTTGATCGACGATATTGCGCAAATATTTCAGGTAGTTTTCGAGGATATCGACCGCCCCCAGCCGCGTCAGGGCCTGCACCACATAATAGGCGTCGCGGATCCAGCAATAGCGGTAATCCCAGTTACGCCCCGAATCCGGTGCTTCGGGGATGGAGGTGGTCATGGCCGCCACAATGGCGCCCGTTTCCTCATAGACGCACAGTTTGAGCGCGATGGCCGCGCGGATCGTCGCCTCCTGCCACTCCAGCGGCAGGGAAAGCGTGCGCACCCAGCGCTTCCAGTAGGCGTCGGTCTGCTCGTACATGTCGCGCACCCCTTGCAGGATGCCGGTCGAAAACGGCTCATCCGGCCCTAGGAAGAAGGCCAGCGCCTCCTCGACGCGGAAGGTGCGCTCGTTGAGCAGGTGCGACACAGGGCAGTTGGTCGTCAGGCGCAGATCGGTGTCGATGCCCATAAAGCGGATATGGTTGGAA
The DNA here is from genome assembly GCF_000175215.2 of Asticcacaulis excentricus CB 48. Taxonomy (NCBI): domain Bacteria; kingdom Pseudomonadati; phylum Pseudomonadota; class Alphaproteobacteria; order Caulobacterales; family Caulobacteraceae; genus Asticcacaulis; species Asticcacaulis excentricus. The sequence continues at coordinate 161,382 of NC_014817.1, read as the reverse complement.
CCGAAGGAATGTGGTGCGCGTTCCGTGCCATAGTCGCGCATGGGCCGCAGCCGCACCCGAATACGCGGCGCGCCGCTGAGCGGTCTAAGCAGGCGGCAGAAGGCCACGGGCCGATACTGCCGCTCATGGTGGCGAAAGCGCGGGCAGAAGTCGAGAATCTCAAGCTGCGCGCCCTTCTCATCGGTCAGGACCGTGCGCAAGACGGCACTGTTGCGTTCATAGGCCTGTTCGGCGCGCGCCAGACCGATCAGGTCGATGGCCCATACGCCCTGCGCTTTGGCCTCGGTCGCCGCCACACCGCTCAGCAGGTTGCTGAACACCGGATCGCCGTCAAAGCGCGGAATGCAGGCCCAAACCCAGTTGCCGCGGTCGTCGATCAGGGCCGAGACCGTGCCATTGCCGATCAGCCCCAGATCGAGCGTATGGCTGAGCGGCCCGCTACGCGGAGCGGAAATTGTCGCCGTAACCGGCACGAGGGACGACTGATCAGGCATGATGCGTCACCCCCGTTTCCAGCCAGTCGAGCACGGCCTGCACATTGGGCAGGCGGAAGGCGGCGGCACTGTCCCTCGGCTCACCTACCAATATGCCGAAGCCCCCCAGTTGCGCGGCCGCCCGAAAGGCGTGTTCGTCGGTCAGGTCGTCGCCGACAAACACAGGCGTAAACCCTTCAAACGGCGGCTCATTCATGAAGGCACGCAGGGCATCGCCCTTGTCCGGGCCCGGCGCGCGCAGTTCCACCACACGGTCCCCTGGTTGCAGCACCAGAGGCGAATTCTGCGCGATATTGGCGGTGATGGTGCGCACCATGCTTTCCGCCTGCGGGTTGAGGCGATAGTGCACGCCGATCGACTGCCCTTTCGCCTCGATCAACACGCCGGATTTCTGCTCCGCCAGCGCCCCCAGCACCAGCAGCGCCTGCTCCAGCGCGTGGCGCACCGGCTCGGTCAGGCTCTGATCACGGCGCTCGCCTTCCGCATCGCGACGCTCCAGCCCATGCACACCCGCCACAGCCCGCACCGTAATGCCGGTAATATAGTCAATCTCAGCAATCGGCCGCCCCGACAGAATGGCCAGCCGCCCGGTCAGCACCCGTCGCGCCCGGCTCAGCAGGTCCGTCCGCCTGGGTTCCGGGCCGACATCCTCCGGGCGCGGGCGGATATGCGCCAAAGTGCCGTCAATATCGAGGAACAGCGCGGTCGTCCGCGAGTCCAGCCGCTCAGGTAATATCATACGTCAAACCGTCAATGTGATGGCTTTGCACAGCTAAGCCTAAGGCCGCGGAATCGGGCCGGTCAGCGAGGCGCAAAAGGTCGAGAAGGGCGCCGCAGGTCAGGCGTTCTAAATGGCCGTACGGTCCATAAGGATGCCATTATTAAAAGTCGCTTCGATATCTGGCCGATGAAGCCGAACCGTAAGCATCTGACCACCTTACGTTTTTTCTGTTCACGCAGCGGTCAAAAGGACGTCAAGCGCGCGTTACCGCCATTCAATCGGTTGCGCACGGGGTCAACACGGTTGATTTCACCCAAGGTCGTGCTAATTGTAGGACATAATAAGAGGCCGGGGAGGCAGTGCCACCTGCCAACGTCCCTACCCCGCCCGACACATCACCCCAATGAGGTAAGCCCATGTTAAAATCTCTCACCGCTCTGGCGCTGACGGCCGCTGTCGGCTGTTCGGTTACAGCCGCCTTCGCAGCTCCGGCCAAAATCGACGCTACACTGAAACCCGATCAGCCGGGGCTGGAAATCCCCCGCCACATCTACGGTCAGTTCTCCGAACACCTCGGCCTCGGTGTCTATGAAGGCATTTGGGTGGGCAAGGACTCCCCCATCCCCAATACGCGAGGCATCCGCAACGACGTGGTTGCGGCGCTGAAGGCTATCAAGATGCCGAACGTTCGCTGGCCCGGCGGTTGCTTTGCCGATGAATACCACTGGCGCGACGGAATCGGCGATCCGGCCAAACGCCCGGTACGCAAGAATAACTGGTGGGGCGGCACGCCGGAAACCAATCAGTTCGGCACGCACGAATTCTTTGATTTTGTCGAACAGACGGGCTCGGAAGCCTATCTGGCGGTAAATGTCGGCTCGTCCAACCCGACCGAAATGCGCGAATGGATAGAGTACATGACCTCACCCGGTGAGGACGATCTGGCCAAGGAGCGCCGCGCCAATGGTCGTGACAAGCCGTTCAAGGTGCCCTTCATCGGCATCGGCAACGAAAGCTGGGGCTGCGGCGGCGAAATGCGCCCGGAATACTATGCCGACGTCTATCGCCGCTTCTCGGCCTTCTTCCATAAGGGCGCTGATAATCCGGCCGTGCGCGTCGCTTCGGGCTCCAACGCCGACGACGTGAACTGGACCGACGTGGTGGTCGGCAGCGCCGGCAAGCGCATGGACGCCATTTCCCTGCACTATTACACCCTGCCGACCGCCAACTGGTCGAAGAAGGGTCCGGCGACCAACTTCCCCGTCGATCAGTGGTATTCGACCTTCTATCAGACCTCGCGCATGGATAAGATCATCAGCGATCATACCGCGGCGATGGACAAGCATGATCCGAAAAAGCGCATCGCCCTCTATGTCGATGAATGGGGCACCTGGTACGACGTCGAACCGGGCACCAATCCCGGCCACCTCTATCAGCAGAACACCCTGCGCGACGGCATTGTGGCGGCCTATAATTTCAACATCTTCCACCGTCATACCGACCGCGTGAAGATGACCAATATCGCCCAGACCATCAACGTCCTTCAGGCCATGATCCTGACCGACAAGGAAAAGATGGCCCTGACGCCGACCTATTACGCCTACAAGATGTACGTGCCGTTCCAGGACGCCACGGTCATCCCGCTCGACGTGACCGCCCCGAACCTGCAAGGCAAGGACGGCAAGGGCGTGCTTCAGGACTATCCGGCCTTCAACGTCACCGCCGCCAAGGCCAAGGATGGCAAGACCTATATCGGCGTGGCCAATACCAACCTGACCGAAGGCTATGTGCTGAACGTCAATCTCGGCACGCTGAAGGCCAAATCTGTGTCGGGCGACGTGCTGACTTCGGACAAGATGGACGCCCACAATGTACCTGGCCAACCGGAAGTGATCTCTCTGGCCCCCTTCAAAGGCGGCAAGATCAAGAACGGCACGCTGGAACTGACCATCCCGGCCAAGTCGGTCGTGGTAGTGAAGCTGGACTAAGCGCTTCTATCTGAAACGCTTTATGCCCCCTGCGTCTTCGGACGCAGGGGGTTTTTCATTTTTTTTGCAGCGTCATCAGTTTAAATTTGATTTATAAATTTACAGGCGACGGGAAGCGCGAAAGGGTACGTATTAATAGTACAAAAAGGAGAAACGCCATGCCCCACCTGAATCGCCGCCTGTTGATGAGCGCCACCGCCGGACTGGGCTTGGCCCTCAGTCACAAGGTCAAAGCACAGTCTGCGCCGCCGGAACAGCCCTCACCGGACCTGAGCCTTTGGTACGAACGGCCGGCTGATGAATGGGTAAAGGCATTGCCAGTGGGCAATGGCCGTTTGGGCGGGATGGTTTTCGGGGGCGTGGCGTTTGAGCGCATTCAGCTTAATGAGGACACCTTTTTCGCGGGCTCTCCTTATACGCCTACCAATCCTCGCAGCCGAGACGGCCTGCCACAGGTGCAGAGCCTGATTTTTGAGGGGAAGTATGCAGAGGCTGAAAGGCTGGCGAACGAAACTCTGATCAGCCAACCCGCAAAGCAAATGGCCTATCAGCCGGTCGGTGACCTGATCCTATTGTTTCCGGGCCTCGATAACACATCAAAATATGTGCGCCGTCTCGATCTGAGCGAAGGAGTGGCGGTTACCGAGTTCAATGCCGGGTCCAACCGTCATCGTCGCGAAGTGTTTGTCTCGGCTGTCGATCAGGTGATGGTCGTAAGGTTGTCCTCGGAAAAGGGCAAGGCGATTACCGTCGATCTCAGCCTTTCGACGCCGCAAAAGGCCGAAATCGACACGATTGACGGCGACACCCTCATCATCAAGGGGGTCAGCCCGACCCAGCAAGGCATTGAAGGCAAACTGCCTTTTGAGCTGCGTGCCAAGGTTATCGCCCCCACAGGCACCCTCACCTCCCGCGAAGGCGGTGTCTATATCAGCGGGGCTCAAGACGCTGTTGTGCTGATCTCGGCGGCCACCGGCTATGTCCGGTATGATGACATCTCAGGTGACCCCTCGGTCCTCAATGCGGGGCGGATCGCCATAGCAGCGGCCAAGGGCTACGCCGCATTGAAAGCCGATCACCTGAAAGACTATAAAGCGCTGTTCGATCGCGTGAGCCTCAGCCTTGGTGAAGGTCCAAACGCGCGCTTGCCGACCGATCAGCGCATCGCCCGCTATGGTGAAGGCAAAGACCCCGGCTTGGCGGCGCTCTATCTGCAATATGGTCGCTACCTGCTGGTGTCGTCCTCCAGAGGCTCGCGCCAGCCGGCCAATCTGCAAGGCATCTGGAACGACAAACTCAATCCATCATGGCAATCAAAATGGACGCTGAACATCAATACGCAGATGAACTACTGGCCGGCGGAGATGTGCAATCTGACGGAAACCATTGATCCTCTGGTGTGTCTGGTCGAGGACCTCGCCGAAACCGGCGCGAAACTGGCAAAGGACATGTACGGTGCCCCCGGCTGGGTCGCTTTCAACAACACCGACGTCTGGCGGGTGGCCTCGCCGCCCGACGGTGCGGTGTGGGCACTATGGCCAATGGGCGGTGCATGGCTCCTGCAAAACCTGTGGGAGCCCTGGCTTTATAATGGCGACGAGGCCTATCTACGGCGCATCTATCCGCTGATGAAGGGGGCGAGCGAATTTTATCAGGCCACCCTGCTGAAAGATCCACGCTCAGATTACATGGTCACCAACCCATCCAATTCCCCGGAAAACAGACATCCCTTTGGTTCCTCCGTGTGTGCCGGGCCGGCCATGGATAATCAGTTGCTGCGCGACCTGTTTGCCCACACCGCCGAGGCGGCAAAGGTACTCAAGACTGACGCCGCTTTTGCCAGGGCCTGCCTCGCCATGCGCTCAAAATTGCCGCCCGAAAAGATCGGAAAAGCCGGACAACTTCAGGAATGGCAGGAAGACTGGGACATGCAGGCCCCAGATATTCATCACCGCCACGTCTCGCACCTATACGCTTTGCACCCCTCTGACCAGATTACGGTCGAAGATACGCCGGAACTGGCGCAAGCTGCCCGCAAATCTCTGGAAATCCGCGGCGATGATGCGACCGGCTGGGGGATCGGCTGGCGCATCAATCTCTGGGCGCGATTAAAAGATGGCGACCACGCCCACGATGTTATCAAGCTGCTGCTGCATCCGCGTCGCTCGTATCCGAACCTGTTTGATGCCCACCCCCCGTTTCAGATTGATGGAAATTTTGGTGGCGCAGCGGGCATTGCTGAGATGCTTATACAAAGCCACCGCGGCCGGATCGAATTGCTGCCGGCCCTCCCCTCGGTCTGGCCGACCGGCGCCTTCAAAGGCCTCAAGGCCCGAGGCGGATTTGAGCTTGATATTGAATGGCAGGATAGACGGCTAACTCAGGTGGTGGTTCGCTCCGCCCGAGGCGGTAAAACTCAACTCCGCTGGGGCGACAGGCTCCTACCTGTCACCGTCAAATCAGGACAATCCGTTATACTTCAGGCGGACCCGGTAAAGGGCGGCGGACTTTTCGGGCCACGGACCTGATTCAGAAGGTATTTTGCCTTCCACGTCCTCCGGCGCAGGGGTTCTATCTGGTCCAACGGAGCCCCTCGCCTGCGCTAGTACTCACTCGGTTACAAGACGCAGGACCGCCGTCTTCAGGGTTCGAAAAGGTATGCCCCTAATCCACCCGGCACGATTGACGCACCGCGCTTTAACGTGGCCTATCCTTTCGTGTGCCTTCGGCGCCTCGCGCCCTTCCAGGTCGCGCCGGACGCAGGTGTCTCCTACCGGCGGAGTGCCCCATAAACAAACAGCCTCCCACTCAGGGGAGGCTGTTTGTTTATGGCGCACCCGGCGCGATTCGAACGCACGACCTTTGCCTTCGGAGGGCAACGCTCTATCCAGCTGAGCTACGGGTGCCCTTTGGGGCATACGGCCTGTCGGGGCCTTGGACAGGGCGGACCCTAAGCTAAACCGCTTAGGCGCTCAATCCTAAAAACGCAGTCACACACGACTTTTCAAAGTCACGCCCACTGAGCTTTGGACAATAAAAAAAGACCGAACGCTGAGCGATACGGCCTTTTTTGATATTTAATTATGAAGAAGGGTTAGGACTTGTGTTTGATAGACCTGGCGGCGACCTACTCTCCCGCGCCTTAAGACGAAGTACCATTGGCCCAGGCAGGCTTAACGACCGAGTTCGGAATGGGATCGGGTGGGGACCGGCCGGCATAGCCACCAGGTCAATCGAACACAAGTTAAGGAAGACATTGTTTGAAGAACGAGCACTGTACGGTGCGTTTATTTGAGGGAACGATCAAGCCGATCGGATTATTAGTACTGGTTAGCTTCACTCCTCACGGAGCTTCCACACCCAGCCTATCAACGTGGTAGTCTTCCACGATCCTCAGCGAGACCTTGTTTTGAGGTTAGTTTCCCGCTTAGATGCTTTCAGCGGTTATCTATTCCATACTTAGCTACCCTGCTGCGCGGCTGGCGCCACGACAGGTCCACCAGAGGTATGTCCATCCCGGTCCTCTCGTACTAGGGACAGATCCTCTCAAGTCTCGAACACCCACGGCAGATAGGGACCAAACTGTCTCACGACGTTCTGAACCCAGCTCACGTACCACTTTAAATGGCGAACAGCCATACCCTTGGGACCTGCTCCAGCCCCAGGATGTGATGAGCCGACATCGAGGTGCCAAACTTTGCCGTCGATATGGACTCTTGGGCAAAATCAGCCTGTTATCCCTAGAGTACCTTTTATCCGTTGAGCGATGGCCCTTCCACGCAGGACCACCGGATCACTATGGCCGACTTTCGTCTCTGCTCGACTTGTCAGTCTCGCAGTCAGGCGGGCTTATGCCATTGCACTCAGCGAACGATTTCCGACCGTTCTGAGCCCACCATCGCGCGCCTCCGTTACACTTTGGGAGGCGACCGCCCCAGTCAAACTACCCACCACGCCATGTCCCGGACCCGGATAGACGGGCCGCGGTTAGACGCCAACAGCAATAAGGGTGGTATTTCAAGGATGGCTCCACAGAGACTGGCGCCCCTGCTTCATAGCCTCCCACCTATCCTACACATGTTGCTGCTAACGCCAAGGCGAAGCTATAGTAAAGGTTCATAGGGTCTTTCCGTCTGACCGCGGGAACCCCGCATCTTCACGGGGAATTCAATTTCGCTGAGCCTATGCTGGAGACAGTGGGGAAGTCGTTACGCCATTCGTGCAGGTCGGAACTTACCCGACAAGGAATTTCGCTACCTTAGGACCGTTATAGTTACGGCCGCCGTTTACCGGGGCTTCAATTCGGAGCTTGCACCCCTCCTTTTAACCTTCCGGCACCGGGCAGGCGTCAGACCCTATACGTCGCTTTACAGCTTCGCAGAGCCCTGTGTTTTTGATAAACAGTCGCTACCCCCTGGCTTGTGCCACTCAGTCCTGCTTGCGCAAGGTGAGTCACGCTTATCCCGAAGTTACGCGTGTAATTTGCCGAGTTCCTTCAGCATAGTTCTCTCAAGCGCCTTGGTATGCTCTACCTGACCACCTGTGTCGGTTTCGGGTACAGTCTATGTATGAGTTATTTCCAGGGACAGCTTCGCTGCACGTACAATCCAATAAGCACGTACAACTTACACCATCCGTCACTTCATACTGGCTCCGGAATATTCACCGGATTCCCATCGACTACGCCTTTCGGCCTCGCCTTAGGGGCTGGCTAACCCTGCGCAGATTAGCTTTACGCAGGAACCCTTGGTCTTTCGGCGAGAGTGTCTCTCACACTCTTTATCGCTACTCATGTCAGCATTCTCACTTCCGATACCTCCAGCCAACCTCACGATTGACCTTCTCAGGCTTACGGAACGCTCCGCTACCGCTCACTTACGTGAACCCATATCTTCGGCGTATGGCTTGAGCCCCGTTACATTTTCCGCGCAGGATCGCTTGATCAGTGAGCTGTTACGCTTTCTTTAAAGGATGGCTGCTTCTAAGCCAACCTCCTGATTGTCAATGCAATCCCACATCGTTTCCCACTTAGCCATAACTTGGGGGCCTTAGATGATGGTTAGGGTTGTTTCCCTTTTCACGACGGACGTTAGCACCCGCCGTGTGTCTGCCGGACAGTTCTCTTGGGTATTCGGAGTTTGGTTAGAATTGGTACAGCTCGCGCCGCCCGCATCCATCCAGTGCTCTACCCCCCAAGGAATACATCCGACGCTCTACCTAAATAGATTTCGCGGAGAACCAGCTATGTCCAGGTTTGATTGGCCTTTCACCCCTATCCACAAGTCATCCGAGTCTTTTTCAACAGACACCGGTTCGGACCTCCAGTACGTGTTACCGTACCTTCATCCTGCTCATGGATAGATCACCTGGTTTCGGGTCGTCATGCGACGAACTTAACGCTCTATTCAAACTCGCTTTCGCTACGCCTACACCTATCGGCTTAAGCTTGCTCGGCACATGAAGTCGCTGACCCATTATACAAAAGGTACGCCGTCACCCCGCTTGGGGGCTCCGACTGCTTGTAGGCTTCCAATTTCAGGTTCTGTTTCACTCCCCTTGTCGGGGTGCTTTTCACCTTTCCCTCACGGTACTTGTTCACTATCGGTCGCAGAGGAGTACTTAGGCTTGGAGGGTGGTCCCCCCATATTCAGACAGGATTTCACGTGTCCCGCCCTACTC